>CALXKM010000053.1 GCA_944388865.1 uncultured Duodenibacillus sp. | reverse complement strand
CCGATCCTTACTTCTAAGGAAGTGGGCGACTGCGGAATCACTGTTGAGCGGAAGCGGTCTGTGTCGACAACAACCTCGTAGCGATCAAGAGGAGCCGAAAAGCTCTTTGCGACTCACGAAGCCGCGGGCGACAACGCCTGCGGAACGGGAAAGAGGTCTTCCGCAAACGTTCTGTGCAGGAAGTGACGTCCGGTCGGATTGCCCATTCGGAGATCCCGCCGGAAGAGCTTTCTGTCGGTCAGAATGAATCCCCCGTGGTAACACGGCGGGAGATTCAAAGCGCCATCAGGCGGTGAGGTTTCCATGACTTTTCGCTACATTGAAGTTTTGCTGGATGTGCCGCTGCCGCCTCTGGACTACGTTTTGCCGAAGGGGGAGTCGGCGAGCGTCGGTGAGCGCGTCGTGGTGCCGCTAGGGGCTAGAAGAAAGGATGTTGGAATCATTGTTCGGGTCAAAGATGACACAACGGTGCCTGAAGGCAAACTGCGTCAGGCAGCAAAGGTTTTCCACGATATTGTCCCCCTGAGCAGCGAGTGGCTGTCCTTTACTTGCTTTGCGGCTGATTACTACGTCAAGCCTTGGGGCGAGGCAGCTGTTCCGGCTCTGCCTCTTTTTTTCCGTTCCACGCCCAAAAAACTCTACGAAAAAAGCCTTGAAAGACTGCGTGCGCTGCACATCAAGCCTGTCAAGCCCATTGAGCGCGTCTGCCTCAATGAAGAGCAGCAGGCGGCAGTCGAGGCCGTGATTTCCAGCGAAGGGTATGCCAGTTTTTTGTTGTTTGGCGTCACGGGCTCGGGCAAAACAGAAGTGTATTTGCACATCATTGAACAGACGCTCAAGAAATTTCCTCAGGGGCAAGTGCTGCTGTTGGTGCCGGAAATAAATCTCACGCCTCAGCTTGAGGCAAGAGTCAGGGGCCGGTTTGTCGATGATCTTGTCGTGACGATGCACTCAGGGCTCACGCCTAATGAACGAGCTAAAAGCTGGCTAGCCGTGCACGAGGGGCGCGCGCGGGTTATTGTCGGAACCCGCATGGCGGTGATGACAAGCTTCAGGAGCTTGAAGCTTGTCATTGTCGACGAAGAGCACGACCAGAGCTACAAGGCCGGAGAAGGTTTGCGTTTTTCGGCTCGAGATCTTGCCGTCAAGCGAGCGCTTGACAATGAAGCGGCCTGCGTGCTGGGCTCGGCAACGCCTTCGCTTGAGACTTGGGCCAAGGCTCAGTCCGGAGCCTACAAGTTGCTGCGTCTTACGCATCGGGCGGTGCGTTCAGCTGCGCTTCCCTCGATGGAGCTCATTGACGTCAGCCATCAAAAGCCGCGCGTGTTTGCGCCTGAAATCAAGCAGGCCATTGACGAGGCGCTCGGGCGCGCAGAACAGGTGCTGGTTTTCATCAATCGCAGAGGCTACGCCCCCGTCATTACCTGTACGAGCTGCGGCTGGGTGAGCCGCTGTCTGCACTGCTCGGGATTTACGGTTTTTCATAAAGTCGATCAGACGCTGGTTTGCCACCATTGCGGAAGCGTCTACCGAGTGCCCGAGCGCTGCCCGAGCTGCGGCAATCCGGAAATTGTGGCTGTGGGCACCGGCACGCAGCGCATTGAAGAGGGTATTGAAGCGCTCTGGCCGCAGGCGCGGGTGCTTCGCATTGATCGCGACAGCGTGCGAACGAAAAATGCTGCTGAGACGGCTTTTGAAAGCGTACATGCTGGAGATGTCGACATTATTGTCGGCACGCAGATGATTGCCAAAGGGCATGACTTCAAGCGCGTCAGCTTGGTGGTGGTGCTCAATGCCGATGCGCAGCTTCTGAGTCCGAGCGTGCGTGCCGAGGAGCATCTTTTTGCAACGCTGCTGCAAGTGGCCGGCCGTGCAGGGCGCGACAAGGTGGCTGGTCGCGTGATGATACAGACGCGCTTTCCTACCCACCCCATTTATGCCGATATGCAGGCGCAGAATTATGAAGGCTTCGCGGCTCGTCTGCTCAAAGACCGCAAAGAGGCGTTTGCTCCGCCTTATAGCTATCAGGCGCTTTTAACTGCACAATCTTCTTCGCTTGAGCGAACGTTGGGATTTCTTCGCAGAGCCAAGCAGGCGGCGCTCGCGCTCAATGTCGAAGGTGTCGCAGTTTATGATCCGGTGCCGATGACTTTGATGCGGCTCAAAGACGCCGAACGCGGACAGCTGCTTATTGAGTCCCTGCGGCGTCCGCAACGGCAAAAGTTTCTCAAATCCTTCGATGAGGTGCTTCGCTCAGGATTTGAGGGCTATTCATCGGTAAGCTGGGCCATAGAGGTCGATCCGACTGATGTATAGCGTGCAAATTTGATTCTCTCGGTCTGTATAATGACGCCTTCCGGTCGCCGTAGTTCAACTGGATAGAATATGGCCCTCCGAAGGCTGTGATGTGGGTTCGAGTCCCGCCGGCGGCACCAAGATGCCCTTCCCTGCAGGTCGTTGTGATTTGCGGGGATTTTTTTGATAAGCGCGTGAAGCTAAAATTCTCTGCCTTCGCTGCAGGAAAGCCGATGACGTTCAGGTGCGTTTTTGCTGGTGGGATAGTGCGAAAGATTGCCCATTCCAGCTGCAGTTTCCCAGAGCGGCCTCTACGCCAGTCGCAAGCTGACCATGCGGGCAAACGTTTGTATTGAGGACTTCGTCATGCTTGTTCCCGTAGACATGAGTCTGCACAACAAGAGCCGTCGTTTTGACATCACGTTCGAGGACGGCCGCAGTTTTGAATTTTCCTTTGAGTTTTTGCGGGTGTTTTCGCCCTCGGCCGAAGTGCAGGGACACACGCCCGATCAGGCCAAACTTCAGGTCGGCAAGCGTGATGTCGTCATCAAGGGCATTGAGCCCATCGGTACGTATGCATTGCGGTTTGTCTTTTCCGATGGGCACGATTCGGGCATCTATAGCTGGGATTATTTGGCCGAACTCGGTCAAAACAAAGACAAGCTCTGGGATGTGTACCTCAAGGAGCTTGCCGATCACGGTGCAAGCCGAGATCCCGATGATCCCGCAAATGCGCCCTTTGCCGAAAAGCCAAGGGCTACCTGTCCGTCGCATCAGCGGTGATGTTGAGACGCAAAGCAAGTTTGAATTCCCATGACTGAAGAAAACAAAAAGCAGGACAAAAAGGATCCTCAAACGCATTTTGGGTTTAAAGAAGTTCCCGAGAGCGAAAAGGAAGAGGACGTTCGCCACGTTTTTGACTCTGTGGCGCGCCGCTACGATCTGATGAACGATTTGCTGAGCCTGGGGCTGCATCGGCTCTGGAAGCGTATTTGCGTACGGGAAGTGGGCTTGACGAGAGGCAGCCGCGTCCTTGACATTGCTTCGGGAACGTGTGATTTGGCCATTCGTTTCGGAACGATTGCCGGCGAGCAGGGCGAAGTGTGGGCAACCGACATCAATCGATCAATGCTCAGCGAAGGCCTCAAACGACTGCACGCCACGGGAACCAAGGCTCATGTTGCGCAGTGCGACTGCGAGGCGCTTCCCTTTGACGACAATTACTTTGATGCGGCCGTGGTTTCTTTCGGCTTGCGCAATATGACGCATAAGGAGCGGGCGCTGCGAGAAATGACGCGCGTGGTGCGCTCGGGCGGGCGAGTCGTCGTGCTTGAATTCAGCCGCTGCCAGCGCTGGCTCAAGCCCTTGTATGATTTTTACTCCTTTGTCTTTATGCCTTGGTTGGGATCCAAGGTGGCGGGCGATGCCGACAGTTATCGTTATCTTGCAGAGTCGATCCGCATGCACCCTGATCAGCCGACGCTGGCGGGCATGATGCGAGAGGCCGGGCTCGATCAGGTTAGATGGAAGAATCTCACCTTCGGCATCTGTGCTCTGCATATCGGCACCAAAGCTTGATTTGACCGAAAAGAAAAACTTTTACACAAAGTTGATTTTTGATGAACGTCAAAAATAAAGCGTTGTCCCGTAGAATGCGTAGGCGTTCCCGCGTGTGCGTGGAAAAACACAATTTTTGACTGGTTGGATACCTTTTTAGCGATGATGAAAAACCTTCTGGCTATTTTTGCTGTGGGTCTGGTTTTGGTGACGACGGCGATGGATGCGGATGCCGCACGTCGTTTTGGAGGCGGCGCGTCTTTTGGCCGCTCGGCTCCTGCACTGCGTCAGGCGACGCCGCCGCAGAAGGCGCCGGCCTTGACCGGCCAGCGCCAGCAGCAGCAAGCGCAGCGTCCGGCCGCGAATAATCCTGCTGCGGGCGCGGCTGCGGCTGCCAAGCCCAGCCCCTGGCGCGGCTTGTTGATGGGAGCAGCTGCCGCTTTGGGCATTACCGCTCTTTTGAGTGCTTTGGGCATTTCAGCCGAAGTTGGCCAGTTCATCATGATGGCGCTTTTGGTGCTGGCGCTTTTCTTTGTGGCGCGCATGGTTTTTTCGCGTCTTGCAGGAAAGCGAGCAGCTCCGGCGGCTGCCGGATATGGAGCTCGGTCTCGCGAGGAGCCCCATTACAATGATCCCAATGCCCGGTTTGAAGCACAGCAGCAGCCGGCAGCGAATCAATCCGCCGGCAGTGCCGGTCAGATGATGGGGTCTCTCGGGGCCGCGCCCGGCAGCGTCATGGACGTCTTTTCGCGCGGCGCGCCCGCAGGGCAGGCTGAAGCCGCCGGCCTTGCTATCCCCGAGGGATTTGACAAGGCAGGTTTTGAGGCCGTTGCCAAGGAAAATTTCGTCAAGCTGCAAAAGGCTTGGGATACAGGCAATGTTGTCGAAATCAGCGACTTTACGACGGACGATTTCTTTATTGCCGTTACCCACAAGCTTCGCGAGCGCGGCAGTGAACCCCAGAGCTCGGAGGTGATTAATCTCTCGGCAAATCTGATGGGCATCCTTCAGGAAGGAAACGAGAATGTGGCTGTAGTTGAGTTTGACGGCGCCATGAAGATTTCCGGTGAATTCGAACAAGTGCACGAACGCTGGGTGCTGGTCAGAAAGACTGATGAGTCCACTGGCTGGCTTCTTGCGGGCATTGAACAGGTCGAGCAGCCGAGCTAATAGCCGCAGCAGACGCTTTTTGCGTCAAAAAAAGAAAGCCGCGTTGTCGGCGGAAAGCATGCTTTCCGTTTGCAGCGCGGTTTTTTTTTGTTTCGCCGGCCAATAAGGCGCGTGCCGCGAAGAGTCTTTTTTTCAAGCACTCGAAAGAGGCTCGGAAGAGGACAAGTTTGGTCCTTCGAAAAGTCGATTTTTCTCAGTCAATTGAATGGGTTGCAAGGGTTTTTGCGATGAGTCGATTGGGAACTTTTTGCAACACCTATCTCCCTCTTGCTTAGGACTTTTGACTAGTTCCAGAACCAAAAAAAGGGCAACTTTTGATATCGATGAAAGTTTGACCAATTTTCAGGAAAAAAATTTTCTTAATCAGGCACATTTTTCATCACATATCCATATACTGCGCGCACTGCAAAAAACGAAGCGGCCGGAAACGCAAAACAAAAGCCGCGGAAGGTTGCAGAACATCCTACAAATCCCTTCGTCGTTACGCTTTTTTTAAGGAGAGGTGCGATGACGCCGCTGATCGTACTGGTCTGCATGTACATGCTGGTTTCGATCGGAATCGGGTTGTGGGCGGCTCGCCGCGTACGCAATACCGCCGATTACGCTTTGGCAGGGCGATCCCTTCCGCTGGCAATGGTTATAACGGCTACGTTTGCCACTTGGTTTGGCAGCGAGACCGTGCTCGGACTCCCGGGCCGCTTTATCGAAGGCGGCATTGCCGGAGTGATCGAGGAACCGTTTGGCTCCGGAATGGCGCTCGTTTTAGTGGGCATGTTTTTCGCCCGCAAGCTCTACAAGATGGATCTTCTGACCATTGGCGACTTTTATCGCAAACGCTATGGCAAGAAGATTGAACTTGCCTGCGCATTTTTCATCATTTTGTCCTACCTGGGCTGGGTGGGCGCGCAGATTGCCGCACTGGGTCTTGTGCTCAATCTCATTACTGAAGGCGTGGTGAGCGTATCTCTGGGCATGACCATCGGTACTTTCGTCGTGCTCTTTTATACGGTCTACGGCGGCATGTGGTCTGTGGCAGTCACCGACTTCTTCCAGATGATCATCATCGTGGCTGGTCTTATTGCCGTGGCTGTGTGTGCAACCGATATGGCCGGAAGCTTCGGCGATGTGGTGGCTTTTGCCAGCTCGCGTGATCTTTTCAATCCCTGGCCTGAAATGTCTCTTAATGGATGGCTTTTCTGGGTCTCGGCTGCAATCACGATGATGATTGGCTCCATTCCGCAGCAGGACGTTTTTCAGCGCGTGATGAGCGCCAAGGATGAAAAGACGGCTGTGCGCGGTCCTATCCTCGGCGGGATCTTCTATATCTTTTTTGCCTTTGTGCCGATGTTCATCGTGTGCGCTGCGGTGCTTGCCATGCCCGGCGTGGGAGAGACGCTTCTCAATACCGATCCGCAGCGGCTGCTGCCGACGTTGATCCGCGACTACATGCCCTGGTGGCTGCGCGTGCTCTTTTTTGGTGCGGTTCTGAGCGCCGTGATGTCGACGGCTTCCGCAACCATGCTTGCGCCGGCGACCACCTTTGTGGAAAACGTGCTCAAGAACTTCGTCAATATCGAGGGCAAGGAACTTGGCTATATGCGCATGACGCTGGTAGCCTTCGCAGTGGCGGTTTTGTCCTACAGCCTTTGGTTTGAAGGCACGGCGATCTACGACATGGTTGCCATGGCTTATCAATTCCCGGTTGTGGGCGCCTTCTGGCCGCTCGTGATGGGGCTCTATTGGAAGCGCTCCACCACGCAGGGCGCATGGCTGTCGATCTTTGTCGGCGGTTCAGTCTGGCTGCTGCTGACCTGCACGAGCGCCGGCGAGGTATTTCCCTCTGTGCTGGGCGGATTTATTGCGGCTGGCTGCAGCATGGTCATTGGAAGCCTGCTGCCTACGACGAGCAACGCTCGCTACCATCGCTGGCAAGCGCTTAAGCTGCAGACGGCTGCATCTTGACGGGCTTGAGATTCTGATCTTTCTTAGGGCGGCTCCTTCAACGAGGGAGCCGTTTTTTTCCAACTGTCTCTGAAAGTTGCTTCTGTGCTTTGAGCGCTTGCGTTGTGCGCAAAAAACATTTGCGATTGATGCTCATTAGGTGCGAAAGATTCTTTCACGATCCGGATGATGATCGTCTCTGGGCAGACCTACGATCGCCGAGACCTGACTCTCGTAGGAGGCAAACAGCTGCTGCATGGAGTGCGCATACCATTCCAGAAAAATGCGCACGCGTCTCATGTGCCAGGCCGTGCGGCTAGTGACGATATAGCACTCGATGGGCGGCAAAAACCATCCTGGCAGAATTGGAATGAGGCGCTCATTGAGAAGATCCTCGTAGATTTGCACAAGCGGCATGTCGACGGCGACTCCCATGCCGCTGAGCACGGCGGAGCGTATTGCCAGAATGTCGGTGGAACGAATGCTCGTGGCAAAGCTCACGATTTCGGTTCTTTCGCCGCGATGCAAAACTTTGGTTTCGCCTCGGACGGGACCGTTGTAGATGTAGCCCGTGTGCGTGCGCAGGCTTGAAGGAGTCAGCGGCATGCCGTGCTTTAGGACGTAGGAAGGGCTTGCTACCGGCAGGTAGACGTTGCGGCCTCGGCTCATGTAGACAAGTCCGGGCAGGGAAGGTTCGCCGGTAAGCGTAGCCACTTCACAAAGTCCTTTTTGCACATCAGCCTCTTTGCATCCCGTGAGCATTTCAATGTTGATTTCAGGGTGCAGTTCGCGAAAGCGCTGCAGGATGGGCGTTAGGCGTCGAGAGGCAAAGCCTGGCGCAGAAGACAAGCGGATATTGCCGGACAAAGAACGAGCTTCGCTTGCCAGAGACTCAATGAAGGAGTCGTGTGCGCGCAGGATCGTCTGCATGCGCTTAAAGGCGGTCTCTCCGGCTTCTGTCATCTGAAGAGGTCGTGCATTGTGTCGGATGAGTTCGCAGCCAAGCGCCCTTTCAAGTCCTGCAATGGCGCGTGAAACGCTTGAAGGCTCGACTTGCAGCACTTTTGCAGCAACGCTCAACGATCCTGTTTTGGCAAAGACGAGAAAACAGCGCCAGGCAGATAGATCATCGGTCTTAGACATGGTAGGAGCAGCTTGCAAAGCGGGTCTGATGCAGGGATTTTGCGCGAGAAGATGGTTTCTGGCAAGGCAGATTGCCGTATGGCTAAACGCAAACCAATTCTCAATGCTTTCACGTACTTGCCGCAAAGCTTATTTTGCATATTTCGCAAAACTATTTTGCGTTGAGAGCTGTTGAGCGTTTTTTGCGTTCGTTTGATACTCAAGACGCTCGGCCTTTGCTGCCTCGGCGCGCAGGCTGGCAAAGCCCGAAATCAATTGCATATGGAGGAAAAGTCGTGCTGCACGATGAATTTTTTTGGATTTCCATGATCAATAAGGGAACGGTCGTCATCAATCGCAGCCAGGGGTTGATTGATGAAAAAACAGCCAGGCTTGCTGCCGGCGGCATAGCGGCCGTGGAAAAAGCCGCGCAAGACGATGCATCCAAGCGCGTCAAGCGCTACATCGACTATGAGCCGATGCTTATTGCGGCGACCAGTCCTGAGGTGACGCTCATTCACGCAGGCCGTTCTAGTCAGGATATTTTGTCGACGATGCGCATGGCAATTGATCGGGAACAGGCTCTCAACATTGCGCGAGCGCTCGACGCCGTCATCGACAAGCTCTTGAGTCTGGCTCAAGAGCATCGCGGCACGATTGTTCCCAACTACACCAACGGCGTAGCCGCTCAGCCCAATAGCTACGCGCACTATTTGCTGGGCTTTGCCGCTGCTTTTTTGCGTGATCGCGAACGCCTTTGGCAATGCATTTCCCGCTACAACGAATGCTCCATGGGCGCAACCGTGCTCAACGGCACCGGCTGGCCGCTTGACCGGCAGGCAATGGCCGATAGGCTGGGCTTTGACAGGCCGGTGAGAAATGCCTTTGACGCCACGTGCGAAGCGCCTGTCGATTTCCCGCTTGAGATCGCTTCGGCTGCCGCAAGTGCAGCCATTCATGTGGGTTCGATGATCAGCGACATCATGGTGCAGTATGCCCAGCCCAGACCCTGGATTATTCTTCAGGAAGGCGGCGAGAACACGTACGTCTCCTCGGCCATGCCGCAAAAGAGAAATCCCGGCCTGATGAACAACTGCCGCGCCGACGCCTCGGACGTTGTGGCCGAAATGACGGCAGTTCTTGCACGCTCGCACAACGTCGTGCCGGGAATGGTTGACGGAAAGAGCGTTGCAAAAAATGGCCGCATGTGCAAAGCCGCGGTTTCGATGCTCGAGCGCTTCCTCAAGGTGCTCAATGCCTTGAGAATCAACCCTCAGCGCGCTCTTGAGGAGCTCAACAACGACTGGACCGCCTCGCAGGAGATTGCCGATCGGCTGATGAAGGATCATGGGCTGCCGTTTCGCATTGGGCATCACATGGCAAGCCGCATGGTTTCGTGGGCGCGCGCCAACAACGTCAAGTCTCTTGAATTTCCGTACGAACAGATGCAGGCCATCTACAAGGCGGAGATTGAAGAGGAATTTCCCGGCGTCTCGAGCATTCTTCCCATGACCGAAGAAGAGTTCAGAGATGCTTTGAATCCCGTCAAAATCCTCGAAAATCGCCGGACAGCGGGCAGCGCTCGTCCCAGCGAGGTTGATGCGATGATCGCTGAGGCACGCCAAAAGGCCGCCGCCTTGCAGCAGCAGACGCTCGGCGTTGAGCAAAAGATTCAAACGGCTCTTGCCGATCTGCAAGCCGAATTTTGCGCATTTCTCTAAACAGCGAGAAAAAACCACAAGGGAGAAGTGAAAATGACAACTTTCATGCCCATACTGGCCGTTATCGTCACAATCATTACAGGCTGGGCGCTGATCAAGCGCTATCAGACGCATTTGGTGCTTTTGTTTGCCGGACTCGTGCTTTTGGTGTGCGCAGCGCTTTTGACCGACGTCAATTTCCTGCCCAAGGGCGTCAAGGCTTCCGGTTTTTGGCTCTTTGACATCTTTGCAACGATGAAGTCGATTGCAACCAAGCAGAGCTCGGGCATCGGCTTTCTGATCATGACCGCAGGCGGCTTTGCCGCATACATGGATCGCATCGGCGCAGCCCGCGCGCTCGTTGATGTGGCAGTCAAGCCTCTTGGGGCGCTCAAGGCTCCCTATCTGGTGCTCGCCGGCGGCTATGTCGTCGGGCAACTTCTGGTGACGGTTATTTCTTCGGCAGCCGGCCTTGCGATGCTTTTGCTGGTGGTGCTCTTTCCCATTATGCGCGCCGTCGGCGTTTCTGCGGCTGCGGCGGCAGCCGTGATCGGCACGTCAGCAGGCATGACGTTTGCGCCGACGGCTGGAACCGCAAGTCTGGCAGCCAAGGTTGCTGGCCTTGATCCCATCATTTATCTTGTGCAGTATCAGGTTCCTCTTGCATTGCCGACGCTTATCGTGGCGACCGTGGCGCACTATTTCGTGCAGCGCTACTACGATAAAAAGGGCGATGACGTGTACGCCGAAGCTGTTGAAGTGAAAAAGGCTGATGCACCTGTCGTTCCGAAGTGGTACGCTATTTTTCCCGTGCTGCCCATCATCCTTCTGATCATCTTTTCCAAGCTGGTGGTTTCTTCCGTCAAGCTCGATACCGTTGCTGCACTTTTCATGGTGTGGGTCGGCGTTGTAATTGTGGAAATCATTCGCCTGCGCGACATCAAGAAGATCTTCAAGGATGCCATGGCGATGTTCCAGAGCATGGGAAAGATGTTTGCCGGCATCGTGGCGCTCATTATTTGCGCAGAGTTTTTTGCCACGGGTTTGAAGGTCTCAGGTCTGATCGATGTGCTGATCAATTCCGCGCAGGGCGTGGGTGCCGGCATGGGTGCGATGACGGTGCTGCTTACGGCAATCGTGTCGGTGGTGACGTTTCTTACCGGCTCGGGCGTGGGAGCCTATTCATCTTTTGCTGCGCTTGCCCCGGACGTGGCGGCTGGGCTCGGCGGCTCTGTTGAAGCGCTTGTGACGCCGATGCAGTTTGCCTCGGGCATGCTGCGCGCAATGAGTCCCGTAGCTGGCGTCATCATCGCCGTGGCCGGTGCTGCAGGCGTCTCTCCGATGGCCATTGTTCGCCGTACCTGGATTCCGATGATTCTCGGTCTGATTACGACGCTGATCGTCAATGCGATTTTGTTCGGATAATCAATGAGCAAAATACCCGGGCGGGCCTTATAAGCCCGCTTTTCGGGAATCAGGCCTCGTCTTGGCAGCTCTTAAAAGCTCCTCGACGTTTTTTTTCTTGGAAAAATGACTTGAGTCGTCAGCTGGCCGATTTCGACAGCGGGCAGGTCAAGCTGCAGCAGTCACCTCGGCCGGAGTGATTTGCGGCCTGATTGGAGTCTTTCTTTAAGAGCGCAGCCGCCGATGGTCGCGAAATGGCTCTGAAGTGGAGGCGGCACTGAAGATCCGGCAGCCAATGAGAAGACTGCCGCAGGTCCGAGCATGACGGCCCCTGAGATCGCTTGAAGCCTTTGTCTTGCTTGGGAGGCCTTTGCTGAGGATTATGGCTCTTCGGGCGACGGACGCTTGTTTGCGGCTACCTTTGCGATGAGAACGCAAAGGCTGGTGAGAAAAAGCCGCCGCGGCAGAAGGTTTTTCTGTCGCGGCGGTTTTCTAGGAAAATGTCACAGCATCAGAGCGTCACACGAGAAAGCGCATGATCATCATGCCGATGCCGGCCATCAGCAGAGAGTTGATCATCAGCCAGGGCCAGTACTTCTTGGGGCAGTCGGCCACGCCGAGCAGGCGACCCATGTACTGAATCTGCGAGGCCATCAGCAAAAGAGCCGGGGACAAAATCGTGATGTCGTGCGGGGTGAGGTGGCCGGAGGCAAAAAGCGAGGCGGCAACGCCCACGCCGGCGCCGCAGCTCAGCCACGTGGCGCACAGCACGGTCAACGCTTCACCAGGAAGATCCCAGATGCCCATCAGAACGCCGCAGTGATCGCCCAGAAACTGCAGTACGCCCCAAAGCTGAAGGATGTAGGCAAGAACAAAAGCCATGATCACGTTGGGCATCAGGTTGTTGATGGCAACGCCAAAGCCCTTTCTGAGACCCGCAACGAAGATGTCGAAAGGGTTCTTGGAAGTGGTAGCAGCATTACTCATTTGCGAAATCCTTTTTGTAAACGGTCATGAGGACGAAGCGGGTAAGTGCACCGCCGACAAACTTCAAGACGAACATGATCACCAGCGGCATCCACACCGGAACGAGGAAAGCCGCAAATAAAGCCGAGGCAATCGAAAAATAGTTGTTCACCAGACCTGCGCCTGCGTACTGCCAGGCGCACATCACCACAAGATTTTGCTTGGTGATGAGACCAGTATCGGAAAGACCTTTGGTGAGAGCGGCGCCGGCATCCGTACTCTGCAAGTCGGTGATGAGCGCAAGGCCCGTGTTGCCAGGCACGCCGAGGATCGGACGAAGCAGCGGGGTCATGAGCTGTTGGGCTGCGCGCAAAGCGCCGTAGTGCGAGAGCACTTCCAAAAGCCCCAAGGCGAGCATCACGCCCGGAACAAGAGACAAGGCAAAAGCAAAGCCTTGGCGTGCGCTCACGCCGCCCTTGCCAACAAAGTTCGTCGATTCAAAGACCGTGCCGAACTTGCCGATCAATGTCGTGAAGTCAAAGGCACTAAGCCACGTCCAGCCTTCGGGCATCTTGTAGAACACGCCAGAGAAAAAGCAGATGGCCAGAAAGAGCGAAATGTACGCTCCGACGCCCACCTTCTCTTTTTCCATTTGAGGAAGGTTTTGCGGAGTCTTTCCCGCAGTGTTTTCAGTCGTCATAAAAAAGCTCCAGTTGGGGCCTCAAGGGCCGGATCCGCAGAGGCTGCATTGCATCGCTCTGCCCGCGGACCGACCAAATCAGGTCGATGCCTGACCGAGTCAGTCAATGCGATTGCGTAGGAATCTGCTCAGTTTTGGTGGACGCTTCTGAGGGAAGGAAGCATCCTTTGTTGTTTGTACGGAACTGCAGAACAATTCACTGGAAAAAACAGCATGTGCAGAAAAGATCGACACACTCGCAAGGGCCAAATTCTAGGGAGCTTTTTACAAATCGTAACTGCCGAAAGTGCCTAATTGTCTTGATGCGCGGCAGGTAACTGATGAATTTCAGCGAAAAAAGCCGGATTAGTGCAGGAATTTTTTGAGCTTGGCCTCGGCAGAAAGAAAGATTTTTTTGTCGCTTTGCGGCGAGAAGAGTTTTTCTTGGCGCAGTCATGCGGCGCGCAATGGCAAAATACGTCTGTTTATGAGCAACCCCGTCCGAAATTGTCTGCAAATATACAAAGGGCGAAAAACTTAGGAAAAAAACACCATGATGAACGTTGTGATACTGGCTGCCGGTCAGGGCAAGCGCATGCACTCGGATCTTCCCAAGGTGCTCCAGCCTCTGGCAGGAAAGCCGATGATTGAATGCGTGCTCGATACGGTGCAAAAGATTGCTGATGTGAGCCGTACGGTGGTCGTTGTGGGCCATTGTGCCGAAGTCGTCGAGCAGGCGCTTGAAAACCGACAGGGTTTGGAATTCGTGCTGCAGCAGCCGCAGATGGGAACCGGGCATGCGCTGCAGTGTGCGTTGCCGGCATTGGATCCGGCTGCTGAAAATACGCTTGTTTTGTTGGGCGACGTGCCGCTTGTGCAGCCCGAGACCATCGATCGTTTGCGGGCGGTTGCCGGAGACGGCATGGCAATTCTCACCACTGTTTTGCGCAATCCCACGGGGTACGGGCGCATTTTGCGGCAAAGAGGCCGCATTGTGGCTATCGTCGAGCAAAAGGATGCAACGGAAGGGCAAAAGCAGATTCGCGAGGTCAATACCGGCATCATGCTGCTGCCGACGGCGCGTCTGGCTGGGTGGCTTTCCGAGCTCAAGGCAAGCAATGCGCAGGGCGAGTACTACCTGACTGATGTTATTGGACTTGCTGTGCGCGACGGAGTGCGCATCAATTCAGCTCGACCGAGAAGAAGCTTTGAGGTCGAGGGGGTCAATTCCAAGACGCAGCTCGCGCGCCTCGAGGGCATTTGGCAGGATCATCAGGCAGAGCTTTTGACCGATGCGGGCGTCACCGTCATTGATCCGTCGCGTCTTGACATTCGCGGCACTCTCGTGTGCGGGCGAGACGTCACCATTGACGTGGGCTGCGTGTTTGAAGGCAATGTAGAGCTCTCCGACGGAGTTTACGTTGGTCCGTACTGCGTTGTTCGAAACTCAAAGATTGGAGCCGGTACGCGCATTGAAGCGTTCTGCCATATTGATCAGGCCGAAGTCGGCTCGCAGGCTCTCGTGGGGCCCTATGCTCGTCTGCGTCCGCAGGCGGCTCTCAGCGATGAAGTGCACGTGGGAAATTTCGTAGAAATCAAAAAGTCCAATATCGGCAAAGGTTCAAAGATCAATCATCTCTCGTATATCGGCGACACCGACATGGGCAGCGGCGTCAACATTGGCGCAGGCACCATTACCTGCAACTACGATGGCGTCAATAAGTTCAGAACAACCATTGGCGACAATGCCTTTATTGGTTCGGACACGCAGCTCGTAGCTCCGGTGACCGTGGGCGAGGGCGCAACGCTTGGTGCGGGCACCACGCTCACAAAGGATGCTCCGCAGGGCAAGCTCACCTTGAGCCGCGCGCCGCAGCGCACGATTGACGCCTGGCAGCGGCCGGTTAAGAAGCAGTAAGCGGCGATTTCGCAAAAAACGAAAAACGCATCTTGAGCATTTTTTCGAGGAATTTGAATCATGTGTGGAATCGTTGCCGGCGCAAGCCTCAGAGATATTGTTCCGGTCATGCTCGAAGGCTTGCGGCGTCTAGAATACCGAGGCTACGACAGCTGCGGCGTGGCCGTTCTTAAGGGTTCGAAAATTGAGCGCGCGCGCAGCGTGGCTCGCGTCAAGGACCTGACCGAACAGGTCGTTGCCGACGGCATGCAGGGCACAACGGGCATTGCGCATACGCGTTGGGCCACGCACGGCGGACCGGCCGTGATGAATGCTCACCCGCATATTGCTGGCGGGCGCATTGCCCTGGTGCACAACGGCATTATTGAAAACTATGCCGAGCTTAAGGCTGAACTTATTGCCGAAGGCGTGGAAATGACCAGTCAGACTGACACGGAAGTGCTTGCCCACCTGGTCAATCGCTACTACGAAGGCAATCTTCTGGAGGCTGTCAAGAAGGCTCTGGCGCGTGTAACGGGCGCTTACGCCATTGCCGTGTTCTCGAGTCTTGAGCCTGGACGCATTGTCGGCGCCCGGCAAGGCTCGCCCATGGTCGTCGGGCTTGGGCAAGAAGAGAACTTCATCGCAAGCGACGCCATGGCGCTTGCCGGAGTGACCGACAACTTCATTTATCTGGAAGAAGGGGATTTGGTGGATCTGACGGCTTCAGCTGTCCATGTGTACGCACGCGGCGTCAATGGTCAGTATGCTCAGATTGAGCGCAAGTCCGTCTGTATTCAGGCCTATTCAGGAGCTGCCGATCTTGGGCCGTATAGGCACTACATGCAAAAGGAGATCTTCGAGCAGCCGCGGGCGATTGGTGATACGCTCGAGGGCGTGGCGGGCATCTCTCCGACGCTTTTTGGAGCGGACGCGCAGGAAGTCTTTAGTGGGGTGCGGCGCATTTTGATGCTTGCCTGCGGCACGAGCTACTACGCGGCGCTTACCGCCAAATATTGGCTTGAGGCCATTGCAGGCATAGCCTGCGACGTGGAGATTGCCAGCGAATATCGCTATCGCGTCTCCATTGCGGATCCGGATGCTTTGGTCGTGACGATTTCTCAGTCCGGAGAGACGGCCGATACGATTGCCGCGCTCAAGCACGCTGTGTCGCTTGGCATGACGAAGACGCTTGCTGTGTGCAACGTGGCGCAAAGCGCCCTGGTGCGCGAAAGTAGGCTTTCCTACATTACGCGAGCAGGCGTGGAAATCGGCGTAGCCAGCACGAAGGCGTTTACAACGCAGCTTGCCGCCTTGTATTTGCTGACGCTCACGCTTGCCAAGCTCAGAGGCAGGCTCGACGAGGCGCGGGAGGCCCAGGCGCTGACAAGTCTGCGGCATGTACCTGCGGCATTGACGAGCGTGCTTGCACTCGAACCGCAGATCATCGCTTGGGCTGAACGCTTTGCATTCAAGGATGATGCGCTGTTTTTAGGACGCGGCGTGCACTACCCGATTGCGCTTGAGGGAGCGCTCAAACTCAAGGAAATCAGCTATATCCACGCCGAGGCTTACCCGGCAGGCGAACTCAAGCACGGGCCGCTTGCGCTCGTTGACGCCAACATGCCGGTTGTGACGATTGCACCCAACGACGAACTGCTTGAAAAATTAAAAAGCAACATGCAGGAAGTTCGGGCCCGCGGCGGCAAGCTTTATGTCTTTGCCGACGGCGACAGCGTCATTGACAGCACCGAAGACATGCATGTCATCAGGCTGCCTGAAAACTACGGGGATCTGTCGCCGATTCTGCATGTAGTTCCGCTGCAGCTGCTGGCGTACCATACGGCGCTTGCTCGTGGAACGGACGTCGATAAGCCTCGTAATCTGGCCAAGAGCGTGACGGTGGAGTAAGAGAGCAAATCGCCACGTTTTCGAACAAGCGGCAGTTCGTTTCTGCCGCTTGTTTTTCGAAAGATAAAATTTTTCAAGTTCAATGATGAAAAAAGACGTGCTTGTCGGGCATTTGCTTGCGCTTTTCACGGTCGGCGTCTGGGGCGTGACCTTTGTTTCGACAAAGGTGCTGCTTGATGTGCTCGCTCCCGTGGAGATTCTCGTCATTCGCTTTGTTTTGGGCTATTTTTTCCTGTGGATTCTTTGGCCGAGAGGCTTGGGAAAGACGACGCGCAAGCAGGAGTTGTTCTTTTTTCTAGCAGGACTTTCGGGAATTTGTCTGTACTACCTTGTGGAGAACATTGCGCTTGTCTTTACGAGGGCGTCTAATGTCGGCGTCATTGTCTGTCTTTCTCCCTTTTTCACTGCCATATTGGGGCGCTTTTCAGGCTCCAATGAGCGTTTGAGCGTTTGGTTTTTTGCTGGGTTGGCGCTGGCCTTGTCCGGCGTGGGACTTATTTGCTGGGGAGGCGAAGAGGGACTTCAGTTCAATGCCGCAGGAGATTTGCTTGCGGCGGCGGCAGGCTTTATCTGGGCGGTCTATTCGCTTTTGATCAAGCGCATTACGGCTTACGGTTTTGCTGCGCTGCCCGTGACGCGCCGCATATTCTTCTATGGCATCCTTTGCATGATTCCTGCCTCATGTCTCGGAGAGTTTTCGGTCAGTGTCGACGAGCTTCTTGATCCTGTTGTCGGCGGCAATCTTCTCTTTTTGGGGTTGCTTGCTTCAGGGCTTTGCTTTGTTTTCTGGAGCATATCGGTCAAGGCGCTCGGCGCAGTGCTCAGCACCGTCTACATCTACCTCATTCCGGTGGTGACCGTGGCAACGGCTATTGTCGTGCTCGATGAGCCTTTCACTGTGCCGGTTGCTGCAGGCATGGCGCTGGTGATCGCCGGCTTATTCTCTGCGCAGGCAGCAGAAAAGGTTTTCGGAGGGCGCTTAGCTTTCAAAAAGCGCATCAAGGATCACAATCTTTGATTTAAAACATAAAAGTCAGTGTTTTTAGGGGCATTCGTCCCACCGAAGAATAAGAAAGAAGCTGCAAATTTACGTAAAATTCTGAACGCTCGTTCAGAAGTGAATTGTTGTTCAGTTTTTGCTGGGAAAGGGGAAGTTGTCTTTCGCTTTTCCCTTTTGGTGCTTCTGGATTGAAATTTTTTGGGCGGATAAAGCCTCAACAAACGGAAATATTTCGTTTCGGAGTTCTCGTAAATGATGTTGACAAATATGCCGCGACTCGCGGTTCTTGCCTTGGCGGCTTCAGCTGCCTTGGCCCTTACGGGGTGTGACGGCAAAAAGCTGGATGCAGCGCCGCAGCAGGCGGCCGCGCAGCGTGCTGTGCAGGTAACGATTCAGGAAATCCATTTGCAGGACGCGGTTATGCGCACCGAGCTTCCGGGGCGCACATCGGCTTATCGCGTTGCGGAGGTGCGTCCGCAAGTTTCGGGCATCATCCAGGAGCGACTTTTTGAAGAAGGCTCCGAAGTCAAGCTCGGCCAGTCGCTCTACCAGATTGATCCGGCCGTCTACGAGGCAAATGTTGCTTCTGCCCGCGCTGCACTGCTGCAGGCGGAGGCCACTTTGGTGTCCGCTAAGGCTGACGCCAAGCGTTCCGCAGAACTCGTCAAGGTCAACGCGGTGAGCCGTTCGGCCAATGATACGGCGCAGGCCAACTACAAGGTTGCCGTGGCTAATGTGGCCGCTGCCAAGGCTGCGCTTGAAGCTGCACGCATCGATTTGCGCTACACCAAGGTGACGAGCCCGATTTCGGGCAAGGTTTCGTTGTCTGAAGTCACGCCCGGCGCTCTCGTGACGGCCAATCAGGCTGCACGACTTACTGTGGTACAGCAGCTCGATCCGATCTATGTCGACGTCACGCAGTCTTACGATGTGATTGCCAATCTTCGCCAGCAGGCCAAGGAGGGCGTCATAAAGCTCGGTACAGAGGGCAGCACCGATGTGCAGCTTGTGCTCGAAAACGGCCGCATCTACAACTCTTTGGGCAAGCTCACCTTCCAGGACGCTTTGGTCGACGAGTCGACAGGAACCGTGCGTATCCGCGCCGTTTTCCCCAATCCTGACCGTGAGCTGATGCCCGGCATGTATGTGCGTGCCCGACTCGTCGACGGCGTGCGCGAAAAGGCCGTCAAGCTCGATCAGCGCGCCACGATGCGCCGCAATACGGGCGAGCCGTACGTCTACATTGTCAACAAGGACAACAAGGTTGAGAGTCGCGACATCGTGATTGCCGGTGCCGAGGGGGCTTATTGGGTGCTTGATTCCGGTCTTTCCGAGGGCGACAAGGTCATTGTCGAAGGCATCCAGCATGTGCGTCCGGGCTCTCTTGTGAGCTACGGCGATTCCAAAGCTGCTGCGCAGCAGCAGGCTCCTGCCGCAGCTTCAACGGCTGCTGCGGCCAAGTAAGCGGAGACGTCAACTATGCTGAGTCGTTTCTTTGTCGATCGCCCGATTTTTGCCTGGGTGATCGCCATCGTCATCATGCTGGCGGGGGCGCTGTCGATTTTCAACCTTCCGGTTTCGCAGTACCCCAATATTGCTCCGCCGCAGGTGCGCATCAATGCGACCTACCCGGGCGCCAATGCCGAAACCATGTCGAGAACCGTCACGCAGATCATTGAGCAGAATATGACGGGCCTCGATGGACTCATGTACATGAGCTCGTACTCGGACTCAACGGGCCGCATGGCCATTACGCTGACCTTTGTGGCCGGAACCAATCCCGATATTGCTCAGGTTCAGGTTCAGAACAAGCTCTCGGCTGCCGAGCCCAACCTGCCTGAAACGGTGCGTCAGCTCGGCGTTACGGTCGACAAGAGCTCCGCCTCGTTTTTGATGGTGGTGGGCTTTATTGACAAAACCGGGCGTCTTGGATCAGGAGACTTAGGCGACTATCTCACCAACAACGTTGAAGAGCCGATTGCCCGTCTGGAGGGCGTGGGAGAATCAACGGTGTTCGGTGCCTCCTATGCCATGCGCATCTGGATGGATCCTGGGCTGTTGATGAAGTACGGGCTTGAGCCCTCTGACGTGATTGCCGCCATCGAAACGCAAAACGTGCAGGTTGCCGCCGGCGACATTGCCGGTCAGCCGACCAACGGCAAGCGCGTCATTACGGCGACGATTCGCGCAAGCTCCATGCTCAATACGCCCGAGCAGTTCGAAAACATCGTGCTCAAGAGTCCGATGGACGGCTCGACAGTTCGCATCAAGGATATCGGCACGGTCGAGCTCGGCCAGCAAACCTATACATTCCAGGGACGCTTTGACGGGCAGCCTTCTTCGGGCATTGCCATTTACTTGAGCGCCGGTGCCAACGCTCTGGATACGGCCAAGCGCGTGCAGGCTAAGATCGACGAACTTCGTCCCTTCTTCCCTGAAGGCGTTGAGACGGTGATTCCGTTTGATACGACGCCTTTTGTGCGCGCAGCTATTCATGAAGTGGTCAAGACGCTCATTGAGGCCATCATCCTCGTGATCTGCGTGATGTATCTTTTCTTGCAGAATTGGCGAGCGACGATTATTCCGACGATTGCCGTGCCGGTGGTGCTGCTCGGAACATTTGCCATTCTTGATGTTTTGGGCTTTTCAATCAATGTGCTGACAATGTTTGCCATGGTGTTGGCCATCGGCCTATTGGTCGATGACGCGATCGTCGTGGTCGAAAACGTTGAGCGCGTGATGACTGAAGAGAAATGTGATCCGCGAACGGCAACCATCAAGTCAATGAATCAGATCACGGGAGCATTGATCGGCATTGCGATGGTGCTGTCGGCCGTGTTTGTCCCGATGGCTTTCTTCGGGGGATCCACTGGCATCATTTATCGCCAGTTCTCTGTGACGATCGTCTCGGCCATGGTGCTTTCTGTGGTTGTGGCATTGACCCTGACGCCGGCTTTGTGCGCGGCTATGCTCAAGCAGGTCGACGCCTCGCATGAAAAGGCTACCAAAGGCTTTTTCGGGTGGTTCAACACGGGCTTTGATGCACTCAATCGCGGCGTGTGCTCTTCGGTGCAAGGTCTTGTGAAGCGCATCTTCCGATTGATGATCATCTACGCTATTTTGTGCGGCTTTGTGGTGCTGGGCTTTATGAAAATTCCGAGCGCATTCATGCCGCCCGAAGATCAGGGCACGCTGCTGATGATGGCTCAGACCCCGGCAGGCGCAACGGCTGAGCGCACCGACCAGGTGCTTGACCGCTTCCAGAAGGTTGTGCGCGAGGCTGAAAAGGATACGGTGCAGTCGATCTTTACCGTGCGAGGCTTCTCTTTTGCCGGTACCGGTCAGAACAACTCCATGGGCTTTTTGAAGTTCAAGGATTGGAGCGAGCGTACCGGAGAGCATCAGACGGTCGATGCTGTCATGATGCGCACGATGGCAAAACTAATGTCTCCTGAATTCAAGGACGCGCAAAGCTTTGTGTTCCCGTTGCCGGCCGTGCCGGAACTGGGTGTTGCAGAAGGCTTTGACTTCTATCTGCAGGACCGCTCGGGACAGGGTCATGACCGCCTGATGGAGGTCATGGGCATGTTCCTTGCCAAGGCCAATGCGGATCCGCGTTTGGTTCAGGTGCGCCACAACGGCATGGCCGATGCGCCGATGCTCGAGGTCAATGTCGACTACGACAAGGCGCGCGCTCTCGGCGTGTCCGAGTCGCAGATCAATGTGACGCTCAATGCTGCTTTTGGTTCGACCTACGTCAACGACTTCATGGATCAGGGACGCCTCAAGCAGGTGTACGTGCAGGGCAATGCTGATTCCCGCGGACAGGTTGAGGACCTAAGCAAGTGGTACGCCAGAAGCTCAAGCGGCACGATGGTTCCCTTCTCGTCGTTTACGACGACAAAGTGGGCTTACGGATCGCCTCGACTTGAGCGCTTCAACGCGCTTGATGCCGTCAATATTCAGGGCAGCCCCGCGGCGGGCGTTTCTTCTGGCGAGGCCATGAAGATCATCGAGGAGATTTTGGCTGAGATGCCTCCGGGATACTCCATCGAGTGGAACGGCGTCTCCTATCAGGAGCGCGTGGCAGGCAGCAATGCCGCACCGCTTTACGCCCTGTCGATTCTGGTCGTGTTCCTGGCGCTTGCCGCACTTTATGAATCTTGGTCGATCCCTGTGGCTGTGATTTTGGTGGTGCCGCTTGGCGTTTTGGGTGCTTTGGGCTTGACTTGGGTTACCGGAAAGGAAAACGACGTGTATTTCCAGGTCGGCTTGTTGACGACTGTCGGTCTGGTGGCTAAAAATGCTATCTTGATTGTGGAGTTTGCCCGAGATTTGGCTGATTCCGGCATGGAAGTTCTCAAGGCTGTGGTTGAGGCAGTGCGTTTGCGTCTGCGCCCGATTTTGATGACTTCTTTGGCTTTCGGTCTTGGCGTGCTGCCGCTGGCGACTGCGACAGGGGCTGGTGCCGGCGCCCAGTCGGCCATCGGCGTGGCTGTGCTCGGAGGCATGCTTGCCGGTACATTCCTTTGCGTGTTCTTTGTGCCTGCCTTCTATGTTCTTATTGTGAGAATTTTCGGCAGCAAGAAGAATCCTGCACTTGCTCATGACAGCGAAGAGGTGAAATAAGAAAATGCGTAAGAGTTTTTGTCTTTTGCCGTTGGCGGCCGCCTTGCTGTTGTCGGGGTGCGTGAATCTGGCTCCTGATTACGAGCGTCCGACGGCTCCTGTTCCTGCGGCTTGGCCGCAGGATGAAGCGACGCAAAGCGCGCAGCTTCTCACAGACGGGCTTGCTCTTTGGGGGGACTTCTTTACCGATGCGCGCCTGCGCGAGCTGATCCGCCTGGGGCTCATCAACAACCGCGACCTGCGTTCGGCGGTGTATGCCGTTGAGCAGGCGCGTGCGCAATATCGAGTCAGCCGTGCGGATCTGTTTCCCACGATTGCCGCCTCGGCTGATGAGACGGCAAGCCGCACGCCTGCTTCGATGAGCGCCACGGGGCAGGAATCGACTTCTCATGTCTATACGGCTTCGTTGGGCATGACAACCTACGAGCTCGATCTGTTTGGCCGCGTGCGAAACATGAACGAACAGGCTCTGCAGGCGTATATGCAGACAGAGGCTGCGCAGCGCACGACGCAGATGACGGTCATTACCGAAATCGCTCAAACTTGGCTCTCGCTTGGCGCGTCCAAGGATCTCCTGAAGCTTGCCGAGCAGACGTATCAGAGCCAGCTCAAGAGTCTTGAGCTTATTGAAAAGAGCTATGAGCTCGGCGCCTCAAGCCAGCTCGAGGTGCAGCAGGCCATGACGACCGTGGCTTCGGCCATGGCTGCGCAGGCTCAGGCTCAACGCGCCGTGTCGCAGTACCGCAATGCCCTCAATGTGCTCGTGGGTAGTCCCGTTGACGAGAGCATGGAACCCGATGGATTGGTCGACGGAGCCACAAAGGCTGTTTCGGCTATTTCCAACGTGCCGAGCGAAGTGCTTTTGCAGCGTCCTGACATTGCGGCAGCCGAGGCTGCTTTGATTTCCGCCAATGCCAATATCGGCGTTGCGCGCGCGGCATTTTTCCCGAGCATTTCGCTCACCGGCGCCTTCGGAACGACATCGGGCGAACTTGACGACTTGTTCAGCAACGGCACGGGCTTTTGGAATTTTGTGCCCCAGATTAGTCTTCCCATTTTCGCGGGCGGCCGCAATATTGCCAATCTAGAAGCGGCTCAGGCTGCGCAGAAGGCAGCGGTGGCCGATTATGAATTGGCCATTCAGAAGGCTTTTCAGGAAGTGGCCGATGCGCTTGCTATGGAAGGCACGGTCGGCAAGGAACTGCAGGCTCAGCAAAAGTTGGCTGATGCCACGGCTGAAAGTTTGAGACTTTCCGAGGAGCGCTACAAAAACGGCGCCGACAGCTATCTGACGGTGCTCGATAGCCAGCGCGCCAACTTTACGGCGCAACAGACGCTCATCAGCACCAAGCTCTCTCGTGCAACGAGCTACGTGACGCTCTACAAGGCTCTGGGCGGCGGCTCGCAGCTTGAAAATCAGCAAGAACAGCAGCAGGCCTCTGAGGTCGCCTCGGAGGGTGCTAATGACCGTTCTTGACTTTAACCTCTACGAGCAGCGCCGGGAGGAAATCCTCGACGTTGCTCGCGAGTGCTTTGCCGAAAAAGGGTTTAATGCCACCACGATGGTGGAAGTGGCCCGTCGCACCGGCATGAGCGTGGGCAATCTCTACAACTATTTTCATGGCAAGGCAGCCATTGTTGAGTGTCTGGCAGAAAGAGAGGTTAAGAAACTAGCCGATCAGGTCGCACGTCTCAAGCATGCCAAGCCGACGCGTCAAGAGCGGCTACAGCATTTGCGGGCAATTGCGCTCACCAGCATGGATATGAAGCGCGCTCGCGTCACGCTTGAAATATTTGCAGAGGCCGTGCACAACGAGCAGCTGCGGCAGATCATTAGACGGTTTGACGACAAAATTCGCGACTTGCTCGCGCAGATGTATCGCAGCTATGGAGAGGCCGATGATAAGTGGCTAGAGGTGCGCATCACGGTTGACATGGCCGTGATGGACGGCCTGGCCATTCGTGCCGTTGCTCAAAATAAAATCGACCGTGAGAAGCTTGCCGACGAAATCGCCCTTCAGGTGCTCAATCAGTGGGAAACCGACAGAAATGTCGTTAGCCCTGAGGCTTGTTGATAGTTCAAAATTCAGCGATCAATGAAAAACAGCCGGTCTGCGCACGCATGCCGGCTGTTTTTCTCTAAAGGCTGCCGCTTTTGGAATTTGGCTGTGCACCGGCTGGGTCTGGAGAAGAAGTCGGGCTTTATGCAAAAAAACCGTCCGCAACTGAACAGCTCGGACGGTTTTGTCAGGGCAACGCCTGAAGATTATTTGATCTTCACCGGGATGAAGATGCGGCCGTCGCGGCGCTGCACTAAAACGCGAAGCGTCTTGCCGGCATTCTTTTCAATGACTTTGCCAAGATCATTGACCGTCTTGATGGCTGTGCCGTTGACATTGACGATGATGTCGCCTTCAACGATGCCGGCCTTGCGGGCGGCTCCCTGACTCTTGACGACAAGAAGTCCTTCGGTGCCGACCTTGTCCTGCTCTTCGGAAGAAAGCGTGCGCACGGTTACGCCAAGTTTGGATGCGTTGGAAGCTGCGGCTTTGCCCTTTGCCGGAGCAGACGAGTCAGCCTCTTCAACCTTGACGCTGATGGTCATTTTTTTGCCGTCGCGAATGATGTCGAGCTTGGCTGTTGAGCCCGGAGTCATGTTGCCGATCATCAGGGGCATGTCAACGCTGTCGTCAATCGTCTTGCCGTTGACGGCAACGATCACATCGCCCACACGCAGATCGCTCTTGGCAGCGGGGCCTTCCTTGTCAATCTGACTGACGATGGCGCCCTTGGGCGTCTTCATGCCGAAGCTTTCGGCCAGGTCTTGCGTTACGGTCTGAATGACGACGCCGATGCGTCCGCGCGTGACCTTGCCTTTTTCAACGAGCTGATCCTTAATCTGCATGGCGAGATTGCTCGGGATGGCAAAAGACAGTCCCATGAAGCCGCCCGAGGTCGAAAAGATCTGCGAGTTGATGCCGACGACTTCGCCTTTCATGTTAAAGAGCGGACCGCCCGAGTTTCCGGGGTTGACGGCCACGTCGGTCTGGATGAAGGGGACATACTGATCGCTCGGAAGCTTGCGGCTCTTAGCCGAGACAATGCCTGCGGTGACCGTGTTGTCCAGACCGAAGGGACTGCCGATGGCAGCCACCCATTCGCCGACTTTGAGATCATCGCTGTTGCCCATCTTGAGAACCGGCAAATCCTTGGCTTCGATCTTTACGACGGCAATGTCGGTCTTGGCATCGCTGCCGAGGACTTTGCCCTTGAATTCACGATTGTCGGTCAGACGAACCGTGATTTCATCGGCGCCGTCAACGACATGATGATTGGTGAGAATCAGGCCGTCGGCGCTGATGATGAAGCCTGAACCCGTGCCGCGCTTTTCAGGTTCTTCGCGCGGTCCCATAAAGGGGAGCATCGGAAAGCCGAAGCGGCGGAAGATTTCAGCGTGGCGTTCGTCAAGTCCTTCAAAGGGGTTGACGCCTTCGATCACGCGCGCTTCACGCAGGGTAGAAATGTTAACCACGCCCTTGCCGTACTTCTCGACGAGTTGAACGAAGTCGGGCAGCTGCTGCGTTTGGGCAGCCGTCATGGGGGCAATTTCCTGAGCGCCGGCGGCGCCTACGGCAAACATGGAGCCGGTCATCACAACGGCGGCGGCAACGACAGCCGCGACCGGCTTGAAAGCGTTGTTGAGAATCAAAGTCAGAACTCCTGAAAAAGGATGAAGGCCGGCAGCAGCTCAAAATTTGCTGCGGGCAAACTGTTTCATTTGCCGGCCATTAATCGATAGCGAGCACGATAAACCAAAAACATGAATTTAAGCGTTGGGATCTGTGGCTCGAGCGTTAAATTTGTAACAAAGGCCGCCAAAGCAAAGGCGCAACGTTCGGCGGCCTTGAAAAAGAGCAGCGGACAATCAAAGAAGCGACAGCAGCTTGACGACCATGTTGATGCGCGGCTCAATGGAATCAATGCAGAGGCACTCTTTTTCGCTGTGCGCATGGTTTCCGATGGGGCCCAGACCGTCGGCAACAGCAAAGCCCGAAGGCGCCATGTGGTTTGCATCGGAAGCGCCGCCAGCATCAACCCAGTCGATGCTGAGGCCAGCGAGTTGAGCGGCCTTGTTGATTTTTGCAACAAGTTCGCTGCCAGCTTCGCTGCGCGGCATGGCCGGCGTAATGCCAAAAAGATCAATGCTGATCGTCACGCCGTCGATCGATGGATGTGCTGCGCGGTCGCGAATCTTGGCAAGCGCTTCATCCATGTCCTTGTCTGTCCAGGCGCGGATATCAACTCCGAAGGTGCACTCCGGGGCAATGACGTTGATGGCCGAGCCACCGGAAATCATGCCCGTGTTGACCGTTACGCCCGTGCCGTCAAAGTCCGAGAGCTCGGCAATCTCGTTGATCATGCGGGCGGCTTCTAAAATGGCTGAACGGCCAGCCTTGGGGTTGTTGCCTGAATGCGCGGCAATTCCCTTGACGTGCACGCGAAGCTGATAGGCTCCTTTGCGCGAGCGCACCAGAGCTCCGTTGGGGCGGGCGGCTTCAAAGACAAGTCCTTGCTTGGCGCGAGAGGCAATTGAACGCATCCATGCGGCTGAATTCTTTGAACCCGTTTCTTCGTCTGGATCCATGCACACGGCAATGGCCAGACGATCAAGATCCTTGGGGTCGGCGGCCTTCAGTGCGTAAAGGATGGAAACTACGCCGGCTTTGCAGTCCGAGCAGCCTGGCCCCGTGGCGATATTGCCGTTGACGGCAAAAGGTCTGGCTGCGGCGGTGCCGTCGGCAAAGACGGTATCGAGATGCGCATTCATCAGAAGATCGAATTTTTCTGCTTCAGGCTTGTTGGTGGCAAAAAGCCCTTTACCGACTTCAGGGCCCAGATCAACAAGCTCGGCCCTCCAGCCAAGGGCTTCGAAGTGGCGCTGCATGATGTGCGCAGCCTTTGTGACGCCTTCAGTGTTGTGCGTGCCGCAGTCAAGGTTGACGAGTTCGGCGAGATCTTTGAGAAATTGTTCGAGCATATTGTGAGGGCCTGCAAAGAGATTGAAGAAATTCATGAAAGCCGCGGCAGTCCACGGTTTGGCGTTAGAGGAAGCGTTACCACAAATTGAGCCCCAAACCCCTCGCCAGAACCGTCGTGTGCGAGGCGAGCAAAACCATCGGTAATCCGGATTGTTCCATTGTGCATGGCAACGATGCGACTGACAATAGCCAGTCCCAAGCCTGTTCCTGAGACTTTTGTGCCGAGCGCGCGGTAAAAGCGTTCAAAGACGCGTTCGCGTTCTTCGGGAGCAATGCCTGGGCCGTCATCGGTGACGGTGATGACGGCATCGTTTCCCTTTTGCTTGACTCCGATTTCGATGCGTCCGTTTTCCGGCGTATAACGAATGGCGTTGTCTGCGAGGTTGACCACCATCAGGTGAATGGCATCGGGCATTCCCATCATTGTCAGCGGTTCTGCGCGGGCCGTAAGCGTAATGGCCTTGTCTCGGGCACTTTGGGAGAGCTCTTCAACGGCGCTTGAGGCAACTGCGGCAAGATCGACTTCGCTCATGGGCTTGTCGGCATTTTCCGGATCAAGTCGAGCGATGGTCAGCAGCTGCTCGACAAGGCGTGTTGCGCGGGCTACGCCCTGCTGCAGGCGGGCAGCGTACTTCGCTTTGTCTTCGGGCTTGCAGCGTGACAGGAGCTGAGCCTGCAGCTTGATGGCCGCCAGAGGCGTTCTCAATTCGTGCGCTGCATCGGAAGCAAAGCGCTGCTGCGCGTTGAGACTTTCGGATAGGCGCCGCAAAAGGTTGTTGATGGCGCCCACCAGACTCTTGAGTTCATAGGGAAGGTTTTTTATCTCGATAGGCTCAAGAGACGAGGGCGAGCGCATGGAGACTGCGCGAGCCGTTCGGTTTAGTGGCTGCAGCGACTGCACGATCACAAACCAAATGGCAATGGCCAGAAACGGAATCAAAACCAGCATGGGCTGCACGATGCGCATGGCTGCTGAGACGGCAAGTTTGTCGCGCACATCCATGGGTTGAGCGACTTGAATGATGCGCGTACCCACAGTGCTTGTGTACTGACGCCATTCCTCGCCCGAGTCGAGCTTTACGTCGGAGAATCCGACGACTTCGGCAACAGGCAGCGGAGAGCGGTGCTGCGACATGTAAATGCGGTTTTCATGCGCATCGTAAATTTGCACGAAGAGATTGAGCTGCGGGGACTGACCGACGAGGGTAATTCGGCTGACGTCAATGGCGCCCGATTCGACAATCTCCATGGCAGTGTGCTTGAGCTGGCTGTCGAAGATAGCCGAAAATTCCGAGCGCGTCGAATAGTACGTGGCCCACGAAGCCACGAACCCGGCTACGAAAAGTGCCGAGACGAGGGTAAAGACGATCTTGCTGCGAATGCTTGCCATCGGACTTGTCCTTGGTGCCTGCGCACAAGGCAAAGACTACGTCTCAAGCAGGTAGCCTACGCCGCGTACCGTTTTGATGGCGTCGTCCGAGAGCTTCTTTCTCAAGTGGTGAATATGCACTTCAATGGCATTAGACCCCACCGAGGAATCCCAGTTGTAGAGCTTTTCTTCAAGCTGGCCGCGCGAGAGCACGATGCCCGGGCGGTCAGCCAGAGCGACGAGAAGCGCATATTCCTTGATGGAAAGCAGCACAGGTTCCCCGTTGTAGAAGACTTCTCGGGTTTCGGGCTTGATCAGCAGCCGGCCGCGCTCAATCGTCGGCTCGCTTCTGCCGACGGAGCGGCGCAAAAGCGCACGGATGCGAGCAGAGAGTTCATCAAGATCAAAAGGCTTGATGAGATAGTCGTCGGCACCGGCATCGAGCCCCGCAACGCGATCAGCAACGGTGTCGCGCGCCGTGGTGACCAGCACTGGGGTATGAATTTTCTGAGAGCGTACTTCGCGCAGCACGCTGATGCCGTCTTTTCCCGGCAGGCCGAGATCAAGGATGACTAGAGAAAACGGGGTGGTTCTAAGCGCAATGAGCGCTGAATTGCCGTCCTGCACCCAGTCGACGGCATACCCCTCGGCATTGAGTCCGTCAACGACGCCTTCGCCGATCATCGGGTCGTCTTCAACCAAGAGAATACGCATGGCTTTGTCTGCAAACACGAAAAAAATGATGCATGCTGAATCGATATGGAAAAACGCTTTGACAAGCGCTCCGAAACACGCACCAAACACACTTTCAGCCAATGATACCTGTGTTCCTGTGCAAACTTTCTTAAGAGAGAAGATTTTCTTAGCCTTTGAGTACTTTGCGCAAGTTTTTTCGAGGATTGTGTTTGCCGCGGTAGGACTTGGAGTTCGAACCTCGGACGGCCAAGAAAAACTTGTGTAGAGAAAAAGGTGAGGGGGAAAAATAAAAAAGGCAAGGACAAACGCTGTTGCTGTTTGGAAACAGCATTTTTCGATTGTCATGGTTTTGAAGCACTACGGTGCTACAGTCTAAGACTGAGGCCTGAAAAAGAGGCATCAAAAATGACAAGAAATGCTTGATGCAAAACCCGACGAAAAAAGCAGAAAAAAGTTTGGTAAAAGACGAAGGCTATTGAATGTTCACTAGTGCGGCGATCTAAAAAATCTTTTAAATCACCTGCAGATCAGTGCTCAAACTTTTGAAAACGGAGAAAAAACTGTGACCGAACCCAAAATCACCGACGTGAAGACTCCTGAAAAAACTGCACAGGAGTCTGCCGCTGCCGAAACCAAACAGGTCGAGGCGGCAGCGAAAAAATCTGCCGGCAAGAGCGCGGCCAAAACTGCCAGAGCGACGAAAACAGCAGCCAAAACGGCCAGAAGCACGGTTTCAAAGACCAGAGCCAAAACCGAGGTGAAAAAAACACCCGCCAAAAGAAGAACCACTGCCAAAAAGGCAACTCCGCAGGCGCTTGCTCCCGAAAATATTTCGCTCGATTCGCCGTCGCTTTATACCAATCGAGAAATTAGTTGGATTGAATTTGACCGCAAGGTTCTTGAAACGGCCATGGATGTTGATGTGCCGCTTCTGGAGCGCGTAAAGTTTCTTTCAATTTTCTTTAACAATCTCGATGAGTTCTACATGGTGCGCGTCATGAACCTGCAGCGTCAGGCGCGCAGCGGCGTTGCACCTACCGGCGCCGACAAGATGCCGCCGGCCAAGCAGCTCGTAGAAATTCGCCGCCGCGTGAGCGAAATGCTTGAGCAGGCTGAGAATCTCTGGCTCAAGGAGCTGCGTCCGGCGCTCGACAAGAAAAACGTGCGCTTTGTCGCCTATGAGTCGCTCTCGCCCAAGCACCGTGTCATTCTCGACAAATATTTCGAAACCGAGATCTTCCCGGTGCTCACTCCGCAGGCTGTCGATGCTGGTCGTCCTTTCCCGATGATCTCAAGCCGCAGCATCAACTTCGTCATTGAGCTCAGGAGCATGAATTCAGACGATCAGCGTCCGCATTTTGCTCGATTAAAGAGTCCCAATAATGTGCCGCGCTTTTTGTTCCTGCCCGACGAAATGCGAGAAGGCGACCAGCTTAACCTCACTTCGGGTGAAGGCCGCATTCTGCTGATGGAGGACCTGATTGCGCACCGCATGGAAACTCTGTTTCCGGGCTATCAGGTCAAGAACTACGGAATGTTTCGTGTCACGCGCAATACCGACGGCGAGATCGAAGAAGACGAAGCTGACGACTTGCTTGCGGCCGTGCGCGACTACGTCGAGCAGCGACGCTTTGGCTCGGTCGTGCGGCTCGAACTTGGACGCGGCATGCCTGTGGCGCTGCAGGAATTCTTGATCAAGCACCTTGACTTGCATCCTTCACAGATTTTCAAGTCTCGCATGCCGCTTGCTTTCAGCGAATTCATTCGTTTAATCGGCATTGATCGTCCGAATCTGAAGTATCCTCCTTTTAAGGCCAAGCTGCCCCAACCGTTTGAGCCCGATGAGGATCTGTTCGGAGAGCTGCGCGAGCGCGATTTGATGGTCTACCACCCCTATGACAGCTTCAACAGTGTGCTGCGCTTTTTGCATCAGGCCGCGGTCGATCCCAAGGTTGTTGCCATCAAGCAGACGCTTTATCGCTGCGGCAGCGACTCGCCCGTGGTCAAGAGCCTGCTCGAAGCACGCCGTCGCGGCAAGCAAGTCACGGCAGTGGTCGAACTCAAGGCACGCTTTGATGAAGAGCAAAACATCAATTGGGCCGAAGAGCTCGAACGCGCCGGCGTCAATGTGGTTTACGGCTTTGCCGGCTTGAAGATTCACGCCAAGCTTTGCCTTGTCGTGCGTCGTGAAGAAACCGGCCTGCGCCGCTATGCTCATATCGGCACGGGCAACTACAACGCTTCTTCAGCCAAGATCTACACCGACTTGGGGCTCTTTACGTCGAATTTTGAGATCTGCAACGATGTGCAGGATCTCTTTAATGTCATGACGGGCTTTGGCGTCATCAACGATTACCGCAGAATCTTTGTTTCGCCCAAGCATCTGCGTGCCAATGTGACGCGCCTGATCCGTGAAGAGACTGAGATTCACCGCAAGGAAGGCAACGGCCACATCATTCTCAAGTGCAATCAGCTTGTTGATCCCGACATCATCCGCGAGCTCTATGAAGCCAGCCGTGCAGGCGTCAAAATCGAGTGCATCGTGCGCGGCATCTGCTCGCTGCGCCCCGGCATCAAGGGCGTTTCCGAGACGATCACCGTGCGCTCGATTGTGGGTGAGCTGCTCGAGCATGCCCGCATCTACTACTTCAACCACGGCGGCAAGCCTCAGATGTATGTCGGCAGTGCTGACTTGATGCCGAGAAATCTCAACGGACGTATTGAAGTGCTCACACCCGTGCTCGATGAGGCTCTGAGAAGCAATATTCTCAATCAGATTGTGGCTGTGCAGCTTGCGGACAACATTCATGCCTGGATGCTCAATTCCGACGGCAGCTATACAAAGCTTTCGCCCAAGGCAGGCGAAAAGGTGATTGACTCGCAAAGCGAAATTCGCCGCAAGCTCAATCTTCTCAAGTGTTGATTGAACGAGCGAGCGCGTGTTACGGTCGCTCACCAATAGCCGCAGATGCTTAACCGCGTCTGCGGTTTTTTCCGCATAAAATGGACCGGTAAGGATTGATAAAAAGATCCTGTCTGGTCTTTGAGGAATCTTCGTTCTATGAGCAGTCTTCCCGAGCATGTTCCCGTGGTTGAACTCAGGTCGCCCGAGCCGTCGATTGTGACGGTTGCCAAGGTTGTCTATATCTTGCACGGGACGTCGATATTGATTGGCATTGCCACTGGGGCATCCATTATCGGGGCCTTTTTGTTCGGGTGGCCGTCGATTGCGGCTGTGGTTCTCAACTACGTCATGCGCTCGGACGCACGGGGCACCTATGTTGAAAGCCATTTCTCTTGGCAGATTCGTACCTTTTGGTACGCCATGTTCTTTGCTCTGATCGTGGCTTTGATTGGCTTTGTTCTTTCCTGGCTGCTGGTGGGCTTTGCAGTGTGGGTTTTCGGCTTTGTGGTGATGGGTATCTGGGTTGGATACCGTATTTTGCGCGGCTGGATCAAGCTGTCTCGCGGGCAGACCATGCCGCAGTAAACGCAGTAAATTCTCTTTCGCAAGGATTAGGCCGCATCGGGGATGAGAGGGGACAACCCCAGTGTATGGATTTGCCCCTAATTTGAGAAAAACCCTAATAATTTCGCACAGCCGTTGCATCCTCGTAACGCAAATGATACAAGTGAATGCATCGCGCGCCTCTTTTTGTCCTTAGTGCTTTGGATCCCGGTCTTGCAGGAATAGCGCACTCCGGCGGTTTGTGCTGAGGATTTTCTTGTTTTTTCTGGCGTGCTCGACGATAAGAATAAGGGCATGCTGTCGGTTTGCCTTGCCGGCGTATGTTTGCGGTTTGCGGCGACCGAACAACATCTTTGGAGAATTTGTTGTGAAGACTTCCTTGAAGATTGCTGCAGCAGCTGCGGCGGCACTCGTTTCGACTTCGTCGGCCTTTGCTGCCGGCTTCATGCTGACCGAGCAGTCTGCCGGCGCCCTTGGCCGCGCCTATGCCGGTGTTGGCGTTGACGGTACCGACCTTTCGGGCGTGTACTACAACCCCGCTACGATGACTTTGCATCCGGGCACCCAGATTCAGGCTGGTTTTGTGGCTGTCGGCTTGGATTTGGCTTTCGAAGGTGAAAAGGATGGTATGGTTGTGAGCGAAAACGGCCAGTACAACACGCAGGCAATTCCTCATGGCTACATTTCTCATCAGCTAAATGACAGCATGTGGATTGGTCTTGCCATGACCGTTCCTTTCGGTATGGGCACGGAATATGACGATAACTGGGCCTATGCCAACCGCGGCATCTCCGCAGAAGTGCTGACCTTTGACTTCAACCCGAATGTGGCTTGGAAGGTTTCTGAGAAGCTCAGTATCGGTGCTGGCATGTCGATTCAGTATGCGGCTGCTGATTTGAAAATGAAGCAAGGGTTGGGAGGGCTATCTGTTGACGGGGAGGTCGATGCTGACAGCATTGCCTGGGGATTTAATCTAGGGTTAATGTGGACTCCTTTAGAGAATCTCCGCTTTGGGTTGTCGTATCGCTCTCGCATTAATCACAATGCAGAAGGGGACTTCACGATTGACAATCTCCGTCAGGGAAATATGGCAATCACGGGACCCTATCTTGACGCAGCATTATCGGGGAATTCAATGTTGGCATCTATGTGGGGAAGACATGATGCAACTGCAACTATTTCTACTCCGGCATGGGTAATGGCAACAGCGGCTTGGGATGTCAATGATTTACTAAGTCTTTATGCCACGTTCCGTTGGACGGACTGGTCTTCCTTTGAGACTCTGGATATCAAGTCGTCCGGGCTTACTGTGCTCGGAGGCAAAACAACAGTTGAGAACCACTGGCAGGACACTTATCTTTTTTCTGTCGGTGCTGATCTTCGCTTCACCAATTGGTGGACATTCCGCGCTGGTATCGGTTACGAAACCTCGCCGGTTGATGATCCGTCCTATCGTACAGCCATCATTCCCGATGCCGACCGTTGGTGGTTTGCCATCGGTTCTTCCTTCAAGGCCATGGACAATCTGCAAATTGATGTGTCTGCCGCGATGCTGCACGGCACAGGCGAACGCGATCTTTACACGACAGAAGGCGGAAATGTTAAGGCTGGCCGCTTCGAAGACCTTGACGCCTATCTCTTCGGTGTTCAGCTGGTCTACAAGTTCTAAGCAAAACGGCTTCATGTCGGAAATGGCGTAAGAGTTTCTTTTGCGCCTGGCAAAACTCCCGTGATCGATTTTTTCGGTGCGGGAGTTTTGCTTTTCTGATGGAGGACGTCGGATAATTCGGCCCGCTGAAACGAAAAGCTTTTCGATGCGCCATGGATGTTTTTCTCTATCAACTTGAGCTTTGCACGCCGCTTTTCCTGATGGTCTTTTTAGGCTGGGGACTCGTCAAGATCGGCTTTTTTACCGAGAAGGTGACGCGGGCGCTCTCGCAGTTTGTCTTTAAGCTGCTCATGCCCGTGATGCTCTTTGACTTGATGAGCAAGACGGCAGACATGCCTCCAGTTGACTGGAGCGTTTTGATCGCGTTTTTCGGTTCCTGCATTGTGGTCTACATCATCGGCAGCATCCTTGGCGCAAAGCTTTTCAAACAGGACTCCACCGGGCGCGTGATCACCGGCATGGGCGGAATCTTCGGCAACAATGTGCAGCTCGGGGTGCCGATTGTGCAGACGGGGCTTGGCGCAGCCGCCATGCCCACGATTTCACTCATCATTGTCTTTAATGTGCTGCTGCTTTGGACTGCTGCCACGGCCTGCGTTGAATTTGGGCGCACGAACGGACAGATTGATCTTTCGAAGTTTCTTCGGGCGATGATCAATATTTTTAAAAATCCGATTGTGCTGGGCATCCTGTTGGGCACGCTCTGGATGATGACGGGATTGAAAATGCCAAAAACGATTGCCGACAGCGTAACGTTGATTTCGCAGGCAACAACGCCTTGTGCGCTCATGGCGGTGGGGATGGGGCTGGCTAGCCACTCGATTAGCGCGGCGCTTCCCAAAGCGTTGACCGTGACCGTTTTGAAGGTTGCGCTGCAGCCCTTGTGCGTTTATGTTTTGTGCAGCGCAATCGGCTTGAGCGAGATACAGACGCAGGCGGCAACGCTGCTCTCGAGCCTGCCTGTTGCGGTCAATCTCTACATCATGGCCGCGCAGTTTGAAAGCGAAGAGGATCTGGCAAGCAGTTCGATCTTTATCTCAACGCTGATTTCAGCGTTCACTGTTCCTTTGACGATGACTTTTTTGAGTTTGTGAGTGGTTGAATATGGTTTTAGGAGCAACGATTTACCGAGCGACAATTGATGTAAGCGATTTGGATCGAGGTTATTACGGAACGAGAACGCTGACAATCGCAAGGCATCCGTCGGAGACGGAGTCGCGCATGATGGTGCGCATCCTTGCCTATGCGCTTTATGCCGGAGAAAAGGTTGAATTCGGCCGAGGATTGTCCACCGAGGGAGAAGCGGCGCTTTGGGAAATCAACGAAGCTGGCGACATTGGCCGTTGGATTGAAATTGGAGTGCCCGATACCAAGACATTAAGAAGGGCTGCCGGCAGAAGTGAAGATGTGGTGGTGCTTGCCTATGATGAAGCGCGCTACGAGCCGTGGTGGCAGTCGCACAAGGGAGATTTTTCAAAGATTGACAAGCTTACCGTTCGAGCTGTGAGCGACGAGTCAGTCGAAAAGATCACGGAGATGGCTGCGCGCAATATGAAGCTTGCTGCCACCATTCAGGACGGCATGGTTTGGTTGGCCGATGACAGCCGCAATCTTGAAATCGAAATCAAAACATTGATGAAAAGAGGCGAGCAGGTGTTTTGATCTCGCGCGCTATGCGTTGCGAAGACTGTCGGCGGTCATCCAAAAGGCCGCTTCTAGTTCACGGCGCAGCGAAGCATCGGAAAATTCGTCGTTGACGGCTTGCGCCATGCAGCCGTACCAGAGATCGCGCAGCTGCGGCGTGATGGCGATGCGCTGATGATTTTCACGAAGCGAGGGCATGCCGTGACGCTCGATGTAAAGCCCGGGACCGCCCAGAAAGCCAGAGAGATATTCAAACATGCGCTTTTTGTAGTGCTCAAAGCCGCGGGTATAGTGCGCGCAAAGAGGCGCATACTCAGCGCGCGTCTGCAAGAGAAAAAGATAGCGTTCCACTAGACGCAGCAAGGCGTCTTCTCCTCCCATGCGATCGTAGAGCGTTGCCGAACTCATCGTTGTGCTCAGCGGAAAAAGACGCCCCAGGCGCCCAGAGTAATCAGGGGCCAGGCTACGAGCGGAGAGAAGACAATGCGCAGCAGTCGATGTTCCGGGACGAAGCCAAAGCCATGCACCCAAGCCGAGCTCATGCCCATGAGCATGACGGCCAGAAAGCCGTGCGGAACGCTTGCAGAATCCGCAGCGACAAGCCGCGGATAAAGGACAAGAACGGCAACAATGCACGCGGCTGCAAGAAGGCTTGCAGTGCGAGCAGACAAAAGCCAGAAGCGCTTATTCATTTCAGTTTGCTCGGCAGAAGCTTTTGCAAGCCTCTGCCTTCGGACAAGGGCGGTCAACCGACATCTTCACGGTTGTCGAGCATGGTCGAGATCACAACAGAAAGCGTAATTGCAAATCCCAGACCGGTAAGCCAGTAAAAGTAAATCATCGCGTAGTGCTCCAAAATGCGTGTTGTCCGCAAGTCGAATGGCTAAGCGAGGCTTTGTCCTCAACTTGCGGAAGTTTGTCAATAGAGGTGATGGTCGTTTTTGCGGATGTACTCAGCGTTGAGCTTGCCCGACATCGTCTTGTAGGCCCAGCTGGTGTAGACAAGCACTAAGGGCAAGAGAATGAGGGTAACGAAGAACATCACTTCAAGCGTGAGCTGCGAGCTCGTGCAGTCCCAAATCGTGAGGCTCGAGCGAGGATCGCTGGAGCTGGGCATGATGAAGGGGAACATTGCCAGCAGCGGCGTGAGAATCACGCCAAGCAGCACGACCGACGAGCAGATGATGGCGTTGAGCCCCTTGAGCTGCTTGACGAAATACACGCCGAGCAGGGCGCAGATCACGGCAAGCGCAGGAACTAGCCAGAGAACGGGATAGTTGCTGAAGTTGGTAAACCAGGCGCCGGCGTAGACATCAACTGTTTTCAGAAGCGGATTGGAGGGACCGGCCGGATCAAGGCCGGCGCTCACTATCAGGCCGTCAAGACCGAAATAGGCCCACAGACCGCCCGCCACAAAAAGAATTGCCGTTCCGAGCCCTGCCAATGAGCCGATGGAAACGGCTCTGCGCTGCAACTCTCCTTCTGTGCGCAGCACGAGGTAGTTGGCGCCATGAAAGACGATCATCAGCAAAGAGACAACGCCGCACAGCAAGCCGAAGGGATTCAGAAGCCCAAAGAAGCTTCCCGTGTAGATCGGGCGCAGCGATTCGTCGAAGTGAAACGGCACGCCTTGCAGCAAATTGCCGAATGCAACGCCGAAAATGATCGGGGGCACGGCTGACCCGACAAAAAGCAGCCAGTCCCAGGTGTTGCGCCAGCGGGTGGAGGCGAGCTTGCCGCGGAAGTCAAAGCCGACGGGACGGAAGATGAGCGCCATGAGCACAATGAGCATGGCCCAGTAAAAGCCTGAAAAGGCTGCAGCATACATCAAGGGCCAAGCCGCAAAGATGGCGCCGCCGCCCGTAAGCAGCCACACTTGATTGCCATCCCAGTGAGGCGCGACGGAATTGATCATGCAGCGCCGCTCGGTATCGTCTTTGCCAAGGAATGGCAGCAGAGTCCCTACGCCCATGTCCTGGCCGTCCATGATGGCAAAGCCAACGAGCAGGACGCCGATGAAAAGCCACCAAATGGCTCGAAGAATTTCATAGTCAATCATGATTTTGCGTCTCCAGCTGAAGGTTTATGCCTTGCGTTCAAAGAAGTAGCGGCCGGTGCCGAGCGAGCTCGGACCGAGCTTGGCAAAACGGACCATAAGCCAGAATTCAACGATGAGCAGTGCGGTGTAGAGCAACACAAAGCCGATCAGCGAGCCCAGCACGTCGCCCGTTGAAAGCGTTGAAACCGAAAGATCTACCGGAAGCACTTCGTAGATGGTCCAGGGCTGACGGCCATATTCAGCGACAAACCAGCCGGCTTCGCAGGCAAGCCAGGGAAGGGGAAGGGCGGCTACGAAAAACCACAGAGTCTTGGTTTTGCGGGCGATCGTTCCCTTGAGTGTGTAGTAAACGCCCAGTGCAAAGACCAGAATCGAGGCCAGAGCGCACCCCACCATCAGACGGAAGCTCCAGTACATAGGAACAACGGACGGAACTGTCGACAGGGCCGCCTGGCGAATCTGTTCGGATGTGACCTGAGTGACGTCGGTCGCGTACTTCTTGAGAAGCAGTCCGTAGCCGAGGTCGGCTTTGACTTCTTCAAACTGCTGGCGCAGCGTACGGTTTTCTTTGTCCTTGCGCAGGGCTTCAAGCAGCGTCACCGCTCTTTGGCCGTTGATGATGCGCGCCTGCGCTTTTTCAACGAGAGGATTGATGCCCTCGATTTCCTGAGAAAGGCTGCGTGTGCCCATCAAGCCGAAGAGCCAGGGAATTCCGATGTCAACAGTATTCTTGCGGGCTTGTTCGTCGGGAACGGCAAAAAGCGACAAGGGGGCAGGAGCTTCATGCGTTTCCCAGATGGCTTCCATCGAAGCAATCTTCTGGGGCTGATCCTGCGTAACAAGGTAGCCCGACTCGTCGCCCATGTGCACGGTCAGAATCGTAGCTACAAGACCAAAAACAGCCGCTAGACGCAGACTTCTCTTGGCAAAGCCGATGTCGCGGCCGCGGATCAGGTACCAGGCCGAAATGGACAGCACGAACATGGCGCCCGTCATGTAGCCCGCGTTGATGGTGTGCATGAACTTTGCCTGAGCCCAAGGGCTTGAGACCACTTCCCAGAAGTTGGTCATTTCCATGCGCATCGTTTCATAGTTGAATTCGCTGCCGACGGGAAACTGCATCCAGGCATTGGCAACCAGAATCCACAACGCCGAGAGGTTCGAACCCAAGGCCATCAGGAAGGTTACGGCAAGATGTCCCCCCTTGGAGAGTCGATTCCAGCCAAAGAAAAATAGGCCGATGAAGGTCGACTCCAAAAAGAAGGCCATCAGACCTTCGATCGCCAGCGGGGCGCCGAAGATATCTCCCACGTAGTGCGAGTAGTAAGCCCAGTTTGTGCCGAACTGAAACTCCATCGTAATGCCTGTGGCAACGCCCAGCGCGAAATTGATGCCAAAGAGTTTGCCCCAAAAACGGGTCATGTCTTTGTAGACTTCGCGCCCGGTTACTACGTAGCAGGCCTCCATGACCACCAGCATGAACGACAGCCCGAGCGTCAAGGGCACAAAAAGAAAGTGGTACATGGCTGTCAGCGCAAACTGCAGGCGCGACAGGTCAACAAGTTCTTGAGATAACATAAAAAATTGCTCCGAAAGGCCCGAAGCGCAAGGCTTCGGGAGAAACGAGCGCGAAGAAAAGAAAGATTTTTCCTTGTCTTCGACTCGCGCCTGCGGCGAGTGCCGCGAGCGGCCCGTTTGTTCCTGCTTCGCAAAATTGCGGGCAAGACCGATGCGGGATTGCCTGCCCAGATCAAAACAAATGACCTATGGGCGTAAACAAAAAAATTAATGTCCCTTTTGTGCCGCAGGACCGCGCTCGAGAATGCCGGAGGCAACATTTTCCGGCGTCTGTTCAAGACGCTTGTCTGGGCCAAAAAAGAAGTACCACAGGGCAAAGATAACGGCAAGCTTGCAGCAAAGCACCACGGCAACTTCAAAAATTAGCCGAGGGTTTCTGCGAGCTTTTTTTGCTTTGTCCGTTGACATGTCAATCCTGAAGACTTCGGTTTTGGCGATGGCGAAAAAAGAACACAACTTTGACAGCATTGATCTTAGGCGCCTTGGGCTGCAAAAAGCAGAAACAATTCGACAGAATTTCCTAAATTTTGAATTATTTATGTCAAAAACTGACAAATTTGTCAGTAAACTTTCAAAAGTTTGAATTTGAGCAGGAAAAGCCTGCGCATCATGACAATGCCCCCTCCGTAGTAAAGGAAACGGCGGCTGTTCTCCATTTGCTGAAAAGTTTTCATCATGGCCATTTCGAGCGAATTAGCCTGCGTACTCAATGCTGTCGATGAGCCGGCCATTTTGATTCGGCCCGAGGATATGACGGTCGCGGCGGCAAATACAGCGTTTTTAAAGACGTTTGGTGCTTTTCGGTTTGAGGGCAAACGCTGCTGGGAGGCGCTGCATCGTGCACAAGACTGTGCGCAGTGCGGCCTGGGGTGTCCTCGACGCGAAGCGATGCGCACGCGTCAGGAGGCGGTGCTCGAGCAGACGGTTTTCACCAGTGCCCGTGCCGCGCGTTTTCGCGTGACGTTGAGTCCCGTGCTTGCTGCTGACGGCACGCTTGTCTACTGGCTCGAGCGCGTTCGTGCCGAACAAGGGCTAGGCATGAGCGATATGACGCGCGGGCAGGTCGGAACATCGGCTCAGCATCATGCGCTGATGCGTGAACTTGCAAAGGCCGCAGCGGCTCAGTACCCCGTGGTGATCGTGGGAGAAAAGGGGCTGGGCAAGGAGCTTTATGCCCGCACGGTACATGAAAACAGCGTGCGGGCCTCGCGTCCCTTTGTGGCTGTTCCCGCTGAGGTGCTGACGGAAAAGAATTTCCGAGATTTGCTCTTTGGCCGTATGCGCATCCGCGGTCGCAGCGCCAGGGCGGGACTCATGTCGCGGGCCGCAGGCGGAACGCTCTTTGTTGATGCACTGGAAAAACTGCCGTGCTCAGTGCAAGAGGAGATTGCGCGAGTGTTGGAAGTGGGAGTGTTCTGGCCCGTTTCAGCGCAAGTACCCCTGGTGGCCGCCTTTCGTTTTATGGCAAGCGCATCGCGCCCGCTCGAAGAGCTGCTGCGCGAAAAAAGACTGCACGAAAGCCTTGCCTGCATTCTTGAACATCATGCTGTTGACGTACCTCCCTTGCGGGAAAGAAAGGAAGATATCGAACCGCTGGCGCGGCATTTTGTTCGATCTCTGGCGCCGGCAAATACCTATGCCATTACGCAAAAGGCAATTGAATGTCTGCAAAACTGCCAGTGGCCCGGCAACGCAAGGCAGCTGCGCGAGACGCTCGAATGCGCAGCCATGCGTGCAAGCGGCTTTACGATTGCCGCAGGCGATATTCCGTTGGGCAAGAATGAGCCTGCAGAGTTGTTTAATGCTTCTTGCGGGCTGGTTCCTCTTGCCGTTGTGCAGGAGCGATATCTGCGGCGGGCCGTGAGAGAATTCTCGGGGACTCGGGCAGAGCTTGCCCGTGTGCTGGGCGTGTCCGAGCGCAAGCTCTATCGGCTATGGGCGGCGGTCAAAAATTCAGACAAGAAAGAGGACGGCTTTTTTGCTGCGGTTGCTAATGAAATCGACACACGCAAATAGAAACATGAACATATGCGGCTGTGGTATTGACGAGCGACAAAGACTTGCTTATCGCTTGTTGCCGGGGGAAGAGGACGCCTGGCTTGAGCGAAAAGCGGCGCAGATTCATTGGTCAAGGCTTTCTGCCCGGCATAAGCCTGTGCAGGCAAGCATTGTGTTGCTGCATGGTGCTGCCAGCAATGCCAGTCGCTGGGAGGAATTCATCGAGACTACGCCGTTAAAAGAGCACTTTGACATCATTCGTCTGGATTTGAGAGGGCACGCCTCAAGTCTTGATAGTCAAAAGGCAACAATAAAGGAGTGGTGCGCTGATCTTGAATCGATTTTTGAGGCCGCGGGACTTGAAAGAGCCATTGTGATCGGACACAGCCTGGGGGCGCAGATTGCCATGCATTTTGCGGCGAGATTCCCGCATCGATTGACTGGCCTCGTACTTTTGGATCCGCTCGTGGACGAGGCGCTCACGAAAAAGGCGCAAGCTATGAAAAAACGCCTGCCGTTGCTGCGGCTGCTTGAGAGTGCGGCGCGTTTTTGCAATGCTCTGGGAATCAGACGCAGACTGCAGCATCAGGATCTCAAAGCAATGGATGCTCGCGCTCGGCGCATGATCAATCAAGGAGGCAGAGAGCTTGAAGCGTTCGTCAGACAGTACTCGTCGCCCTGGGAAGATCTCAGATACATTCATGCGGCGGCGTATCTGCGCGACATGATTGAGGCTGGGCGAGCAACGCCGGCAGCCGCAACAATTGCTTGCCCGACGCTCGTCATCGGAGCATCTTCGGGGACGTACACCAATGCGAAGGCGATGCGAAGATGGGTTGAGAAGCTGCCTCAGGGGCAAGTGGCCAACGTACAGTGCGTGCATTGGCCTCTTACGGAGTGTCCAGCGGATGTGAGCCGCGTGATTGAAAAATGGATTGCAGCTCGCTTTGATCAAGCGCGGTGCGCTTAGTCAAAGGACCTGCTCAACATGGTGCAAGTTTATGGAGGCGCGGGCATGGCTTTCCAGCCGGTGGGGCAACTTCTGACCTGCGGGTAGTAGCCTTGTTCGCCTTCGCACCAATACACGACTCTGGGCTGAGCCCGATTGGCCGCAGCTTGGGCGATGGCGGCGCTTTGCGCGGCGCTTGCAGCTGAAGCCGCAGCAGACGATGCCGCGTAATCTGAACGCGTTGAGTCAAGCAGTGAACTGAGTCCGTAGGCAGTGACGCCAAAGGCAACAGAAGGCCACACCCATCCCCAGTGGTGATGGTGATATCTCGGTGCTGGGGGCGGTGCAAAGGGACGGTGCATTGGCGGGCGCGGCCCGAAGCCGGGACCTGGGCCAAAACCCGGTCCAGGGCCGAAACCCGGGCGCGGCCCGGGACCAGGCCCGCGGGCAATGGCGGCAGGCGCCGCAATCGTGACGGCAATGATTGCCGTTAATGCCGCAGCAGCGCAGCGCTTGAAATTCAGGCGGGCAAATGACATTGTTTCTTCCTTCAGATGGCAGAATTTCTCAAAAACTGAATGATCATTCAGTCTGTGCGAAAACTTTACCTCGTACAAAGAAGGTTGTGAAGGCATAGAAAAATTTCGAAAACATTGTTGCAGGTGCTTAGCGGTTGTGCGTACATTCTTGACGGTTCGTGCGAAAATTGCCGACATCAAGAAAAGGACTGCGCAAAGCTCGCAGCGGAATCAACTTCGAATAAAAGGAAAAGGATTCGTGAACGAGCAAAGGCTCAAACAACATCGGCAGCCCTACATGAAGGAAATCCGATTCGTCCGCAGTTTGATGTACATTGCGACAGCGACGTTTTTTGCGGCGGCGGCCTCCGATTTCGCTTCTCAGGCCTCGGCAAGTGCTTTGGGCAATCTGGGACTGGTATTGATTTTGGCGAGGCTTTATTTTTTGTCCGCCTTCATTGTGGCCAAGGCGAAAAACGGCGACCCGAAGTGGCAAGACGCAGAAGTCGATTTTGTTGCCGAGCGCTACCCCTGGGCTCATCAGCTCGGCCGAGTAGGCTGGTGGCTGCTGATGGCGGCGGTGGTGCTGCAGATATTCTTGGGCTACGCATGAGCGGTGAGGCTGCGGCTCTTTACTTTTTTTGGGGATTGTGTAGAATGCCGCTTCTCACCTTTAGCGGCGCAGATGGCAGAGCCGCCAGAGGAATTGGTCGAAAACCCTAAGAAAGGGGTTGAGAAAGGGCCAAAAGCGACAAAAGTCGCAATCAAAAATCGAAAAACACTTGACAAAGTGCATTTCCGTCCGCATAATCTGCCATTCGCTACGGAGGGGTGCCCGAGTGGCTAAAGGGGGCAGACTGTAAATCTGTTGGCTTACGCCTACGATGGTTCGAATCCATCCCCCTCCACCAGCAGCTTGTTGAACGCAAGCGGCGAAAAGATTGCAGTGCGGTTGAAGCCGAATTGCAGTTGTACGCGAGGGCGGGTGTAGCTCAATGGTAGAGCAGAAGCCTTCCAAGCTTACGACGAGGGTTCGATTCCCTTCACCCGCTCCAAATCAAGCAAGCGTGCCCGTGTGGCTCAGTGGTAGAGCACTCCCTTGGTAAGGGAGAGGTCATGCGTTCGATCCGCATCACGGGCACCAGTAATTCTCTAAATTCACTATTTTTGCTGCTCCGGGGTTTAGTTCCCGGCCTTTGTTCAGGAGTTAACCATGGCAAAAGGTAAGTATGAACGCACTAAGCCCCATGTGAATGTGGGCACGATCGGTCACGTTGACCATGGCAAGACCACGCTGACGGCTGCCATCTGCACGGTGCTCTCGCAGAAGTTCGGCGGTGAGGCCAAGG
>CALXKM010000052.1 GCA_944388865.1 uncultured Duodenibacillus sp. | reverse complement strand
AATAAGGACGCGATCCGGGTGCTTGAGCGAAGTCGATACGAAGAGTGGTGTCGGTTGAGGAAGGTAAAACCGCTGTCGGCAGCAACGCAGAGCAAGAAAGCCAACAAGGTCAACAAAACGGCATAGTCCGAAGAGCAATACTGCAATGAATCAAACAGAAAAGAAATAAGGAAGGAGCTCAAGAGACAGAAACACAAAAACAATCCGCTAGGCGCTTTGCAGGGAGCTGAGCAGAGACCGTAGACAGGGGCGGCAAGCGAGAGCAAGCCGCGAATAGCCCGCCGGGTCGAGTCGAAGCCGATCACTCAGACGAGAGCAAAGAGCCGAAAGAAACGGCGCTGTTGTGAATGAAAATACCGTAGGGCGCCGGACTGCTCTGGCGGAGCGATCCGCCAGGAAGCAGAGCGAAAAAATGTTTGAAACAGCGCAGATGAAAGATTTGGCAGTTTTAGATAAACAGCCTCATGCGCCTCTAGCGGCTTCTTTTCCTGCGACGCGTCCGAACACCAGTGCATCAAGAAGTCCGCAGGAATTGAGTCTAGCAACGCCGTGCAGACCGCCGGTGATTTCGCCTGCGGCAAAAAGCCCCGGTATGGGAAGGTCGTCAACAACCGAGAGCACGCGGGCATTTAAATCGGTCGAGACGCCTCCGCCGCACAGATGCACCTTGGGCAGGAAGCGGCTGACGTACCAAGGCGCTTCGCTCATGGGTTCATTGGCGTGGTGAATTTCTCGACCCATGCGGTCGTGGGAGAGCTTCTTGGCAAGGTCGCTGTTGTACTCCTCGATTGTTTTTTGTAAGGACTGCAGCGGGATTCCCATGTCGGAGGCAAGCAGATCGAGCGTGTCGTAGCGTCGCACAAGACCGCGCCTGACGAGCTCTTCGACATTGTCTTTTGAAAAAATAACCGAGCGCGGATGTCGTACGGCACGAGCATCGGCAATGGCCAGACATTGCCGTCCGGCATTGACCTCATCGAGAATCGCGTTGGTGCGCACGTCATTGACTTCGGTTTCTGCAACAAAGCGTCGGCCTGTTTCGCGCACCACCCAGACGCCCTGCGCAGCAGCGCAGTGGCGCGTAAATTGCCAAACGCTGCCCCAGCCTTTTTCATCAGGACTGGCTTCGGGAATGCAGTGAATGTACTGCAGGTGAATGGTCCAGGCGCCGATGCGCGCGCACTCGCGCAGCATCTCGCTGGTGCTGCCCGGCTGCGTCGTTGTGCCGACATGTTCGGAAAGACGCCAATTTTGCATTTGCCGAAGGGCGATGTCGGCGCCAAAGCCTCCGGCACAAACCACAGTGCTGCGCGAGGCGATGTCTTCTTCGTTTTTGCCCGTGCGTACGCGCACGCCTGTGACGGCGCCATGCGCATCGGTAAGAAGGCGGACGACCGGGCAGTGCAGGCGCATCTCCACGCCAAGAGTGCGGGCGCGATCATAAAGCGGGTAGATGAGTCCGGTGCCGCTGTTGGTGCCGACAAGAGCGCAGCGGCGCACCGAGTGTCCGATGTCGTACTCGACGCGGTCTTCCCACCAGCGCACGCCGAGCTCTTTTTGCGTCCAGAAAAATGTTTCCAGCGCGTTTTGGGCAAGAAAATTGACTTTCTCTGGGTTGTTGACGTAGCCCAGCTTGAGCATGTCGGCGGCAAACAGTTCAGGAGAATCAATGAGGTGTTCTTTTTCCTGCATCGGCGTGCAGGGTACGGCAACCTGTCCTTTGCTGATGACGGAGTTGCCGCCGATGCTGCCCATTTTTTCAACAACGAGCACGCGTGCACCGGCCTTGCGCGCTTCAAGGGCTGCAGACAAGCCCGCCGCGCCCGAGCCCACGACGATGACGTCGTAGCTTGTTGCCGGCGCGGCAGCTGCGCTCGGGGCACTTAAGAACGCCGGCAGTCCTTTAAGAAGTGTTCTGCGACTGGTCATAAGAATGGCCTTTCTTTGATTTTCTACGCCGTTGCAGCTTCGTTGAGGCCCGAGATTGCGCGAACGGCGCGCGTAATGCCCGAGGCCCCCTTGACGCCGAGCTTGCGGCAGACTTCGCTGCGGTGCACCTGCACGGTTTTAATGGAAATGCCGCCTAAGCGTTCGCCGACGTCGCGGTTTAAAAGTCCTTGAGCAATGAGCGTGGCGACTTCTTTTTCGCGCGGGGTCAGTGTCTGCCAGCGTGCGATGAGCAGAGCCGGGGTCTGCACGGTGCCTTGATTGCGCTCGAGCGCCTTGTAGATGGCGTCAAGCAGTCTTGAGCGGTCTGCCGTCTTTTCAACAAAGGCGACAGCCCCTTTTTGCATCGTGTCGACGGCCATGTCGATCGTGCCGTAGGCCGAAAGAAAAACGATGGGCAGGGTGCTGCCGCGGCGAATGAGTTCTTGCTGCAGTTCAAGTCCGCTCATTTCGGGCATCTGCACGTCAAGCAGCAGGCAGCCCGGAATCGAAGGCATGTCGTCGATGAGAAAGTCTCTTGCACTTTCGTAGCAGACGCACTCAAAGCCCTCTTGCCTGAGCATGAAGGCTAAGGATTCTCGTACGCTTGCCTGATCGTCGACAATGCGAATGCGCACAGAAAAATCAGATGTCGCGGTGTTGCTTGGCATCTAATGAGGCTCCGTTTGCTTTGTGTTGTTTGGCGAAGAATTCGAGGCGCTCCTGCCGAGAGCATCGGATGGCGTAGTGTGCGGGGCAGTCTGCGCGGGCAAAATGACGCGCACCGTCAGGCCCCGGGTCAAGCGACGCTCGAACTCCACGCGTCCGATGTAGTTTTTGGCAAGCGTGCGCACGATCATCAATCCCAATCCAAGGCCGTTGGCCTTGGTCGAGCGCAGCACGCTGCTGCCGAGCTCGTTGAAGTCTTTTTGCGAAATGTTGGGGCCGTTGTCGCTGACATTGATGCTCAGTTGGTCATCTGCGGCGATGGCTGAAACGACGATTTCCGGATCTGCAACCTGAGCGGCGGCCTCGGCTGCGTTGGTCAGCAGATTGATGACGATGAGTTCTAGATCAATGGGAACCATCATGAGCTGCACGCTGTCGATTCGTTCGGTTTCGATGCGTGCAAAACGCCCCTTGCCGGAGGAGCGAAACTGCCCGACGATGTCTTCGATGGCCCGGCGGCTGTCGATGGCCGAGCGAAGCGACTGCCCGCGGCTGTAGGAGCGCACGCGCTCGACGATGCGGGCTGCCTTTGAAGCTTCGTCTTCGATGTTGTAGACGGCTCGCACGACTTCTTCGCTGCTGGCTTCATCGTCTTCAAGGATGCGCAGCGCACCGTGCGCGAGATTTTGAATGCTTGCCAGGGGCTGCTTCATTTCGTGCGCGACGATGCCTGAAATTTGGCCGACGGCGCCTAGCCGCTGCAGGGCATCGAGCTTTTCGCTGTTTTCTCGGGCAAGTCGCTCGGCAGCCTGACGCTGCACGTAGACTTGTTCGAGTTCGGCCGTGCGCTTTTGCACGAGCTTGGACAAAATGGCTCCGTGCACCACAAGTCCGATCAAAGAGAAAATGGCAATGACGATGAAAGGCCAGAACTCCTCAATAAAGCGCCGCACAGTCCACTGCCTCAGATAAGCGTAGGGGCCGACTTTGAGCGTTTGCAGCATGCGGCTTGTTTCTGAGTAGTCCGTGAGCACGCTCCAGTGCTGCCCCCAGGCATTGGAAGGCTTGGTGAGCAGCATGGCCGAAATGTCGCGCGCGACATGTTCAGGAAGTCTTTCGGACGCGGCAAAGACCCAGCCTGGATATGAGCGCGTGGTGTGCCGGCAGGCCAGAGCGTCGCCCGAGTCTTTGTGCTCGAGCACGCGCAAACGTGCGGTTTCGGTGAGGCTTCCTGCTTGTTCAAGGTCTTCCAGAAAGCAGGCTCGCACGATGCCTGCATCAATTTCGCCGGAGGCAACGCGCTCGAGCACTCGGCGCATATTCAAGGGCTTTTCTTCGAGGATTTCGCCAAAAAACTTTTCCGGACTGTCGTCAAAACGAGCAATTTCGGTGAGCACCTCGTAGATGCCAGGAGAGGTTTCCCCCTTGACAGTGCCTACTCTAAGTCCTCGGAGATCCTTGAGCTGCCTGAGGTCGGTGCGGTCTTTTCGAACAACGACGGCAGCGGCTGAGGCGCGATTGGATCCGGTAGAGGTGTCTGAGACAAGAGCGGCGATGTCGCGCAGCCCCAGGGAAAGATAGGTGTAGTAAAAGGTCGAGCCGCAGGCTACCAAATCCAGACGCTGCTGCGAGACGCTCAGCCGCAAAGCTTCCGAGTCCAGATACTCGACGTGAAATCTGTAGTGCGGCAGCTTCCATTCGAGATAGTCGATCGTTTCTTCCAAAAAAGCCCCGTCGTACCAAGGCGGCGAGTAGGCCAACACGCCGACATTGAGTTCAAGCGGCCGGTTTGAGGCAAAGGCATCCGTCTGTGCTGAGACTGCCGGCACCGGCAGAGAAAGCCACAGAAGCGCTGCCAGCAGCGCCAAAAAGCGACCGGAAGAAAACAAGCATCTCATCAGGAGATCGGTCTTGGACATGAAAAAGCCCGAAAGTGCGAAGCCCTCAGAAGTGAAATAGCTCAGTCTTCAGAAAATTTCTTCCACTTCTTTTTGTTTTTCATCGCAAAGCGGCGCAGCTGCGCGAGCTGCTCGGCGGCCTGCTGAGGAGCCATGCCCTTGAAGGCGGCTGCGGCGTTGCGAGCAGAGCGTTCATCAAGGCCGACCACATCCTCAAAAAAGTCTTTGAGGGCCTCTCGCATGGCGCAGATGTTTTGAGCAATGGCTTCGCCCTTTGGGGTCAGGTGTACGGGACCGTAGGATTCGCAGGTGATGAGGCCGGCGCTTTTGAGCGACTTGAGAGTGGTGCTCACCGTCGAGCGCGTCACATTGGCTGCGGCGGCCACGTCGGAACTTTTTGCCAGACCGTTTTCCCGGCGCACATCGTAGATGATGGCCAGATAGTCAAATTGTGAAACAGTCAGTTCGGGTTCAATGAAAATCAGCTTTTCTTTTTGGTTTTTTGAAGCCATAAGTCGTGCTGGTCCTGCGCAGCGGCGCAAAAAAGTTGGTTTATTCGAACATTATAGGCAGGATCGTCAAGGCGCGTCCAACCATCTGCACTGCGGCTTGTGCAGCCATTTGATCCCAATAGTGCTAGCACAAAAAACAAATCTCAGCGTGAGTCTGAAAATGGGGAATTGTCCCAGTTTTTCGGCCTGTTTTTTTGGTTGGCAAACAGAGCAAACTTGCGCTCACGCATTTGCTTATTCATTCAGCTTCAGGAGACAGGATCAAAAAATGCAGGAAAAGCTCGGCGATTTTTCGGTGACTTTGGGCGGGCGCCAGTACAAGCCTTTGATGCTCGGAGGCATGGGGGTCAACATTTCCAATGCTGATTTGGTGCTTGCTGTTGAAAAGCTGGGCGGCATTGCGCACCTGTCGGATGCGCTGCTCATGGACGTGACCGATCGTGAATTCGGCACGCACTACTGTCAGGCGAAAACGCGCAAATTCAAGCAGTACCTCAATGACCCGGACAAGAGCGCCATTTCTTTTGATCTTGAGGATCTGGCCGAGTCGACCAAGCTTTACATCTCCGAGGTGATGAAAAAGAAAACGGGCAAGGGGCTTGTGCTCATCAACTGCATGGAAAAGCTCACGATGAATGATGCGCTCGATACGCTCAAGGTGCGGCTCAATGCTGCGCTCGATGCCGGCATCGACGGGATTACGATGGGAGCGGGGCTGCATTTGTCGAGCATGCGTCTGATGAAGGATAATCCGCGCTTTCGCCAGGCGCTGCTGGGCATCATCGTCTCTTCCGTGCGTGCGCTCAAGATCTTTTTGCAGCGCGCTCAGCAAGTCGATCGTCTTCCTGACTACATCGTGGTTGAAGGGCCGCTTGCAGGCGGCCATCTCGGCTTTGGCGACGACTGGAATCAGTATAAGCTTGAAGACATCGTGCGCGATGTAAAGAAATATCTCGCCGACAACAATATGGCGCAGATTCCGGTGTTTGCCGCGGGAGGCATCTTCACCGGGGGAGATGCCGTACACATGCTGCGCGATGTGGGCGCCGACGGAGTTCAGGTCGCCACGCGCTTTACGATTGCCAAAGAGTGCGGTCTGCCCGATGAGGTCAAGCAGCACTACATCAATGCCATGCCCGAGGACGTGGAAGTCAATCATTTTTCGACCACGGGCTATCCGATGCGCATGCTCAAGTATTCTCCTGCCAAGACAAGCGAAATTCGTCCCAACTGCGAAGCCTATGGGTATCTCTTGTCCAAGGGGCAGTGTTCCTACATCAAGGAGTGGTACGCCAGAAAAAGCGCCAGAGAGGAGGGCATTGAGGAGCCTGCGCACACCAAGTGCTGTCTGTGCACGCACATGCGCAACTACAAGGTATGGACATGCGGCGCAACGGTGTCGAGATTAAAGGAAACAACCGTGAGGCTCGCCGACGGATCTTGGTATCTGCCGACGGCGCAGCAAATCTACGAAGACTATATGACGAGCACCTCTCAAGACATTGCTGTTGCGCATCCTCAAGAGCGATAGTCAAATCCAAAAAAGCGGCAAAAGCAAGGAAAACCTCGTGATAACATGCTGAGATCTTTTGTTTTCTGAGTGTGTTGAGCGAGGTTTTTTGCCGTGCAGCGCAATGTTCTTTTGATGATTCTCGACGGCTGGGGCCGTGGAGACGGATCTAAGGGTGATGTGATTTCTTCGGTGCACCCGGCCTATCTTTCTGCGCTTGAGCAGAAGTGGCCACATGCGCTGCTTCGAACTGATGGGGAAAACGTCGGCCTGCCCGAGGGGCAGATGGGCAACTCCGAAGTCGGCCACCTCAATATCGGCGCAGGCCGCGTGGTGTATCAGGACCTCGTGAAGATCAACCGCGCCTGCAGGGCGGCTGCAGACGATCCCGAAGCGCTTGCCGCAAACGGCGAAGTCAGAGCGCTCTTTGACTACGTCAAGCAAACGGGGGCTGCGCTGCACTTCATGGGACTTTTTTCCGACGGCGGCGTGCATGCCTCGCTCGAGCACCTGGAGCGCTTCCTGGAGCTTGCCAAGCAAGAAGGCATCGAAAAGACGTATGTGCATGCCTTTATGGACGGACGCGACACAGATCCTAAGAGCGGCGCGGGCTTTGTTGAGCATGTGCTTGCACGCATGCAAAAGGGCGAAATTGCCGGCACGATCGCAAGCATGATCGGGCGCTACTACGCAATGGATCGCGATAAGCGCTGGGAGCGCATTTGCCAAGCCTATGAGCTCTTGTGCGAGGGCAAAGGAAAAGCCGTGCACGACATGAAAAAGGCTCTTGAAGAGTCCTACGCCGCAGGGGTGACAGACGAATTCGTTCATGCGCACTGTTTGGTTGATGAGGCGGGCAGCCCCGTTGGGCGCATCCGTGCGCACGATGCCGTGGTGTTTTTGAATTTCCGCAATGACCGCGCCAAGGAACTCACCACGGTGCTCACGCAAAGTGATGTTGAGGGCATGAAGAAGGTGCCGCTTTACTTTGCGACGATGACGCCTTATGACGCAAAGTTCACGGGACTGCATGTGCTCTTTCCCAAGGAAAACGTTGCCAATACGATCGGCGAGTGGGTTTCTGCCCAAGGGCTCAAGCAGCTGCGCATTGCGGAAACGGAAAAGTATGCGCACGTTACGTTCTTTTTAAACGGCGGCAGGGAAGAGACCTTTGCCGGAGAAGACCGAATTTTGGTTCCTAGTCCCAAGGTGGCAACCTACGACTTGAAGCCCGAGATGAGCGCCTACGAGGTGGCCGAGAAGCTTGCCGCGGCGCTTGCAGAGAAAAAATACAACTTTGTGTGCCTTAATTTTGCCAATGGCGACATGGTCGGGCATACGGGCGTCTATGAAGCCATTGAACAAGCGGTCAAGGCCGTTGATGAATGCGCAGCGACGGTCATTGAGGCTGCGCGCGCGGCGGGCTATGAGATCGTGCAGATTGCCGATCACGGCAATGCTGATCATGCGCTCAACGCCGACGGCTCTCCCAATACGGCGCATTCGCTTAATCCCGTGCCGATCGTGGTGGTCTCCGATCGAGTGCAAAGCGTCAACTGCGGCGTGCTCGCCGATGTGGCGCCCACCGTTCTTGATCTGATGGGGCTTGAAGCTCCTGTAGAGATGACCGGCAAGAGCCTGCTTGTCTGGAAGCGGCAAGACTAAAGCAGCGCAGAGCATGGGCCTTCAAGGAAGTCCAGCACACAGATCGCAGGCATAGGCCTGAGAGCTTATGCCTGCGGTAAGCGCCTATTTTGTTTGCGCTTGTTCGGCGTTGGAGAGATTTTGGTGCTTAGGAGGACTTGCGGTCGGTTTGCCTTATTTCGATCCTGAAATCGCATAAAGCACTTTCGGACCGCTGCCGCGTTTGTGCACAATGCCTTTATCCTGAAGGCTTTTGAGTTCTGCAATCACACGGGAATAAGAGCCTCCTGCCACTTTCTGCTGAAGGATCGTACGCGACGTCGGCCCGTTTAATTTCAGATGCCGTACGATTTGCATGCCAAGCTCTGAGACGCTATTCAGAGCAGGAGCAACTCTCGGAAGCGTCACTTTCATCCAGCGGGGAGTTGCCCGGACCTGAGGTTCTATGCCTTCTTTGACATAAGCGGCATAAATCTTCGGAAATCCCATTCCGTAGCCTTCCATCAGCTTGAGCCTCATAAACAAACTAGCCAGTTTGTTGTTCCGGCAGAAACTGACACCCTCTCTCAAGTCCTCTACGACAAGAGGCTGCGGCAAGCCCCCGTATGTGAAAATCTCCATCCGAGCCGGATGTACGCTCACAAAAGACGGAGCGAGCACCGAATAATCGCGATGTGCAAAAGCATTAATCAGTGCTTCTCTGACTGCATCCGTTGGATAAGATTCTGACTCTTGCCGCTCTCCGCCCTGACTGACGTCAACCTGCTCGAAGGCTCCCACCTGGAATGCCGCTCCGAACCGATTGTAAATTTTGCCAAGAACAGATTCGTACTGCTTGAGCAAGGAGCCTCGATAAACAAGCAGTTCCTCGGCAGCAGAGGCCTTGTCTTCACCAGAATAAAAACCAAGCCTCGTTTCCACTTCGCATTGATCGGACAGCCAGTAAGCCAGATTGGTGAACCGGTTGTCCGGCGTTTTCATCCCGAGGATGACCATTTTCTGTTCTGAGAACTCAAGATTTTTCCTCTGGAAATAATCTTCAGTTTCCCGAAAAGTCAAAGCTTGCAAACGAGCCGGTCTTTCCTCAAAGGCAAGTGGATTGCTCATCTGATACAGCTGCCGCTGCTCCTGCTCCGAGGCCTCATAGCAGGCTGCGCCACGACGAATGTAAACCCGTGTTCCTTCGTCTTTGACTTTGACGGCGTACGGCGTCTGAGAACCTGCAGCGACTCGCACTTCAAGTACGTTTTTCCCGTCTGTCTGGCTTCTGATGCAGCGCACAAGATCATCGGCTGACGGAACCATCGCATGTCGTGCAACATCGGTGATGGTACGGATAAGACGGTCTGTTTCTTCGTCTGGAATTCCTTCCGGCAAACCATCATCGCGAACACCGAAATAGATGGTTCCTCCGTACGAATTGGCAAAGGCACAGATGGTTTTCTTTGCCGATTCCGTCCACTCTCTTTTGAACTCTGTTGTTTCGTTTTCGTATATTTGCATCGACAGGTCCGCCTTTTCCAATTTGCCTATCTATCTATCTATCTATCTATTGATATATAGCTATCTATCAATAGATAGATAGATGCAACTGCAATCCTAATACAAAAATAGCTGCAACTCAAAGTTGCCCTGCTGCAAGCGACAAATCCAATAAAAGACGCCGACCGTTCTTGATCTGATGGGGCTTGATGCGCCTGCGCAGATGACCGGCAGGAGCCTTCTTGCCTGTTCTTGTCTGCAAGCAGCAAAGCTAAAGCAGCGGAGAGCCCAGGTAGCACAGACCCTCAAGGAAGCGCTGCCAGCGGCTTCTCTGGTGCCAGAATCTTGCATTGAGCTGCGAAGAGCGCCGTTCGTAGGAGCGCTGCAATAGCGACAAGTCGTGCACGAACTCGCGGTCAAAGACAAGCAGCATCATTTCAAAGTTCAGGTGCAGGCTGCGGTTGTCAAGATTGACGGTGCCGAAAAGCGCAAAGTCGTCGTCGACCGTAATGGCCTTGGTATGCAGCACGCCGTCGGCAAAATTCAGAATTTTGACGCCGCACGACATCAGATCGCTGAAGTAGCGGCGGCTTGCCCAGCTTACGAATTTGGAGTCGCACTTTTTAGGCACGCACAGCCGTACCTCAACGCCGCGCAGCGCGGCGTTTTGAATGGCAATGACCAAAGACTCGTCGGGCACGAAGTAGGGTGTGGTCAAAAGCACGTGGCTGCGAGCGCAGTTGATGGCTTCGATGATGAGGCGCTTGTTGGCGTCGTCGACCGTCGTCGGTCCCGAGGGCACCACCGTGACGAAGGCGCTGCCAGCTGCAGGGGTTCTAGGCACCTGCGTGATTTCGCGAGCAGGGTGGCCTTCATCGTCGGGCTGCAGTGCCCAGTCAAAGAAAAACACTTGATTGAGGCTCGTGACGGCTGTGCCTTCAACGCGCACCATGGCGTCGATCCATTCGCCTACGCCCTCGGAAATGTTGAAAAATTCCGGATCAATCATGTTGAGACTGCCGGTGTAGCCCACCGCATCGTCGATGATGACCGTTTTGCGATGCAGCCGCAGATCAGCCCGGCCTTTGCCGAGAGCGAAAAAGTGCACGGGCAGCGCGCGGTTGAAGTGCACGCCGGCCTCAAGCATGCGCGAGGGCCAGGCCGAGCGCAGAAACTCATGACTGCCGACGTCGTCGACCAAAATGCGGCAGACGACGCCTCGCTTGGCCGCCTCAATGACGGCCGTGGCCATGCGGTCGCAATAACCACCGAGACTCCAGATGTAAAACTCCATCGAAATGGATTTTTTGGCATTCCTGACGTCTTCGAGCATGCGCTCGAGCGCCTGCTGGGAGTCGCCGATCAATTCAAGCTTTGACCCCGTCGTCATGGGCAGGTCGCCCAACTTTTGCGCGAGTTCAACAAGTCCCTTGTGCCGCATGGATGAGGGCAGTCGCTTGGCCTGCGGGTCGTCGGCGTGCATTTTTTCCCATTGGTTGAGAATGTGCTTGAGCTTGTAGGCGCGCCAGCGCCCGATCGGTCGCTCGCCGATGAGAACGTAGAGAATGAATCCGACGTAGGGCAGCGCCACGGTGAGCATGATCCAGGCAAAGGCGCTGCCCGGCGGATGGCGCGTCATGATGACGCGCAGCACAACCGAAAGCCCCAAAAAGACTTGCAGGGCCAGAGCGCCCGCACCAAAAACTGCTACCCAGAAAGCTTTGTCGGCAAAAAGATCGGCAAACATGTTTTGACGATACTCACTATTTTGCGCACAGCTGCGCTTTTTCCGAGAGCTCTTCCCAGCGGGCGTAGGCCGCTTCAATCAAGCCGGGAAGTTCCTGCGAGCGCTTGGCGTCGGTTTGCTGCTCGGTCACGTCGCGCTTGAAGTAGTCGGCTTCGCTCATGCGCAGCATCAAAGCGTTTTGTTCGGCCTCAAGCGCTTCGATTTTCGCGGGCAGCTCTTCGAGTTCTTTATTTTCCTTGTAGCTCATGCGCAGCTGTTCGCGTCGAGCAGGGCGAGCAGAGTGCGCAGCCGTTTTTTCCTTCGTGGCTTTGGCTGCAGGTGCGCTCTCGGGCAAGGCTGGGCGCTGCCGCACCCAGTCCTCATAGCCGCCCACAAATTCCATCCAGCGCCCGTCGGGATGCTCCCAATTGACAGGGGCGAGCACCTGCGTGACGACATCGTCAAGAAAGCGGCGGTCGTGGCTCACCAAAATGATGGTGCCGGGATAGTTCTCAAGAGTCTCCTCCAAGAGCTCCAACGAGTCGATGTCCAGGTCGTTGGTGGGCTCATCGAGCACCAGCAGATTTGCCGGAAGCGCAAAAAGGCGCGCGAGCAAAAGCCGGTTTCTTTCGCCGCCCGAGAGGTTGGCTACGGGTACTTCGGCGCGGTGCGGGGCAAATAAGAAGTCGCCAAGATAGCTCATGATGTGCTTTTTGACGCCTGCGATTTCCACCCATTGGCTGCCCGGACTAATGGTTTCGGCGACGGTCTTTGAGTCGTCAAGCTGCTCGCGCAGCTGATCGAAGTAGGCGATTTTGAGGTTGGTGCCGAGCTTGACCGTGCCTTCGTCGGGCGAAAGGCTTCCCAAAAGCAGCTTGATGAGCGTTGATTTTCCCGCGCCGTTTGGACCCACAAGCCCCAGTTTGTCGCCGCGCATGAGCTTGAAATTAAGCCCTTTGACGATCGTGCGCTCCCCGAAGGATTTGCCGAGATTGACAGCCTCGGCCACGATTTTGCCGCTTTTTTCTCCGGCATCAATCGAAAGATTGATTTGTCCGATGCGCTCTCGTCGGGCCGCGCGTTCGCGGCGCAATGCCTCAAGCCGTCTGACGCGGCCTTCATTGCGGGTGCGGCGCGCTTCAATGCCCTTTCGGATCCATACCTCTTCTTGCGCCCAGAATTTGTCAAAGCGTGCGCGCTGAAGATCTTCGGCGGCAAGCTCTTGGGCTTTGCGTGCTTCGTAGGCGGCAAAGTTGCCCGGGTAGCTGCGCAAAATGCCGCGGTCAAGTTCAAGGATGCGCGTGGCAACCGAATCAAGAAAGGCTCGGTCGTGCGTAATGACCATCAGCGTGCGGCCGTTTTTGAATTCGTTTTTGAGGATGTCCTCAAGGGCGAGAATGGTGTCGACGTCGAGATGGTTGGTGGGCTCGTCAAGCAGCAGCACGTCGGGCTTCATGCTGAGGGCCAAAGCAAGCGCGGCGCGCTTTTTTTCGCCTCCCGAGGCTTGCGCGGGCGAGACGTTCTCGGCGACATGCAGTTTTTGCAGATATTCGTCGAGACGCGCCAAAGCCGTCCACTTGTCTCGCTCATCGGGGATGTTCTCTAAAGAACCTCGGGCGATGAGCGAGTTTTTGAGCGTTTCTGCTTCCGGCAGAAAGGGTTCCTGCTCGACGTAAATGCGCCGCAGGCCGTCTTGCAGACGGATTTCTCCAGCATCGAGCTTATCGGCGCCGGCGAGCACCTTCAAAAGAGAGCTTTTGCCCGTTCCGTTGCGTCCGATCAATCCCACACGCTCGCCAGCTTCAAGCGACATGTCGGCGTGGTCCAAAAGCGGCAGGTCGCCCCAGGCGAGCTCAGCCTGCATCAGCGTAATAATGGCCATGTTTTTTTCTTGGGCTGATTATGGGACGGCTTGCGGCGCGCTCAGGTTCTGCAAAGCAGCCGGAGCAGGCAATGTCTCGTGACCTGCCGCTGCCGGTTCAGCAAGAGCGTCGCCGTTCTCGGAGCCGTCCGAGAAGTTGTAGTTGTCGATTCCTTCAAAGTCGCTTGCGGCGTTTTCTTCGTCAACAAGCGTTCCGGCCTGCTGTGCTGCGCGCTCGGCTTCGCGCTGCAGCCTTTCAAGCGAGCGGGCCTGGGCGCGCATGCGGCGCGAATTTGTCTTTAAGGTCTCGTAGTCGACCACGGCTTCTTCGTCCATGACGCGCACGTCGCCGCCGAAAATCATGGCGGTCTGCCCGCGGCGCTCGGCCTTGGGCGAAATCGAGAGATTGTAGGCGATGGTGCCAAGCAGCCCAGAAAAACTCGCAGAATTTGTGCCGCGTGCAATGTTCATGGCCGTGGCAAACGCATCGGCGCCCAGGGCAAAAAGGCGCGTCTGGACTGTCGATTGCGGTGCCGGAACTCGGTACATGTCTTCAAACTCGGCGGCGTCGAAATTGAGCACAAGAGGACTTTCGACGAGCGCTACCTGCTGCAGGTCGTAGGTCATGGCTTTGGCCTGAGGATCGGTTTTGGGATCGCCTGGATTGATCATCGGCGTGCCCCAGACGCGGCTTCGCATTGGCAGGCGGCTGCGCACAAGCGAGGCTGTTTTGGCGTCCATGGCAAGAAAGACTGCGTGATAGGGCGGCTCAGAGAGTGCAGCGCGAGCGCGCTTTGCTGCCTTCAGGCGCCGGATGCGGATTTGCTGCTGTCTCCAGCCGACGGGATCGGCCTCGCGGTCAATGAGCGTTTCATTGAATTCGCTCGAACTTAAGCGCTCGACGGCAAGGTCGAAAAACTTGCTCACGCGCTGAAATTGACTCAAGTCTACCGTCAGACGGTCAGGTGCAAAGCCCGCGGCGACAAGCTGTCGCTCGAAGGCTGCCGAGACGCGCTTTTCAAGCGGAGTGTCGTGATCAAGAAGAAGCACTTTGGGGCGCTCGCCTTGCTCGGTTGCCGGAGGCAGAGCCGCCAAGCCAAGCTTTGTTACGCGCGCAGCATCGTCTTCCATCGACAGCCCAAGCATGAGCATGCCGTGGGGAAATTCGATGGGCTCATAGCGAACGGTGCTTACGGCAAGCTCTTCGGCAAAGACCAGTCCGGGAACGGTTGAGCGAGATGTGATGCCGCCCTGCGGCTCTTCGCCTTGCTGGTCCTGGTCGCTGAGCATGGCGTTGGTTTCGGCAATCACGAGCTCGCGAATGTGCTGCTCGGCAGCACGCTTTTCTTCGAGCTCAGCGCGGCTTTTTTCGATTTCTTCGGGCGTGAGCGCAACAGCCGAATCCATGTCGACTTGATTGAGCGTAATCACCGGCAGCGGCGTGTAGGCAAGCGAGGCGATTTCGGCGACTTTGCTGCGGTCAAGGGGCCCAATGACGGCCATGGCGCCGGCCAAAGCTGCGCGCTTGAGTTGGTTTGCCATCGGTTCATTGGCGCCCGGCCGCACGAGCAGAATCTCAATGGGTTCGGCTGATGCATAATTGGCCGCGAGCACGCCCTGCAGAATTTCCTGAGAAGGCGCTTCAAAGGGGGAGTCGGCTGCCGGCAGCAAGAATGCGATTTTCAAAGGCGCCGCTTGTCCCGACAACAGCGCAGCAAGCGGGTCGGCACTGGTGCTTGGCGCAAAGGCAGCATTGCTTTGCGCAGGAGGCAGCTGCTCGCTGGCTGCATTTTCTGCCGCAAGATCTTGGGGGGCCGATTTCTGAGGTGCAGGCGTCGTAGAGCTTGGATTTTCTTCATACGGCAACGATGCGGCATCAGAGGCCTTGGCTGCGGGAGCCGAAGATGTCGGCTCTCTGAGCAAAGCGGGGGGCTCCTCAATGGGCGCGCTCGAGCGTGAAGGCTGAGCTGCAGGCTTGGTCAGCGGCGCAACGGGCTCAGCTCCCGGAGCTGTGATGACGGGCACCGTCTCAGCGGCCATAGGCGCAGATAAAGTAAACTCCTCGGGCGCAACCGCGGTCGCGGCCGCGTCGGGAGTCTGCGCAAAAACAAAGGCCGGCGTGCCGGCAAAGGCTGCACAGAGCAGACCAGCAATGAAGGAACGATGGAACATGCAATCCACTTCAAGTCAAAATCGGGAAGATGCAGAGGCTTTTGAGCCGAAGTCTAAAGGGTTTCGATTCGCCGAGAACGCCCTGATGCAGTGCGCCATGCTCGCGCAGCAGTCTTTTGCAGGCTCAACGCTCTATATTGTAGGGCTTCCGATCGGCAATGCCGCAGATATTACCCTGCGTGCGCTCTGGCTTCTTGATGCGTGCGATGTGATTGCCTGCGAGGATACCCGCCAAACGAGAAAGCTTCTTGATCGCTATGGCATCAGCACGCCGACGATGAGCGTGCATGAGCACAATGAGCATGCGGCGGCGCAAAAACTCATCGACGTTTTGGCGCAGGGCAAGCGCGTGGCGCTTGTCACCGATGCCGGTACGCCTGCGGTGAGCGATCCGGGCGCCAAAGCCGTGAAGCTTGTGCGCGAAGCCGGGTTTGCCGTGAGTCCTGTACCGGGGCCGAGCGCCGTAATTGCTGCGTTGAGCGCAAGCGGATTGCAGTCCTACAGCTTTACTTTTGCGGGATTTGTGCCGCCCAATGCAAAAGCCCGAGGCGAGGCGCTCAAAAAACTTGCCTCGCGCGAGGAAGCTTTTGTGCTCTATGAGGCGCCGCACCGGTTGCGAGAGCTCTTGGTCGATCTCTCCAGAGCGCTTGAAGGCGACCGTCTCGTGGTCGTTGCCCGTGAGCTGACCAAGAAGTTTGAGTCACTAAGCGCTATGCCTGCGGAAGAGCTTGCGCAGTGGGCTCAAAACCACGAACCGCGAGGCGAGTACGTGATTGCCGTGGACATGCGCCAGCACAAAGAGAGCGGACTTTCGGAGCGCGATCGCGCCTGGCTTGACGTGCTTGCTAAGGAGCTGCCGCCGTCGCGGGCCGCCGCGGCGGCAGCCCGAGTGACGGGACTCAAGCGTGACGAGATCTACCGCTATATCCAAAAGAGCGAATGCTAATCAAACGCCGAGTTCTTTGGCGCGCGGCTTTTCTCCGCGCCCGGACATGACGGCGTCAAAAACCGAGTTGGGCAAAACTCTCAAGAGCTTTGCCACAAGCCCCATCTGCCAGGGAATCGTGCGATACGAAACCTGCGCGAGGATGGCCCTGACCGCGCGTCGAGCGAATTCATCGGCTTCGAGAATGAAGGGCATCTTGTAGGGGTTTTTTGCCGTAAGCGGCGTGCGCACAAAGCCAGGCGAAATTGTCGTGACCTTGATGCCGTACTTGCGCACATCGTTTCGCAAGCTTTCCAGATAGCTGATGGTCGCAGCCTTGCTCGAGCAGTAGGCCTCGCTGCCGGGCAGACCGCGAATGCCGGCAACGGAGGCCGTGCCTACAAAGTGGCCGCCTCCGCGTTGGCGCATCGGTTCAATGAACGGATGAAAGGTGGCGGCCATGGCAAAGACGTTGGTGCGGTAGACGCGCTCCATCACATCCAGATCTTCTTCAAACTCGGTTTTTACGCCGATGGAGATGCCGGCATTGGCAATGACGATGTCGGTAGGCGCGGCACCGTCAAAGTCGCGTGCGGCAGCAAAAAGCGCCTTGCGGTCGGCGACGTCAAGCGCATACGTGCGGTGACGCTCGGGCGAATTCAGAGTGGCGGCAAAGTCTTCGAGCTTTTGGGCGTTGCGGCCCACAAGGCCAAGTTCGGCTCCCATTGCATCAAACTGACGGGCCATGGCGGCGCCGATGCCGCTTGAAGCCCCGGTGAGAAAAATGCGCATAAACCAAAGACTCAGTGTGGTTGCTCGACAAGCAAATTACTTTTCTTTTCTAATCATCTCAATGAGCTGCAGGGCCATGTCGACGGCGCCCTGACGCGTGCCCACAAGGTGCGGCGCGGTGATGTAGCGGCCGGCAATGCCGATCGAGGGCGTGGAATCAATGCCGTAGTGCTTCCAGGTACGCGTGGCCTGACGGGTCTGCGAAACAACCGAAAAGCTCTTGATCATTTTTTGCCAGTCTTCGACTTTGATGCCGTGCTTGTTCATCCATTCGGTGATGTCGTTTTCAATGGCCTCGGTCGTGGTCCACGTATCGTGCTGCTCGCGAATTACCCAGTCCCAGAAGGGCATGTGAATGTCGCCCAGACGCCCCATGGCCGAAAGACTGAAGTAGGTGCGGGTGAAGATTTCCAGATCCGAGTTCCAGGCAACAGGCGAAGGGACATACTTCACATCGGGCATCTGCTTGAGCTCGGCGGCGAACTTTTCCATGACCGGCGCAAACGTCAGACAGTGCGGGCAGGTGTAGGCGAAAAAGTCATGCACGACGATCGGCCGTTTGGGATACTCAACCGGCGGACGCACAATGATGTATTCCTTGCCGGCAACGGGAGCGGCGGCGTTGGCGGCCAAAAGAGCCGGAGCGCTCAGGGCGCAGCCGGCGGCTGCGGCCGTCTTAAGAAGGTCACGTCTGGTAATCATGTGTTGATGGCCTCTGTCAGAAAAGTAAATGCGTATGGAAAAACTAGTTGCGCTGATGAATGACGGTGCCCTGAATGCCGTTGTCGGCGAGGCTCTGGCGGATTTCTTCAGCGTTTTCCGTGGTATCAAAGGGGCCGATGCGCACACGATAGACGCGGCTGCCGGCCTTGGAGGCAGAGCTGATCTGCGCGTCAAGCCCAATGAAGGCAATGCTCGCGCGCATGGATTCAGCTTCATCGTTGGAGGCAAATTCGCCAGCCTGCACCCAGAAGCGCTCGGTGTTGATCACCTCGGCATTATCCTGAGCTCCTGCGGCATTGACGGTGGCAACGCCTTGGCGCTGCTCTTCACCTTGTCCTGCGGCATAGAGCTTTTCGTTGGGATCGATGCTCTTGCCGTCAAGGAGCCGCTCGTCAACGCTTGAACTCACTTGCTGTACTTTGGAGACAAACGGAATAGGTGCATTGTTGACCCAAATGAAGACGCCGGCGGTGATGATCAGCGAGACGACTACGCCTGCTGCAAAGGACCAGAAGATCGCCGTTTTGCTCGTTCTTGCCATAAGTGGCTCCTAACTCCCAATAAAGCGTAGCGGTTTACATGTGTTCGGGGGCGCTGATGCCGAGCACGTCAAGGCCGTTTTTGAGCACTTGGCGGGCAGCCATCAAAAGCGCCAGTCGGGCCGTGCGCAGTTTTTCATCGTCAACAAGGACGCGATCGGCGTTGTAAAACGCATGGAAATCTGCGGCAAGATCCTTGAGATAGACGCAGATCAAGTGCGGCGCAAGGTCGCGGGCGGCAACGGCAAGAGTCTGGCCATACTGTCCTAGGCGCGAGGCCAGCGCCGAGGCCTGAGCGCTTTCGAGAACCGAAAGATCGGCGCGGGCGGCCTCTTCGCGCGAAGGTACTGCATAGCCTTTCTCTGCAGCCTGCTTAAAGACCGAGCAGATGCGCGCATGAGCGTACTGCAGGTAGTAGACCGGATTTTCATCGCTCTTGGCGCGCGCGAGATTGACGTCAAAAGCAAATTCGGCATCAGACTTGCGCGAGACAAGGAAAAAGCGCGCTGCATCGCACCCGACCCATTCGACGAGATCGCGCAGCGTTACATAGGTGCCCGCGCGCTTGCTCATCTTCACCTCTTCATTGTCCATGATGACCTTGAGCATCTTGTGCAGCAGATACTCGGGGAAGGTCTTGGGAATCGTGATGCCCATGGAAGAGGCCGCGGCCTGCAGGCCGATGCGCACGCGCGCGACCGTGCCGTGGTGATCCGACCCTTGAATGTTGATTGCTCGGTCAAAGCCGCGCTCGAACTTGGCAAGGTGGTAGGCCACATCGGGGACGAAGTACGTGTAGTAGCCGTCTTGCTTTTTCATCACGCGGTCTTTGTCGTCTTTGAAGTCTTTGAAGGCTTCATCGGTCGTGCGCAGCCACAGCGCACCGTCGGCCTCATAAGTGTGTCCGGACTTGACGATGGCTTCAACAGCCTTTTGCACGCGGCCGCTCGTGTACAGAGAGCTTTCGAGATAAAAGTTGTCAAAGGCTACGCCCAAAAGCTTCAGGTCAGCGTCCTGCTCGTTTCTGAGGTAGGCAACCGCGTAGCGGCGAATGCCTTCAAGGTCGTCGGCATCGCCCGAGGGAGAAATGACTTCGCCCGCGGTGGTCGTCACCGGCTTCTTGTCGAGATAGTCGCGTGCAATATCGTTGATGTAAAGCCCCTGATAGCCTTTTTCCGGAAATGCCTCAGGGCTCTGAAGGCCGAGCATTTCTTTGGCGCGGGCTGCAACCGAGATGGTGAGATTGTGAATCTGCACGCCAGCATCGTTGTAGTAGAACTCTCGGAGCACTTTGTAGCCCTGCGTGCGCATTACGCGCGAGAGCACGTCGCCCAAAGCGCCCTGACGGGCGTGTCCCAAGTGCAGGGGGCCTGTTGGGTTGGCAGAAACATATTCGAGCAAAACGCTCTTGCCGGCAAATTCGCTGCTTGAGCCAAAGTCCTGCGCTTTTTCAAGCACGTCGCGCACGACGCTGAATTTGGCGGCCTGATTAAAGCGCATGTTGATAAAGCCCGGGCCGGCAATTTCAATGTCCGACAAGAGTGCGCCGAAGGCCGCGTCAGCTTTCATAGCCGCTACGAGCTCTTCGGCGATCTGACGCGGATTTTTCTTGAGCGTGCGAGCAAGCTGCATGGCAACGTTGGTGGCGATATCGCCGTGCTCGGCCGCCTTGGGGCGTTCCAGACGCACGGGCGTTCCTTCTGCGCCGAGCGCGGCAAGCGCGCGGCCGATAAGCTCAACGAGAGATTGTTTCTGATCTTCGATCATGGCTAGGAATAAGCAAACTAAATTTTGAAGTAATGGTGCCTAAGCACGCCGGCTTTGAGCACGAAGTGATTTTGCTGTTCGCAGACGATAGCAAAAGCTCAGCCTACGGCGAAAGCCCCGATTTGCCAAAATCGTTAGAAATTTTGGCAAGGCGGGGCTGCAGAAGGACATGCGCCAAAAACTAAAACCGCAGCGGGGAAGTTTAGCTCAGACGCTTGTCGCGCTCGATTTGAGCGTAAGCCGAATGATTGTGAATCGATTCAAAGTTCTCGGCCTCCGTATGGTAGGCCAGAACGCGCGGCTCGGCATTGAGCTGCTTGGCGGTGTCGCGCACGATGTCTTCGACAAATTTCGGGTGATCGTAGGCGTACTCCGTGACGTACTTTTCGTCGTTTCTCTTCAGGCGGCTCCACAGCTCGCACGAAGCGGACGTTTCAGCAATGCGGATCTGCTCTTCGAGCGACATGTGCGAGGCGAGCTCAACGGAAATCATGATGCGCGAGCGCTGATTGTGAGCGCCGTAGTCGCTGATTTCACGGCTGCACGGGCACAGGCTTGTGACGGGCGCAGTGACTTCCTGCAAAACGCGCGTTTTGCCCTTTTTGCGTTCGGCAACGAAACGCACCTTGTAGTTCATCAAGCTTTTGAGTTTGGATACGGGGCTTGATTTAGTGACGAAAAACGGACAGCGGATGTCGATGTAGCCCTCTTCGGCACCAAGCAGCTCGAGCATGCGCTCGAGCAGATCGCGCATCATCTCGGAGGACAGCGGCTGAGGATCGTCGGCAATGAGGGAAACAAAGCGCGACATGTGCGTGCCCTTTTTGTCGGCGGGCAGTCCTACATACATGCTGACCTCGGCAATGGTCGGCTGCGGGCCGTTGATGCTGGCGATGGTCAGCGGAACAGTCAGATCGCGCACGCCGACGCGATCAATCGGGATGTTGCGTCCGTCGGCAAGACTCTGAACGTCGGGCAGACTGGAAAACTTCTGATCCATAAAGCAATAAAAAAGATCCGGCTTTGACGGCGGCATGTTCGCAAATGACGAAGCAAACCGATCAGGCAAGCAGGGACATAGGATCGGTTCGAGAAGTTGGCACAGCGGCGCAAAGCGCGGAACGTTCGAAAAAAATTAATGCAAGTGCGAAATGATAACGAATTTAGAAGGCCGAAAGGGGACGGCGCGGAGCCAAAAGCACGCAAGGACTGAAAAAATCTCATTTTTCCGTTTTTCATTGAGATGGAAAGATTCCGAAACAAGCCTCATCGTTTGTTTTCATTTCGGCCTCGGCGCACCTGTTAGACTTCCTCAGATAAAGACCAAGCAGTCATTGATTGCGGCGTCTTGCCTTTTTTGAAGAGAAGTTTTTCAACAGCAATGCTCTACATCAACGGACGTCCCATTCATCCGCTCATTTCTTTTCTCGTGTCGGTTGCGGCCGTAGCGGCCTTCATCGGACTAGGCATTTTGTTGCTGCCCATTATCGGCGGCATCATGATCTTTGTGCTTTTCTGCGTGGCAGCCATCGCGGCCTACGGGGCTTACTACCGCTGGCGCTACGGCGATCCCTTCAAGAGGGCGCACGAGGAAATGATCAAGCGCATGCAGCAGGCCGCGGGAGGCGCTGCAAACCCAAGGCAGAGCACAGCAAGACCATCCGAAGAGCCTGAGGTTCCCAGAGGCGAGGCAAAAACAGGCATCCGGCGCACAACAGTCATTGAAGATGCAGTTGTGGTCGAAGAGATTCGCCGTCGAGGTGCTGATGAGTCCCAAGATCAAAGATAAGGCTCTTTGCGAGAGCGCTCGCGTTCCGGTTCAGCTCGAGCTTTTTGAAAGTGATGGCGAACCCTCTGGCGAAGGTTCTGCCGATGCGCCGGAAGATTTTTTTGAGCTTACGCCTGTCTCGGATTGCGAGGAAATGGCGGCGAGGTGGGGACGGCATCAGGTCGAAACGCTCGAGCATGCGCGCGATCTCTACAAAAAAGGCGCAAGCTACAAGACGGTGGCCGCATCGCTTCATATCTCCGTTTATACGGCCCGTGACTGGATGCACCAGTACAGAAACGGGACCTTTGACAGCCTTTTGCAGCCCGGACGGGCGCCGGCATCGCGCTACGATGAAAGCGTCAAAAACCGCGTGCTGCGCCTGCGTCTGCAAGAGGGGCTCTCCTACAACAAAATCGTCGAGGCAACCGGCATCAGCCGCGCCACCATCCGCAAGTGGCTCTCAAACGTCGCCGACGGCGCGTCTCAAGCTGAAGAAAAAAATAGCAAAGACGCCGACGGGCTGGATAAATCAAGTGCCGCAGGCGATACGCTTGATCTTTAGTAAGACTCATGCCGTCCTGACGACCAAGAGCGTTGAGACAAAAAGAAAAAATGCTCCAGTGGCGTTGTGATTCCTAGACGATTTCTAGGCATTAAGAAAACCTTAAAAAGCGTTAAAAACTTCGAAAGAGAAAAATTTTTCCGCTTGACTCGAGTCAACAGAGCTAACAGTCTTTACACATAAACTTCCTGCCCGTTGGCCGCCCGAATATTCATGCTCCTGCGGGCATCAGCTCGTGAGCAGTGCTTAGTCAAAAATGAAAACGAGCTCTTCTAATGCGTGAGCGCAAGCAAGACGCCGGGGCGGCCCTGCCTGATGTTCTTAGGACAGGAGAAAAAGATGATGAAACCCTTGAATGCTCTGGTCGTGACGGCGCTGCTGTCGCTTTCTTCGACTGTGGTCGGCGCTGCAGATCTTGCAACGTTCCATGGAAAGATGGGCGGCTGCCAGTCCTGCCACGGCACCAATGCCGTGACCGCCGCCAATGTTCCCGACGACGAAATCGCTCTCAACGGCAAGTGCATGAGCTGCCACGGCGACTACAAGAAGCTCGCCGACAAGTCCAAGCACTTTGATCCGCACAACAGCCACCTGAGCGATCGCAGTCCGATCAACTGCACGGCTTGCCATACGGCTCATGCCAAGCCCAAGCTCGTGTGCAACGACTGCCATACGTTTGATCTCAAGATGCCCTTTGCCGACGCTCCTGAAGCGGCCAAGTGGAACGCCAAGATCGACGACAAGGCCGTGGCGGCCGCCGAAGCCGCAGCTCCGCGCGAAACGGTTGACGTGGTGGTCATCGGCGCCGGTTCGGCCGGTTTGAATGCAGCCATTGCAGCCAAGCGCGCCGGCGCCAAGGTGGTGCTGCTTGAAATGCACTCCTTTGCGGGCGGCAACTCCATGCTCGCCGCAGGCGGCTACAACGCCGTGGGAACGCCCCAGCAGGCTAAGAAGGGCGTCAAGGACAATGTTGATCTGTATGTCAAGGACACCATGAAGGGCGGCCGCGGCAAGAACGATCCTGCTCTCGTCAAGATCCTTGCCGAAGAAAGCGCTGCGGGCGTCAAGTGGCTCGAAGACATGGGCGCTGATCTCTCTGACGTCAAGCGCTCGGGCGGCGCTACGGTTGACCGTACGCATCGTCCGCACGGCGGCATGACCGTCGGACCGCACATCGTTGACGTGCTGCGCGCTCAGGCAACCAAGGAAGGCGTCGGCGCCCGCGTGAACTCGCGCGCCGTGAAGCTGCTGCTTGACAAGGACTACAAGATCGCCGGCGTCATCGTGCACGGCAAGCACTCGGGCTACTACAAGATTGCTGCCAAGGCTGTGGTTCTTGCTACCGGCGGCTATGGCCAGAACAAGGAAATGATTGCCGTCTATCGTCCGACCTTCAAGGACATGACGAGCTCGAACAACGTCACGAGCATGGGCGACGGCATCAAGATGGCTCTCAACATCGGCGCGAGCATGACCGACATCGACTGGGTGCAGGCGCATCCGACCGTGGGTCTTGACAGCCGCATCCTCATCAGCGAGACGGTGCGCGGCGTGGGCGCCATCATGGTCAACGTCAAGGGCGCTCGCTTTGTCAACGAGCTCACCACGCGTGACCGCGCAAGCGATGCCATCTTGCATCAGCCCGAAAGAAGAGCCTGGCTTGTCTTTGACAACGATCTGTACAAGTCTGCCAAGATGGTGCGCGGCTACGATCACTTGGGCATGCTCAAGAAGGCCGATACGGTAGCCGAGCTTGCCAAGCTCTGCGGCATGGATGCCAAGACGCTCGAAGAGACCGTCAAGAGCTACAACAAGTACAAGAAGGCGGGCAAGGATGAAGCCTTCGGTCGTCCCGACATGCCGCTTGGCGTTGAAAAGGCTCCGTTCTACGCGGTGGCAGTAGCCCCCGGTATTCATCACACGATGGGCGGCGTGGCCATCACGACCGAAAGTGAAGTTCTCGACATCCAGAGCCGTCCGATTCCCGGTCTGTATGCTGCCGGCGAAGTGACGGGCGGCGTGCACGGCTTCAACCGTCTGGGCGGCAACGCCATTGCCGATACGGTGGTCTTCGGCCGCCGCAGCGGCGAGCATGCTGCCAAGTACGCTCTGGGCAAGTAAAACCTGCAGCAGGTGTGCGCTCGAACAAGGTTTTGTTCGAGCGCGGCCTGTAAGGAAAATCCTTGCTCGGCTTCCTCAGAAACCGAGCAAGGAGAAAATCGGCACAAAAAAAGCTGCTCTCGGCTCTGGCTTTGCGATCAGAGCTTTTTTTTCTTGGAGCTCAATCAATGTCGACGTGCCTGATGCCGCATTCCTTGAAAAAGAGCTCGCGCAGCGGGCGGGCATGATCGGGCTTGAAGATGACGTAGATGCGTCGCGCGGCCTGCTGAGCGCCCGATTTGTGATGATCGGGGTTGACGTCTTTTCTGAGTTCCACCAAATCGCCGCGCAGAATTTCTTCCTTAACCGACAGATAGGGGAGCACGGCAAGACCAAGACCGGTGGCGACTGCGCGCTTGATGGCCCCCATCATGTTCATCGTGATCATGTTGGAGACGGTGATGCCCTGATCCTGCAGCCAGCGCAGGGCGGCGTTGCGCACAGTATCTTCTTGATCCATCACCCAGGTGGCCAGACTGAAGTCTTCTTCCGTAGCGTCCATGGCAATGAGTGGACTTGAGGGACTGGCGACGAGCACAAAATCGTCGCGAAAGCAGGCGAAGAATTTAAGCGAAGCGTCTAGCGGCGGCCGGCTGATGAAGCCGACGTCAAAGCGGTTTTCCAAAACGCCGGTTTCTATGACGTCGTTGTCTTCAATAAATAGCGAGGGGTCGACCGCGGGGAACTTCTGCTTAAACGCGGGAAGCCTGCGCGAAAGAATGTAAATGCCGCTGGCGCGGTTGGCGCCGACGACGAGCGAGCCGGCTAAACCCGCTTTCTGTGCAGCGAAGATTTCCTCGATTTCCTCGGCCTTTTTGACGACCAGCGTTGCGTGCGGCAAAAGGCTCAAAGCGGCGGTGCTCGGCACGAGTCCCGCGGCCGAACGGGTAAAGAGCTCGGTGTTGAGCGCCTTTTCTAGCTCCTTGAGCGCCTGACTGGCGGCGCTGGCCGTCACGCACAGCTTGGCGGCGGCTTTGGAGAGATTCTGCTGGCTGCAGACGCACAAGAACACCTGCAGTTGTCTAAGCGTGATGCGCATGGGAGAAGATGGCGTTGAGTTTTTTGCGATTCTATAGTCAGCCGCAGAAATTCGCCCGAGCCTGCCGCGAACGACAAAACAGCAGACAGAGAAAGCAACAGAAACAAGCCGCGATGAACAAGCGCTAGCCTGAATTTTGAAAGTTCAAAAAACTGCACTCGGACGCTGAAATAAAAAAATCCGCATCGGGCGGCGGATTGGCGGGTGGAAGCATCGGGGTTTGGTAAAGTTCAGTTTGCACACAAAAAACT
>CALXKM010000051.1 GCA_944388865.1 uncultured Duodenibacillus sp. | reverse complement strand
AGCTCAAACTGAAATTACCGATGCATTGATTTACCGACAAATGCCAATAGCGCGCAACTCTATCTAATCGATTGATATTAAAAAGAAAAGCAAGATAATTGCGGCTTATTGGCTAGAAAGTCGGGAGAGGCAGAAGAAATTTTTGCATCCGTACTCGGCTACAATACCCCAATCTTTATTCGAGGAGACGGCCTGCTACGTGCTTTTGCGCAAGGCGGCTTTGACTGTTCTCCGACAGATTGGGAATACTATCCAAATGCGAATCACTAAGCTTCTTTCGCTTGACAGCGCTCCTGCGCAGGCCATCGTTAATCGCGCCAAAGCAATTTCTCTTACGATGGCTCAACGAGTTGAGCCTCCTGAAACCTTCTGCGTTGGCACTGAAACGGTTGAAAACGCACTCGGCCAGGTTCGTCCGCTGGAAGTGGGCGATATCCTCGTCGATGAGAAGGGCGGCTTTTACAAAATTGAGGCAGCCGCCGAAGGCATCTACAAGGTGACGGGCGACATCCCGCTTATGCAGGAGGCGGTTTATGCCTTCACGGCGCGCGGGTTGAGAGTCGCTCAAACCGACGACGGCTTTGCCGTTGTAGCTATCCCGCAATTCAAGCAGCTTCTTGAAAGCGTGGGTTTGGTGGTTACCGAGTCCACCGAACCTTTTACTCCTGTTCCTTTGCCGCGTCATGCAGGCGGATGTTGCTGCGGCGGGCATAGGCATCACCATCATGAGGGAGGATGCGGCTGCGGCGGACACGGCCACCATCACCACCATGACGAAGGCGAAGGCTGCTGCTGCGGACATCATCATGAAGAAGAAGGATGCGGTTGCGGTGGTCACGAGCATCACCATCATCATGAGGAAGGCGAAGGCTGTTGCTGCGGACATCATCATGAAGAAGGAGGATGCGGGTGCGGCGGTCACGAGCATCACCATCATCATGAGGAAGGCGAAGGCTGTTGCTGCGGACATCATCACCGCGACCACGCTGATGCGTGCGGTTGTGGTAAACAAAACGAGAAAGAATAATTTCAGGTAAAATACGCGGTCTTTTTTGCGGGTGTGGCGAAATTGGTAGACGCACCAGGTTTAGGTCCTGACGCCGAATACATAGGCGTGTCGGTTCAAGTCCGACCACCCGCACCAGATTGCAAGATCCATGAGTGTCTATGCGTGGATGAAACAAGCGAGAGCCCCTGAGAAATCAGGGGTTTTTCGTAAGTGATAGAGTTTCGCCGAGCTTGAAAGCTACTTTTCGCAGTGCCTTTGATCAGCGATGGGTATGTGAGCAATAAGAGTTCGATATGCGTCAGCTATCGGTCCCATGTTCCTAAACTATTTTCTAATTCACTACAATGACCGGAACCCCCAAAAATTTTTGCTGATGATGGACTGTATTTGCGGCAGTGCCGGCAAAGAGGTTGATTCGCAGCTATCTTAAGTGAAATACTCAGGAGAACACCCATGAAGTTCCGTTGCAAGGTTTGCGGATATATCTACGAAGGCGATTCATTGCCTGCTGACTTTGTTTGCCCGCTCTGCCACAAGGGCGTGGAGGTTTTTGAGCCGGTTGAGGAAAACAACGGCAACAAGGAGTGCAAGCTTGCCGGTACGAAAACCGCCAAGAATCTTGCTGATGCATTTGCTGGCGAATCTCAGGCTCGCAACAAGTACACCTATTTTGCCGAAGTTGCCCGTCGCGAAGGATACGAGCAGCTTGCGGAAATTTTCCTCTCAACGGCTCGCAACGAGCAGGAGCACGCTCGTTTGTGGTTTGACCTGCTCGGCGGTATTGGCGATACCGCAGCCAACCTGCAGGCTGCCGCTGAGGGCGAAAACTACGAGTGGACGGACATGTATGATCGCTTTGCCAAGGATGCCGAAGAAGAGGGCTTTCCTGAGATCGCTGCCAAGTTCCGCATGGTTGCCGCTATTGAAAAGACCCACGAGGAGCGCTATCGCAAGCTTCTGAACAATGTTCAGACCAAACAGGTTTTTGCCAAGGGCGAAATGACGATGTGGGAGTGCCGCATTTGCGGTCATATCGTGGTCGGCAATTCGGCACCCGATGTTTGCCCCGTCTGCCACTATGCACAGAGCTTCTTTGAAGTTCGCAAGACGAACTACTGATCATCGGCAAACTGCATAATGGATTGACCTGCATTCGAAAACAAACCAGAATGCAGGATTGGTGGTCGTGCGCTGCCGGCGTTCTTCGGGATGCCGGCGGCCGAATTTTAGGCTTTGCGTATTGGAATCAATTGTCAAAGAGACTTGGGGCAATTGCCAATGCCAGCTCTCTGACGGTTTCCGCGTAAAAGTAAGAGCGGTTGTAGTGCAGCAAAGCGGCAAAGTTTTGTGTTCCCAGTCGCCAAAGGCAACCGCCGGGCACATCGAGCTTGACGAGCATTACGGGCGTTTGAGGCGATGCGCTTACAGGAGCTTCGATTTCCACGCCGGCGGCAATGGCTTTCTCAATGGTTGTGTCGGCGGCAATGCCTGCTGTGTGAAGCTTCTGTGCGGATTCGCTTTCGGCGCGGCATGGCCAAGTGACTGGGAGAGTTGCGTCCCAGCCTTGGCACGATAGGTAGTTGGCAACAGAGGCAAGAGCATCTTCAGTCGACGAGCGCAGCTTCACTGTGCCGTCCTTGTCATGATCAACGCCGTACTTAAGAATGTTTGACGGCATAAATTGACACATGCCGACGGCTCCGGCAAAGCTGCCTTTGACTGCAGTCGGATTGATGTGCTCTTTGTTGCACCAAATAAGAAAAGAAGCAAGTTCGAACTGGAAGAATTTGGCTCTGCGCGTGTAGTCAAAGGAAAGCGTGACTAAGGCATCCAGCGTTCGTATGCTTCCCATCAGCTTTCCAAAGCGTGATTCCACGCCGATGATTGCGCATAAAATTGCGCCCGGCACGCCGTACTCGCGTTCAAGCTCCTTGAGCATGGTTTTGTGCTCTGAGGCAAACCGACGGCCGCTTTTGATGGTGGAAGCTGTTAGAAAGTTCTTGCAGTGTGCGTACCAATTGCCTGGGCTCGATGTTGAAGTCCGCTGCGGCGACTGCATCAGCCGAGCGCTTGGCGGACTGAATCGTGCTTTGACCAGGATCTTCTCAATGTGTCCTTTTGATAGGCCGGTGCGTGCCGAGGTTTCTTGGATCCAGGTCTGAACTTTGCTGCGGTCGATGTAGTTTTCTCGTTTGCGGGCATAAGAAGCAACGGGCGAGGTAAGCCAGCTGGACAGGAAAAGGAGAAATGTTCGACGCGAGGCCATCATGAAAAAAGGACGATGCAAAAGTTTTGCAGTTTGCAGGTAAAGACGTTATCCTGACCAATGATAGTCATTAACTGAGGCCAAACACGTGCCGACAGGCTTTTTTACGCACGATCTTTGTCAAACTTATGATCAGGGCAGGGGCAATCCAGAGACGGCAGCCCGCATTGAAGCCATTGAAGATCAAATGATTGCCAGCGGTCTGGCTCGTTGTGTTGTGCCGCTTCCGAGCGCACAGGCGAGCATGGAGGATGTGCTGCGCGCGCATGACAAGGGTTACGTCGAAGAACTCCAGCGTTCGAGCAAGAGCGACGCAGTCAAGATGATCAGCGACGACACCGAAATTAATAAACTTAGTTTCGAGGCGGCCATGAAAAGCGCAGGAGCGGCGATTGAGGCGGTGCGCCAGGTTTGTTCCGGCACGCTCAGAAATGCCTTTGCCTGCATCAGGCCGCCAGGACATCATGCAGGAAGATCGTTTGCGCACGGCTTTTGTCTGATCAATTCGGTGGCGTGCGCTGCGCTGCACGCGCTTGATGCAATTGGACTCAAGAAGGTTGCCATTCTCGACATAGACGTACATCGAGCTGACGGAACTGAGGATATTGTCAAAAATGATCCTCGCATCAGGCTCTTTAGCTTGTATCAAGCCAGCGCTTTTCCTTTTGACGTTCCGAAAGCAACGGCGCCAAACATCATTAACTCACCGCTGCCCGAGGGAACCGAAGGCGGCGATGTGTTGCGAATCATCAATGAACAGTGGGTGCCAAAGCTGCTTGACTTCAAGCCGGAACTGATACTTGTCTCGGCTGGCTTTGATGCGCATCGAGATGAAAAGCAGGCCATGCTTAAGCTCACTGAGTTCGATTATTCGTACCTGACGTATGAAATCATGCGCGTGGCCCGCGCTGTTTGCGGCGGCAGGGTTGTCAGCATTTTGGAGGGGGGTTACAACATCCGCTCGCTTGCCCGCTCGGCGGTGGCGCACATTACGACGCTAGCCCGCGGCGTTCGAGAATAGCCGACAAGAGCTCCTCCACAAGTGGAAAAAACTGCTAGGATAGACGAGTCGTTTGGAAATATTGGCCAGAGCTTATGCGTTTTAAACTTCTCACTGCCAGCTTGATAAGTGCGGCGCTTTTAGCCGGCTGCCAGAGTGCGCCCCAAAAAAGTCCGTACGAGTATCGGTTTGCAAAAGAGGGGGATCAAACGCTTTGCCTGCAGACCGAACCGGCAGGCGAGGTCAGTCTTGCTCTGATGGTGCGTACCGCACTTGAGGAAAAAGGCTATCAGGTGCGCAATGTGACCGACTTCAGCGATTCTGATTGTCGTCGCTGCGTGAAGTTTACGGTTCAAACCGACGGTTGGTCCGATTCTCGCATCAAGAGCGCTTCGCTTGAGTATGTACGTGACGCAGCCGGCATACGACACAAAGTGACGGCCGACGGTTTTTCAACGGATCGTGTTCTTGGAACTCCATCGGATGATCAAAGCATGATCATCTGGTCGTTGGTTGATCGTCTTTTCCCTGATCCCATGCCTTGGAAGGATGAATAACCGGTTCTCAGCAGTCAGATGCTGCACCAGCGTTCTTTCCACTGATTTATTGCCTCCTGCCAAAAAGCATTGACGTTGTCGGCACCAATGCGCTCAAAGCCAAGGTGCACCCAAAGGGCGTCGAGCGTGCCCAATCGGTCTTCTGAGGTTGCAGCAGCGGCTTTGCGCTGCTTGGAGAGCTTGTCGCCGTGCGCGTCTGTTACCAGAGGGATATGCATGTAGCGAGGAGATGCTGCGCCGATGGCTCGCTGCAAAAGCATCTGGCGCGGAGTGTTGTCAAGAAGATCCTGTCCGCGCACGACATCGGTTATGCCGGCATCGGCATCGTCAATGACGACAGCGAGCTGATAAGCCCATAAGCCGTCGGCTCGACGCACGACGAAGTCTCCCGTTTCTTTTTCCACGTTTTGAGTTTGCAAGCCGCACCATCTGTCAACGAAGCTGACAGGGTCAGATGTTGCCGCAAACCGCCAGGCTCGAGGAGGTCTTCCTTGCGTGCCATTGCGGCATGTGCCGGGATAGACGCCGCGGGCAAGCCCTAATTGCGCATCGGCAGCAAAGATTTCACCCCGCGTGCAGGCGCATCCGTAAACGAGATGACGGTCCTTGAGATCGTTGAAAATTTCCTCATATCGTTCATTACGGTCGTGCTGCCAAACAACCGCTCGATCACTAGTCATGCCGTAGGCGGCAAGCAGTTCAAGAATCAGACGGTCTGCGCCTGGAATGTCGCGCGGAGGATCGATGTCTTCAATGCGGACAAGCCAGGTGCCTTCGTGGGCGCGGGCATCGACCCAGCTGGCCATGGCGCACGCAAGGCTGCCTAAATGAAGGGGGCCGGTGGGAGAAGGAGCAAAGCGGCCAACGTAGGATGTGCGACTGGGCATGGCGGTCAATGAAGAGAAACAGTGTGCGCGACAATTTTAGACATACGGTCGCGGCCTTGTCAGTGGCCCCAAAAAAGTCCAAAAAAGGGCGTCAAAGGACCGACAAAGTTTGTGCGATACAATCCGCGGCGAAAACAGAATTCGAGGACAGCATGGCTGAAAACAATCAAAACCAATCCGTAAAAGTCGATTCGCAGCAGGGACCGACCCGAGTCAATGAGCATGTTTTGACGCTTCTGCTGGCGGCATGTTCGATGATCGGGCCTTTTGCAACCGATATGTATCTGCCGAGCTTTCACGACATGATGGGAAATTTCTGCGTGGGGCTTGAGGCTGTGCAGCAGACTCTGTCGGCTTACCTCATCGGTTTTGCGGTGATGACTCTTTTTTATGGGACGATTTCGGACGTCATCGGACGCAAGCCGACAATGGTTTTGGGTTTTGCATTTTTTGCGCTGGCCAGTCTCGGCGCTGCGCTTTCTTCGAGCCTTGAGGCGCTCATTGCGTATCGCGCCTTCGAAGGCGTCTTTGCCGGCTGCGGCATGGTGGTCGGCATGGCTGTCATCAGGGACCTTTACGGCGGACCGCAGGCCCAAAAGCTCATGGCTTATGTGGCGATGGTTTTTGGTTTCGGCCCGGCGATGGCGCCTATTATTGGCGGTTATCTAGCCGTTCATGCTGGCTGGCAAAGTCATTTTTGGGTTCTTGCTGTCATCAGCTTTGCGCTTGCTGCCATGTGCTTGTTTTTCCTTCCGGAAAGCTTGCCCAAGCAAAAGCGCACCCCGGTGAGTCTGAAAGTGCTTGTTGCGGGCTACGTGCAGTGCTCTCTTCATCTGCCGTTTATGCTCGGAAGCTTGGCGTTGGGATTGGCTTTTCTCGGGCAGGGATGTTTCATCGCTGGAGCTGCTGATTGGTGCGTCAATGTAGCCGGACTTGGGGCCGATGAGTTCTGGAAGCTTTTTATTCCCATGGTCGGCGGCACTGTTGTCGGCAGCTGGATTTCCACAAGGTTGGCTGTTCGCGTCGGCACCCAGCAGTCAATCCGTGCAGGCTTTGCTGTGATGACGATCGCAGCCGCGGCATCTTTGACCTTGATTGTTCTTAATCATCCGGTGCGCATGCCTTGGGCAGTGGTGCCGCTAAGCATCTACACGATCGGCATAGGCATTATTCGTCCGGGCATGTCTCTTGTTTTGATGGATTGCTTTCCGCACTCGCGCGGCATGGCGAGCTCCGTGCTGAGTTTTGTGCAGACGTTGCTTTTTGCGGTATGTTCTGCCGTCATCGTGCCGATTTTGTACGGTGCCGCCTGGAAGTATGAGGTAGCCATCATTAGCTTTGCTGCAGCCACGATCGTGCTTTGGATCGCTGCAGAGGCTCTTAAATTCAAGCTTGGCGAGAAGCGTTGGAAGAAATAGCTTCCTGCGCCCGTCGAACTTGCTGAAATCAGCATTGATGGTCTTGACGAGTTTGAGCCAGATGTCATCGGTCATGTCCTGAGGGCCGATCTGAATAATCTGCTTAGGCGTGACTTTGACGATCTTGGCAAGTTCCAGAACGGGAAATCTCAAATAACTGAATTGTTGTCAGGGTAATCACTGACGCTGGCAAAAAAGACGAAAAGAATCAAAGGAATGCATGCTTGGAGAAGAGACCTTTGCGATCAGGAAAGGGGATTGAAAACGCACAAAAGTGTGAAAACAGTTCTGGTGCGCCTTGACATGTCTTGTGGGTCGTGTACAATGCGCATTCTTCGCAGTGCGGGAGTAGCTCAGTTGGTAGAGCGCAACCTTGCCAAGGTTGAGGTCGCGAGTTCGAGACTCGTCTCCCGCTCCAAACGCTTTCAAGTGGCGTGACGGATGGCGCGATAGCAAAGTGGTTATGCACCGGATTGCAAATCCGTTCACGGCGGTTCGATTCCGCCTCGCGCCTCCAAAGCTGACTTAGCCTGTGAAGAGCAAATTCAAGTTGCGGGAGTAGCTCAGTTGGTAGAGCGCAACCTTGCCAAGGTTGAGGTCGCGAGTTCGAGACTCGTCTCCCGCTCCAAAAAGTCCCCCTTCTATTATTTCCGTGTCTCTAATTTACCGTGTGGGTATTTGCCTTTTGCGGGAGTCGATTTGCGCGGTGTTCCGGCTTACTGCAGTATTTGGCTTGAGGATCTGGCTGTGATTGATGCAGCGGTCAGTGTCGCGAACGTGTATCTGGTTTGTGGGTGGGTTTCTTCCTTTGTTTGGCTCGGCTACAATAAGCCGATTGAAGTTTTTCTGCGAATGCGGCGCAGTCGTTGCCGGCTGCGACGCCAGCATTTTTTGAAGTTTTGTATGGCAGATAAGAAACAGGAACCGACGTTCGAAGAAGCTTTAAGCGAACTCGAAGCCATTGTTGAAAAAATGGAAAACGCAGGCATGGCGCTCGAAGAAAGCGTTCAGGCTTTTACCCGCGGCACGCAGCTTGTGGGCATCTGCAATCAGAAACTTCAGTCGGCCGAGCAGCAGATCAAAAAGCTGGAAGCCGACGGAACGTTGAGCGATTTTAAAGTTGACGGCCAAGATCAGGGAGCGCAGCAGTGAGAGAAATGGTGTCTGTTTCTGATCTCGATTTTGATCAATGGGCCGAGGCTTTGCGCTCTCGGTTTGAAGACAATGCTCAAAAAGCGCTTCCTGTCGGAGACGGGCCTTTGGGAACGCTGTGCGAGGCTATGCGCTATGCCGTGCTCGGAGGAGGCAAGCGCGTGCGCGCGCTGCTCGTCTACGGCGCCGGACTTGTGACTGATGCGCCGATTAAGGCGCTTGATGAAACCGCGCTTGCAGTTGAGTACGTGCACGCCTATTCGCTTGTGCATGACGATCTTCCCTGCATGGACAATGATACTTTGCGGCGCGGCAAGCCCACGGCGCATGTTAAGTTCGGCGAGGCGCAGGCGATGCTCGCAGGCGACAGCCTGCAGCCGGAAGCCTTTGAGAGGCTCGCTCAGACGGAGCTTTCCGACGCGCAGATCAACGCGCTTACTTTTTGCCTTGCTCGCGCCAGCGGCTTGCGCGGCATGTGCGGCGGTCAGATGATTGATCTTTCAAGTGTCGGTCGCAAAATTGATATTGACACTTTGCGCCGCATGCATGAACTCAAGACAGGGGCGCTTATCGGCGCATCGGTGCGCATGGGAGCGCTTTGCGGAAATCCGCGCCTCTATGAGCTGGTCCAGGAAGCGCTCGAAGACTTTTCTGCTGCTATGGGGCTTGCTTTTCAGGTTGTTGACGACATTCTTGACGTAACGGCCGATACGGCTGTTTTGGGCAAGACTGCCGGCAAGGATCTGGCAGCCGACAAGCCTACCTATGTTTCGCTTTTAGGGCTTGAGCAGGCCAGAGCGCTTGCAAGTCAATGCGAAGAACGCGCGCTTGGAGCGCTTGAACGCATTGAAAACTGCTCTGATATAGAAAAGACAACGTGCAGACGTTTGCGCGAGCTGGCTCGTTATGTTATCGGGAGGAATCATTGATGGCGCTCAAAGATCTTGAGGGCGCACCGCTCATTGATTTTCCTCAGGAAGAGGATTACGCATTTCTCAAGAAGATCGACTCGCCCGAAGACCTCAGGAAATTTCCAGAAGAGGCGCTGCCGGAAGTCGTTCGGGAATTGCGCGCCTATATGCTCGAGACAGTAAGCCAGACGGGCGGCCATTTGTCGAGTTCGCTTGGCGCGGCAGATTTGGCTGTGGCCTTGCATTATGTTTTTCATACGCCGCAAGACAGCATCATATGGGATGTAGGGCATCAGGCCTATGCGCACAAAATTTTGACGGGACGTCGCGAGGCGATGAAGACACTCAGAAAGACTGACGGCATCTCAGGCTTTCCGAAGCGCTCCGAGAGCGAATACGACGCTTTCGGAACAGCACATTCGTCAACCTCTATTTCCGCCGCGCTCGGCATGGCCGTTGCCGATCAGCTTGCCGGCCGCACTGACCGCTGGCATATTGCCGTCATTGGCGACGGTGCCCTCACGGGAGGCATGGCGGTAGAGGCTTTGAATCATACGGGTGTCTACAAAAAGGGGGTCAAGCTGCTTATTGTTCTCAACGACAATGACTGCTCGATATCGCCTCCGGCTGGCGCTCTTTCCGGTCATTTGGCCAAGCTTGTGAGTACGCGTCCGGTCTGGAAAGCGCGCGAACTGAGCAAAACCATGCTCAAGCCTGTGCCGGTGCTGTGGGACTTTGCCAAACGCGTTGAAAAGCAGACGGTGAACTTTTTAAGCCCTCCTTCGAGTCTTTTTTCAAGTTTTGATCTCAACTATTTCGGGCCCTTTGACGGGCACGACCTGTTTGGGCTCATCGGCGTGCTTAAAAATCTTCGCAACCTTGACTGTCCGGCGGTTTTGCACGTCAAGACAAGAAAGGGCATGGGCTATGTGCCAGCAATGAACGACCCAACGCTCTATCATGGAGTCGGCTGCTTTGATCCCAAAAAAGGCATCGTCAAAAAGCCTTCTGATCCGGCGCACCCGCAATACACCAAGGTTTTTTCGGATTGGATCTGCGATATGGGTGCCGTCGACGAGCATCTGTACGCCATTACGCCGGCAATGCGCGAAGGCAGCGGTTTGGTGGAATTTGAAAAGCGCTTTGCCAAACGCTACAGCGATGTTGCCATTGCCGAGCAGCATGCCGTGACGTTTGCCGCAGGTCTGGCCTGTCAGGGCGTGCACCCTGTGGTGGCCATTTATTCGACTTTCGCTCAAAGAGCCTACGATCAGATCGTGCACGATGTGGCGCTGCAAAACTTGCCCGTGATGTTTGCCATTGACCGCGGCGGTCTTGTTGGCGCCGACGGAGCAACCCATCAGGGCGCGTTTGACATTGCTTTTTTGCGCTCGCTGCCCAATATGACGGTGATGACGCCAAGCGATGAAAATGAGTGCCGCAAGATGCTCACGACGGCATTTCGCATGAAGTCGCCTGCGGCGGTGCGCTATCCTAGAGGAAAGGGGCCGGGCGTGCCAGTGGAGCGCACGCTGCAGACGCTGGAAATCGGCAAAAGCCGCACGATCCTGCACGCTGAGCAAAAAGGTCCTCGCGTGGCGATTCTGGCCTTTGGCTCCATGGTTTGGCGGCTTGAAGACTTGGCTCGTGAGATTGGAGCAAGTCTAATCGACATGCGCTTTGTCAAACCGCTTGACCGAGAGGCAGTGCTTGAAGCTGCTCGCACCCACGATCTTTTGGTCACGGCCGAAGAGGGAGTGATTGCTGGCGGCGCAGGCAGCGCTGTTTTGGAGCTGCTCGCGCGTGAAGCCATATGCGTTGCACTTGTTCAAATCGGCATTCCGGATCAGTTTGTTGATCACGGCGACGTTGAGGTTTTGTTTGAACGTTGCGGCATGGACCCTGAGAGCGTGCGCGGAAAGATTGATGAGATGCTCGAGAAAATCAACGTACGCAAGGCCGTCTGCGCCTAAAATCCGAGAAAAAGCCCCTGGCGGGAAGCCAAACTCCCGCAGCTAGAACCATCTCAGGCTTGAGGTGTGCGTCGTTGTGCGCATTTCAATTCTCAAAGCCTGATGCGCATGTGCGAAAAGGTTTTCCTATGACTGAGACTGAACTGAAGGCTCTTGGCGTTGTCCGCGACGCCGATTTGAAACCCCTGACGACCTTTGCCGTTCCGGCTGAGGCCAAGTTTTACGCGGAGGTCAAAAGCCTCGATGAGCTCAGGCGCCTGCTTTCGCATCCAGAGCTTTCTTGTGAACAGCGCCTTGTGCTCGGGGGCGGTTCGAACATTTTGTTTACGAAGGATTTCGAGGGCCTAGTGATCGGCATGAGAATCGACTTTCTCGAGGAGCTCGGAGAAACCGAGCAGTCTCGAACGATTCGCGTGGGGGCGGGCCGAAGCTGGGGTCAATTGGTCGATGAGCTCATTGAGCGCGGCTGGTCGGGACTTGAAAATCTCGCGCTTGTGCCGGGGACCGTCGGAGGGGCTGCCGTGCAGAATATCGGTGCTTATGGGCTTGAAGTCGCCGAGCGCATCGTCAAAGTTGAGTGCCTCGATGCCCGTACCCTTGAGCCGCGTGTTTTTGACGTGAGCGAATGCGACTACGGTTATCGCAGCAGTATTTTTAAATCAGATCAGTACGCAGATCTGATTGTCCTCTCAGTGGTATTTGAACTTCCCAAGACTTTCGAGCCTCGCATCGCCTACAAGGAATTGGCAGCCTTTTTTGACGGCAAAATGCCGCAGATGCCGGCCGAGGTTGCCGAGGCCGTGAAGTCCATACGCCGCAAAAAGCTTCCGGATCCGGCGGTCATTCCCAATGCCGGCAGTTTTTTTAAAAATCCTGTCGTCACGCGCATCAAGCAGCGCCATCTTCTAGAAGATATGCCGCAGCTTGTGTCATATCCGCTGGCAGGCGGGCGAGCGAAGCTTGCTGCTGGATGGCTGATAGAGGCCGTCGGCATGAAGGGCAGGCGCGTGGGCGATGCTGCTGTTTATGAACGCCAGGCGTTGGTGCTTGTCAATTACGGCAATGCGACAGGGGAGCAGATCATGGCCTTGGCCGCAGAGGTTGCCTCCAAAGTTCGTCTGCGCTTTGGCGTGAAGCTTGAGCCCGAGCCCGTCATCATTTGAGACAATTTTGGCCTTCTTCTGGTGCAGTATCCTCAAAGAGATAGCGCATAATTTGGCCTCAGAAGCGAGTTGATCTCGGCAAAGGAGGAGCGATTGGCAGTGATCAAGCAGGCTGCGGCGGCGCGAGCCGCATGCGAAGCAAACTACACGGTAGGAGAGGAAATAGCCAATGCGGTCACGCATGGGGTGGCTGCGCTTTTGTCTGTGGCCGGCCTTGCTGTTTTGGTTGCTTTTGCTGTTGTCTATTCAGGGTCGGCTAAAGTTGTTGCGGCCGTGAGCGTCTTTGGCGCGAGCATGATCTTTCTTTACACGGCATCGACCCTTTATCACGCGATTCCAAATGCTCGAGCCAAGAAGGTGCTGCAGGTAATTGATCACTCGATGATCTATGTTCTCATCGCGGGATCGTATACGCCCTTTTGCCTCATCACGCTTGAGGGTGTGACGGGCATTGTGCTTTGCATCGTGGTTTGGCTGATTGCCGTTGTGGGAATTTCCCTGCAAAGCCTGCTTCTTAGAAAAAGCGACTGGATCAATTGCCTTTTGTACCTCGTTATGGGCTGGCTTGCAATTTTCGTCATTGATCCGCTTACCGAAGAGCTTCAGACGGCAGGTCTTTGGCTGCTTGTTGCCGGCGGCATCGCCTACAGCGTCGGCGTGATTTTCTACGTCTCGGAGCGCATTCCATATTCACATGCCATCTGGCACGCTTTTGTCTTTGCGGGTACATGCCTGCAGTTTTTCTCTGTTCTCCTATACGTCATTCCCGGAGTGTGGTCTTGACTCCGTGCACGCTTTATTCCAACGACGACTTTGCCGGTGCAGCTGCTGTTTTTGACGAGATTTGGGGCTGGGAACTGGATCGAGACGCTCCGAGCGAGCGCGACAATCTTGCCGTACTTTACGTTGCGGGTGCTCTGGCCAGTTCTAATTGGGTGAAGGTTGTTCGTGATGAGAAAGGCGTCAAGGCGCTTTTGTGTGCCGACCTCCGAGGCAAAACGGATTGCGCGCATGATCGAGCTCTGTACACTTCGGTCGCTTTAGGGCGTCGACGCGCAATGGAAAAATCCGAGGCTGGACGATGGATTTTGGACTTTTACGGCAAGATCGAAGCCGTCAACGCCAGTCTTTTGAAGCAGATGAATGACGCAGGTCTCGGCTGGGACGCCGAACTCAAGCTTTTGATTACCTCTCCGAGAGCACGTGGAAAAGGATATGCCTCGACGCTCGTCAACTCGTGCCTTCACGATGCCGCAGAGCTTGGCGCAAAATGCTGCATGCTTTTGACCGATACGCACTGCAGCTGGCAGTACTATGAAAAAACCGGCTGGAGTCTGGCAGCTCGCAAACCGTGGTCAGACGGCAGCGGCATTGTTGGATTTGCCTTTCGCAAACAGCCGGTTTTCTCGTCTTAGCTTTGCTCGGGACTGTCTTCATCGCCCGAGCGGCAATCAGCTTGGGCACGTTTCCTCTGCTTAAAAGGCATTGCTGCGGGCCAGGCGACAAGCTCGTCATGGTCGACTTCATCGATGGCGGCAGGACCGATGCTGGCCGTATTCACAGCGAAGTTGAGCTTGGCATAAAGTTCGGGGATTTCATGCTCAAGCACGCCTGCAGCACGGCGCGGATCGCTCTCAATGCGCTCAATAGCTTGAGCCAGCGTTTCGGCTGCATCGCTTAATGCATCAAGCAGCCACTGCGAGTCGATGGATGTCGTCATATGTTAATTCGGCGCGCGTTTCGACCTATGCGGGACAAAGGGCGCCGCCTCCAAAAAAGATTGCATTTGCCGCTCGGCTCACGCGCAACTTCCAGTTTTTTCGACCGACGGCAGGAACGTTTTAAGGGTTTTGGCCAAGCGGCTCTTAAGGAAAAATCAGGCCGTGCCCGAGGATATTGTCTTGGCTTGAGCGCAAAGTGTACGCATTTTTTGCGCTCAAATGCCGAAGTCTTTGCGTTGATGTATCGGGATTGCACAATTTTGTCTATAAGATGTAGAGGCCGCAATCAGAAAAAGAGCGGCGTTTTCGCAGATCTTTTGTTTTTAAGCTGGAATTTCAGATGGCTTCTTCAAGTACCGGACAAATGTTTGTCGTGACCAATTTCGGCGAAAGCCACGGACCGGCAGTAGGCTGCGTCATTGACGGATGTCCTCCGGGGTTGGAGCTTTCGGCTCAAGACGTCCAGCACGACCTGGATCGACGCAAACCCGGCACGAGCCGTTTTGTAACGCAACGCCGAGAAAGCGATATTGTGCACATTCTCTCCGGCGTCTACGAGGGAAAGACCACGGGTTCGCCCATAGCGCTTGTCATCTACAACGAAGATCAGCGCAGCAAAGACTATGGAAATATTGCGCATCAGTACAGGCCGGCGCATGCCGACTGGGGTTACATGGCCAAATTTGGCATCAGAGACCCCAGAGGGGGCGGGCGCTCGTCGGCGCGACTGACTGCGCCGACGGTGGCCGCAGGAGCTGTGGCGCGAAAATGGCTCAAGACTCGTTTTGGCATTGAAATTCGCGCCTGCCTGACGTCTCTGGGAGATTTGCCGGTGCGTTTTGAGGGATGGGAGCATGTTTGCCTCAATCCTTTTTTTGCTCCCAATGCGACGCAGATTGAGGAACTTCAGGCAAAAGTCGATGCCGTCCGAAAAGAGGGAGACTCCATCGGGGCCCAATTGATGGTTGTTGCAGAAGGCGTGCCCGCAGGGTGGGGCAATCCTGTCTACGATAGGCTCGATGCCAGACTGGCCTATGCTCTGATGGGTATAAATGCCGTCAAGGGCGTGGAGATCGGAGAAGGCTTTGCGGCAAGCAGACTCAAGGGAACGCAAAACGCAGACCGAATGCTGCCCGAGGGGTTTGCATCAAATCACGCCGGCGGCATTCTCGGCGGCATTTCAACTTCGGCGCCGATTGTGGCGCGTGTGGCAATCAAACCTACGCCTTCGGTGAGTTTGCCTCTTGAGAGCCTCGACGAAGAGGGAAATTCGGTCCTTGTCGTCACTAAGGGACGCCATGACCCCTGCGTGGGGCTGCGCGCTGCTCCCGTGCTTGAGGCTGTGGTGGCGCTTGTGCTTGCCGACGCAGCTCTCATGCAGATGGGGCAGTGCGGCAATTACGGCCGAGCATATGCAGCGACATAAGATTTTTCGCTTCAGCAAGCAGCCAATTTCGAGGTGGACTCGCTATGGCTTCCGTTGGAGAGCATGCAGGAGGTTCTATGGCTTTGAGTAAACGTTACGACAGCGATATTCTTGAGACGATTCGGGTTCTTAAGGAGCAAAAGGATGTTGAAGCAGCGCTCGACTTCGTCAAAGAACAACTGCCCGAGACGATCGAGTTTCAAAAAGAACTTGTGTTGATTGAGGCGCCGACCGGTCATGAAGAAAATAGAGCGCGCCGATACGCACAGATGCTCGAGCAGGCTGGGCTTGAAGATGTTCGCATGGATGAGCGCTTCAACGTGTGGGGCAAAATTCCCGGCGTCGGCAAAACCGGCAAATCCGTACTTTTGGAAGGACATTTGGATACGGTTTTCGACTTTGGTTCCGTCAAGGATGTAACGGTTGACGAAGACGGCCGCATCCATTGCCCAGGAATTTGCGACGATACGCGGGCGCTTGCCGCCAATCTGGCTGTTGTTCGAGCACTTAAAGCGCACCAAATCAAGCCTTGGCACGACATTGTCGTGGCCGGTACGGTTTGCGAAGAAGGCTTGGGCGGCATGTCGGGAATGAAGGCGCTTCTCGAAGAGCTCGAAAAGCAAACTTCTGTTTTAGGCGCCATTTCGATTGACGGAGCGACGAGCAGCATCTTTTATGCGAATGCAACGGGCATGGTCGACTGGCAGGCAACGTTTATGGGTCCCGGAGGACATGCCTGGACTGCAAGCGGCATGCCGAGCGCCGTGCATGCGGCCTGTCGAGCCGCGGCTTTGATTGCAGATCTTGCACTGCCCGACGATCCCAAGACGATTGCCACGGTGAGCTTGATTGAAGGAGGCCAGGCAATACATGGGATTGCGCAGCGCTGCACGATCAAAATCAATGCCCGCTCCAACAGCCAGACTGTGCTCGATGAGCTCAACGAAAAAATCAAGGCCTGTCTTGAGCGCGGTGCGCAGCTTGAAAACGAAGCAAAAAAGGCGCCTGGCATGATTACCGTTGACGCTCGGCTGATTCTGGACGTACCGGCAGGAAGTCAGCCGCGGGATTGCCGCATGATCCAGGCGGCAGAAGCAGTGACGATTGCCTGCGGTGTTGTGCCTGAGCTGCTTGCGGGCGGATGCACCAATACCAACATGGCTATTGCTCGCGGCATTCCGGGCGTATGTCTGGGGCGAGGCGGCCAGGAATTTGGCACGCATACGCTTGCCGAGTGGTTTGATCCGAAAGGTGTCGAAAAATGCGAGCAAAAATCAATTTTGCTGCTTCTGGCTCTAGCTGGGCTCGATGATCGGATTAAGTCTCTTGCTGAGACGTTGTGAGTCCCTGAAGAAAAGAAAATGCCTGCGCGGTCTTTCTGAGAAGCTCGGCAGGCATGAAGCTTTCGGTTGTCGCCGCGGTCCCGGATCAGATAATCGATTCGGCCGCGGCGAAAACGAATTAAGCCAGATACTTCGGATCCGTGTGGACCTGTTCGAGCGGCTCGCTTTCAAGAGCAGGCAGCTCAGGGCGTGGACGACCGGGGTGCTTGACCGCTTCGTATGAAACGGGCTGGCACAGGGCAGGATCCGTGTGAACCTGCGTCAAGCCGGCCTTGGCGAGGTTTTCTTCAAGTCCGACGGCAATTTCGGCCACGACTGCCTTTGCAGGCGCCTCGGGTTGCTGAGGAGCTTCTTCAACCGGATCAACCGATTCGGCAGTCTGCGGCTCTTCGAGCACGGTTTCAATCTGCACGAGCTTATCTTGCGGAGCTGTTTCAATTTGCACGAGCTTTTCGTGCTCAACAGGCTCTGGTGCGCTCAAGGGCGCGCGGCCTGCGCGGGGCGTGGGCTCGTTGTCTGCTTCACGCTCTTGAGCAGCTTGCATTGCTTCAGGCGAGGTCTCAATCTGCACGAGGGTTTCGCTTTCATTTTTTGCAGAACTTTCGCCAACGGCGTCTTTTTGCTCAACTACGGCAGTTTCCTGCGTCTGGTCGTCGGCCGGCAGAACAGTTTCATTGTGCTCAGCTGACAGAGCTTGAGGCTCAGCCTGGGGTTCAGTCTGAGTTTCGATTTGCGTCAGAGGTTCGAGTTCCTGCGCTGCAGCGGCGGTTTCCTTCACGACGTCCAAGGCAATCGGAGCGACAGCGGCCGTTACGGTCGTTGCTTCCGCAGCGCGCGTGGCGCGACGACGACGGCGCGGACGACGGCGGCGGCTGTCGCTTTCAATGACAGGCTCGGCATCGTTTTCGGGGGCGTCTGAAATAACGTCAATAAGTTCTTCGGCGGCAAGCGTTGGTTCAGGAGCAGGCTCAAAAGCATCGGCTACGGCTAGCGCAAGCGGAGCTTCTGCAGGCTCAGCAGGCTTCTCAAGATTTGCCTGCGTCTTGTCCTGAGTCTTTCTCTGCCGACGGTCTGCCCGGCCGCGGCGCTGAGTCTGAGTGGCCTCTTCGGGGACGCTCTCAGGCTTGGCTTCGGAGACGAACTCGGATGCATCGCTGACTTCAGCTGCTGCGGCTGCGAGTTCGGGCGCAGCGCCGGCTGCCTCTTCTTGATTGAGCTCAAGCTTGGCGTCTTCGACAACTTCGGGGGCGGCTGCCGGCTCTTCACGGCGAGTCCGACGCGTGCGGCGCACACGTTTTTCTTCGGTGCGAGCCAAGTCCGCAGGCTGAGCGTTCAGCGTCTGTTGAGCAGTCTCGTTTTTAGGAGCGCTTTCGGCGTCTTCGCGAACTGGCCGCGGACGGCGTTCGCCGCGCAAGTTTCTGCGCTTTTCAGCCGAGCGTTCTGATCGCATGTCGTCTCGGCCGCGACGGCCCTTGCCGCGACGATCGGCACGGGCAGGCTTCTTTTCGGTCTTTTTGACTTCAGTCTTTTGCTCTTTTTCGCCGCCAAAACCAAACAAAGACAGCAGTTTGGCAAAGAATCCCTTTGAGGGCTTGCTTTCTGCTTGCTTTGCTTCGTTTCTGGGCGTATGCACGGGGGCGACTTCCTGCGGCAGCACGTTTTTGATGACAGGCACCTGCTTGGGACGCTGCGGCTTGTCTTCGCTGGCCGACTTCAGCGCGTAGGGATCATCGGCTACCGGCGAGAGATCCTCGGCGCGCTTGTAGCTTGCAAGGTCATCGTCGAGTCTTTCATCATCACTGCGCAGACGCTCAATGTGGTAGTGCGGCGTCTCAAGCGACGTATTCGGAATGAGCACCACGGGAATTCTGAAGCGCTGCTCGATTTTGGCAATTTCCGAGCGCTTTTCGTTGAGAATGAAAGTTGCAACGTCGACAGGAACTTGAGCGTGCAAAGCGCCTGTGCCTTCCTTGGCAGCTTCTTCCTGAAGGATGCGCAGCACCTGCAGAGCACTGCTTTCGGTGTCGCGGATGACGCCTACGCCGTTGCACCGCGGGCAGGTAATGTGGCTGCCTTCAGAGAGCGACGGACGCAGACGCTGACGCGAGAGCTCCATCAGACCGAAACGACTGATTCTGCCGATCTGCACGCGGGCGCGGTCGGGGTGAATGGCTTCTTTGAGGTGTTGTTCGACCTGACGCTGATTCTTGACCTCGCTCATGTCGATGAAGTCGATTACGATGAGGCCGCCGAGGTCGCGCAGGCGCATTTGGCGAGCCACTTCTTCGGCGGCTTCAAGATTTGTGCGTAGAGCTGTTTCTTCAATGTCGGCGCCGCGCGTTGCGCGAGCCGAGTTGACGTCGACAGCCACAAGCGCTTCCGTGTGGTCGATCACAATTGCGCCGCCCGAGGGCAGGGGAACCGTTCGCGAGTACGCTGTCTCGATCTGGTGCTCAATTTGAAAGCGTGAAAAAAGCGGCGTTTCGTCGCGATAGCGCTTGACGCGCGAAACCATGTCGGGCATGACGTGCGCCATGAACTGGCGGGCCTGATCATAGATATCATCGGTGTCGACCAGAATTTCACCGATGTCGGGCTGGAAATAGTCGCGGATGGCGCGAATGACGAGATTGCTTTCCTCGACAATCAGAAAGGGAGCTGGATTGGCGCGCTTTAAGGGCTTGCCGTCGCGCACAGACTCAGTGCAGTAGTGTGTTGTGTTGCGGCCGCGCTCGTTGATCGTGTACTCGTACTGCGGCGTGGCGGCTTCGCTGATTGCGCTCCAGAGCTTGAGCAGGTAGTTTAAGTCCCACTGCAGTTCTTCGACAGTGCGGCCAATGCCTGCCGTGCGGGCAATGGTGCTCATTCCCGCGGGCAGATCAAGCTGATCCATGGCCTCGCGAAGTTCCTGACGCTCTTCGCCTTCAATGCGGCGCGAGACGCCGCCTCCGCGAGGATTGTTGGGCATCAGGACGAGATAGCGGCCGGCAAGGCTAATGAATGTGGTGAGCGCGGCACCCTTGTTGCCGCGTTCTTCCTTTTCAACCTGAACAATGAGCTCTTGTCCTTCGCTGAGCGCTTCGCGGATCGTCGCTGTGCGCACGTCAACGCCTTCCTTAAAGTAGCTGCGGGAGACTTCCTTAAAGGGCAGAAAGCCGTGACGCTCTTCGCCATAGTCAATGAAGCAGGCTTCAAGCGAAGGCTCAATGCGGGTGATGACGCCTTTGTAGATGTTGGACTTGCGCTGTTCGCGACCGGCCGTCTCAATGTCGATGTCGATGAGCTTTTGGCCGTCAACGATACCCACGCGCGTTTCTTCGGCGTGGGTTGCGTTAAAAAGCATGCGTTTCAATTTGGCACTCCTGGCTCGGCCGCCACTGACGCGGGCAGCCGTCTGAACGTGCCGGCAAAGAAATCATCAGCCTTTTGAGGAGAGCGTCAGGACAAGAGTGCGCGCAAGCCGCCCAAACAAGGCGCCAAGTCCGCACGCACTTCTGCTGCGGGATCTTCAGCGCCTGGGCGCAGGCGAAAGCCAGGGTGTTTCTTCAGTTTGTGTCGGTCGGGCCGGTCAAACGGCACGACGCCGTGAGGAGAGCACAAAACATCGCGAAGACGCGCAATCGGGCGTCCGCGGAATTCAGGGCCGTGTGAATGCGTACGACCACTGACAGCTCGATCCCCCACAAGGCTGAGGAGCTTTCGATTAAGCATGCGGGCCGCGCACGAACTGGCAGCCGCGCCGTGCGTCAGGCCGAAAATTCCGGCGACGAGGGCGAGCGCAAGCGTCATGAATGCATTGTCGTGCGTGAGCATGTATCCGTTACTTCGAACTCAAAAGGCAGATTCTTTGTTCTGCCGGCAGCTGCACCAGCCTGACTTGTCAGACAAGGCAGCGCATGTGCCCGACAGGCCAGCTGCCGCGCTCATCGTTTTTGCTTCCAGAGCACTTGCTTGAGTGCCTCAATGGAAGCTCGGATCAGATTTCTTTTCCTAAGAGCGAGGCGCCGCCATATTCGGGCGTTGATGAAACTGTTTTCTCCAGCCGCAAAACAACGGACTTGCCTCAACTACGTGTGGCAGTATCCGGCTTGCGACCGCTTGCCGCTCATTGCCGAGCGTGCATTCTGCTCAGAAATTGATCCGAATGCGCCCGTGGGCGGCGGCCCGCAGTCAGGCTAAAATGCCTTTCCCGGGCTTGTGAGTCGGTGCAGGGTTTTCGCCTGCGACCGTTCTGCAAGCGTAGAAGTATATATCGTTATGACCTCAAATGCTCATCCCGAAGCCGTGAGTGCGCGTGAGCTCAAGGGGCTAGACCTTGACCGCGTCAATTACGTCGAAATCACCGAAGCCAGCGCCGGACAGCGTTTGGACAATTTTTTAATCAAAACGCTCAAAGGCGTGCCCAAGAGCCATGTCTATCGCATCGTGCGCTCGGGTGAAGTGCGCGTCAATAAAAAACGTGCCTCAGCAGAGAGTCGGCTCGAGGCGGGCGATGTTGTGCGTCTGCCGCCGGTTCGCGTTGAAAAGAGCTCGCGCCTAGAGCGACAGGCACCAGCCGTTACCCCCGAAGAGCTGCCGGTGCTTTTTGAGGACCGCGATCTGCTCATTGTCAACAAGCCTGCCGGATTGGCCGCGCACGGAGGTTCGGGCATTGATTTCGGTCTTATCGAGAGGCTGCGTGCGCAACGCCCTGAAGCACCTTTTTTGGAACTCGCGCACAGACTTGATCGAGACACTTCGGGGGCACTTGTTATCTGCAAGACTCGAAAGGCGCTTGTGCGCATCCATGAAATGCAGCGGGAAGGAAAAATCGTCAAGCACTATCGGCTTCTTGTGGCTGGCGACTGGGTCAATGAAAGGCAGCATGTGAGGCTGCCGCTGGCGAAGTACACGCTCGCAAGCGGCGAGAGGCGAGTGCGAGTCGATGCCGAACACGGACTAAAGGCTCACACGATTTTTACGGTTCTCAAACGCTTTGGTCCGGTAACCTATCTTGACGCCGAACTCAAAACCGGACGCACGCACCAGATTCGTGTGCATGCGGCTCAAACAGGGTTTGCGCTTGTGGGGGATGAAAAGTACGGCGACTATGGGTTTAACGCTGCAGTGAAAAAAGGCTCGCTGGGAGAACCTTTTGCCCGCATGTTTCTTCATGCTTACAGGCTTGATTTTGCGCACCCCATATCTGGCGAGCTGATGACGGTGGTCGCTCCTCTGCCAAAGCTTTTGGCCTCGCTTTTGAACGTTTTGGAAAAAACAAAGAGTGTTTGATGTCTGCAAAAGAATACGGACTATACGTCTTTGACTGGGACGGAACGATTATGGATACGACCGGGCTGATTGCTCGGGGAATTCAGCAGGCTGCCAAAAGCCTAGGATTAAAGGTGCCGACGCTGGAGACTGCGCGCTCGGTCATCGGTCTGGGAATGGCCGATACGATGCGCATCGTCAATCCGGACTGCCCTTACGAGCGTTGGGATGAATACTTGGCAGCCTATAAGCGCTGGTACATCGAACGCGAAGCTGCCGTAGAGGTGATGGCCGGACTCGAGGGACTCCTTGAAGAAATGAAGTCGCGCGGCATGCGTCTTGCTGTTGCAACGGGAAAGTCGCGCGCCGGACTCAACCGCGTCTTTGCACTCACGGGCATCGAACATCTTTTTGAAGAAACCATCACGGCCGACGAGTCTTTTTCCAAGCCTAACCCCGCCATGCTTTTCGAGCTTTCTGATCGCACTGGAGTTGCACCGGCCGACATGGTAATGGTAGGAGATACGGTGCACGATCTGCAGCTGGCGCAAAACGCAGGCGCCGAGGCCGTCGGCGTCACTTGGGGCGCAAGCGCAAGGCTCGACTTGGAAAAGATGCCGCACGCGGCTCTTGTCGATACGGTTGATGAACTGCAAAGACTTTTTTTGGGCTGAGAAGGCCGAAGCGCGCTACGCGTCCAATTTTTCAACGAAAACGAAGTTTGCTTTGTGCTGCCGGTGCTGGCGCGGCCGACTGGATAGTGTGCGGCCGCTTGGCTTTGCGTCCTTGAGGTGAATTGCCTTTGCGGCTTGCGAAGCTCTGCTGCCTGCTCTTTGATTGGGAAGGCTCGGCGAGTACGGCAAAGACGGTAGGCAGTTTGGGCAGCGTTCCCAAAAGGTCTTTCCATTGCCGGGCAGTTCTGGTGCGGATGCATTCAGCTTCGCCCGTGATGTCGACTGCAGCAGTAATGCGCGTAGAAGGCGCAAAAACTTCGGTCATGCTCTCAAGCAAGCGATTGTTGCGGTAGGGGGTTTCGATAAAAAGCTGGGTTTCGCCCTGGCGGCTTGTTTCTTCCAGTTCGCTGAGAGCCTGGGCCCGCTCGTTCGTTTCAATCGGCAGGTAGCCCAAAAAACGGAAACGTTGTCCGTTCATGCCGCTTGCCATCAGAGTGAGCAGAATTGAGCAGGGGCCGGTCATCGGCCGCACCCGTATTCCCATCGTCTCGGCGCGCGCAACGATCACTGCTCCCGGGTCGGCAACGGCAGGGCACCCGGACTCGGAGACAATGGCCGTGTCTTGGCCAGCGGCGACAGGCTCAAGCCAGGCAGACAATAAAGCCGGATCCGGGTCGTGACCGATTTCAATGATTTCAAGTTCGGCGATGGGCCCTGGGTGCGAGATGCTCTTGAGAAAAGCTCGTGCCGAGCGGGCGTTTTCAGCAAGAAATCGTCTGCAGCCTCGCGCTGCGGCAAGAGCTTCAGGCGCAAGCGAACCGACGTCTGCCGTCAGACTGATGCGATTGGGAATGAGGTAAAGCGTACCGCTTGTCATGCGTCGCCCTCATTAGGCTATCAGACCTTTGACGGCAAAGATGCCGGCCCGGGCAAGCATGCTGGTAAGCCGCATCAACGGCAGCCCAATGAGGCTTGTAGGATCGTCGCTTGAGACTGACTGCATAAGTGCAATTCCAAGTCGTTCGATCTTGGCGCTGCCGGCGCAGTCATATGGTTCTTCACGGCGCAGGTAGTCCTCGATGGCTTGAGCCGAGAGTGCTCGCATGGTGATCACCGTGTCGCTGACCGTTTCCTCAAGCGTGCCGTCGGCGTGCACAACGCACAGCGCCGTGTGAAAGACAACCTTTTGGCCTTGCATGCGGCTGAGTTGTTCAAAAGCACGCTCATATGTACCGGGCTTGCCGAGCGCGCTGCCCTGCAGGTCGCAGACCTGATCAGAGCCGATTACCACGGCGCCAGGGTTGAGAACTGCAACGGCTTGAGCTTTGGCTCTGGCCAGTCTGCGTGCGAGCTCCACGGGAGTCTCTCCCTCGCGGGCGGTTTCATCGACATCCGGGCTCATGGTGCGGTAGGCCAGTCCCAGACGATCCAAAAGTTCGCGGCGATATCGAGAAGATGACGCCAGAATAAGTTCGGGATTTGTCATAATGCGCAAATTCTACGTGATTGACTCAAAAGCTCAAAAGAGAACGGATGGCTTCATGCAGTACACGGATATTTTTGAACTTTCTCGCGCTCGAGCTGAGATTTCGGGCGCATTTACGGGCAGCGACCTGCCCGATCTGATGTCCATGCTCGACGAAGAAATAGGCAAAGCCGACGTGCGCTGGCATGCTCAGGGCACGGCCGGGCGCAATGATCTGCCAGGAGCCGATCTCGAGCTTTGTGCGCGCATTCAAACACGCTGCGTTCGCTGCGGCGAACCAGTGGTGATTGAAATCGACAAAACAGTTCCATTTTTGTTTGTGAAAAACGAAAAAGAGGCCAACGACATTCCCATTGAGGAAGACGGCGACTATGAAATCGTCGTGGGCTCACGCAAGTTTGACCTCGCCGCCTGGATCGAAGAAGAGCTCATTCTTTCGCTTCCGGTCTTTGCTCAGCACGAAGACTGCCAGCCCGATGAAGAGCGCCTGCATACCAAGCAGACAGGGAAAACTCAAGAGCGCGACAATCCCTTTGCCTGCCTTGCTGCGCTAAAAACCAAAAAATAGTCCGACGTCTTAGAGCGGATTTTTTAGCGGAATTTTCGTTCGGATTCGTTTGGATCCGAAGTGAAAGCCGTCACATCGGCGCCATTTTTTTCATGGCTTTGGCAATTTGAGCTTCCTCAGGCGTCAGGTAGCGGCTTGTTGTGCCGATGGAGGCGTGTCCCATGGCGTTTTGCACGATGTTGATGTCCATTTCCTTGAGAGCGGTCGTGGCAAACGTGTGCCTCAGCCAGTGAGTGGAGCCAGCTCGCAGCTTTGCAGCATCGGCCGCGGATGTTTCCTCGGCTTTTGCCGCTGCAGCTTCAAAAAAGTCTGTGAGCACGCGATAGAGCCCCGAGCGAGAGATGCCTTTTTCGCTGTCGGCATTCTTTGAAAGGCTTGCCACAAGCGGCACGGCCGGCTCGCAAAAGCGAACGCCAGGAAGCGAACGGGTTTCAAAGTAAAGATCAATGGCTCGGATGGTTTCTTCTGAAATTGGAAGCCTGCGCACTTTGTCGCCTTTGCCGACGATTTCAATGACGGTCATGTCTTCGTCGCCGATGCGGCGATTGACGATCCAACCGGCGCAGGCGCCGATGATTTCCGAGGCGCGCATGCCAAGTCCTTTGCCCAGCGACAAAATGACGCGCATGCGTCTTTTGGAGGGCGAGTCCTTGAGCTCTTCGAGGTGCGCCATGACCTCGTTCCATTGCCGCGGCGTAAGCGATCGGTCAGCAAAGGCGCTCGGCGCTCCCTCTCCAGCCAGATAATGCACCTTGGTGCTCACCTGATCAAAGGGATTAAAGCGCAGGTAGCCGGTCTTGGTGAGAAAGCCGAAAAGAATGCGTACAACCGTCAGAGCCGTTTTGCGGCTTGAAACGCTAAGCGGTCCGTTGAAAGGCCGCCAGTCTTGCGAAAATCGCGGAGCATTTTTTGAGCCGATCCAGGCGGCCTGCGGCAGGCGCCACTTGCCGCTCCATTCAGAGGGTTCTTTGCGGCCGAGCTCTTCGAGCCAGACAGGGTAAAGGGAGGCATCTTCGGTTGAAATTGAACTCAGCGCTTTGCCTCGCTCAAGCGTGCACCAAAGCAAAAACCGTTCGGCTTCCTTTTTGTATTGAGAAAGCGTATTGATATTGACGGCGCGGGCCTTAAGCCAGCTGGCAATTGCCTGAAGATCGTTTTGCGCCTCAAGACTTCCGGGCTCGCTTGCACGATTGGCGCCGCGCGCGCCCGAAAGCTGCTCGGCTTGATCAACTTGCGCGGGCAGAGTCTCTGTCGACAGTGGAAATGTCTGGCCGCAATAGGCTGGCTCGTGCAGCTGAGCCTCAAAATCAATCGGTACGGGGAGTTTGGATGAATCCAAGGCTTTATCGGCCTCAATGTGTTTGGGCACCATGCCCGGAGGATAAAATCGCGCAGTGATTTCGCCTACCTCGGTGCTGTGTTCGCAAAGCCAGTCAACAAGGCGCACAGCGTCTTCTCTAGTCAATCCCTGCGCCGATTTATACCAGTTGCCGCCGAGGTTCGCGATGCACTCGTAGAGATCTTCCGCGCAGACGATGCCGAGTTCTTCTAAAGGAGCCTGCGAGCGACGAGCAAGATCCGCAGGCAAAACGCTCAAAAGCGGGCGAGCCGCAAAATCGTCAAAAGCCGACGTATTCAATTTGCAGAAATACTGAACTAAAATAAACGAATTTGATTGGCACCTTGTCCGGAAGCATCCAGAGCACAAGGCGACGATCAAAAAAATAAATTCGAAAAGATTATAAGTGGGAAGCACAAAGTGACGCTTGCTGTTTTCGATATTGAATATGAAGGTCTTCGCCGTCGCGAAGCGACCTCCGGCAATCCGGCTCTGCGCGAGTCGGTCATCGGCCTTGATGCAATGCTCACCAATGCCGGCAGAGCCCTTTTCGGCTATCTTGTTGAGCCAGAAGTCGATGTGCGCGCTGCTGAAAACGTCGGCTGTTTTGAGGTTGATCTTGGGTTTAATGCCAATTACGGCATGGCGCGCCGTGCCTCGCTTGCTGGCGTTGAGCAGTACATTGACCCACAGCCGGCTGTTGTGATGAAGGCTCTGGGGCTGCGGGCAAGCGACTTGGCCGATGAAAGCGAAGTCGAGCGTCCCGAGGGCTGGGTCGAAGGGGTGATTCCTTTCTTGTTGCGGCTCAACGGCCGGCGCATTGACCGCGTGTTTCTCACGGGCGATCAGGTTGATGTTGAAGTCGGCGACGAGCTTTTCCATATTCCGGTTAACACCTATCGCGTGCTCAGGCACATTGGCGTGAGAAAGGGACTCGAACATTTGGTCAATGCCGTGGCTGACCCTGACATTTCGCGCATCGTCTTTTATGAGCGCGGAACACGCGAGGAAATTCTGGAGCTTGGCGCGGGCGATATTGCTGCTCTTGCGCTCATCGAAGATGTCGAGGTGCCCCTTGTCGACGAAGTTCGCACAATGGCGCTCGCTTTGGCCTCGCCGGTTTTTCGCAATGATGACTACTGGACCTTTACCGACGGACTGCAGACGATTCGCGCCCAGATGCACGATGAGGAATTCTTGCATACGATCGACAGCGGCGTCTTTGGTCTTCGTCCGGGCGAAATTCTCATCGTCAACATGCATGTCACGACAGTGCAGAGCCTCGAAAAAGGGCTGCTGAGCACCTATGACATCATCCGCGTGATTGACCACCGCAAGCCTGGCAAGCATATTCTGATTCCCGGCATCTGATTGCCGAGCGGCAGAATGCAAACTATGCACGCGTGCTTGGAGCTGCGCGCGAGTCTTGTATGGAAAATTGCTTGAAAACATTTTGTTTTTTTGTTCTGTCTCTGGTCCTGTGCGCACCAGTAGGGGCTTTTGATGCTTCGCCCGAGGTGGTCGTCTTAAAGGATCAGAGTGCGGCGCGTCCGGAGTCTGCAGCGGCACAGACCGGGGACGTGCAAGCTGATGTTGAGCAGTTCTTCAGCAAGCCCATGCGCATCGGGGTGCAGTTCGAATTTCTCGACAGCAATCACGGGCAGGCTTATCAGCAGACCAAAGATCAGATCGTGCGCACGTTTGGCGGAAAAAATGTTGAATTCGTGCCGCTCAATGTCGAAGAGCTCGTCAACTCCATTTCCGAAGCATCGGTTGACTTCCTCATTCTTGATGCGGGTTTTTACACCCGCTATGAGACCACCAACGGCTTGAAGGCTGTGGCTTCAGTCTGGCCTTTGTCTTCTTCGGATCCATCGGTGGGCACAGGGTCGCTTTTCATCGCACGATCTTCCGACGACACGATTCTTACCCCAAAAGACTTGGTCGGCAAAACGATTGCCGCCTACTACCCTAAGAGCTTTACGGGATATTTGGCTGGTTTGAGGGATCTCTATCAGCGAGGCGTCGTCATCGAATCACTCGAAGACAAAGTGATTTTTGTCGGTCCCGAGCCCGAACTCGTTGCCGGGGCTGTCTCGAGCGGCAGAGCAGATGCGGGGATATTGCCGGCGTGCGAATTCGAGCGTCTTGCCAATGAAGAGCATCTGGATCGGTCGCTTTATCATCTGATTGGCCTGCGCGACGACGGGCTTTATCAGTGCGCGCACTCTACCGAGCTTTATCCGAGTTTTTATTTTGCCGCTCTGCCAGGGACAACTCAGGTTTTGCGCAAGGCCGTCGGCACCGCTCTCTTTACGATGAAAAGCGACATAGAGTCCGTCGACTGGAGCCTTCCGGCCACAAATCGTGCCGTGCATGATCTCTTGTTTGACCTCAAAATCGGACCCTATGCTAATCTGGCGGCCTGGCGGTTGTCGACATTTGCCAAGGAGCAGTCAACGACAGTGATGATCTTTCTTGGCGTGTGCTTTTTAATCATCTTCTATGCCGGCTCGCTTTCGGTGCTTGTGCGAAGGCGAACGAAACTGCTCGATCAGGCCATTGCCGACAGAGAAAGAATTGAAAGAGAGGCTGCTGCCTCGCGCGACCACATTGCCAATCTGGAGCGTACGGGCATTGTGGGGCAAATGTCGACCATGATCGCTCATGAACTTAAACAGCCGCTTGGGGCCATCACGAATTTTGCCAACGGGCTTTTGCGGCGCGCCAGACGCGGAAAGATTGATCCCAAGGTGCTTGCTGAAGTTCTCGAAGAGATTGTCGAGCAGGGAACGCGCGCGAGCGAAATCGTCAATCGCGTCCGAGCCTATGCCAAGCATCAAAATCCCAAGCTTGCGATGGAAGACATGAGTGTGTCGATTAATCGCGCCATTGAGGCTTTTTCCCGCTCGCGTCGTACCAATGCGGTGATCGACAAGCATGTCATGTCGTATCTCTGGGCAGACATCGACGGCTGGGAGATTGAACTAGCCGTACTCAATTTGCTGAAAAACGCAGCCGATGCGCTCGAGGGTTATGACGATGCGCAGATCAGAGTCGAGGTGCGCCCTGAGGATCGCTTCTGGCGCATTGAGGTCTCTGACAATGGAGCAAAGCTCACGCAGCAAGATGTCGACCGCTTCATGCTGCCTCTCGTGACATCCAAGGAAAATGGGCTGGGGCTTGGCATCTCGATCGTTTCAAATATTGCCGAGCGACATCATGGTCGCGTGATAGGCAGGGCTAATCCGGAAAGAGGCGTGACGATTTGTCTTGATATTCCTAGGGCAGTGATGCCCGAGCACACGGCCATCTGAGCGTCTGCCGAGGTTTGATCCGTGTTGGGAAAAAGCTGTAAGGGAATTCGCGTCTGCAGCGGGCCTCAAATGCCAAGCAAAATCGCCGTGTCTCGTCCATAATTGCGGGTTAGGTATTCAATGCGCCGCACGCAGCAAAGCTTGATTTGTCGTTTAGACGGCATTAGGTCTGCATGCTGCGGCATCTGTTGTAAAACAACCGGCGATCCTCAGATTCTCGTCGGTTTCTTTTGGAAAAGAGAAAACAATGTCTCAAACGATTCTGCAAAGCGTTCCCGTCGGCAAGAAGGTCGGCATTGCGTTTTCGGGCGGCCTCGACACCAGTGCCGCTCTGCGCTGGATGAAGAACAAGGGCGCGTTTCCCTATGCCTATACGGCCAACCTCGGTCAGCCCGATGAGGACGACTATGAGGCGATTCCGCGCCGCGCAATGGAGTACGGCGCTGAAAATGCCCGTCTCATCGACTGCCGTCCGCAGCTCGTTGCCGAAGGCATTGCAGCCATTCAGTCCGGCGCTTTCCATATCTCAACGGCCGGCGCAACGTACTTCAACACGACTCCGCTCGGACGTGCTGTGACCGGTACGATGCTCGTGGCGGCCATGCGCGAAGACGGCGTCGACATCTGGGGTGACGGCTCAACCTACAAGGGAAACGACATCGAGCGCTTCTATCGCTATGGCCTGCTGGTCAATCCCAACCTCAAGATCTACAAGCCCTGGCTTGATACGCAGTTCATCTCTGAGCTCGGCGGCCGCGCTGAAATGAGCGCATTTCTCAATGCAGAAGGCTTTGCCTATCGCATGAAAGCCGAAAAGGCCTACTCGACCGACTCCAACATGCTCGGCGCCACGCACGAAGCCAAGGATCTCGAACAGCTGTCGACCTCCATGAAGATCGTCGAACCCATCATGGGCGTTGCTTTCTGGGATCAGAATGTAGAGATCGCTCCCGAAGAAGTGACCGTGCGCTTTGAAGAAGGTCAGCCTGTGGCGCTCAACGGCAAGGAATTCCCCAATCCGGTCGAACTCATGTACGAAGCCAACCGCATCGGCGGCCGCCACGGTCTGGGCATGAGCGATCAGATTGAAAACCGCATCATTGAAGCCAAGAGCCGCGGCATCTACGAGGCTCCGGGCATGGCGCTGCTCTACATCGCCTACGAGCGTCTCATTTCGGGCATCCACAATGAGGACACCATTGAGCAGTACCACATCAATGGCCGCAAGCTCGGACGTTTGCTCTATCAGGGCCGCTGGTTTGACAGTCAGGCCATCATGCTGCGCGAAAGCGCCATGCGCTGGGTTGCCCGACCGATTACGGGCGAGGTGACGCTTGAACTGCGCCGCGGCAACGACTATACGATTCTCGATACGCGTTCGCCCAATCTGACCTACGAACCGGAACGCCTGACGATGGAAAAGGGCGACTCGATGTTTACGGCCGTTGACCGCATCGGACAGCTCACGATGCGCAACCTCGACATTACCGATACGCGCGCCAAGCTGCAGACCTATGCCAAGACCGGTCTGCTCTCGGGCGGTGAAGGTACTGTCGTCCCGATGCTCACCGGAAAGAAGAAGGACTAAGCGGACCTTCGCAAAAAGAAAAAAGACTGGGCTGCCTATCTAAGTTCGCCGGCTTGGTCTAAACTCAAAGCCCTGCGGCGTGAAGTAAAAAAGCTTTGCGCCGGAGGGCTTTGGCGCTTTCTGGCCCGGATGTGCTGTTGGCGATGAGCAGCGCAGGCGGCAAGCGGCATTCGCAGCGGTAAGAAGATAATGGCAACAACTAAATATTCCGATCATGACAAAGGCGACAGCGCCTATACACATAGCGCCGAGCAGGTCAAGCTAAGCGTTCTCGGTCTGGCCGTGGTGCTCACGCTGGGCTTTTCGGCCGTCGAGCTCGTCGGCGGCTATTACGCCAATTCTCTGGCTTTGATCGGCGACGCCGGTCATATGGCAACCGATTCGGCCAGTCTTTTGTTTGCTCTTATTGCAAATCTGATTTCTCGCAAGGGCGTCGATGCCGATCATAGTTTCGGACATGGCCGCATTGAGGTGCTGGCGGCTTTTTTAAACGGACTGGTGATGCTCGGCGTGGTCGGCTGGATCTGCTATGAGGCTTTGGGACGTCTAGACGACCCTCCAGCTGTGGCAGGCGGTTCAGTCATGGTTGTCGCCGTGATTGGTCTTTTCATCAATATGGGCGTTGCATGGTCGCTGTCGCGTGATAAGAAAAACGTCAACACGAGGGCGGCTCTGCTGCACGTCATGGGCGATCTGCTGGGGTCAATTGCCGCCATTGCAGCCGGCGCCTTGGTGTACTTCGGCGGCGAGAAATTTTCTCTTGCCGATCCGATTCTGTCGTTTTTCGTCGCAGCGCTCGTGCTTCACGGAACCTGGGGCGTGCTCAAGGAATCGAGCGCCGTGCTTCTCGATGCAGTGCCTGAAAACGTCAATTATTTCGATGTGGGCGATGCGTTGAGCGCCATCAGGGGGGTGGTAAAAATCCACGATCTGCACGTCTGGATGCTTGCTCCTGGTCACGGCGCGGTGAGCGCGCATCTGGTGATGGAAGACGACGTCGACTGGAGGCGCGTGCTCGATGAGGCAAGATTAAAGATAGAAAAAGAGTTCGGAATCGACCACATCACGCTGCAGCCGGAGTGGAGCGACGGAAACTGCAGCTGGGAGTGCGCGCATGGCGTGTGCGCTGCCAGTTGTCGCCAAGAAAGCGGCAGGAAACCGATAAACTGAAACGCTAAAGTTTTTTATGCCAAGCATTCATCCCGGAAGAGGATTTCATGCAGGACATCTTGATTAACTGTTCGCCTCGCGAAACGCGCGTTGCCGTGCTTGTCGACGGCATTCTTGAGGATTTGCACATCGAGCGCGCAGCCAGCAGAGGGCTTGTCGGCAACGTATATATGGGAAGAGTGCTGCGCGTTTTGCCGGGCATGCAGTCGGCCTTTGTCGACATAGGGCTTGAAAGAACAGCGTTTCTGCACATTCTCGATATTGAAGGGGCAAGGGGAGAGTCTGGCGACTACAAGCCCATCGAGAAGCTTTTGATCGACGGTCAGCGTCTGTTGGTGCAGGTTGCCAAAGATCCGATCGGCACGAAGGGAGCGAGATTGACGACCACGATTTCACTTGCCGGCCGTAAGCTTGTCTATTTGCCTCAGGACTCTCACGTGGGCGTCAGTCAGCGTATTGAAGATGAGCAAAGACGCGAGCATCTGCGCGAGCAATGCATGCGTCTGCGTCCTGCGCAGGAAAAAGGCGGCTACATTGTGCGCACTTGTGCCGAAGAAAGTGCGCTTGACGAGGAGCTGCTCGAAGATATGCGCTATCTGAGCGCGCTCTGGCAGACAATTAAAGCGGCTGCAGACAAGTCTCCTGCGCCAAGCCTGCTTTACGAAGATCTGCCATTGACTAAGCGCGTACTGCGCGACATGGTGCAGTCGGATACGACGCACGTCTATGTCGATAGCCGGCAGACCTTTGAGGCGCTTTCTGAATTCGCTCAAAAATTTGTGCCCTCGGCGCAAGACCTTTTGCAGCACTATCGGGCTGAGAGGCCTCTTTTTGAGGCCTATGGCGTGGACGACGAAATCGAAAAGGCTCTCGGCCGCCGTGTGCCGCTCAAGTCTGGAGGCTATCTCGTGGTTGATCAGACGGAGGCCATGACCACGATTGACGTCAACACGGGTGGTTTCGTCGGCAAGCGGGATTTTTCTCAAACGGTATTTAAAACGAATCTTGAGGCGGCGCAGACAATCGCGCGGCAGCTGCGTCTGAGAAATCTCGGCGGCATCATCATCATCGACTTCATTGACATGACCAGCGATGAGCACCGCGCGGCTGTGCTCTCTGAATTGCGCCGAGCTGCCAGCACGGATCGCACCAAGCTGACGATTTCAGAATTTACCGAGCTCGGTCTCGTAGAGATGACCCGCAAGCGCACTCGAGAGAGTCTGGCGCATGTCTTGTGTGAGCCTTGTCCGGTCTGCGGCGGCAGAGGAGAAATTAAAACCACGCGTACGGTCTGCTACGAGATCATGCGCGAAATCGTTCGCGTCTACCGCCAGTATCGGGATGCACGCTCATTCAAAGTACTGGCCAGCCAGAGCGTGATTGACGCCTTTCTCGATGAGGAATCGGCTGCACTTAATCTTTTGCAGGATTTTGTGGAAAAGCCGGTGAGTCTTGAGGTTGAGCCCGTCTACACACAGGAACAGTACGACGTCGTCATTCTTTAGAGCATAAAAAATAGCCTGACCAGGGAAATGGGTCAGGCATTCAAAGAATGCAGCAAACTTCAATGCTCGCTTTCGAAGAGGGAGGGCTTCGAAAACGGCCCCTCGGGAGTTTGCCGCACAGGGAGGCAACCAGGCTGTCGCCTACTGCACTACGCACTTTATCTTATTTCTTCGTGTTTTTGGGTATTTTCTCATAGGTAAAATCACCTATTCTTGAGCTTAATTCTCAGAAGAAATGTTTTGATACAAATTAGAAAAAAGCCTTGAGCAGGCGTTGGGACAGGTTTCGACAGAGCTCTTAACGCATAAGTGCCAATAGTTTCTGATGTCGTAATTGCGCACAATATATTGTGTGCATTGACTAAACCTATCGCTAGGGGTGGTATATTGTGCCCGTCTTTAGAACTATTGCCGGAAAGACGGAAGGTTTGATATCTTGCGAGGACGACGGTCTGTTCGCATTTTTTTGCTTTCTGGCGAGAAGAGAGCGGTGCATCGGCCGCTGTCCCACAAAGAAAGGATTCCCTCATACATCAAAGGAGCAAGCAGGCAATGGCTTCGGAGCTCAAATATCTCATCAAGCGAGACGGTTCGGTTAAGAATTTTGATTCGAGCAAGATCGCGCGTGCAATAGAACGCGCAGGCAAGGCAACAGGAGAATTCGGGGCTGCGCGTGCCGAAGAAATTACCGAGCAGCTGGTGCTGCCGAAATTGCGCGAACTCAATGTCTCGACTCCGCATATTGAAGAGATTCAAGACGCTGTTGAACACGCTCTTTTCGATGCAGGCTTTTTCAAGACGCTTCGTGCCTACATTGTCTATCGCGAGCAGCGCGCCAAGAGCCGCGATGCCAAAAAGAGCTGGGTTGACGTTGAGTCTTCGATCAACGAGTATCTTGATCAGGTCGACTGGCGCGTCAACGCCAATGCCAATCAAGGCTACAGTCTCGGCGGACTGATTCTCAACGTATCGGGAAAGGTGATTGCCAACTATTGGCTCAACTACATCTACACGCCCGAGATTGGTCTGGCGCACCGCAATGCCGATTTCCACATCCATGATCTCGACATGCTCTCGGGCTATTGCGCGGGCTGGAGTCTGCGTACGCTTTTAAACGAAGGCTTCAACGGCGTGCCGGGCAAGGTGGAGGCCGGTGCCCCCAAGCATCTTTCTTCGGCAACAGGCCAGATTGTGAATTTCTTGGGAACGATGCAAAACGAATGGGCGGGAGCTCAGGCCTTCAGTTCCTTTGACACCTACATGGCTCCCTTTATCCGCAAGGACAATTCGAGCTATGAAGAAGTTCTGCAGTGCATGCAGGAGATGATATACAACCTCAACGTACCCAGCCGTTGGGGCACCCAAACGCCCTTTACGAACCTGACGTTTGACTGGACATGTCCGGAGGATCTCAAGGGACAGCATCCGATGATCGGCGGCGAAGAAATGCCCTTTACGTACGGCGAGCTGCAGCATGAAATGGACATGATCAACCGCGCCTACATCGAAGTCATGATGAAGGGCGACGCCAAGGGACGTGTGTTTACGTTCCCGATTCCGACCTACAACATCACGCCGGACTTTGACTGGGACAGCCCCAATGTGCTGCCGCTTTTTGAAATGACCGCGCGCTACGGGCTGCCGTACTTCCAGAATTTCATCAATTCGGAGCTAAAGCCTAACATGATTCGCTCGATGTGCTGCCGACTGCAGCTTGATCTGCGCGAACTGTTAAAGCGCGGCAACGGCTTGTTTGGTTCTGCCGAGCAAACAGGCTCGCTTGGCGTGGTAACTATCAACTGTGCGCGTCTGGGCTACCTCTTCAAGGGCAATGAGTCTGCGTTGTTTGCGCGGCTCGATCACTTGCTTGATCTGGCCAAGCAGTCGCTTGAAATCAAGCGCAAGGTGATTCAGCATCACATCGATCAGGGACTTTTCCCGTATACCAAGCGTTATTTGGGCACTTTGAGAAATCATTTCTCGACAATTGGCGTCAACGGCATCAATGAGATGATCCGCAATTTCTTTGATGATGAGTACGACATCACTGATGAGGTTGGGCACGCCTTTGCAGTGAAGATTCTCGATCATGTGCGTGCACGGCTCGTTGAATTTCAGACCGAAACTGATCATATGTACAACCTTGAGGCAACGCCTGCTGAAGGGACGACTTATCGCTTTGCCAAGGAGGACAAGAAGCGCTTTTCGGATATTCTGCAGGCCGGCACCGCGAGCAATCCCTACTACACGAACTCGTCTCAGCTGCCTGTGGGCTTTACCGACGATCCGTTCGAAGCGCTTGAGATGCAGGAAGATCTGCAGAAGAAGTACACGGGCGGAACGGTGCTGCATCTTTACATGAACGAAGCGATCAGCTCGGCCCAAGCCTGCCGCGATCTTGTTCGCCGCACGCTCACGCGTTTTGGGCTGCCTTACATTACGGTGACTCCCACGTTCTCGATCTGTCCCAAGCACGGCTACCTCTCCGGCCGCCATGATTTCTGTCCGCTGTGCGACGCAGAACTCATTGCCGCCAAAAAAGCCAAGATGGCAGCGCATCAGCGCGACAAGAGCGAGGCGCTTGAAAAAACTCAGAACGCAGCGCACGCATAAAAACAAACCATTGCTTGATGCACAGCATCGCTTTATGCAAAGGCGCTGCGCGTCGGGTTAGTTCAAAAGATTGATCAAATTGCTTTGAAAGGAGGCACGAAAATGTCCCAACATGAACAAAACGAAATCAAGCTCAAAGACAGCGAACGTCAGCCTTGCGAAGTTTGGACGCGCGTGATGGGCTATCACCGTCCGGTGCAGTCCTTCAACATCGGCAAGAAGGGCGAGTTTGAAGAGCGCAAGTACTTCGTTGAATCAAAGTGCAGCTGCTCGAAGTAAGCAGATTTTCCGTGCTCTCATGAGCCAGGAATTCAACAAGGGCGCTGTGCGCGCTTGTCAATTGCGCGTGGCGGCCGTCACTCCCTTTACGAGCATTGACTATCCCGGCAAGCTCTCGGCTGTTGTCTTTGTGCGCGGCTGTCCGTGGCGCTGCGTCTATTGTCACAATCCATGGATGCAGGCGCGTGCGCCGCAGCCGGGCGACGAGAGCTGGGAGCGCGTCGAGAGGCTTTTGGCTCGGCGTCAGGGGCTGCTTGATGCGGTGGTGTTTTCGGGCGGCGAGCCCTGCGTTGATCCAGCGCTGTCTTGCGCTATAGATGCCGTCAAAAGTCGCGGCATGCTCGTCGGGTTGCACACGGGCGGCGCCTATCCGCGCCATTTGCGCGAAATCATTGACCGGCTCGATTGGGTCGGCCTTGATGTCAAGGCCGTGCCTGGCGATGAGGCTCATTTTCAGCGCGTTTTGCAGGTTGCTTCAGGCAGCGAGGCTTTTTTGGAGTCCTACGAGATCATCAGATCAAGCGGCGTTGCCTTTGAGGCGCGCAGCACCGTGCATCCTGCGCTTTTTTCCATTGAACAGGTTCTTGAGACGGCAAAATGGCTTGCCGAACATGGAACGCAAACCTTTGCGCTGCAGATTTACCGCAAGGCGCCGGGGTTGGAAACGGGATTGGATCCGGTCACCGGCGACTGGCCCGGAGAAGCGGTTGAAAAAGAGTTGCAGTCGCTTTTTAAGAATTTCATTCTCAGACGCAATTAGCGCTTGGTGCAGCCATGTGCGCTTGTGCTCAGCAGCAAAAAAACATCATCTCAAGCAGCAATACGGCGTTGGTGCAAACTGCTTCCGAGGCGGCCGAGTTCATTATTGAAGCCGGTATCATGCCGTTTTTGAGAAATGCCGTCGTCGGCTTCTCTTTGCAGGATCACGTTCCCGAAGGATATTTCGAGTCGGCCGACAAAGCGCTCAATCCTTGGTATTGGCGCTACGAGTTTGGAGCTGACAGCGAAATTATCTACGGGAAGTTTTTGAGAAAAAAGCTGGGCTTTTGCACGCGTCGTTATTATCCGCATCTCATCAATATACGCAGACAAAATCGCGGCGTGCAGCAGCTTTTTGAAGCCGGAGAAATCAGCAAAACCAGTTTTTTGGTGATGCGATCTCTTGCTCAAGGCGATGCGGTGCAAGGCGTGGCATTCCGAGAGGAGCTCGGCTTGTCAAGAAGCGAGGCTGATGCTGCCTTTGCCGAGTTGATGAATGCGACGCTTCTGGTCATTGTCGGATTTGAGTGTAGGAGAGGCAAAAATCAGCAGCCCTACGGGTGGCCGCTTGCTGTCTATGCCAGACCCGAAGACGAGTATGGTTTGGATATTCTCAAGACAGGCTGCCCGCCGCAAGCCTCGTTGGAGGTTCTTGTGCGCCGTATTCGAGAAATTGCTCCGCAGGCAACTGAAACGCAGATAAGAGCCTTTTTGGAGAACCCAAAACCGTCTTCAGCTAAAAGGCGACGGCCCTAAGCTTGGGCGGCCAGACGTCTTCCTCTGGGCGTGCCGTAGGTTAGAGCAACGCGAGGGCTTGCCGCGAAGTAAATGCTCCAAAAGATGGCCCATCCAAAGAGCTGCAGCAGAGAGGCCTGTGTGAGCGCGAGCTTGAAAAACCAGCTCTGAAACATTGCTACGCCTGGTCCCATGACCCAAAGCATCATGATGGATGATCCCACGGCGTTGGGCGTTCTTTTGGCGGCAATTTGGTAAATCACGCAAATGCCGAGAAACAAAGCAAGAACGGTGGGAAGAATCGCCACTGCAGCCTGCATCATCATCTCTTCATTGCGCGCAAGCATGAAGAAGAATTCGCTTGAGATGAAGGTCGTCTCCCAAACAGCCCGCAAAAACCAGGCGATCTGCCCGACGATGAAAACCCACATCAGTCCGCCGAAGCCGCTTTTATAGCGAGGCGAATGAAGCGCAGCGGGCTTGGTTTTGGCGTAAGAGCCAATGATCCAGGTCGGGATGGCGACGATGATAATGACAAGTGCGGCAATCAGTATGCTTTTCATGAAATGAAACGGCACCATTTTCCCGGCAACTTGCGTTGGGGAGAATGTTCGGCAACAGCAAAAGTTTAGTTCTCAGAATGTGACGTGGTCGGGATCAAGCCCCGAAAAGCCGGTTTGAGGCAAATTGTCAAGGCGTTCCATATCCTCCTTGCTCAGACTGAAGCTAAAGAGATCAGCATTCTGGCGGCGACGCTGCGGATTGAGCGACTTGGGCAAAGCGACTGCGCCGTGCTGCAGACACCAGCGAAGAGAAATCTGAGCACTTGAAACACCGTACTTTTTGCCGAGCTCGCATAGAACCGGATGACGAATGAGCGCGCCGCGCCCCAAGGGAGACCACGCGCTTACTTGTATGCCGCGCTGCTGGCAGAACTGTACGGTAGGCAGCTGCATGTAGCCAGGGTGAAATTCCAGCTGATTGACCATCGGCGCGATGTTGGCCCGGGCAAGCAGGGGCACGAGATGATGAATCAGAAAGTTGCTCACGCCGATGGCGCGAACACGACCACTTTTGTAGATCTCTTCCATGGCGCGCCAGGTGCCCGAATTGATGCTCTGCCAGGTCATCGGCTCGCCCTTGGCGGCAGGCCAGTGAATAAGGTAAAGGTCAAGATACTCAAGCCCGAGTGTTTTGAGCGTCAGATCAAATGCAGCAAGCGTCTCTTTATAGCCTCTGTCCGTGTTCCAGAGCTTGCTGGTGACGAAGATTTTTTCGCGCGGCAGGCCGCATGTACGCACTGCTTCGCCTACGCATCGTTCGTTGCCGTAAATGTGCGCTGTATCGATGTGCCGATAGCCGATTTCAATTGCATCATGGATATGCGCAACGAGCTCCTGATCGTCAGGAACCTGCCAGGTTCCCAAGCCGATGCATGGAATTCGCACGCCGTTTGAAAGTTTGAAGCCGCTGGCAATAGTGGGCACAGTATTTTTTTCCTGAAGAATTCGTTGTTGTTTTTTGCGATGACAAACCGTTGGCTGCCGTCGTTGAGGCCTTGTCCTGAAAGGATGCAGTTCTTTTCTCGAAAGGCTGATCGGGGCCTCATTGTATCAAAAGAAAATTCCGTCAAATTTTGGGAATATGACAAGAGAAAACGTGGTGTTTCAAAGCTAACGATCGCGCTGCTTGTGTGTCGTCTGCAAGGCGCTTGTTTCGGGACGACGCAAGCATCATCCGTCTTGCTAAAGACTTCTGCAGACTGTAGCATTTTGCGCTCTGAGCAAGGCCTGAAGTTTCTAGGACGGCCAAGCGCAGAATACGAAACACCGGTGATCATTTCTTTTGGGAACGTCTCCTTATGGCAGTCGACAACATCAGCACCATTGCCGTTTCTCTTATTGCCTGCGCAGCCGCACTGGCGGGGTTTGCCTGGCAGCTTCTTCGCAGCAAGCGCAAATCGGCCCAAAAGCCCAAAGCTTCTGTTATGCGCCGCAATGAGGCAGGACACCCCCTTCCCAATGAACACCCAGCCGAACGTGCAGTAAAAAAGCCCAAGGATGTGCGCGCATTCGATGCCGTCGGTCTTAAGCGCCCGACGATGCTTGCCGTCACGAGAATGCATGAAGATCCGTCTGCAAGCGAGCTTTTTATTCAGCGTGCCTTCAAAATTGACCGCGAATTTTGGCGCGAACTTGAAGTTTCTGAGCAAGAAATGCGCAGACTTGATTGCCTATTTGAACAAGCCAACAAGCTTGCCTGGGTGCCGGGAAGCGCTTTTGAACGGCATATTTTTGCCGTGAGCTTTGCGCCTGTGCTCGAAGAGATGTTCAAAAAAGGGGAATATGCGCGCACAGACAGCGCGCCGTCCTATCTGCAGATTTGCGCAATTGATGAAACCGGCACGCAGCTCGGTCAAGCGATGCGCATTGATAAGCAGGCCGAATCTGAACACTCCCGCGTGCATGCTCTGTGGTGCGTGCTCAACCCGACCAACAAGCCCCACGAGCTTGACTCCGAACTTGCCCTTGAGATGCATGCGCTGCAAGATCGTGTTGAACATTTGGCCGAGCATGTTGCCGCGCTGACCGCGGCAGCCTGGAAGCAGCGCTTTGATAGACTGCAGGCGATCGCGCAAGAACTTTGTCGAAGCCAATCCGAGCCGAAGATCAACGCATCAGAAGTGCATTTGCGCATTGATGAAATCGTCCAAGAGGTCAGCGCTGATGCCGAGCGCATTGATGCGGCGGTGGCCGAACGCGCCCGGACGGTTAAGACGATGGAAGATGCCGATGATGCGTTGCTGCACGCAATTGCCTACATGTATGTGCGTGAGCTGACGATTCGCGTGCTGCGCATCTGTGCTTTGCTGCGCGTTGTTGCCGGTGATACCTTCGCCCATGAGGTGAGCTGCGCCAACCACATCGTGACCGATCTTGAGGCCTTTACGGATGTCAAGCCGCTTCTTGCGGCAGCCTCGCACATTGCTCATGCTCCTTTGGAGAGCGAATCGCACCGAGCTATGACTGACGGCGCCGTTGAGCGCGCAGGGGCCATTGCCAGACATGCAAGAGAGCTCGAAAAGGTGCACGACGAACTCTTCGCTGGACTGCAAGACAGAGCCGCTGAGCTTCAGGCAAAAGTCGACAAGTGTCTGCTGTGGCGTATGCACCCGCGCCGCTACGCCGTCAGGCTCGATGACGCAGGACGACTGCAAAAGATGTTCGTGCTTGACGTTTAAGGCCAAAGTCTTCGCACGCGGCCTGCGTTCTTCTCTGCAGAAGTACCGCAGGCGCCCGCACCATCGCAAAAACGACCTCAAGCGGCCCGCTGAGAATCAGCTCAAACGGGCCGCGCGCAAGCACGGCTTTTTGCTTTAGCGTGCAAAGCTCGCGCGCATCTCGTCGAGAATGCTTGCAGCGGTCGGAGCAATGTCGCCGGCAGTAAATCCAGCAAAGGAGCCCTCTGCAGCTGCGCCGTGCAGATAGACGGCGCCAAGCGTAGCGCTCACTAAATCAAACTTTTGTGCAAAGAAGGCTCCAAGCATGCCGGCGAGCACGTCGCCCGAGCCTGCCGTGGCGAGCATGGCATTGCCCGTGGGATTGATCCAGGTACGTGAGCTTCTGAGGGCAACCACGCTGCCGATGCCTTTTAAGACTGAAATGGCACCGGTCTGAAGGGAGAGTTCGCGAGCTGCGTTCACGCGGTCTGCGTTGACCTTTTCAGTCGTTGTACGCAAGATGGCGGCTGCCTCAGCCGGGTGGGGCGTGATGACGGTGTGCGCCTTGCGGGCCAGCACGGCATCCTGAAGCGAAAGATCTTGGGCAAGCATGCGCAGCGCATCGGCATCAAGAACCAGAGGTACGTCTGCATCGATGGCTTGCTTTAAGCGTTCTTTGGCCTTCGGAGCAAAGCCCAGACCGCAGCCTGCAACAATGCAGGTGACATCAGAAAGATCTATGGGCGAGGCGGCAAACATCAGCTCTGGATAGAGCATGTCAACGGCCGGAGCTTTCTCGCTCATGAGTTCAACCGTCACGCGGCCGGCCCCTGAGATGAGCGCTGCGCGGGCAGCCAAAACAGCTGCCCCGATCGTACCTGTTTCGCCGCCAATAACCGCAACATGACCATAGGTGCCTTTGTGGCTGTTTTTTAGGCGTGGTTCGCACAGATGACGAAAGTCGCTTTGATCGATAACGCCAAGCGTCGAAAGCGGTACGGAAACATCCAGTTCGTTGACCTCGACGTGGCCTGAGGCATCGGCGCCCTCGCGCATGTAGCAGCCGGCCTTGGGAGCGAGCATGGCCATTGTGATGTCGGCTGAACAGCCGGGGATGCCGCCTGTCCAGGCTCCCGTCATGGCGTCAAGGCCAGAAGGTAGGTCAATGGAAATTCTCAGTGCTCGGCGCTCATTGAACCACATGGCCGCATCCAGATATTCGCCCGAGAGAGCTCTTTTGAGCCCTGTTCCGAAAAGAGCGTCGACGACAACATCGGCTTTGTCGGCGTTGTAAGGATCAGAGATGACCGTCCCGCCGGCGGCAGTCCAGGCATCAAACATCATGAGAGCGTCCTCTGTTTTTGGCTTGCTGCAGCCGATCAATGCGCAGGTGACGCGCTTTCCCTGATTTTTCAAGAAAAGAGCGGCTGCAAAGCCGTCGCCGCCATTGTTGCCCGGACCGCAGACAATGACGATGTGCTGTGCGGCAGGGGCGGCGTCAAGAATTTTTTGAGCCACGGCGCGGCCGGCGCGGCGCATCAGTTCGCCAGCCGGAAGAAGGTTGTTGTAGCGGTGCTCAAGAGCCGAGAGTTCATCAAGGTTGAGAATTTGCTGAGCCATAGGTGTGTAAGACGGAGGATTCAATGTGCAGCGCAGCGCACGAAAAAATCGAACACAAAGAAATTTCTTTTGTTCGCATATGTCTCGTGCGCCGCAACAGAGACTAAATAGTGCATAGGATTGTAGACCAGTTGCAAAAGCGACAGAGAAGCCGACTGATCTTTGCTTGAGATTGTTCTCGCAAAACCATGAGGAAATTCCTCTCAAAACTAGCAGGCATCTCTCCTATAATCAGTGAATTGAACTACGGGATTTGCTTTTTGCAGGTTTCGTTTCCTTTTTTACGGCAATTCACCTTTTTTTTCTATGTCCAACGCATCCGTCGTCATCAAGATTCCCGGTTCTCGGGCTCTTTCGACCTTTCGTGCCGAGCGTCTGCTCGCTCAGCTCAAAACCCGTTCGAGCAGCGTGACAGCCGTCAGCGCCCGTTACATTCACTTTGTTCATGCCGAGCGTGCGCTTGAAGACGCTGAGATGAAGCGTCTTGAGACGCTTCTCGACTACGGCGATCCCGCTCAAGATGTCAAGGCAGACGTCAATCTTTTGGTGGTGCCGCGTTTGGGAACCATTAGTCCCTGGGCCTCAAAGGCAACCGACATCGTGCACAACACGGGCATAGATGCTGTTTTGCGCGTTGAGCGCGGCGTGCTGTTTTCACTTGAGCTTGTGCCGGGAGCTGGGCTCTCGCAAAAGGAACTTGAGGACTTGTCGCTCTTGATGCACGATCGCATGACGGAAACAGTGCTTGCCGCCGATGCAGATCCTTCAATGCTTTTTGCTGACGTCAAGGGCAAGCCTATGGCAGTGGTCGACATCATCGGCGGCGGCAAGCAGGCCCTCGAAAAGGCCAATGTTGAACTCGGTCTCGCGCTTGCACCCGATGAAATTGACTATCTGATGGATGCCTTCGGCAAGGCGCGCCGCAACCCGACGGACGTCGAACTCATGATGTTTGCTCAGGCAAACTCCGAACACTGCCGTCACAAGATATTCAATGCCAAGTTCACGATCGACGGAGTCGATCAGGATAAGACCCTTTTCGGGATGATTCGTGAAACCCATAAACGCTCTCCGCGCGGCACGATCGTTGCTTATTCTGACAATGCAGCCGTTTTTGAGGGGCCGACCGTTACGCGTCTTTACCCGCGTCCGAGCAAGGATGATCTCTTCGGAGCAAAGTTTGAAGAGCGTCTGGAGCCCGTGCATACGGTTTTTAAGGTTGAAACGCACAACCATCCGACGGCCATCAGTCCATTTCCCGGCGCTTCGACCGGTTCGGGCGGCGAAATCCGCGATGAGGGCGCAACTGGTCGCGGCGCTCGTCCAAAGGCCGGCCTGTGCGGATTTTCTGTTTCTGCGCTCAATATTCCGGGCAGCGAACAGAGCTGGGAAAACGACAAGGATACGACCGGAGCCGATGATGAAGGGGCTGATCAGCATTACGGCGCGCCGCAAAGAATTGCATCTGCCCTGTCGATCATGACCGACGGTCCTCTTGGCGCTGCAGCCTTCAACAACGAATTCGGCCGTCCCAACATTTTGGGTTACTTCCGCGTTTTTGAATCGCGCGTAGGCGATGTACGCTACGGCTATCACAAACCGATCATGCTCGCAGGCGGCATCGGCAATATCCGCGAAGATCAGACGGCCAAGCATACGCTAGAACCCGGAACGCTCTTGATCGTGCTCGGTGGTCCCGGCATGCGCATCGGCTTGGGCGGCGGCGCCGCAAGCTCCATGACGTCGGGTTCAAACGCGGCAAGTCTTGACTTTGACAGTGTGCAGCGCGGCAATCCCGAAATGGAGCGTCGCGCGCAGGAAGTGATTGACCGCTGCTGGGCTAGCGGTGCGGACAATCCGATTCTTGCCATTCACGACATCGGCGCCGGCGGTCTGTCAAACGCCATGCCCGAGCTTGCAGATTTGTCTGGACACGGAGCACGCTTGTCTTTGCAGAAGGTGCCCGTTGAGGAAAAGGGCATGAGCCCGCTGGAGGTGTGGTGCAACGAAAGTCAAGAGCGCTATGCCATTGCAATTGCTCCCGAGTCCCTTGAGAAGTTTGATGCCTTCTGCCGGCGCGAGCGCTGCCCCTACGCGGTGCTTGGCACCATTAGCGAAGACGGCACGCTCGTTGTGGAGGGCCGAGAAGGAGAGGAACGTGCTGTGGAGATGCCCATGGAGGTGCTCCTCGGCAAGCCGCCGCGCATGCATCGCGACGTCAAGAGCGTCAATCGCCCGTTAAGCGACTTCAATCCCGGTTCCATGACCTTGAAGCAGGCTCTCTACAGCGTGCTGCGTCATCCGACCGTGGGCAATAAGAGCTTTTTGATTACGATCGGCGACAGAACCGTCGGAGGTCTGGTGAGCAGGGATCAAATGGTTGGCCCCTGGCAGGTGCCTGTTGCCGACTGTGCCGTGACCAATGTCAACTTTACTGGTTTTGCCGGCGAAGCGATGGCTGTGGGCGAGCGTACTCCTGTGGCGGTCATTGACTCTGCTGCCGCAAGCCGCATGGCGATCGGCGAAGCGATCATGAACATCGCAGCAGCCGACATTGAGCTGCCGGTTGTGAAGTTGTCGGCTAATTGGATGGCCGCTTGCGGCGCCGAAGGCGAAGACGCCAAGTTGTTTGCAGCTGTGAAATCCGCCAGTCTCTTCTGTCAGAGTCTGGGCATTTCCATTCCCGTCGGCAAGGACTCATGCTCGATGCGCACGGCCTGGAAGGACGGTGATCAGCAAAAGTGCGTCACCAGTCCCGTCTCGCTCATTGCTTCTGCCGCTGCGCCGGTGACCGATGTGCGGCTGACGCTTACCCCGCAGCTGCGTATGGATAAACCCTCGGTGCTGCTTGCCTTCGATATGGGTGCCGGCTCCAACCGTATGGGTGCATCTATTCTGGCGCAGACTGCCCAAAGCTTCGGCAGCCAAGCTCCTGACGTTGCAGATCCCGAAGTGCTTGCCAAGTTTGTGGCGCTTCTGCGAAAGCTCACGCTTGCCGGCTGCGTTTATGCCTACCACGACAGAAGCGACGGCGGTCTTGCCGCAACGCTCTCGGAAATGATGTTTGCCTCGCACTGCGGCATGGACATCAAGCTTGATCATCTGTTGGCCGTCAGCAAGAGAAATCCCTCGGCTCTGGAGACCCTCTTTAATGAAGAACTCGGAGCTGTCCTGCAAGTTCCTGCCGACCGAATTAAGGACGTGCGCGCTGCAGTCTCGGCCGCGGGGCTGTCTTCGTACTTTGCCATTATCGGCGAGCCCAATTCGAGCGAAGTCCTGCAGGTGAGCGCCTACGGCGAGGTGTTGCTTGCAGAAAAGCGCACCGATCTGATGGCGGCGTGGTGCGAAGTGAGCCACGCCATTGCACGCGGCCGCGACAATCCGGCATGCGCCGACAGCGAGTTTGCCGTGCAGACAAGCTCCGCGACCAGAGGTCTTTATGTGGAGACGACCTTTAATCCCAGCGACCGCGTCAGTGGTCCCTACATCCATAACGGACAGACTCGTCCGAAAATGGCCGTGCTGCGCGAGCAGGGCGTCAATTCTCATGTTGAATTAGCGGCCGCCTTTACCCGTGCTGGCTTTGATGTCTACGACGTCCACATGACCGATCTGCTCTCGGGGCGCATGACGCTCGAAGAGTTCTGCGGTCTGGGCGTTGCCGGAGGCTTTTCCTACGGCGACGTGCTCGGCGCTGGCGGCGGATGGGCCAAGACCATTTTGCACAACGCCAAGCTCACCGACATGTTTGCCGAGTTTTTTGCCCGGCGAGACACATTTGCTCTGGGCATTTGCAACGGCTGCCAGATGATGAGCCACTTGCACTCAATCATTCCCGGTGCTGAGCATTGGCCCAATTTTGTACGCAATCGCTCCGAGCAGTTTGAAGCGCGTTTGGTGCAGGTCAAGATTGAGGAAAGCCCCTCGATTTTGTTTGCCGGCATGGCAGGCAGCTCGATGCCGATTGTCAACAGTCACGGCGAAGGGCGCGTACAGTGGCGTACGCCGGCTGACGCCGAGCAGTGTCTGGTGGCAGCCAGATTCGTTGACGGCAACGGTAATCCGACCGAGGTCTATCCGCTCAATCCCAATGGGTCGGCTCAGGGCGTAACGAGCGTGACGACGCCTGACGGGCGCTTTACGATCATCATGCCGCATCCGGAACGCACGCATCGCACGGTGCAGATGTCTTGGCATCCGCGCAATGCCGCCGAGCTCTCCCCCTGGATGCGCATGTTCGACAACGCGCGCGCTTGGGTTGGCTAGTCGAAAAACGCTGCGCAAAGTTTGAGAATAGCTTGGCTTTGCACAACCGAGAAAGGCCGGTATTTCTTCGTTGAGATGCTGGCTTTTTTCATTGCTAAGCTTGGTCGCAGTAGGATTGCAAAATAATGGAACTGGGCGTTTGGAGTGCATTTTTCGCAGCGAGCCTTGTGTTGGCGTTTGCTCCCGGACCGGACAATCTGTTTGTTCTAGTGCAGTCGGCCGCTCTCGGTGCGAGAGCGGGGCTGTGGGTGGTGGCTGGACTCTTGACGGGCATCGTGCTGCAGACTTTGGCAGCGGCGCTTGGCATTGCTGCGGTTGTGGCCGCAAGCCCAGCGCTTTTTTGGGGAATTCGCATTCTGGGTGCAGCCTACCTGTTTTATCTTGCTTTCGGGGCCTGGCGCGCTGGCAAGGCGCCCCGGGCGAGCGTATACGAAAGTTTTTCTGCCTTTAGTTTGTGGCGGCGCGGTTTTGTGATGAACGTCACCAATCCTAAGGTGCAGATTTTTTTCCTGGCATTTTTTCCTCAATTCGTCAGTCCTGGTGCTGATTCCTGGCAGACGGCGCTGGAAATGACGATTCTGGGCGCAACGTTCGGTGCAGCAACTGCGCTTGTCTTTAGCTTTGTCGCTGTTTTTGCCGGGAAGCTTGCCGATAAGCTCAGAACACCACGCGTTCAGTTTTTTCTCAACCGCATCAGTGCTGTGATTTTTGTACTTCTGGCCCTGGCAGCTCTTTTTGATTATTGATCGAAGGCGGGCAAGCAAAGCAAGAGCGCTTTTCCTGGTCTTGCACCAAGCACAAGGCGTCCTTTGCGGCAGGCATGAACAGGTCTGAGTAAATCACCCTAGGGAAAACCCCTCCGTTGTTTTTTTTCGGCGGCTCCTTAGCATTGCGCCTGACAAGAGAACTATCATTTTCGTGTACCAATGTGCTTGGGGGCGTCGTTCCCGAGGCGGCACTGTGGCTCCTGACGCTTCAGCACATTTCAAGCGCAAGCAAGAATAAAAATTATGCTTTTTTCCAGTAAGGCGGCTGATGATACCGACCGCATTCGCGTCAAAATCTGCGGACTTACGCGTGAAGACGATGTTGTGACGGCTATTGAGGCCGGGGCAGATGCCGTGGGGTTTGTGTGCTATCCGGGAAGTTCCCGCTACGTAACGCCATCGCGCTTGATGGCGCTTACCTCGCTTGTCCCCGAGTCTGTCTCAACGGTGCTCGTGTTCGTTAACCCGACAAGCGAAGAAGTGCGCGAGCATTTGGAGCTTTTTCCGCACGCCATATTGCAATTTCACGGCAATGAATCCAGACCGTTTTGCGACCAGTTTCATGTTCCGTATATGAAGGCCGTGGCTGTGAAAAATCCCAGCGATCTGATTGCGGCGCAAGACGAGTATCCGATGGCAAGCGCGATTTTGGCTGATGCTGCCGGACATGAGCACGGCGGCATGGGCGAGTGCTTTGACTGGAAGGCGGTGGCAGCTGTCCGCAACGAACTGCATAAGCCTTTGGTAATTGCCGGGGGCCTCAGAGAGCAGAATGTGCGCGAAGCCATCACGTTGCTGCGCCCGTGGGCTGTGGATGTGGCAAGTGGCGTGGAAACAGCTCGCGGCATCAAGGATCACGACAAGATTTTGAACTTTATGCAGGCTGTTCGCCGCGGCGGCGATGTGAGTCCAGCGCAGCTCGAGATCGCCTAAGGTTCTTTTGCCGTCCTCAAAACAGCATCCATAGACCTCCACTCAGAGGGCGTGAGCGTGTGTATTCCATAGCGCGCCAGTTTCTTTGCGGCTTTGCGTACGAGTTTGTCTTTAGTAAAAAGCACCTTTGCTTTTGCTGAAAAAGCAAGGTCAAGAAATTTTTGATCGTCTGGATCGCGACATCGACAAGGTGCGGGCTCGATACGGCTGCAGATGAGTGCCGTGCTCACATGCTCTTGCAGCATAGCGATCTGTGCATCGGCCTTCAGTGCAAAAGCCGCTCGAGAGATGACGTCGGCAAATTCTTCAAGACAATTGATGCTTGTGACGGCCTTGAGCTCTCCGCAGTCGAGCTGCTGCTTGAGCAGCCCCGAGTCTTTGTCTTTCCAGTAGACGAGATCAAGAAGAACGTTCGTATCGAGCACCACGAGCAAAGGCTCCGACGTGAAGCTGCTCTTGGGCAGGCTCGGTGCGGCGATGTCGCTCGTGGGCAGCGTCTGCCGCACGCGTTCGAGCACTTGAGCAGTCGGCAAGGATGCAAATCGCGCACTTGCCGAAGCCTGCATTGCCAAACTCTCTTTAGGCATGCTCGGCAATGCGTGCGAGCATGAAGGGAAGAATGCCGTTGGCCTTAAGATAGGTGAGCTCAACGGGAGTATCAACGCGAACCTTTAGAGGAACTCTTTTGCTTGAGCCGTCTTCACGGTGAATGACAAGCTCGACCGTGCCCTGAGGCTTGAGGTGCTCAAGTCCCAGAATGTCGAAGGTTTCGCGGCCTGTGATGCCTAATTCAGCAGTCCCATCGCCGTTTATGAACTCAAGAGGAAGCACCCCCATGCCCACAAGGTTGGAGCGATGAATCCGCTCAAAGCTTTTGACGATGACGGCGCTGATCCCAAGCAGCTTCGTTCCCTTGGCGGCCCAATCGCGGCTCGATCCCGTGCCGTACTCTTCTCCTCCGAAGACGATGCAGGGCGTGCCGCGTTTTAGATATTCGCGACTTGCATCAAAGATGGGCATGACTTGGTTTTCGGGGTAAAGCACCGTCAAGCCGCCTTCGACGCGGGAACCGTCGGGGCGGGCGGGAACCAAGAGGTTCTTGATGCGCACGTTGGCAAAGGCGCCGCGCATCATAACTTCGTGATTGCCACGGCGCGAGCCAAAACTGTTGAAGTCCTGCACGGCAACGCCGTGCTCGGAAAGCCATTTGGCTGCTGAGCTCTCTTTGGTGATGCGTCCGGCCGGAGATATATGGTCAGTCGTGACGGCATCGGCATAAATGCCCAGCGCTCGTGCGCCCTTAATGTCATGAGAGCATGAGCAGACTGCATCAAAAAAGGGTGCTTTGGCAATGTAGGTCGATTCGGGCCAGTTGTAGCAGGGGCCTTCAATGGCGCTGATTGACTGCCAGAGTTCGCCGGGTTCAGTTTGAATCTTGATGTAGCTCTTTTTAAAGTTTTCCGGATTTTCGGCCTGTACGAGCAACGTACGAATTTCTTTCGCAGTGGGCCAAATATCCTTGAGAAAGACGGCGTTGCCTTCAGAGTCGAGGCCCAGTGCGTCGTGCACGAGATCGACATTCATGCTGCCGGCTATGGCATAGGCAACGACAAGAGCAGGACTGGCAAGAAAGTTGGCGCGCACAAGAGGATGAATGCGCGCTTCAAAATTGCGGTTTCCTGAGAGCACGGCAGCCACGGCAAGCCTGTTGTCAACGATGGCCTTGCTGATGTCGGCAGCAAGCGTTCCGGCGTTGCCGATGCAGGTGGTGCAGCCGTAGGCTGCAACGCCGAAGCCCAGCTTTTCTAAATAGGGTAAAAGCCCTGCAGACTTGAGATATTCGGTTACGGCGCGGCTGCCCGGGGCAAGACTTGTTTTGACGCGCGGGTGAGCGCAAAGTCCTTTTTCAACAGCTTTTTTTGCAAGAAGGCCAGCACCGAGCAGTACGCTGGGGTTTGATGTATTGGTGCAGGATGTGATGGCGGCAATCACGATGTCGCCGTGGGCAAGTTCTCCGTTTTGCACGGTCGCTTTGCGCTGGGCTTCTTGCGGGGGGACGCCGAGTCCGCCATCTTCGACGGCAGTTGTGAGCATCATCTTGAAGGCGCTAGCAGCTTGCGCAAGATCAATTCTTTCCTGCGGTTTTCTCGGGCCCGAAATTGAGGCTTTGACGTCAGCCAAATCAATTTCAACAACTTCTGTATAGTCGATCTCGCCTTTGTCGGGGATGCCGAAAAGATGCTGAGCTTTGTAGTAGGCCTCAATAAGAGCTGTTTGTTCTTGGCTGCGGGCGGTTTGACGCAGGTAGGCTATGGTCTTTTCGTCTATGCCGAAGTAGCCCATCGTAGCGCCGTATTCAGGGGCCATGTTGGCGATGGTGGCACGTTCGGGCACATCCAAAGCCTGTGCGCCGGGGCCGAAAAATTCCACAAATTTGCCGACTACTTTTCTGGCTCGAAGAGTTTGCGTCACGTAAAGCGCAATGTCGGTTGTGGTGCACTCGGCCGCAAGCTCTCCAGAAAGGTAAACGCCGACAACATCGGGCGCAAGCATGTAGATCGGTCGCCCAAGCATGGCCGCTTCGGCCTCGATGCCGCCCACGCCCCAGCCAATGATGCCCAGACCGTTGACCATGACTGTGTGGCTGTCAGTGCCGACGACGCTGTCGGGCCAGACAAGGCCAGAGTCGTCGACAAAGACGCCTCGGGCAAGGTACTCAAGATTGACTTGATGACAGATGCCGAATCCCGGAGGAACAATGCGAAAGGTCTTGAAGGCCTGCATGCCCCATTTGAGAAAACCGTAGCGTTCATGATTGCGTTCAAACTCAAGACGCATGTTTTCTTCAAGTGCATCCGGGCAGTCATTCCTGTCGATCATGACCGAGTGATCAATCACGAGATCTACCGGTACCAACGGTTCAACCTTATTGGGGTCTACGCCGAGGTTGCGCGCGGCTTCGCGCATGCTGGCAATGTCAACCAAAAGCGGCACGCCGGTGAGATCCTGAAGCAGCACGCGGCTAACCACAAAGGGAGTTTCCTTGCGCTTTCCTTCGGCGCTCCAGTCCGCAAGCCGCTTGACCGCATTTTCGTCAATGACTGTGCCGTCGCAGCTTCGCAGCACGCTTTCAAGAAGAATGCGGATAGAGGCAGGGATGCGGGAGAGATTGACGCCAAGCGACTTTTCAAGTTTTGGAAGACTGTAGAAGCGGCATCTGCGGCTGCCGCAAACAAGCGGTTCGAGACAGACTTCACGCAGAGGGCGTGCGGCGCAGTTCGGCATTTAGGTACTCCAAAGTTAATGGCGGCGGTTTGTTTTCAGGCGCAGGGCGACCTGCTCAAGCTCGCAGTTGCGCTCGGCAGGGCCTGAGTACGGCACATATCCGAACGATTTTAGAAAAAATAGGCGCTGTCGGCAGATGATAATTTGAGCAGGACGAAAAAAAGCGCCTATTGCCGCGGCATGAAACCGTGCAAAAGGCGCTTAAGTTGTTTTTTTGTTAAGTCAGAGCGCGAAAGCGCCCCGCACTAAAGAAGGTGGGCAATGGCGGCGATTTCGTCCTGCAGTTCCTTGACCGTTGCTTCAAGCTTTTGACGGCTGAACTCATCGAACTCGAGTCCTTGAACAATTTCATAACCGCCTTTGCCGTCGCAGACGACTGGCATGCCGCAGATGATGCCTTCGGGTACGCCGTAGCTGCCGTCGGAGGGAATGCCCATTGTGACCCAGTCGCCGTTGGAGCCGAGGAACCAGTCGCGCATGTGGTCGATGGCGGCCGAGGCGGCGCTTGCCGCAGAACTTGCGCCTCGCGCTTCAATAATGGCAGCGCCGCGCTTGGCTACCGTCGGAATGAAGGTGTCGCGGTACCAGGCAGTGTCGATGCACTCGTTTGCGGCTTTGCCGTCAATCGTGCAGAAGCGGATGTCGGGATACATCGAAGTCGAGTGGTTGCCCCAGACAGCCATCTTGTGAATAGTGCGCACGGGCTTGCCGGTTTGCGTCGAGAGCTGCGACAGCGAGCGATTGTGGTCAAGACGCAGCATGGCCGAAAAGCACTTGGGTGAAAGCGACGGAGCTGACTTCATGGCGATGTAGGCATTCGTGTTGCAGGGGTTGCCGACGACGAGAACCTTCACGTCGCGCGAGGCGACGGCATCAAGCGCTTTGCCCTGAACGGTAAAGATGGCCCCATTGGATTCGAGCAGCTCAGAGCGCTCCATGCCCTTGGTGCGGGGGCGGGCGCCCACGAGAAATGCGCAGTCGGCGTCCTTGAAGGCTTTCATCGGGTCGGCAGAAGCCGTCATTTCGACAAGCAGCGGGAAGGCGCAGTCCGAAAGCTCCATCATGACGCCTTTGAGGCGCTGTGCGCTTTCAGGCGTATCACGCTCGAGCAGCTGCAAAATCACGGGCTGGTCAGGTCCGAACAGGTCGCCTGCGGCAATGCGAAACAACAGGGAATAGCCGATCTGACCGGCCGGTCCAGTGACGGCCACGCGAATGGGATTTTTCATTTGTATGTCTCCATAGCCGGTGGGCGCACCGGCATGTCTGTTGTGAACTCTTGCGGCTTGATGCGAGCTCCAAGTGGGGCGAGGGCTCCCGGAAAAAATAAAGCAGCGCACTGCACCGTCAACCCAATATGCTAGCGGGAAACTCGACAATTGGCTTAGGCGGTTTTGCCTAAATTTCGAAATTAGACGCCTCGTCATGAGGCTTTCTGAGTGCAAACAAAAAGAAGACGCCTGCGGGCAGGCGCTGCGCAAGGCGTCTATGAGAAAAATGTATGTTCAGGAATCTAGGCAGCTCGTGAAGAAGAGCCTTGCAGATTGAGTTTGGAGATGATTGTGGCGGCGATTTCTTCGATGGACTTGGTGGTTGAGTTAAGCCAGTGAATGCCGTTTTCGTTCATGAGCCTTTCGGCTGCGGCAATCTCCTCGCGGCAGTTTTCAAGGCTGGCATAGCGAGAGTTTGGACGACGCTCGTTGCGGATTTCCGAGAGGCGTTCGGGCTTGATCGACAAGCCAAAAAGCTTGTGCTTTAGAGGCAGCAGTGCATCGGGCAGACAGCCGCGGTCAAAGTCTTCGGGAATCAGAGGATAGTTGGCAACCTTGATGCCGAACTGCATGGCCAGAAAAAGCGAGGTCGGCGTTTTGCCCGAACGCGAGACGCCAACCAAAATGACCTCAGCCTCATCAAGGCCGCGGTTGGTTTGACCGTCGTCGTGAGTGAGCGTGTAGTCGATGGCTTCAATGCGCTTGTTGTAGCGCTCTTCGTTTTTGATTTTGTGCGTGGCGCCTACCGTGTGAACGCTCTTCATGCTGAGTTCACGCTCAAGCGGTCCGACAAAGGAGCGAAACAGCTCGATCTGAAAGCCGTCGCAGGCTGTGATGAAGGCACGCGACAAATTGGGGTCGACGAAGGTCGAAAAGACAAGAGCACGCACATTTTTGCGGCGCTGTACGGCGTTGATCTTGTCGGCTGTCTGCTGAGCCTTTTCGATGGTGTCGATAAAGGGAATGCGCTGCTTGTCGTAGCTTAGATCGGGAAACTGAGTGAGCACGGAGTGCGCAAGAGTTTCTGCCGTGATGGCGGTGCCGTCGCTTACGATGAAAACCGGACGCCATTGCGTTTTTTCGTCAGTCATGCCCAGACCTTGTAAAAAGATGTTGCTGAAAGCTCGCATTGTACACGCAACGCATCAGCTTCCTGCGAGTTTGTTCTGCACGGATTTCGAAAGTGCGCCCCGAAAAAATGGTGCAAATCCCAACAGAAGCGTTTCTTTTAGGCTAAAACTCCGGAATTCTTGAGCGCTTTGCTTCTAGGCACTTTTCCCATGCCTGCCGAGACATTACAATATGGGGCGAATTTTTCAATGCCGTTCCCTTTTCGGGACCTTTTTATTTTTAAGAAAGGGCCTTTGGAAAGAGGTTTCGTGAACAAATACAGAGGTTCAAATGGTTCAAGGCCGCTATGTTTTTCCCTTTAGTCAGCTTCGCATGACAGACGTCGACCGCGTTGGCGGAAAGAATGCCTCTCTTGGCGAATTGCTCAGCCAGCTTACGAGCGCCGGCATCCGCGTTCCCGACGGTTTTGCTACGACTGCTGAAGCCTTCCGTCTTTTTCTGAAGGAAGGCGGTCTTGAAGACCGCATCTCCGAGCGTCTGACTGGTCTTGATGTCGAAGACGTCAAGGCGCTTGCTCAGGCAGGCGCCGACATCCGCAAATGGATTGAAGAAGCACCGTTTCCCGCCGAGCTCGAAAAGGAAATCCGTGAATTTTATGAGTGGCTCAAGGATGGTCAGGAAGAAATTTCCGTTGCCGTGCGCTCTTCGGCTACCGCAGAGGACCTCCCCGACGCTTCCTTTGCCGGTCAGCAGGAGACCTATCTCAATGTCGTGGGCATCGATCAGGTGCTCTCGCGCATGAAGGAAGTGTTTGCTTCGCTTTACAACGACCGCGCCATCAGCTATCGCGTTCACAAGGGCTTTACGCACGCCGAGGTTGCTCTTTCGGCTGGCGTTCAGCGCATGTGCCGCTCGGACAAGGGTGCCGCGGGCGTCATGTTTACCCTTGATACGGAAAGCGGTTTTGACCAGGTTGTCTTCGTGACGGCAAGCTACGGTCTGGGCGAGACTGTCGTTCAGGGCGCCGTCAATCCCGACGAATTCTATGTGCACAAGCCTATCCTTGCGCAGGGCAAGTATCCGATCGTCAGAAAGACGCTCGGCAGCAAGCTCATCAAGATGGAGTTTGATCCCGACAAGACTTCTGGCCGCTCTGTGCGTACGGTTGATGTGCCCGATGAGGAGCGCCGTCAGTTTGCTCTCACCGACGACGATGTCATAGAGCTTGCCAAGTTTGCCTGCATCATTGAAAAGCACTACGGTCGTCCCATGGACATCGAGTGGGGCAAGGATGGCATTGACGGCAAGATCTACATCCTGCAGGCTCGTCCTGAAACGGTCAAGAGCCGTCAGAACAAAGCCGACGTGCAGCTGCGCTACACGCTTAAGTCCAAGAGCAAGGTCCTCGTTCAGGGCCGCGCCATCGGTCAGAAGATCGGTGCGGGTCCTGTGCGCATCGTTCATGGCGCCGACGAAATGGAACGCGTCCAGAAGGGCGACGTGCTTGTGACCGACATGACCGATCCCAACTGGGAGCCGGTGATGAAGCGCGCCAGCGCCATCGTAACCAACCGCGGCGGCCGCACCTGCCACGCAGCCATCATTGCCCGCGAGCTCGGCATTCCTGCCGTTGTCGGCTGCGGTGATGCAACCGAAGTTCTCGCTGAAGATCAGCCGGTCACCGTTTCCTGCGCTGAAGGCGATACCGGCAACATCTACGACGGGATTCTTGAGTTTTCCGTTGAAGAAAGCCAGCGCGGCGCTCTGCCCGAGATTCCCGTCAAGATCATGATGAATGTCGGCAATCCCCAGCTTGCCTTCGAGTTCTGCCAGATTCCCAACTGCGGCGTGGGCTTGGCTCGTCTTGAATTCATCATCAACAACAACATCGGCGTGCATCCCAAGCTCGTGCTCGAATATCCGAACATTCCCAGCGAGATGCGCGACGTTGTCGAGCGCGTTTCGGCCGGCTACTCTTCTCCGCGCGAATTCTTCGTGAGCAAGATCGCCGAGGGCGTGGCCACCATCGCCTGCGCTTTCTATCCGCGCAAGGTGATTGTTCGCATGTCCGACTTCAAGAGCAATGAGTACAGAAAACTCATCGGCGGCGCACATTATGAGCCCGAGGAAGAAAATCCCATGCTGGGCTTCCGTGGTGCCTCTCGCTACATCGCGCACAGCTTTGCCGACTGCTTCGAGATGGAATGCGAGGCCATGAAGCGCGTTCGCGACGACATGGGCCTTACCAACGTTGAACTGATGGTTCCCTTTGTGCGTACCATCAGCGAAATCGAGCAGTGCGTCAAGCTTCTGGAAAAGAACGGACTCAAGCGCGGTGAAAACGGCCTGCGTCTGAACATGATGTGCGAAATTCCTTCCAACGCCTTGCTTGCCGACAAGTTCCTCGACTATGTCGACGGCTTCTCGGTTGGTTCGAACGACCTTACGCAGCTCACGCTTGGCCTTGACCGCGACTCCGGACTTGTTGCCAGCAGCTTTGATGAACGCAATGATGCCGTTAAGGCGCTGCTGTCGATGGCGATCAAGACCTGCCGTGCTCGCGGCAAGTACGTCGGCATCTGCGGTCAGGGACCGTCGGATCATGCTGATTTTGCAGCTTGGCTTATGAACGAAGGAATTGAGAGCATTTCGCTCAATCCCGACACCATCGTTGATACTTGGCGCAAGATTGCGACGATGAAAAAATAAGGCTGCTTGAAAACGAAGCGCCTTAGAAAGCCGGCTCCCTGAGATTCAGGAGGCCGGCTTTATAGCGTCTGCGACCGTTGTCGGCAGACGAATTCATTATGCCCATTGCGAAAAGTCGTGTCTGAGAACAAAGCCAATGCGTGAGACGGCCGACAGAATCTGACTTTCGTTGAAAAAGCCAAAGCCGAGCACCAGTCCTTTCATAGGAGGCTGGTCGTGATAAAAGGAACTCAGGTGACGCGTCTCCACGCCTTGCTCCAGGCAAAGTCTTTGAACAGCGCTGTCGTCAATATTCTGGTTTTTAAAGGTAAAGACGACATGCATGCCTTGTTCGCCTGAGGAAAATTTTCCCCAGTCGCCGAATTCGCGTCGGCTGACTTCAATCAGATAATTTCTTCTTTCTTCAAAGATCTGGCGCATGCGGCGCAGATGCGGCTCATAGTGTCCTTCGCGGATGTATTGCGCAACGGCTGCTTGATAGAGCTCCTGACCTTGTCGATCAATCAAAAGCCGCAGTCCGGAGAAAACATCAACGAGCCGCTCAGGGACAATGAGGTAGCCAAGACGCAGGCCCGGAAAAAGAACTTTTGAAAAGGTGCCTACGTAGATGACGTTTTCCCCAGTGTCCATGCCCTGCAGGGATGGATAGGGGAGGTTGCCGCCGTAGCGCAGTTCACTGTCGTAATCGTCTTCGATGATCCACCCACCGGTGCGGCTGGCCCATTCAAGAACCTCAGTGCGCCGCCGCATGCTCATCATCATGCCCAGAGGACATTGGTGCGAGGGGGTGAGGTAAATTCCTTTGGCGTCTGGAGCTTTGGCAAGCCCTGCCTTCAGGTCAAGTCCTTCATTGTCAATCGGAGTGAAAATGGGGTCGAGTCCGCACAAACGGGCCGATCCGTGCAGCAGCGGGTAGCCAGGATCCTCGAAGAGAACTTTGTCGCCGGGATTGAAAAGCGCGCGGATCGTCATCGTCAGGCCCAGCTGGCTGCCGGAAGTGATGATGATCTGCGTGGGAGAGCAGCGCACGCCTCGAAGACGCGAGGCGATTTTGCAGATTTCGAGTTTCAATTCAGGAAGTCCGCCAGGGTGTGAGTACACCATGTCAAGAAGCGACTTGCGTGTAATGCGCTGCAGGATTGATGCAAATTCTCTCCCGGGACTTGCGTCGGCTGATGTTGAGACAATGGCAAGAGGTATGTTTTTCTGCGGCAGCAGCTCGCTCATTGCCGAGCTCAAGAAGGAAGCGTTTTTCGAAATGGCTTTGTGTTCAATGTTCTCCAAGGGCTTCGCATCAGTTGAGCGCTTGGCTAGACTGGTAGAAACAAAAGAACCTTTGCCGCGGGCAGTCTGGATGTAGCCCTCTGCAACGAGCAGTGCGTAGGCGGCATCAACCGTGGCCCTGGCAACGCTGAGGTTGGCGGCAATTTGCCGGATGGGCATAAGATGGTCGCCGGGCCTGAGCAGGCCGTCTTCGATTGCTTTGATGATTCCGTTGGCGATTTGACGATCAAGTGAAATGCCGTTGTCGCGCTCAAGCTTAATGTCGGCGCGCATGAGTTCATGTTTTGTGCGTGGCATCTGGGCGTAATCGTAGGTACTGCAGACTATCCGATGTTAACGGTTTTCAGACATCTTTTGAAGAGGCTTACCGTTTTGCAAGTTGATCAGTTCAAGCAAAGCTGTGGTGCGCTCAATGCACGAGGTAAAAAAGTACATTGGCGGGTGCGAGGTATACTGCCAGAGGAGAATTCTTCTTTTTTTCGCAGCCATGTCCCACATTGAATCTCACGAAGTCGAGCGCGTCATGCAGGCCTTGCCGCCGGAGGCGAGGCTTGCCCTAAATACTATGGCTGAACTTCAAAAACGTCCTGTTGAGGACGTTTTGCGAGACGAAATCGCTCGATACATCGAAGGAAAGGTTCCCTCCATTGACATTGATTCGGCTATGCAAGGCATCAAGGCCACAGCTTGGCAGGCAGGTTATTTCATCGGACGGCTGCGCAGTTTTGCTCGGCGCATGAGCGAAGATGGTTGATGGTCGTCTGCAGACCGGCAACAAGCTCAAATTGAGCTTTTTATCTGAATGCGAAGCGAAAAGCTCTTATGGGCGGCTCTGATGCTCAATATGTCGTCTCAGAGGACTTGCGCAAGCCGGTCTGCAATCGTGCCGGAGCGTGGGCCAAGCACCTCAAGAAGAGGATGGCATTCAAATGCCGGTTGTCCTTGTCGCAGTTCTAAGAAAGCTCTGAGGACAAAGCTCCAGTAAACGCGCTTTGCCCGTACGCAAGTCAATTATCTCAACCACCGGCTGCAGAGCATGCCACCTGCCGACTTTTGACTGCTTTCTCAAATTGTGACTCATGGCAGATCTTTTGCCGGTAGAGGAAGCGACTCCTAAATGTTCTTTATTTCTCACGATTCAATTAGGAAAACGTCTATATAAAAACCCTTAAGATTGACGTAATATGTTACGTGGAGAGCAGGGTAATCCCAAACAGGTTAACCCCAACAGGTGGATTCCGTAGGCAGGGTTGTCCTGGGGTGACTGACTCTTTAAGCAAACATGTAAGGAGAGAGAAATATGAAATGCTTTCGTCTGCTGAGCCTTGCCGCTGCCGTCGCGCTTGCCGCTTCGTCTGCTTATGCAGCTGATCCTGCCGCTCAGAAGGCTCCGAGCACCTTCAAGCCCGGCACCTATACGGCGACCATCAATGGCCACAATGCTCCGATGACCGTGAAGGTGACCGTCAGCAAGAACCGCATTGAGTCCATCGACACTTCCAAGAACCTCGAGACCGTAGGCGTGGGTCAGGTGGCGTTAAAGAAGATGACCGACAAGATCATCCACTATCAGTCGCTTGGCGTTGATGCCGTTACGGGCGCTTCCATTTCGAGCTTTGCTCTGCTGCAGGGCGTGGGCGAGTGCCTCAAGCAGGCTGGCGCTGATATGGACAAGATGGAAAAGCAGGTTGAAAAGCACCCTGCCGGAGAAGCCCGCTACAAGGCTGACGTTGCTGTCGTTGGCGGCGGCGGATCGGGTCTTGCCGCGGCTATTGCTGCCTATCAGGCCGGCGCCAAGAAAGTGATTGTTCTTGAAAAGCTGGGCTACGTCGGTGGTTCGACCAACGTCTCCGAAGGCGCATTGAATGCTGTTGACCCCGGACGTCAGGGCAAGCAAGGCATCAAGGACAGCGTAGACTTCTTCACCGAACAGACTTTGAAGGGCGGCCACAACAAGGGCAATCCTGAGCTTGTGGGCTACCTGACGAGTCACGCTATGAGCGCTGTTGAATGGCTCGAATCGATGGGCGTGAAGTTTAAGGACGAAATCGGTACGGCTACGGGCGCTCTCTGGCAGCGCAGCCACTATCCTGCCACGCCTTCGGGCAACACCTATATCCGCACCTTTGAAAAGGTCATTGCCGGCACCAACGGCGGCATCCAGGTTCTGACCGATACGCCTGTTTCTTCGCTCATCCAGAAGGACGGTGCGGTTACCGGCGTTGTCGCTCAGCACTTCGGTCAGAAGGTCATTGTTGATGCCGACGCGGTGATTCTCTCCACGGGCGGTTTCGGCGCCAACGTGCAATTCCGCCAGAAGGTCAACACCGGCGTATGGAAGGAAGTCAAGCTCGACAACAGCATCGGCACGACCAATATTCAAAAGGCAGCTCAGGGCGACGGCCTGCGCATGGCTCAGAAGGTCGGCGGCGATGTGATCGGTCTTGACGACATTCAGATCCATCCGTGCGGCACCCCGGGTACGGGCCTGATGGAAAACATCCGCACCAGCGGCCGCAACCGCGTGTTTGTCAATATTGACGGCGATCGCTTCGTCAACGAAGGCGCAGCTCGCGACGTGCTTGCCAAGGCTATTTTTGCTCAGCCCAAGGGCACGTACTGGGTCGTTGTGAACCATCTGCGGTATCCGTCTCGCGACTGGGTTGACGCCAACGGCGCAACGATTGCCAATATGGTCGCTCTGGGATCTGTGGTTGAAGCCAAGACGCTCGACGAACTGGCTCAGAAGACCGGCATGAAGGCCGCTGATCTCAAGAAGAGCATCGACGACTACAATGCGGTGGTCTCGGGCAAGGCCAAGGACAAGTTCGGCTTTGAAGCCAACAACAAGGCCGACAAGCTCATGACAGAAGGTCCGTGGTATGCCTGCAAGAAGGTTCCGACTGTGCACCACACGATGGGCGGCATCAAGATCAATACCAAGGCTGAAGTGATCGGCACTTCCGGCAAGGTAATTCCTGGTCTGTACGCCTCGGGTGAAGTCACCGGCGGCATCCATGGCTCGAACCGCTTGGGCGGCAACGCCATTGCTGATGTGATGGTCTATGGCCGTACGGCCGGCACGAATGCTGCCAACTACGCAGCTCAGAAGTAATGTTCTGACGGAATGTTCTCAGACTGCGCAGGCAGTCTGAGACGGCCTTTTGGCCGCCCCGCTCGTTGGGCATGGCTGTTTGCAATGCTGCCGGCTCCTGAGCGGGGACTTTTTTTGGAAAAAAGGCTCTCTCGAGCGGCTTAGGACTTGGCCAAGAAGCCAGTTGCGCATACCGCACGGCACATGGCGGGCAAGACTGACTGCAGGCTAGAGGCTTTTTTGCTCAGAAATGAGCTTGATCATCTCAGAGTAAAAGGCGTAGCGCGCCTTGCTGATGAGCCCTGCTTCAAGAGCTTTTCTCACCGAGCAGCCAGGCTCGTTGGTGTGGGTGCAGTTGTAGAAGCGGCAGCCTTCGACATGACGGGCAATGTCGGGCATGGCGCGCAGCACGTCAAGCGCAGTGACGTGGGCAAGGCCAAATTCCTGAAAGCCGGGACTGTCGATGATCGAACTTTTTTTTCCTAAAAAGCTCGCCTCATAGAGCGTTGTGGTTGTGGTCGTCTGCTTGCCGAGGTTGAGCGCTTGGGAATATTCACGCGTGCGCGCATTTGCTTCAGGGATGAGATCGTTGAGAATCGTGCTTTTGCCCATTCCCGATTGACCGACAAGAAGCACGGATTTTCCAGCAAATTTTTCTTCCAAAACGGCTCTGGCTTCTTCTGGTCGTTCAGAAGCCGAAAGGCAAGCCACGTCTTCGCCGCATTCGGCTTGCATAAGACGGCAGAAATCATCCATCACGTCGCGGTCTTCTGCCATGTCGGTTTTGTTGCGAATGAGAAGAACGTCAATGTCCTCAGTTCTTGCCGCAATGACAGCCTTCCAGACAAACCAAGGATTAAAGGCAGGGCGGGGAGCAAAAACAACGGCCACAAGATCAAGATTGGAGGCAAGCTCCTTGGTGCGCCACTCATCGCTGCGGTAAAGAAGATTGCGGCGAGGCGCAATGGATTCAATGGCTGCAACATCGCCCTGCGCGGCCGTGCACGTCACTTGATCACCCACCACCACGTCGGACTTTTTTCCTCGGCGGTGCGCTTCAAAAGTGCGTCCTTGGGCATCGGTCACAAAATGATGTCTGCCGTGCGTGCGGGTGACGAGAGCTTGAAATGCATCGTCGGGCAAAGGCTCTCTGTGTTTGCCTGTTTTGGCCATGTCGGTTTCAGTGTGCTGGAAGCGAAAAGCCGCGCATGCGCAGATTGGCGGCTTCGCGCAATTTTTCACTCTTGAGCTGCACGCGCAGCGCAAGTCTTTCGTTTCTTTCCTCTCGCCGCTTGGCAAGCAGCGCATTGTAGAGTGCGGCGCGGGCACGCTTTTCATCAACTGCGGCATTGGCCGTGTGGCGACGATCGCGCTTTTCAGTGAGCAGGGCTGCTTCAATGCGCTGCGTGACATGCGGACGCCTGTGGTTGGCAAGAGAATAAAAGCGATTGGGCGTAAGCGACCTGCGATAGTCGCGGTGCAGTTTGGCCAGAGCTCTGGCTAAAGGCTTGGCGCCGACATGTGTGACGGCGTAGGCGTCCTCATCATAGTCAAGCATGCGCGTAAAGCCGTGAATGAAAAAGACGGCGGGGTAGAGTACAACCGGTACGATTGTGAGCAAGATAATGAAAAGAAGCGCCGGATTGACTGTGCCTTCCGGCATGGCAAGCGCGGGTTCAATGTTGAGCGCGCGGTAGAAGAATTCTTTCTCGGAAAGCCAGGCAAAGCCGTACCAGAAAAAGCCGCTTAACGCAGTAAAGAAGGCCAGGCGCGCAGCATTGTGCCAGCGGTTGATGCGCCCGATGGCGCAGGCCGCTACAGCAAGCACTTCTTCGTCGTTGAGCTCTTTAAATACGTGATTGAATAAAATCAGCCGCGTTTGTCCCGGACGTCGAGCAAGAATCGCATGTCCGTGCCTCCAGCTGCGAGGGCGATCAGCAACAAAAACTCCAGCTGTCGGGTGTCCGAGTTCTTTGAGCAAATGCAAGAGCTTGTCTTTGAGTTCGCCCTTTTGCATGGGTTTGACGTCTGCGGCATAGCCGATGAACCAGTTGGGGGCAAGAATGATCTTCCAGAAATACCAGCAGAAGGTTAGGAAAAAGGCAAACATCCACCAGTGGTAGGAGGCTGAAACGCAGATGAAGGAAAAGGCGCAGATTACGGGCAATGCAGTCATCCAGCCAGCGAGCAGTTCGTTGATGCGAGAGATGAGCCACTTTCGAGACGGCGTTTTTTCAAAGCCGTAGCGTTCATTAACGCGAAAATCACGCCACCAAGCAACCGGCAGATCAATGATCGCAAGCAAAAGCGTCATGCTGGCAAGAAGAATGCATTGGCTGGCTAGCCCTTGGCCGCTTACGGCTGTGATGCCTGCCAAAATGACGCTCAAGCCTCCGCCGAAGGTGAGAACCACGGCGATGGCTGCGCCCAAAATTGAATTGACCAGATCGCACTGCAGCAGTTCGCCTGAGTAGTCGACGGCTTTTCTGTGCTGTGCAAGAGAAATGCGAAAGCGAAAAGCTGCAGGGACGATGTTTGCCGAGGCTTCCGCCGTGCGGACTTCAAAAATCGTCAAGCCAGAATGAATGCAGACGTAAAAGACAACAAGGGCGACAAAAAGAGCATTGAGCGCAGACGCAATGTCCATGACCAGAAAGGAAAGCAAAACTAAAATTCACCCTCTAAGGATAGCCTTTCTTCGACTGATCTTGTGGACGGCAAAGAAAAATATTTTCCACAAGGCCTCATTGCAGGCATGGACTCGGTCTAAACTGCGCACAGAATTAAAAAATTTCTCCAAGATTATGAGTACGACGATTCAAAGAGATCCTAAATTCAGCGACAGCAACCTCATCTGGGTTGATATGGAGATGACCGGGCTGCAGCCCGAAGTCAACCGCGTCATTGAGGTGGCGGCGGTTATAACCGATGCCGAACTCAACGTCATTCACGAATGTCCGGTCATTGCCGTACATCAGAATGAACGCATAATGAACAGCATGGACGCCTGGAATACGGCCACGCATGGCCGCTCGGGGTTGATCGGGCGCGTGCTTGAGAGCACGGTTGACGAAGAGCAGGCCAGCGACATTTTGCTGGCTGAATTTGCCCGTTTTGTTGGGCCCCAGAGCTCGCCCATGTGCGGCAACACGATCGGACAGGACCGCAGGTTCATGGCTCGTTGGATGCCGCGGCTTGAGGCGTATTTCCACTACCGCAGCATTGATGTTTCCACATTAAAGGAACTGGCCCGCCGCTGGAAGCCAGAGGTGGTGAGCTCCTTTAAAAAGGCAACGCGCCACGAGGCATTAAGCGATATTCTCGAGTCGATTGACGAGCTCAAGCACTATCGCGCGCATATGCTCAAGATTTGAAGGCCGGCGTTCTTCAGCTATGCGTCAAAAAAAGGGGTATGTAATCTAAATTCGCCACAGGGAATCCGTAGGATCAAAAAATTCCTTTGAAAACATTGATTTTCGAGGTAATTTTTTTTGACAACATACGTATGTACATGATATAATAACATCCGTATCAAGAGAGGATTTTCCCCATGCCAAAACAGACGCTTCCCGAGCCCAAATCCGTTAAAAATTTTCCACTTTCAAACCGTAAAGCCCGCATCGTCAATGACCGCGGTCACCTGCGTGTTATCGAGCGCCTTTACTATTGGGACAAGGAGGCCGGCCGCGGCAAGGAAAAGCGCCTCTACATTGGCTATATCGTTGACAATGAGTACCTCACTAACGAGCAGTACAACAATCTTTACAAGCGAGATGGTTCTAAGCGGCTGGTAGCCAAATCCGAGAGCAAAAGCGCCCTTGCTCAATCCGGTCAGCCAATGGATTTTGTCGCATCGCTTGAGGCTCGGCAGGCCTGTGAATTTCCTCTTTATTACGCCATAGCCAAAAGCTGCGGACTCATTGAAGACATCGAAGCTGTTTGGGGCAAACAAAGAGCCGCCGCCATTGTCTCCATTGCATTTCAGTGGCTGCACACAACTTCTAATGCCACTTATCTTTACGAATCTTGGTGTCAGAACAAGCTGCTGCCCTATGTCGGCGGCATCTCGTCAAGAGACATGACCGATTTGCTGGCTTCGTTGACTGCCGTGCCGGGGTGGAGAAAGCTTTTTTTCGGGGCTCGCATGGCACGACTTCCCGAAAGCGAGGTTCTTTGTTTTGACGCCACGGAGGTTGCATCTGAAGCTCAGGAAATTTCTTACGCTCAGCTGGGTTTGGGCAAAACAGGCGGTTTTCAAAGACAGATCGGTTTGGTTCTTCTGGTGGGAAACAAATCCGGACTGCCCGTCTTGTTTCGCACGCTTCCGGGCAACATCACCGATGTGACAACCGTCAAGGATATGCTCTTCAGATTCGATGAACTTACAGAGGGCAAGCGTGTTTTTGCAGCTGTTCTGGACCGCGGATATTGTTCGAGCGGCAACATCGCCAACTTCATCGACACAAACAGCCGTATTGTCATGGCAGCCCGCACCGATATTTCCTGGGTGCAGAATGCGATCGAAGAAGCACTGCCCTACCTTTGGCAGAGCTCATCGTACATCAGAGGGCATGAATGCTGGGGCCGAAGCGTTGCTGTCGAGCGCAAATTTGAGGACGGCAAACAAAGGCGGTTTTGGGTGCATGTCTACCGCAGCGACACGAAGACGCACATGGAGCACATGGCATTTAGGCGAATGCTTGAAAATTTTGAAAAACAATGGCTTCAATACAAACCGACAGACAAGACTCAAGAGTGTCCTCTGTTGAAGAGCCCGTGGTTGAAATTCTTCAAAGGTACGAAAGAGCCGGGTGCTGCGCTTGAGCAGGATCATCAAGCCATCGATTTGGCGACTCGCTATTTCGGCTTTTTCTGCAATATCACGACAATGCCCTGTACGGCGCAAGAGGCGATCGAAATATACGGCACAAGGGACCTAATCGAAAAAACATTCAAAGCGGGAAAAAGTTCGGCGGACATGTCTGTCGTACGCTCGCACAAGGAAGATACGGCCGAAGGAAGATTCATCATCTCCTTTGTGGCCATGACGATTCTTAGCCGTCTGTACGCTCTAATGAAAAAGTCCGTGACGGTTGCCGACAGCAAAGGCAATCTGAAGACGCTCGAACCTCTGGCGCGGGACATGAGCTTGAATGAACTGAAGAACCATCTCGAAGGCATCTACATGATCTTCGACGGACATGGTGGCAGAAGGTGGTCTGAAGTAACGAAAAAACAACACAACATCGCACTCAGAATGGGTTTCCCGGACCTCTTTACAACATTGCCAGAATGGGGGCCGAGATAGCTCTTCCCAGAGTCGATTCGCCATTCCTACGTACGGGTACGGGAGAATTTAGATATGTAAATTTACTGGTTGGAAAATACTTCATCAAAGTTACCACTCTTAACGAGGAAAAATTTATTAATGGTTGAAAAACCAAATTTAAAAAGATAATTCCAACCAGTAATTTAACAAAACAAAAAATCATTCAGCAATTCTAAGAGAATCTAAATACTTTCAGAGCTTTTCACTCTTTTGATTTAAAACAGTCTGTGCTTCTCTAGTCTATCGTATAAAAGCTGTTGTTTGGCATTCCGTTCCTCAAGCATATAAGCATAGTAAGTCACTTTTGCCTCCTGGTCAGCAATAGGGATACAAACACTATTGGCGGAAAAGGAGGTACACCTGTTGCATGTCGTGGAAGCAATAAAACAACAAAGCGAGACGGAGAGTCTCTTGATGAACCACCTGCCCGAAGTGGCGCGTAGGGCGACACGTATTCAATGAAAAAGTCCCCACGACCCGCAGTCCGCAGGGGCTAATCCTATACCTATTAATATGTCTTACTCGGCAGACTTGTCCTCTTTCTTCGCACGGGTCACACGTGCCTTAGAGATGACTTTTTGCCGCTCAATCATCGCGTTCACGTGGTCGATGAACGTTGCGTAATTAGCATCGCCGTTTATCATCACCAGCGCATTAACCGTATCTACCAACGAGCGGTAGGCAGCTTCGGCGGCGATGCGGGGTTCCTTTACGATGCCCACCTGACGGGCTGCGTCCTCCTCCGTGCGCTGGGCGGCTGCGGCGAGAAACGCTTCTTCTTTCGTTTTTAAATCGGCAATCCATACATCAAGATTCAGCGAAGTACGCTTGCTTGCATCGAATGTGTCCAAGTCCTTCAAAAGATTGTGCAACACGCCACTTTCTTCCGTTTGCGCCAGTTTCGTGGGGTCGCCGTACTTGTCGAACGGGCTTTTCGCTTCGGAGGCGGCAGCGGCAATGTCGGCGGTCAGGTGGGCGCACATCGCCGCCAGGTAGTTGTTCGCCCCACGCCAAGCGGCATCGAAGGCATCGTCGGCAGTGGTTGCCGTGACGGTGGCTGGATTCGTGGCGGACGCTTTCAGCGCATCGTCGAAACCATCGACAGCGGTGGTGAATTCGTTGACTTTCGTTTCCAATATAGAATCGGTAGCGGAAAGGACACTTACTATACTTGGGGTTTCCGTTTCCTCTTGTATGGTAGGTTTGCCGTTTCAGTCTCGACTTGTTTCAAATAGCCGAAGCATTCTTCCGAGCGGAGTTGTATCACATTTAGTGTAAGAATCTTTTTCATATTCGTGATAATTTGATGTTTCTGCAACAAATGTAGCCAAATCTTCCCGATGCGCCAAGCCCGAAGCGGGGAAAATTGCAATCCTGACCGATTTCGGCTGTCCCCGCTGGGGACGGCGGTTATCGGGGCGGATTGGAAGAAATTTAGGCGTGGGCAAACATAATAAATTCATTTGTGGATTTCTATTTCCACCTCATCTATCAACTGTCGCAGGATTTTGACTGCACCGGAACTAGATTCCCCACATAAAGAGAAAATCTTGTTTACTCTTTCGTGATAACATTTGGGAACGATAGGCAGCTGATTGATACGCAAAGTTGCTTTTTTCTCGTTGAGGCAATAAGTACGATTCAAAGCAAACAAGACTTGATTCAGGGCTGAAACCGAACGGAACAGATGCCCCGCTTTATAGTACACATCCATTTCTGTTCCATATTGCTGCGCCAGCAGGGAGTGTCTCGATTTTTGTGTCTGGGGTGGTTGATCAGGGGCAGTCAAGTTGACTGCCTTTTTTCTTTAGGGGATTCAGTATGCCATACCCATGCCGGTGGAGGGGCAGAGATGGAGGGGCCCGGGCGGAGCCCGGGAGGATCCTTCTCTGCCCCTCCACCGGCTGCGCGCCTCGACTACTGCCTT
>CALXKM010000050.1 GCA_944388865.1 uncultured Duodenibacillus sp. | reverse complement strand
GGGAGTTCCTATCTCGCGCGTCGCTAAAAACCTCAAGATTGGCCGCACGACGATCTACAAGTATTTGAAGGAAAAGGATCTAGCATGCTGAACTATGATCACCTCGAAACAGAGACAGACACAAGAGTGCGCCACATCACACCAGCATTGAAAGCAGCAGGTTGGCCCTCTGCATCAATATGGATGGAATACTCACTTCGTAGTGATCGCTTCCGCATTGTTCCTGAAAAAAATATCACCCAGAAAGTAAAACCCAAGGGACGTAACAGGCCCGACTATTTGCTTTGTCGCAATGTGAATTGTCCTTTGGCTGTCATTGAGGCAAAAAAGTCGGCCAAATCCGCTGAAGACGGTATTGATCAAGCTATTACATACGCCAAGTTGCTTGACATTCCCTTTGCTTACGCCACAGCAGGCGAGAAATTCATTGAATTTAATCTCAAAACAGGGGCTCAGCGAGAGTTGGCAATGGAGGACTTCCCTTCACCCGATAAGCTTTGGAGGATGTGGTGTGAAGCCCGTGGAGTACCAAGTGAACGAGAAGCCGCAATGGCCGATGCACAGTACTTCACAAGTGATGACGGGAAAGTTCCTCGCTATTACCAGATGGTAGCGATCAACCGTGTAGTCGATGCAATCGTGTCCGAACGCCGACGCCGTGCACTGTTAGTCATGGCTACAGGCACCGGAAAGACATACACAGCATTTCAAATTGTCTGGCGACTTAAACAAGCAGGCCTTGTAAACAACGTGCTTTACCTTGCCGATCGAAATTTTTTGATAGACGGCCCATTGACAAATGATTTCGCTCCATTTGGCAAGGATGCGACCAAAATTCAAGGTGGAAAAATCAGTCCGGCTCACAGTATTTTTTTCGGGTTGTACCAGCAACTCAAAGGAAGTGAGGATGGCAGCACGGAGAAAACTTTCGCTGACAATTTTCGGCAAGTACCAACAAATTTCTTCGATCTTGTCATTGTTGACGAATGTCACCGCGGCAGCGCTAAAGAAGAAAGTAGTTGGCGTGAGATTCTCGAATATTTCCACTCTGCAATTCAGATTGGTCTGACAGCAACTCCTAGTAGCAAAGACGGCGCCGATAATGCCGAATATTTCGGAAAACCGTTGTACACCTACAGTCTGAAACAGGGTATTGAGGACGGATTCCTTGCGCCATTCCAGGTCGTTCGAGTCTATCTTGATAAGGATCGAGATGGATGGGAACCACAAGATGGAGAAAAAGACGCCAACGGATTCCTGATCGAGAAACGCCGGTATACGGTTGAAGATTATGACAGCCGCATCATCCTTGAAGGTCGTACCAAGGCTGTAGCGGAGCATGTTACAAAATATCTTCATCACCTCGGACGCATGTCCAAAACAATCATCTTCTGCAAGACTCAGGCTCACGCAGCCCGAATGCGCGATGCTATCCGTGCCTGCAATCAGGACATGGTTGCGCAAGAGCCCTTTTACGTTGTTCGCATGACTGGCGATGACGAAGAAGGCCGAAAGCTCTATGACAGCTTCACGAGTTCTTATGAACCTTATCCGGTTGTGGTAACGACTTCCAAGCTTTTAACAACTGGGGCTGACACAAAATGCGTGAAGTTGATTGTTCTTGACACCTCTATCCGTTCAATGACCGAGTTCAAGCAAATCATTGGACGTGGAACTCGGTTGCGCGAAGACGCTGGTAAAACATTCTTCACAATTCTGGATTTCCGCGGCGTTTGCGAGCTTTTCCATGACCCCGAATTTGATGGGCCCGCAGAATACGAATCTTCATGGGAAGAAGGAGATCCACTTCCTAAGACAGATGACAACACAAATGAGGAAGGTAAGACCAACGACAAAGATACAGGAAAGAATACCGGCAATACTAAGCCAGTCCTCCCCGACCCTGACAATCCAGAAAAAGTCACCTATATCGTGAAAGGCGTTTCAGTTGAGGTCGTTGGCTCATCAATCAGTTATCTGAACGAGAAAGGAGAACTGGTCACCGCAAAATTCCGCGACTACACGCGAAAAAACATTCTTGAGCTCTTTGGTTCGGAAGCAGAGTTTCTTGAGGTTTGGAACGGAGAAGAGGAAAAGAAAGCGATACTCAAGCGTCTTGAGGATAACGGGGTTCTTTTCGACCAACTGCGAAAAGAACTAAAAAATCCTGACGCTGATGAGTTTGATCTTCTTTGTGAAATTGCGTTCGGGCGTCCTCCGATGACTCGTCAGATGCGAGTTTCCCGTGCGGCTCGCAGCAAATTCCTTGATAAATATCAGGGTACCGCTAGGCAAGTTCTCGAAACGTTAATTACCATCTACGCTCGCGAAGGAGTGCGCGAAGTGGACGACATCGCAGTGCTTCGCAGTGAAGAATTTCGTCCGATGGGCGGACCTGTGAACGTTGTCAGGGCGTTTGGTGGAAAAATGCAGTATCGTGCAGCCGTAATGGATTTGGAAAACGCCTTATACCGTCCCTTAAATAACGAAACAACTCAAACGACGATGGAGACTGAATGAGCATCAGCAATTTTGTAAAGCGAGTCAGTGACATCATGCGCCAGGACGCAGGTGTCAATGGTGACGCACAACGCATTGAGCAACTGACCTGGATGCTCTTTCTGAAAATCTATGATGACGCAGAATCCGAGTGGGACCTGCTCGAAAACGACTTTGAATCAATCATTCCAGAAAAATGTCGTTGGAGAAACTGGGCTAACACGAGCGTCAACAACCTAACCATGCGCAAGGGGGATGAGCTCATCAGTTTCGTTAATAACGAACTGTTCCCTACGTTGCGCAACTTGCAATTGCCTCCAAATTGCCCGAAAAAAAAGAGTGTCGTCAAAGCAGTCTTTTCAGACATTCATAATTACATGAAAGAGGGGGTTCAGCTTTATGACTTGATTGCCCTCATCAATGAATTTGACTTCAGTGATCCTAACGAAACCCACGCATTTGGGCAGATCTACGAAACAATCCTCAAAAAATTGCAAAGCGCAGGCAATGCCGGTGAGTTCTACACACCAAGAGCTCTGACGGACTTCATGGCACAACACGTGCAACTCAAACCTGGCGATTGCGTAGCCGATTTTGCCTGCGGTACCGGCGGTTTTTTAAACTCCGCTCGGCTGGTTCTTGACCCGGCAGCAGCGGCTGGAACCAATGAAGACAGAGCGGTTCTAATGCGCTCATTCTTCGGGATTGAGAAAAAATCGCTTCCTTATTTGCTTTGTGTCACCAATCTAATCCTAAATGGACTGGACGAGCCCAATATTCGGCATGACAATGCTCTGACTACGAACGTTCAAGAATACGGGGAAAAAGATAAATTCGACGTTATCCTGATGAATCCGCCCTATGGTGGAAGCGAAAAGCCCGAAATTCAGATGAATTTCCCTGAGCAATTCCGTAGTGCCGAAACAGCGGATTTGTTCATGACACTAATTGCTTATCGTCTTAAGAAAAACGGTAGAGCAGCAGTAATCATTCCCGATGGCTTTTTGTTTGGAAGTGGAGCAAAAACAGAGATCAAAAAGCTGCTCTTCTCGAAGTTCGACGTACACACAATTGTCAGACTGCCGACAAGCGTGTTTGCACCTTACACATCCATCGCTACCAATATTATCTTCTTTGACAACTCAGGTACCACCACGGAAACTTGGTTCTATCGAGTTGATATGCCTGAAGGTTACAAACATTTCTCAAAAACAAAGCCCATAAAGTTGGAGCATCTCGATGAAGTTGCACAGTGGTGGGATAACCGGTCTGAGGTGCAATTAGATGGTGTTGATAAAGTAAAAAAATTCTCAGTAGACGAAATTAAAGCCCTTGATTACAACCTTGATCTCTGCGGATATCCACAAGAACAGGAAGAAATTCTGCCTCCGAAAGAATTGATAGCAAAGTATCAAGCTGAACGGGAAGCTCATGAGAGGAAAATGGACGAAGCACTGGCAAAGATTCTCGAAATGATAGGTGACAGTAATGAAAGCTGAGCAATTGTGGGCTTCGATCCTTCAGGATGCAATTCAAGGGAAGCTTGTTCCTCAGTTAGAGAGCGAACCAGAGGTTACGCAGGTTGGTAATGGATTGAAGGCTGTACCATATGAAATCCCTAAAAAGTGGAAATGGGTAACATTGTCAAGCATTGCGAGTCTCTTAAATGGCCGCGCTTATTCTAAAAATGAACTATTAGATGATGCCCCGGGAAGAACTCCTGTTTTAAGAGTTGGCAATTTTTTTACAAATGGCTCTTGGTATTATTCGGATTTGAAATTAGATTCAAATAAATACTGCGATAATGGCGATTTGCTATTTGCCTGGTCTGCCTCGTTTGGGCCTAAGATTTGGAATGGCGGAAAGTGTATTTATCACTATCACATCTGGAAGGTAATATGCTCCAAATCGGTGGATAAGGAATGGTTATATTTTTGGTTACTTGCGATGTCCGAACGATTAAAAAGTTCTTCTGGACGAGGAAGTACAATGATTCATATAACTAAAAGGGAGACAGAACAAGTTCCGTTAGCCCTACCACCTATCGAAGAACAAAGACGCATTGTAAAACGGCTTTATGAATTAAAGAAGCTCGTTGAGATTTATCAACGTGAAGAAAAAGAACTAGTATCTATTGAAGCCACTTTTCCTGAAAAACTTCGAGCCTCAATTCTTCAAGATGCAATCCAGGGGAGACTCGTTCCACAGCTAGAGAGCGAACCCAAAGTGGACATAATTGGAGAGGAACCAAAAAGTATTCCTTTTAATGCTCCAGAAAAATGGAAATGGGTCAAGTTTTCGAACGTTGCTAGTCTATTAAATGGAAGGGCATACTCAAAATCTGAATTGCTAAACAAAGCTCCGGGGAGAGTGCCGGTTTTGAGAGTTGGAAATTTTTTCACAAATGGATCTTGGTATTATTCAGACTTAGAATTAGAACCTAACAAATATTGTGATGACAACGATTTGTTGTTTGCATGGTCTGCTTCATTTGGTCCTAAAATTTGGAACGGTGGCCGATGCATATATCACTATCACATCTGGAAAGTTATTTGTTCTGAATATGTCGACAAAGAATGGTTGTATTTTTGGCTTCTCTCAATGGCTGAGAAGTTAAAAAGCACATCGGGAAGAGGTAGCACAATGATTCATATCACTAAGAAAGAGACAGAACAAATACCATTAGCACTACCTCCTCTCGAAGAGCAACGAAGAATTGTCAAAACAATAAAATCACTATTTCAATACATTGGCAATATCAAGTCTATTTAAACGATTTGTTTCTATTGCAATACTTTCGCGATATCAAACAACTCTTTGATCTTCGTAATAATTCTGTTTTGCTCTGCAATGGGGGGCAGCGGAATCCATGTGTCCCCCATACCTCGACCAGAGATTTCTTTAAACGTAGTTCCAGAAGCTCTTGAAACAATATCAGGTGTACGAGCCTTTAGGACCCAGTAGGCCCACATTGGCACGATAACAGATTCATTGGCAATAAAAGATTTACACCCCTGATTTGTGCAGCAGTTTTCCTTCGCTAACGCTATATAACCAATTGGTGCTCTAGAAGAAAACAAAACAGAATTTTTTGGCATTGTTATTGCCGAACTGTTAGCAAGTCCCTTTGCGGTTATTTTTCTTGCGCTTGATCCTACATATATGTCAGTTACTTTACCAAGATCGGCAGGGGTAAACCAAGGAATATCCCCATTATCCCAGTATTCAGGAACATTAGTTCTAGGGGTTCCTCCTCCGATAACTTTGCCGACAGCTTTTAGTTGAACCCATTTCCATTTATCTGGAACAATAAATGGGGCAACATGTGGTTTTGTGCCGATTTGAGTGACTACAGGTTCGCTCTCTAGCTGTGAAACGAGCTTGCCTTGGATCGCTTCCTGAAGAATTGAACTTTTTAATTTTTCAGCAAAACTCCCCTCAAGCAACTCGACAAGTTGTTGCTCTTTACCGTATGTTTCAACAAGCGGTCTTAGTTCGTTAAGCTTGTCAACAATACGTTGCTGTTCCTCAAGTGGTGGCACAGGAATTAAACATTTTTTTAAATCATTTGTTCCAATTCTTTGCTGTCCAGCAGTACCTTTAAAATTTTCCACTCCGTACTTAATAAGATAAGGTGATTTCAAAAAAAACAATAAATATTCTGAATTTAGTGAAGATCCTGTCCTGATAACGTGAAATTCTGTCGAACCAGCTCCAATTCCGTTGTGTAGATTTTTGCAAATTGCTGATTTTAAGTTTTGGAAACAAGGGGTAATTTTCGCCATAATGATGTCGCCATCAGCAAACTTAGAATACCCACTTTTTATGTTTTTCCACAACCGCTTTTCACTTGTATCAATTTTATTTTCATATCCGGCACTGACTGCAGACATAGGTAAAAAGCTAGCTTCTAATTCATCGTCTAGTGAAATTTTTGAATTAAATTCAACTACATCACCTAGTTTTTCCCACTTCCATTTCTCAGGAATCAGAAATGGAACATCCTCTGAAGCTTCTCCAATTTGGGAAACTTTCGGTTCGCTCTCTAACTGAAGGCCGAAACCAAGTACAAAACAAGTTCAAAATAAACAGCATTTCATGCCACTAGGAGATAATGAAATGCTATTCTCATTTTTTAAAAGATTTACCTCAAACAAATTTACAAATTCATTTGCATTCCAAATCCTCAAATTAAAACAACCTCAATCCAACAGGACACCCAAAGATCTTTTCAATCTAGATATACGAGCCCTATGGCCCGTATGGATAGAGGAATACACCATTTTAAAAACATGGACTGATAAAAATGCATATAAACGCAGGTATTCCTTAGGAGAAAAATATGTATTTCCCACAATTGGATCACTTCGTCCCTATCAAGTTTCCATTCAAAATGTTGTCGATTGCCTCGAGCTAGCAATGCAAAGCACACAGCAAACACATCTTAAAGTTCTTATTGCTTTATCCCAATTTCTTCGCTGGTCTACCGCAAAAAATCTCAGAAATCCTAACATTCGCCTGCCCACTGAAATTGACCTCATAGAACCCTATCTAGGCATGCGCTTACGAAATCCTGGCGGACATCACCCCTCTGCCGACTGGCGCGATATACCTCTCTTTATTTCTTTGCTTATCAAAGAAGACTGCGTCAGCGCTACTGCCCTCCTCTTTACCATCCTCACCGTCTCACGTTTGCAGCCCATCCAACAAGCTCAGTGGAAAGAAGTGAATTTGCCCCTCCGCGAGTGGCTAGTTCCTTCCTCTCACATGAAAGGAAAACAGGGACGTAACCGACCTCACGAAGTACCACTAAGCACTCAAGCTCTTGACCTTCTTCGATCTCTATCACAATCAAATACTGATGAAAATTTGATCTTTACTGCTAACGGGAAAGAACTATCAGGAACAGCGCTTCGCAAACTTATACGCAAACTTGATCGAAAAGCACACGAGCTCGGCCACGGCGGATTCAGAGATCCCATCCAAAACAATCGCGTTGCGGTAACGCATGGTTTTCGCGCTTCGTTTGCCACTTGGGCACAGGAAAATGGAGCCGACATGTCTGTCGTTGAACTATGTCTAGCTCATGTTGACTCAAATGACAAACACAACGGCGCCTATAGACGTGGTCAAATGATCGGCAGACGCCGCGAGCTACTCCAAAAATGGGCTGATTATTGTTTCTCGGCAATCACCAATCAGATTTAGCGCGCTCAAAACACAAATACTATTTTCCTCAGAATACTGTATTCGGAGCCCATCGAAATCCAATTGCATACACAACTGTATTTCTTATCAGGGCTCCGAAAACCCAAGATCAGTTAAACATGCTTCTCACAACAAACACCGTTTCATTTTTTCTCGAACCTCCACGAGTAAAACATCAACACCACAATACAAAGCATTTGGCGAATTTTGAATCGTCATCACCCTTGTTGACCAGACTCATCTCTCATTAACAAAGCACTGCAACATCAATACGCGCCATGCTCGAAAATCGCCTTGTACTGCGTAAACTCAAGCAGTCCCGCAGCACCGCCTTCGCGGCCGATGCCAGAAGCCTTATAGCCGCCAAAGGGCGCCGTGATGTCGCGTGGCCCGTCGTTGACGTACACGTTGCCCGCCTTGATAGCCCGGGCGACTCCCACAGCCTTTTCCTTGGGGCCATAAACGGAAGCATTAAGCCCATAGGGCGTGTCGTTGGCAATTTCTATGGCCTCTTCAATGCTCTTATAGGTGATGACGCAAAGCACAGGACCGAAAATTTCTTCCTGAGCAATACGCATGCTGTTTTTGACTTCCGAAAACACCACGGGCTTGACGTAATAGCCGCCCTGCGGTTCCTGCGGCGGGACTTCTCCGCCCTGCATCACGGCTCCTTCAGTCAAGCCAAGCTCAATGTAGCTTCGAACCTTGTCGTACTGCGCTCTTGACGCAAGAGGTCCAACCTTGGTTGCCGGATCCATTGGGTCTCCAACCACATAGGCAGGAAGAGCTTCCTTGATCAAATTGAGCGCCTCTTTTTCCATCGACTCAGGCACCAAGAGTCTGGAGAGAGCCGTGCAGGTCTGCCCGGAGTTCAAGAAAATGGATGCAAAAAGCTTCTCCACAGCCGGTCGATAGTCATTCATGCCAGGCAGCCAGACATAGGGAGATTTGCCGCCCAGCTCAAGGCTGATGCGCTTCATGCCTTCAAGCGCTTTCTGCGAAAGCTTGATTCCCACCTGTGTCGAACCGGTGAAGGAGACCATGTCCACCTTTGGATTGCTGACGAGCGCTTCGCCAAGAAAACTCCCTCGTCCGGAAGTCATGTTCACGACGCCCGCCGGGAACCCTGCCGATCTAAAGGCCTCCATCAAAAGGCACGCTGTCAACGGCGTGTGCTGGCTGGGCTTGAGGATCACTGTGTTGCCCATCAAAATGGCCGGAATTACCTTCTGGACCACTTGACCCAATGGATAGTTCCAAGGCGTGATGCAGGCGACAACACCCACCGGCTCGCGAATAACGAGGCTTTCGGCGTACTCGCTTTCAAGTTCAAGCCTCTGAGCGATCTCGATGTAGCTCTCAATGCGGGCAAACTGATAATTGCAGTGAGTAGCGCGAGCAAAAAACTCGGGTGAACCCAATTCCTTGACCTCAAGCGACACAAGTTCATCGGCCATCGTGCGCAAGTTTTCCAGCATTCTTTTCATGAGCGCGACACGCTCGGCCAATGGAACTGCCGCCCAAGCCGGTTGAGCTGCGCTTGCGGCTTTAACAGCACGATTGGCGTCTTCGAGCGTGCCGTCGGACACCCATTCAAAGGGCTGCATCGTGGCAGGATTGACGACATTGATTCGCCCGCTTCCGGTTGACTGCACCCACTGGCCATTGATGAATTGCTTGTGGAAATCCCAGGTCATAGCTTGACTCCTTTGCTGGATTGACGACAGTGAGGACCTTTCCAGCTTCTGCAACAGACAGTTTAGGCCGCGAATCAAACGCTCAGCAAAAGTCCCTGCTCAGGGCAATATTTTTTCAAGCTTTTGAGGGCTTGCGAAACAGACATCATTGAAGCAGCGAATGCAAAATTAGCAGGCTCTTCACTCCCAATAAGGGAATATTTGGTCAATCAAACTTTTTGTCATGCCAGTTAGAAGCCCTCAACATCCTGCTCATCTTCGATCGACTCCTGCAGGTCGATCATGAGTTCCTGCACAAATGGATCTTCGCTCGATCCGAAAGCCTCTTCGAGCGCAGAGTAAATTCTCTGGGCGATAAATGGATTCCAAGTAAGACTCTGCAGCAGTCCCGGATCTTTGTCGATGATTGAAACGATTTCCTGGACACTGCACTTTGAGAGCACCTCTTCGTTTTCGAGCAAAGCGCTGCGAACGCTGTAGGCTTTGTCTGCGACAAGCTTGTCGATTGCTCGCCGGGTAATCAGAGAGTTTTGCGCCACAGATGCCCGCACGGAACTTGCCGGGTGCTCCGCCAGACGCTGCAGCACTGCATCTGCCGTAGGTCCATCTTCGAGGCTGTCGACGATATAGTCGAGAGCATCTGCATCAAGCCTGATCACAGGCTTGGCTGCATCAAAGCCCGCAGGGATGGTTGTCTTTAAAAATCCGGCAAGACATTCAATTGCGCCGCACGAGGCGCTTGCCTCGCGCGCCCTTCGATGTCTCAGACATCGAGAAGATGGCCGCAGCCTTGGCTCATGCATAAAGATGTCTTCGCCTTGCGCCTTGATTGATTCGAGCTCTGAGACAATCATCTGATCGGGAAATGATTGAGCCGTCTTCAAAAAGCCAGCAAGCTTATCTTTTCTCATGGCGTAGTTTTCTTGATCGGCGCCCGCAAGCAATAGCCTCAACGTTCCCAAGGCCTCCAGCTGCAAGTCCGGATCCTCTCCTGCCAAAGCCAGAACACCTTCAAGCGAGAGCATGTCAAGCGCCTGCTGGTTTTGCACCAGATTGCTTCGAACTTCATAAGAAGGATCCTGAGCGAGCACTTCCGCCGTCTCGCATGTTTGGCACTCATAGCGCGCAGCTTCTGCCCGCACGCGCGAATCCGGATGCACGGCAAGCTCCCTTACAAAAGCCTGCGTCTGCCAGAAATCAGCTTCCAGCTGCGACTCCACCAATCTTGTACAGCCCAAAATCTCAGCCATCGCTTTTGAACTCAGGGCAACCACGATCGGAGCAAAGGCAGGTTCCTTGCTTTTGGATTGCAGCGTTCCTTTGCGATATCGGCAAACAAAGGCAAATCGAGCGACCGATTGTCGCTTTTCGGTGTATTGATGCGGCATTGACGTTTCTCCAAACTCTCAAAGCGCAGCGTCAAAGCCGGACAAACAACGCCGGCTCTGATCTGCAGCACGCAAAATTCTTCTTTACGCGTGATGCTAAAGCGCAGTACGTCAACACATGTCGCAAAAAAATGCGCATTGCACGAAAAGAAAACACAAAACTGCTTCTTTTTGCTCAATGCGCATCAAGGCTCTGCACATAGCGGTTAACAGGTTATATGCAGCCTATTACTTATTCTTGATTTCAGTCTTGACCACCTTGCGAATGCCTGCGACATCCTTCCAAGCGGCAAGCCAGCCGTCAAGGATCACGGTATCGTCCATCTCTGCCTGCAGGCGCCATGCCCCGTCTTCGAGCTGCTCGAGCTTTTGATCCTTTGTAAAGGGCGTCTCCTGCATATTTTTTGCCGTTGTCGGATTGGTGAATTCGATTTCAAGCAGGATTTTCTTACCGTTGCTGAAATTAAGATGCCGCTCGGCAATGTAGCGCTGCAAAGAAAATCCCTTGGGGCGCTCAGCAGGAAAGTTCTCGCATTCCTGAGCAGCTTTGATGCGATGAAGCGCAAGATGTCTGACGTCATCGTAGCCGTCAAAGCGGCAGATGAGATAAAGCCTGTGCTCCTGCTGCACCAGTCCCAATGGAGACACAAGTCCGCTTATGGTCTCATCCTTTGAATTTTCATACTGAACTTCGAGCTTTGCATCGCGATAAAGAGCATTGCTCACAGCGTTGAAAACGCTGTTTTTGATATTGGGCGCAAGCATCGGCACGGTGCTCGGAACAAAGGCCACCTTCGAGCTCCAGTCCTTAGCCTTGCCCGTGGCTTTTTCCTTGAGGGTTAAGCGCGCCGTCTCAAACACCGGAGTCAAAGAGCTGCGAATACGCTCAGGCAGCTGAAAGCGCAGATGTTCTTCAAAGAGCCGAATCAGAAGACTTTCATTGGGCTTCATCTGATTGATCGGAAGCGAGCCCTCGGGCAGCCTCAGCCGGTAACCGTATGGCTTGGCTTTTTTGTTGGTCTCGATTCCAAACTCCGCGCTTTCGACCATCTCCTTTAAGATGCGCTGAATTTTTCTTTCGCTGATGTTGTAGCCAGCTTCCTGCATGCTCTCGAGCAGCTGCTGCGTCGTCACCCAAGAGTTTCTGGGAATGCGCTTGAGTATGGCTAGCCAGACGACGGCCCCGTTGACGGTGGATTTGCTGTTCACCATGAATTCACTCCAAGTTCGAGCAAAGGCTCTGCGCTCGATTCTAATTGATTTGCTGCAGGCTCCCGACTTGTCCCAGTCTTGCGGCAAGGCCGCCTTCGCGCATCACGCGCGTTTTGACTGACTTTCTCACAACCGGCGCGCTGCCGAAAATATCAAGCGTGCCGAAGCGCTTTTTCGAAGATCCTTTCTCATGCTCATCGCTTACGCGCGTCACGGCGGTATAAAGAAGCTCGCGAGCAGCCAAAGGCGAGTTCTCGTCTACAGGCAAAAACACGGCCGCATGATGGTATTCCGACCCTTGAGACTGGTGAATCGTGATGGCAAACGCTTCATCAAAAGGCGGCAGCAAGCCGAGCTTGACGAAGCGGTCGGAATCAAGGAAAAACACCTCCTCGCCCCCGTCTTCAGCAGGGACAACAACGCCCACGTCGCCGTTGTAGAGCCCGAGCACATCGTCGTTGCTGCGCACAATGATCTGCCGCCAGCGACTTCCCTCAAAACCGTTGGCGCACAAAATGGCATCGGCCTCGCGGTTGATCGCCTCAACGCTCATTGGCCCGCGGCGAGCCGCCGCGAGCGCCCCGAAGCTGCGCATGACCTTCGCCACGCTGCGGGCCGCCTCCAGGCGCTCTTGTCCGCCCGCGGCAAAGCCCTTTTGGCCGGCGCGAATTCCTTCGATGATGCTTTTCATCATGCGCTCAATCCAGCTTTGCGCCTCGCGGGTGAGAGCCTCGCTGATTGCCCGTGCTCGATGCCAGCGCACGACATTATCGGCGTGCACATCTTGTTCGCGGTTCGTAAAGTCCTTCAAAAGTTCAAGCACATTTCCATCGTCGCCCGCGTTGATGGCCGCCGCAAGCGTGCCGATAGCCTTGTCTGCAGCAAAGCGATGGCTAAAGGTAAGCTGCTCAATGTTTCCGGCAAGGGCTCCCGAGAGGTCGGACAAGTCGGCAAAGACCGAGCCAGGCCCCACAGCCGCAAGTTGGTGCCGGTCTCCGAGCAAAATCACGCGGGTGCGGCTCTCGTCAATAGCCTCAAAAAGGCGCATTGCCAAAGGCATGTCCACCATCGAGCTTTCATCGACGACAAGCACATCGCAATCGAGCGGCGTATCGGGACCGGGACGCGAGCCGTCGTCTTGCTTGGTAAGCAGAAGTCTATGAATTGTGCCGGCTTGCAGACTTAGCAGTTTTGCACCCACTGCGCTTTCGGCAAATCTTTTTTTGGCCTGCTCGTGCACGGCCTGCTGCATGCGGCCGGCAGCCTTTCCCGTCGGCGCGGCAAGAACGATGCGCAAGGCGCTGTCTTTTTTGAGCAGTCCGGCAAGAATGCTCGTGACGATCGTCGTTTTTCCCGTGCCAGGGCCGCCGCTGACCACCACGAAGTACTCGTTGAGGGCGAGCTCTGCCGCCCTTCTCGCCTTATCAGATTCGTCTTTTGCAGGCGATGTCGCTTTCGTCCCGATGCTTGCCAGACGCATCACCTTTTGGGCAAGCCGAGCCTCTTCATAAAAGCTGCGCTCGGCATAAACGCGCACATCTGCTTGCCCGACATCTGCAACCAAAGGAGCCTCTTTAGGCAGGAACTTGCCGTTAAAAAAACTGATCAGCCCGCAATCTTCAAATTTCTTGACGATCTCGGAGAGCTGCGCATTGGGCATTGCCGCCGCGGCAGCAGCCGACTCAAAACGCTCCTTTCCCAAACAAACGCTGCCCGCTTTTTGCGCCTCTTGAAGCGCGCTCAGCAAAAGGGCAAGAGTTTTTTCATCCTCATCGGAAAAATTCTTCCCGTCGCGGCGCAGCATGCCGGCAAAAAGCCTTGCTGAAGCAAGCACGGCATCAGAAAAAATGTGTTCTTCCTTAGGCATTGCTCTCTTTCCTCGTTTTTATTTGCTGCTCAAGTCCGATCCCAAAAGAGCGTCAAGCGCATCGACAGCTTCGCGGGGGCAGTCGACGAAAACGCCTCTTCTAGAGCCCTGCGGCTGCAGTTCGTTGTTCTCATCAATGCCGCGCAAGAATACGTAGACGGCGCCTCCGATGGCCTCCCACACCGTCTCTTGGGAATATCCGCCCGAGGCAATCAAGTGGCGCTTTAATGCCGTCAGATAGATGATGTACTGCAATGCATAATTTTTCTCTTTGATTTCTTCTGCAACGGCCTCTTGCGTATAAGACTGCGGCAGTCCGTCGCCGATGAAGTTGCTCTTCCAGTCGAGAACCCAATACTTGCCGCAGGCTTCAAACATCAGGTCAATTGAGCCCGTCACAAAGCCCTGCAGGGATTCGGCGGCTTCGCTTGCAAAGTCAAGTCCGCAGGCGTTGAGCGCAGCAATAAGCGAAGCCACATCCAGACTCTTTGAGGGCGCATGCATCAAAAAGTCCATCTCAGACCGGCAGCGCGAAGCGTCAACATCGGCCAGGCGAATGCTGCGCCCCGAGCTCTTCTCGACAAAGAGCTCGGCATCATTGAGCGCGCCAAAGCGCGCGCGAATGAGTCTTTTTGCAGCTTCAAGCTCCTTAGCTGTTCTGCCTGCCATAAAAAAGGCCTGATCGAGCTCATCGGCGGCAGCCTCAAGCAGCGCGCAGCGCTCGCTCATCTTGCGCGCGCTGAAAGCGCGCTCAAGCTGTCTGTGCAGCCAATCGCCGACATCCTTTCCGCGCAGGAAAGCCGCCGCAGCCGGATTTTGCTCTTTGTCAGGTGCGGGCGCTGCGCCTATCTCATCATCTTCGGCAGCATAAGCCGTCTGCGCCTGCGCCATCTGATCGAGCACATCGGTGCCGGGCTCATATTCGTCTGCCGCCTCGCTCTGAGACAGAAGCTTTCGAGAAATCGCCGTAAAGCTCGAGCGCCTCCAGGCAGGCAGCAGCCCGTGCGAGGCCAGCGCCCTGCATGGCTGCAAATCACGCTCTTTATCGAGCTCTAGCTTCATCTCACCGGGGGCTTCCGTGACCATCTCAACGGGCTTTGGCAGATTCTCCCAGTCATCAAGCCAGGCGAGACCTTCGCCAAAGTCTTCAAGATTGATCGTACTTTCGCCGCAGGCCTCGTTAGTCTTTTGCATCAAATCCCGGCAGGCGCTGCGCACTCTGGCGCTGTTTTCGCCAAATTTCCCTTCGGGGTCACCTTTCATCGCAAAAAGCGCGCGATTGCATGCGTTTGAAAAGGACGACTTCCATTGTCGGGTGTTGATGCCAAACATCGGCAGCACGAGCCGCGACGAAGCTCTCGTCATGGCGACGTAGGCCAAACGTACCTTTTCGATGCGCTCGCGCATGGCCGCCTCTTTTCGGATCTCTTCGCCAAGCTCAATCGGCGCGGCAACGGCAAACTTTCCGCTTTCGCCTTCGCCCTTAAAGAAGACGTCTTTGTTGGAGCGCTCCTTGAGCGTCGAGATTGAGGCCAGATACACCACGGGAAATTCCAGCCCCTTGCTTGAGTGCATGGTGACAAAGCGCACGGCATCTTCGTCGGCGGCGCTTCGCACCATTCTTTCTTCAGGAGCTTTTTGCGAACTGCTCATTGCGGCTTCAAGCCGCTCGAGCACGGCCGAAGCGCCTCTGAGCGCCGTCCAGCTCGCCTGCAGAATCTCGACGACATGCGCGTAGTTTGTCAGCGCCGCAGCCCCTTGACTCACCTTCAAAAGCCGCTGCGTCGTCTCCCTTTTCTTCATGATGAGGCCAAACGCGCCAGCCGGCCCCGACGTGCTCCAGCGCTCAAGCGCCTCTTCAAGAAGCGCTCTGTCGGCGACGGCCAACTCCTCGCGCCTTCGAATGTCGGACAATGTGCGTCCCATCAGGCGCGTGGCGCGGGCAGCCGACACAAGCCTTCTGTCAGAGGTGCTCAGCATGGCGCGCAGCACGGCAAGAATTTCGAGCGCCTCATTGGTTTGAAGCACGTCCTGCTGCGAGTCGACGACAGCCCGAATGTTGTGCTTGGCAAGCGTCTCGACGAAAAGGTCGCTGTCGGTGCGCGAGGGAGCAAGAATGACGATGTCGCTTGCCTTAAGCGGACGAGAGGAGCGCACCACGCCGTCGACAACATTCTTTTTTCTCACGCGCACCGTGCCGTCAAGAAGCGAGGCGATGTCGCGGGCAATCCAAAGCGCCTCTTTTTCCCGAGCTTCGGCGGCATTGAAGGGGTGCTCGTCGGGCTCTTCTTCAAACTCAACCGGATTCATCCAGATGCTCACCGCGGGAATCGGAACCGCCCTATCGCCCATCACGCGCACGAGCTGCACGGAAGATCCCGCAGCCGTGCTTTTTGAAAATTCAATTTCGGGCGTTAAAAAGGCGCTTCGCTCGTCCTTGCTTGCAAAAAAGGCATTGACGAACTCAACCAGAGGCTTGGCGGAGCGAAAGTTCTGCGTGAGTTCCAAAACGCCGCCTTTGTCTTTGGGGAGCGCTTGAATTTCGCGGCGAGCCTGCATGTAGGTTTCAAGCTCAGCCATGCGAAAGGCATAAATTGCCTGCTTGGGGTCTCCCACAAAAAAGACGGACTTGGGAGCTTGGGCGACCTCTTCGGGCGCAGCGTCTTCGGGGAAAAAGAGCGTCTTGAAGATGCCGTACTGCAGCGAATCCGTATCCTGAAACTCATCGATCAAGACGGCGTCATAGCGGCGGCGAATGCTGCGCGCGAGCTCTTTATTTTTTTTGACAAGTTCATGCGTTTTGACCAGCAGCCCGTCAAAGGTCATCGTGCGTGCATTTTTTTCGAGCTCGGAGAGTCTTGCCGGCGCTTCACTGAGAAATCTTTCAAAGATTTGCTTGAGCTCGTCCGAAATCTCAGCTTCGGGGGCGCCTGAAAAGTTCTCATCAATTCGAATTTCGGCAACAACCGGCACGGCCGCCGCGAGCTTTTCGAGCACTTTGCACAGATTGTCCTTCCAGCCAAGAAGCTTTGCGGCATCGTCTTTTTGTCTCAACGCCGCCGATTCGCGTCGAATGAATTCCTCAACGACCGCATCGATGAGCTCGTTGGTTTCAGCAAGCTCAACTTCATAGTCGCCTGCTCTCGTAAAGCTGAATTCCGAGAGCATCTTCTGGCAGAACCTGTGAATCGTCAAAATCGAAGCGTCGTCAAAGGCTTCCAGCGCACGGCCGAAAATGTTCGTCAGATCAAAGCCCGAGCTCACCCATTGATCGATGAGCTTTTCTTCAATCGCGTCGCTCAAAGGCTGAGCCTGAGGCAGCGAGCGCGCGTACATGCGCTTTAGAAGCTGCCTGACGCGCTCGCTGATTTCGTTTGTGGCGGCATTGGTAAACGTCACAAGCAGGATGCGCTCAATTGAACTTTTTTGCTCCACGAGCAGTCTGGCCACCAGATGTTCCAGAGAGTACGTCTTGCCCGTGCCCGCGCTAGCCTCAAGAAGCCATCGGCCGGTCAGATGCGAACTGACAAGATTGAATTCAGGATTGCTGTTCATCATCATTTCCACAAATCTCTATGCTCGTGTCCAGACCAAAAGCGGCTGCCGCCTCATTAAAGCTTTCCACGGGCGACTTCTTTTTCTTGCTTGAGACTCTCTTTTTTCCCGATGCCGCCTGCTTTTCGAAAAGTTTTTGCAGACCAAAGACGGCACTCTTCAAATTCTGGGTGCGCTGCTGCACATCTTGTCTGTCGCCGCGCCCAAGCCAGATCGGAGCGCCGTTTGTCATTTCCGTCGAACTTCTTTGCTGGGCATTCCAATTCGAAAAGAGCTGCGTTGCCATGGCGGGCGGCTCAAGCGCCTGCTTTTCGAAAATCTGCATCAAAACTTCCATCGTCTGCCTGGGAAGGCTCGTGAGCTGCGCCTGCCTTGCCGAGCGCAGATAAATGCATTGATCGCCGCCAGCGGCCTTGAAGTTGACGATGACCGCAGAAATCTCTTCGTCGACCGAAGCAAGCGCAAGAAAGCGCAGAAAAGCTCGCTCCATATCCGTTGAGGAAAAGGCTTCGAGCACGACGAAGCGCTCTTTGTCCTCATTTTCATAAACGGTCATGGCCGGCAGCTTGAGATGGCGGTAGCAACCGGCGCCGATTGCGGCCGACTCGAACTTGACGATGCTTGAGGAGCTCTGGCCGATCGCCTCCTGCATGCTCTCAAAGCCGCTTCTGATAGCAGCGACTTTGGCTCCCACGCAGGAAGTTCGCGCAGACTCAAGCCCCATGGCCGGATTGAGCGCGAGCACCTGCAGGATTTGCTCGTCGGACTTCCCTTTTTTCATCTGATCTAGAACGCTGCGGGCAAAGTTCTTTTGCAAAAGCGCGTCGTCAAAGGAGGCATTAAGCGAAACTTCGCTCGCGCCCTGCGCCGCGATCTTGGAAATCGACAAGGCCTTCATGAGCCAGGAGTCCGGATAGATGAAGGCTTCGATGAATTCGGTAAGGCTCACGCTGCGCACTTGGCCGTCTTGAGGCATCGACACGGCGCTCTCATCCAAAAAGAGCGCCTCGCTGGCAAGATAGTTTTCTCGTCTGGCGGCTTCAACTGCCAGGGCCGCAGCCGCATCGCGGCTTGCGGCAAGCCTCATGCGCGCATCAAAGCTCTTTAAAGAAGCCGCCTGCGGGGCAAGCCGCACCGTGAGCTCTCGCTCGACATCCTCTTCGCTGCCCAAGCCGATGGCCAGAGTCTGCCGCAGATCCTGCAGAACAACCGAAGGATTTTTCTCAACGGCGTCGCTGCCGACGCAGTACGAGCAGTAGAAATATTCCCGAGCCGAAAGCAGCAGATCGAAAAAGACGTTGCGGTTGTTTCTGCGGCTGTCTCGATCGCCCTTGCGTCTGGCTGAAAGTCTTTGACCCTCGTGCACGCACTCGGCCTGCATCAGGTCGAATTCTTCGCTTCGGTTCACGCCTGGAAAACCCGAGCCCTCGTTCAACCCAAGAACGGCAATCGCGCGCCTAGGCAGCCAGCGAAAGGCATCAATCGGAGCAAATATGACGCGCCCCGTGCTGCGAAGCGTCGTTTGCCCGGCCGTTGCTCTGATGCCCAGCATTGTCCAGAACGTCTCGAAATCGACTCCCTCTTCTCCCAGCACGCGCTGCATTTTTTCAACCGTCTCGTCGACAATCGCGCAAAAGACAAGCACTTCGTCGCTTTGCGCAGCCTTTGGAAAAACTTCCGAGATGAGCGCATGCGTCCAGCTCTGCCACTGCTGGGCGGATCCCTTTTTGGGGGCGTCGCTTACCCGCAGCAGCGCCTGCGCAAATCCCAGCAGAAATTCCAGCGTGCGGGCCTGCTGGGCCTGATCAACCCGGCTAAAGCCTCCGAGCTCATCGCCGCGGGTGGCGTATACGTCGGCAAAGGTTCTGGGCTCTTCGCTGCGGGCAAAGGCCCCCAAGTTGAGTCTTTCGAGAGCGCGCTCAAGCGTGCCCTCAAAACTTTCGCCCTCGCTTTGCGCCAATCCCTTTTGCACAAGTCCCCGTGCGTGCGCTTCATTGAGCCCGAAGCGGTATCCGGCTGCCGCAAGCCAATTTGAGACCGCGCCCAGATCAACGCCGCCAAAGCCTCTTGCAAAGGCCGTGATCGGGTAAGCCAAAAGCGCCTCGAAGTCTTTGCGCTCGGCGCGCGAGAAAACAAATCGCCCTGCAGCAAGAATTGCCTGAGCAGCCGAGTTGACGTCGACCACGGACTGGCCGACGATGCTGTAGGCAATGGCCTCTTTGCCGAATCGGTTGTCAAGCACAGCCGAAACGACAGGAGCCATCGCATTGATGTCGGGCGTCACAACGAGAATGTCGTCGGCCGCAATGGGGCGCTTCTGGCGGGCAGTGCGCTCAATGAGCGCCTGAATCCAGTCAACGAGCGCTTCGACTTCGCGCGCAGAGCTCGGGGCCTTCACGATGAAAATCGATTCGTCGTCCTCAGTTCTCTTTCTGGCAAGCTTATTCGGGTCGTCTTCCAAAATCGCCTGCTGCAGGCAGTGCAGCACGCTGTCCTCATTTCTGTTGACATAGACCATGGTCTGCTGCTGGGGCGCAGCGTCGGCGGCGCGAAGATCAAGCAGCCCCGCGGGATCGAGCTGCGCGGCGTCGCTCATCAGGCCTTGGCGCTTGACGGATGCAGGCGCTTGAAGGTCGTCTTCGCACAAACTTGAAGCCGTCTCGGGGTCGCGCGAAAAATTCCAAATGCGCTCAATCTGCGCGCGCTCGCTTGAGGCATTGCGCCTCAGATAGGAAAGAGCGCCAGCTTGCTTTTTGCTCCACTGCGCGAAAAGCTCTGCGGGCATCGACTCGAACCAATAGGCCGAAGACGGATTGATGCAGTAGACGTTGATGTCGGTTGTCTTTGAGAGCGCCTGCAGAAAGGGAAGCGCCAGAGGCGGCAGCGCATCGGGCACAAATACATGAAGGGCCTCGCCTTTGTCTTTGACAGGATCCTTTGAGAGCAGCTCCTTCCAGCGCTCGGGCACTTCGGCAAGAAGCTTTGCGCCCGCCCAAGGTTCCTGGTCCGGCCCCCAGCAGCGCGAGGCAAATTCCGACCACATCTCTTTTTGCCATGCGCTGTCAGGGTGCGCCTCAAGCACCTGGCGCTCGCGCTGTCTGCGCGCCGAGCTCCCCTTTTCAAAAACCTTGACGTCGGCTCCCATCCAGTCAAGCACCCAATCGAGCCGATAGGTGGCGTATGTCGTAAAAAGTCTCGCAAGGCGCTGGGCAAAAGCGCAAAGCGAGGCCGGATTTTGTTCTTTGACATAGTGCCTGAGTCTTTGGCAACCCTCGCGCTCCAGAAATTTTTCGTCAGCCAAAAGCAAAAGTATCATCCAGTCCAAGTCGTCGAGAAACGACCCCTGGGCTGCGCCGCGCCTTTGCGTAAAGTTTGCAAGCCACTGTCCGATGTACGAAAAGTCAAGTCCGCAAGCCGTCCCAAAGGCTCGAGAAAAATGCATCCTGAGGTCATCGGCCACAGCCGCTGACGGCACCAGCACATGATTCTCCTTGAAGGGACTGCAAGCGCCTCGGCTGCGTTCCTGGCGAATCGTCTCGCACAAAAGCTCGCGCAAGAATTCGTACGAATTGCTGTAGAAGGTCTCAATCACAAAAGCACCAGCTCAAAAAATTTAGAAGCATCACAAAGGCGGATCAATCTGTATTTTCAGCGAAAAGAACGCCGCAGGCCGCCGTCGATTCATTCTACGAAAAAGAAGGTTTTTGCGAGAGGTTTTTGCCGCTGCCGAGTCGCAGCCTGCGTTTCGTGCGAAAATACGCCCCGCAACGCAAAAAAAGAAGGTTTTGCGGGGCGCGGGTTGTTGCGCGCCGCAGTTCCTTCGAGCAATGAAAAATTCGTCATTTATCTATTTGTGCTATGAGCCAGTCCACTACACATGAATTAGCCAAGAGCTTTGAGCCCGCAGAAATTGAGGCGCGCTGGTACCCGATCTGGGAAGAGCGCGGCTATTTCGATGCCGGTCTCGACCCGAACAAGCCGAGCTTCTCCATTCAGCTGCCCCCGCCCAACATCACGGGCATTCTTCACATGGGGCACGCCTTCAATCAATCCGTCATGGACTCGCTTACGCGCTACTACCGCATGTCGGGCTACAACACGATGTGGCTGCCGGGCACCGATCATGCCGGCATCGCCACGCAGATCGTCGTGGAGCGCCAGCTGCAAAAAGAAGGCATTGACAAGCGCGACATCGGCCGCGAAGAGTTCATCAAGCGCATCTGGGAGTGGCAAAAATTCTCCGGCGGCACAATTCTCAACCAGATGCGCCGCTTGGGCGACAGCCTGGACTGGAAGCGCCTTTACTTCACGATGAACGACAAGCTCTCGCGCGTCGTCAAGGAAACCTTCGTCAAGCTCTACAACGAAGGCCTCATTTACCGCGGCCTGAGACTTGTAAACTGGGATCCGAAGCTGCAAAGCGCCGTAAGCGACCTGGAAGTCGAAAGTCAGGAAGACAACGGCTTCATGTGGGAAATCCGCTATCCGGGCGCCGACGGCAGCGAAGGCGTCGTGGTGGCAACGACTCGTCCTGAAACGCTCTTTGGCGACCAGGCCGTGGCCGTGCACCCCGAAGACGAGCGCTACAAGCACCTTGTGGGCAAGATGCTTAAGCTCCCTCTGACCGATCGCCTCATCCCCGTCATTGCCGACGAGTACGTCGATCGCGAGTTCGGCTCGGGCTGCGTGAAGATCACGCCCGCGCACGACTTCAATGACTTTGAAGTCGGCAAGCGCCACAACCTGGCCATGATGAACGTGCTCACGAAGACTGCGCACATGAACGAGAACTGCCCGCAGAAGTATCGCGGCATGGATCGCTACGAGTGCCGCAAAGCCGCCGTCGAAGATCTCAAGGCCGCAGGGCTCCTGGTAAGCGTCAAGCCCCACAAGCACATGGTGCCGCGCGTAACCCGTACGGGCGAAATCGTCGAACCGATGCTCTCCGAGCAGTGGTACATGGCCATGAGCAAGCCCGCTCCCGAGGGCACTCTCTATCCGGGACGCTCCATTGCCGAAGTCGGCCTTGAGGCAGTGGCCAGCGGCGAAGTCAACATCTTCCCCAAGGAGTGGCAGGGCGTTTATCGTCAGTGGCTTGAAAACATTCAGGACTGGTGCATCAGCCGTCAGCTCTGGTGGGGCCACCAGATTCCGGCCTGGTATGACAAGGACGGCAACGTCTACGTCGCCGTCAGCGAAGAGGAAGCCCAAAAGCAAGCAGGAGAAGGCGTTGAGCTCACGCGCGACGAAGACGTGCTCGATACGTGGTTTAGTGCCGCTCTAGTGCCCTTCTCAACGCTTGGCTGGCCCGATGCTGAAGGCGACGAGAAGACGGCCTACGATCTCTATCTGCCCTCGACCGTTTTGGTGACGGGCTACGACATCATCTTCTTCTGGGTTGCCCGCATGGTGATGATGACCAAACACTTCACCGGCCGCGCCCCCTTCAAGAACGTCTACATCCACGGCCTCGTGCGCGACGCCGAAGGCAACAAGATGAGCAAGAGCGAGGGCAACACGCTCGATCCTCTGGACATCATCGACGGGTGCGATCTTGAGTCGCTCGTCAAGAAGAATACGCGCGGTCTGCGTCAGCCCGAAAAGGCGCCGCAGGTTGAAGCCAAGACGCGAAAGAACTATCCCGATGGCATTGCCGCTCACGGCGCCGATGCGCTTCGCTTCACGATGGCGGCCTACGCCACGCTCGGGCGCAACGTCAACTTCGACATCAAGCGCTGCGCGGGCTACCGCAACTTCTGCAACAAGCTTTGGAACGCCACGCGCTTTGTGCTCATGAACATCGAGGGCAAGGACTGCGGACTCGGCGCCGATGCCGGCAAGCCGATGAAGTTCTCGATCGTCGACAAATGGATTCTGGGCGAATTCAACCGCACGCTCAAGGCCGTGCACGAGGGCTTTGCCGAGTACCGTCTCGACAACGTCGCCAACGCCATCTACAGCTTTGTCTGGAACGAGTTCTGCGACTGGTATCTGGAACTCTCCAAAGTGCAGCTCAACAGCGGCGACGAAGAGGCTGCGCGCGCTACGCGCCATACGCTTGCCCTCGTGCTTGAAGCCACGCTGCGCATGGCCCACCCGGTGATTCCGTTTGTCACAGAAGAACTCTGGCAGAAGGTTTCCGTCTGCGCAGGCAAGCGTCAGGCCGATGAAGAAACAAGCGTCATGATTGCCCCCTACCCGCAGTACGACGCAGCAAGCGAGTGTGCCGACGCCGATGCCAAGACCGCCATCATCAAGGAGATGATTGATGCGGTGCGCAACCTGCGCGGCGAAATGCAGCTTGCACCTTCAACCCGCGTGCCGCTTCTCATTGAAGGCGACGCTTCCGTGGTTGCTGCCGTCAAGGACTACATCCGGTTCCTTGGCCGCCTCTCGGAAGTCGATCATGTCGAAAACATCGATACGGTCAACGAAGGTTCGATTGCGCCGGTGGCCATCGTGCGCGACTTCAAGCTCATGCTCAAAGTTGAGATTGACGTGGCCGCCGAACGCGAACGTCTGTCAAAGGAAGTCGCCCGCCTGCAGGGTGAAATCGGCAAGTGCAACGGCAAGCTCGGCAACAAAGCGTTCGTCGAACGCGCCCCGGCAGCCGTCGTTGAGCAGGAAAGAAAGCGTCTGACCGACTTTACGGCTCTACTTGAGAAAGTGCAGGCGCAGCTCGCCAAGCTGCCCGCAGCCTGATCGACACGGCCGCGCATGGCGCCTCGTTGAACGAGGCGTCTGCCGTAAAAACGAACCCGCCGGTTTTTGAATTTTTTCAACCCGGCGGGCTTTTTGTTGTTGCTGCCAAAAAGTCTATTTTTGCTCCTGAGCGGGCCGTCCAGGCTGGCCTGCGTACCAGCGGGCAAGCTCTTTGATCTCTTCATCGGTGAGCGCCTTTGAAAATTGACGCATCTCCATCAGCATATCGGAAGTTCTCGCACCCGAACGGTAGTCGCGCAGGGCAGTCTCAATCGCAGAGTCCTGCTGTCCGTGCAAAACAGGCACCTGGCCGTTTGGATTGCCTCTGGCGCTGGTTCCGTGACAGGCCGCGCAAGGCGTGACCATCCTTGCAGGATCGCCCTTGAGGACAAGCTTCGGAGCACTCGCAAGAGGTGCAGCTTGCCGATCAGAGCCGCGGCCCGGCAAATATTCGTAGAGCGCGGCAACATCGACAATCTCCTGATCCGAGAGCTTTGCAACAGCCGCAGTCATCAAGTCGGCGGCAGGCGTCCCCTTGCGTCGACCTTCTCGATAGTCGAGCAGCGCCTTGATGGTCACGGCGCTGGGCTGTCCTGCCACATCGGGCCAATTCGGGGTATCGGCCAGCCCCTGCTTGCCGTGGCAGCTTGAGCAGAAATGCTTGGAGTGCACCGAAAAGCCTTGGAAAACCTCAGCCTGCGGCATGCCGGCGAGCGTTTTGCTCCATTGCTGCGGAGTCAACGCCTGCCGCTGCTGCGGCTTGGGGGCAGGAGCCTGCGGCTGCACCTCTGCGGGCAGCATTGTGCGGGCAGCCGCAGCCTTTTCATCGACAACGGCTTCATATTTCTGAGCCAGTTTTTCTTGATTCGAAGAATCTGAAGCCGACCAAACGACGCCTGCGGCTAAAAGAGCGAGCATGCCGGCGCAAAATTTATGAAATTTCATAGCTTGTATGTTCTCCTCTTTTAGCCAAAAGAATCGGCCGTGATGCTTCTCATCCAGGCCCGCAGATATTTTGCGGCCACCTGGCGCTGAACGCGCGAAGCGTCAAGGTCTTGGTAGCGTGCACGGGTATTGGTGCGGGCAATCTTGCCGTCGACAATGCGGAAAGTATCGGCTACGAACAGTCCCCAATCGTCGCCTGCGAGTGCATAGCAGGTATTCGACCAGGCCGGCTCCGGCGGCTCAAGTCCCTGCAGGCGGCACAAAATCGCTCTGGCACAAGCTTTTGCCTGGGTGTTGGCCGAGTAGCCCGACTTCGGCATGGCATCAGCAATCGAAGCGTCGCCAAGCACGTACACATCTGGAACAAGGCTTGAGGCAAAGGTGCGTCTGTCGATCGGACAGAAGCCCGAAGCATTGGTCAGCCCGAAATCACGAGCGATATTGGCAGCACGCATGGGCGGCACGATGTTGAGCACATCAGCCTTGACAGCTCCGGAAGGCGTCCGCACCGTAAGCGTCGAGGGATCAACGGAAAGCGGCTTGCCCCCGTCTTTTTCGCGGCGCCACTCAATGCGGCAGTCTTTCGAAGGCTCAACCATGAACTTGTCGAGCTTCTCAGCGTAAGGCTGCGGCGGCGCGTAGCCGTAGAGATGGTTCCAGCCGAGGATCATCGTCTCATCGGTGACGAAATCATTTTTCGGATCAAGGATGACGACGCGGCTCTTCGGCTTGTGCTCAAGGAGCCATTCGGTGACGAGCGCACTTCGTTCGTAGGGTCCCGGAGGGCAGCGGTAAGGATTTGGAGGGGCAACGATCACCACGGTGCCGCCGTCGGGCATGGCAAGAAGCTGCCGGCGCAGCAGCGCCGTCTGGGCTCCGGCAATCCAGCCCGAAGGAATGGAAGTCTCGGCGATTTGCTCGCTGTAGCCCTCAATGCCGTCATACAAAAGCTCGACGCCGGGTGAAACGATGAGCGCGTCGTAGCCGCACTGAACCAAAGCGCCGTCGGGGCCCTGCGCCGTCACCGTTCTTTTCACCGGATCGAGTCCTTTGGCTTGCGCCTGCACAATCTTGACGCCGCGCGCACGCAGCCCGTCATAGCTCACCGTCAGATCCTGCATCGTCACCGCGCCCGTCAAATGTTCGGAGCTGCCGTAGTGCCGAACAAACGAAGGATTGCGCTCAATGACTGTGACCTCAATGTCCGGCGCCCACATCTTGAGATATTTGGCGGCCGTTGCTCCCCCTACGCCGCCGCCCACGATCAATACGCGAAAGCCTGCGCCGGCAGACGCCCCCCAAGCCTTGCCGGAAGTCAACGCCCCCGGCAGAGCAAGGCTCGCAGCAGCAGCCGTCAAAAGTCTGCGGCGCACCATGTCAGGCGCTCCAGCAGCCGCCTCACGAGCAAAGTTTAATAAATCAAACTTTCTCATTTTTTTGTTCCTCCTTGAGGAGCAGTCTTGGGCAAAGCTGCAAAAAACTGCGCCATGCGCTCGATTTCCGCGTCGCTGTAGCCGTCAGCGATATGACTCATGATGGAGCTGGGACGCTCTTTGCTGCGAAACTTCTTCATTTCTGAAGCAAACACCTGGGCATCCATCCCTGCCAAAGGAGGGAAAGCCGAATCGCGTGCATAACCGTACGTGCCGTGGCAGGCCGCGCAAATATGCGCAAAGGCTGCCCCCGAAGGCTCCTTGAGCGGATCGTAATCGGCCTGCGAACCGGCAGCCCAAACGCTTCCTGCAGCGGCGCCCAACACCATGACTGAGAGCTTGAGCAAACTTTTTTTCATCATTTTTTGCATCCTCCGCATCAGGCAAGCATCACTGCAGCGCCGACAACAAAGTAGGCGACGACCCAAATGCCCAGCAATGCGGCAGCCCACTTGCCGAGCTTTTCATGCCCGGCGGAGGGAACCCAAACGGCTTCAGCTCTGCCCGAAGTCTCGAGCCCCGCCGTCCAGGCCGCGCTCAGGATATAAGCCAGGCTCGTGCCGCCGACGGCAAGAAATGTCACAAAGAAGATCGCCATGCTCGGCACATCCCAATGCACCGCCATATCAAACGGATTCCAGCCTGATGACTCAAAAAGCGTGCCCACGCGAAGCGCTTCTCTCAAAGCGGCAAGCACCACCGTCATGATCACCGACATGACAAAGCCCATGTAGTTGCATGTGATGCACAGACGCCGTCTTTTCTGGATGTAGGGCAGAGCCACGAAATAAAGCAGCGGGATCAAGCCGACATAAGGCCAGGGTTCAGACAAGAACCACTGCTGTTCGGGCGGCAGCATCAGCATCCAGATCACGCCGAGCACGAACACGAGCACGCCGCCCGTCTGCCCCAGACGAAACGCCACTTTTTCCAGAAAATCCGAGTACAGACCGTCTTCATTGTGAACATGGCGCTTGGAAAGAACCCAGCGGCGCAATCCGTAAATCCAGCCGGCCGTCACATGCAAGGCAAGCGAAATGAAAAAGAGAAATCTCGGCAGCAGCACGTAGTGCAGCGAGCGGCCCGACGCGTCAATCTGACCATTGGGCGCGTACCACTCAAGCCAATGCGTAGGAAAGAGCGCCTGATTGGCAAAGGTGTGCATCAGCGCGCCGCACTTGATGAAGAGCACAAAGGCAACCACCAGCCAAAAAACCGCTCGCGCACTCAAAATGCTTTGTCCGTTATGCGCGTGCATCACTGCATTGGCACGGTAAAGCGCCAGATAGCTCACAAGCAGTGCGGCCAGAAACACGAGCGTCCAGACAGCAGAGAGCATGCTTGTGGCGTACCAGAACGGATCAAAAATCACCTGTACGAACAACAGGGGCGCCACGCCGAGCACAATGGCCGCAGCCATCGATGTCTTGGCCGTAAAGGCCATGGTCGCACCCAGCCGCTGCCAATGCGGACCGCCTCGCCAGCCGCCGTAGACCGCTACGCCGGTACTGCCCAGCAGCAGCGCCACGGCGGCGATGTGCAGCGCAAACGTTACAACGCCCAAAACCAGGAAAATGGCTGGATGAGAAGGTGCGCCCGCAGGATCAGCAAGCGCGGCCGTCAGCATCTGAGCTCCGGCCAGAGGCAAGTTCTCAGTCATTATTTCTTCTCCTCGTATTGATCCTTCGGGAAGCCTTTGACCGCATAGTGAGCAGCCTGATCAGGATTTTCAGCCTGCAGCTTGATCATCTCGGCCAAGAATTCAGCCAGCACTCTGCGGTCCATCTCCGGCAGAGGCAAAGCCGGCATGTATGCGATGTGTCCGCGATGCAGTCCTGCTCCGAGCCAAGTCTCTATGTCGGCAGCTGAAGCATTCTTCGGGAAAAATTCACGCATGGGACGGATGCCGGAAACGGTAAGCGAGTGGCAGCTCGAGCAAGCAGCGATGCCCGCTGCACGCCCAGCCTCCAGCCGCTCCCAGCGCGTCTGGGGATTGCGCAGATTTTCCGGCAAGAACGGATGGGTGCCGAGAATGCCTTTTTGTTCAAGCTTGGGCAATTCGCTCTGAATTCCGAGAGCCGGAACGTCTCGCCCCACAACTTGATTGGCATAGACATATCGGCCGGCGACCCAGGGCTTGCGGATGATTTCGCGAGCCGTCTCGCCCGGCGCCAATCCCAGCACGAGAATAAGAACCGTCGCTACGGCCGCCGGCACCATGGCAACCATCGTCGGACGCCAGGCAGTAAAAGCAAAGTAGGCAAGCGCCACGCCCACGCTTGCGCCCATCATCATGCCGAAGCTCTCGGGCATGCGCGTGCCGATCACGTCGGCCGTCTCCGGAGCAAGCGAAGACATGAACCAGTAAAAGCAGAGCGTGCCCATCACGGCGCCGAAAGCGCCCAGGCTCGAGAGCGTGCGGGCAATGTATGCCTTCTCTGCCGGATCGGTCGTCTTAGCGGCAGCAAAGCCTCCTACGACGCCCGTGATGGTGAGCATGAAGAAAAACCGCACGGCAAGCTGAGCAAACATCGACTCTCCGAAGAAAGCCGAGAGCACGCCGCCCGTTTGGTACCAATCAGGAGATCCCGGCCAAAGCATGAAGGAGAGAATGCCCACGATGATCAAGAGCGTGCCGACGCTCGAGAGCGCAAATATCGTTGCGTATCTCAAGTATGTTTTGACAGGAACGCGTCCGGCCAGGTACACGAGCAGATAGACGCCTGCGATCTCAATTAAGAAAAAGACCCACTCGGTCGCCCAAAGCCAGACGAAGTTGTGAATCAGCGCAGAAATGCCGCGTGGATTGGCAATTGTTGCGGCGAACCAAATGCCGGGGCCGGTGACGGAGCCGAGCACGTAGCTGAAGATCAGCAAAAAAGCTCCGTAGCGGCGAATAAAGTCAATGTGCTGCGGCTGATTTGCCGTCACTGCGCGGCGAGCCAGCCAGGCAAAAACGAGAGCGGCGCCAACAGACGCATGCGAGAAAAGCACGTGTATGGTGGCGATTGCCCCGATCACCCAGCCGGCGCCGATGCCTGGCTCGAGCCAGGCCGGATACAGTCCGATGAGTTCGTTCATAATTGAAATGTCCAAATTGACGTGAATCGGAAAAACACAAAATCGCTGCTTAAAAAAGCATCCTGCGAATGATTTTTCCATGACGTTCAATTAAAAATCATTCCGGCAAATGGTCAACCGAACCTAGTCAAAAGTACGATCCGAAAAATCAGCCGTCTACTTCTTTGTACTCATCTCTGCATGAGAAACGCCGCAAGAAATCGCAACAACCCATTGATTTAAAAGACTTTTTAAATCCCCCTTTTGGAGAACCGCAAAGGCCTCAGCAGCGGCAAAAAACACCCTGAAATACTCTTTTTCACGCGTTCAAAAGCTCACTAATAAATTTCTTAGAAAAGGATTACATTGGATTTCCTTATTTGGCTCATAAAAATATTCAATTGTTTTAAAAAAAAAAAATAAAAAGCCTCTGACGCACAAAACCCAAACCCCCGGTTAACTGATTCCTAACAGCGAAGGGCCTTAGGCGGGAGCTTCAAACCCAGCAGCGCGAGTATATCGCGCTGCTTTTTCGTAGCTGTACGCACAACCCAAGCATCGGCATTCTTTCGGCGTTCCGCTAGAAGATTGCGCAGCAAGGAGAAGAGACCGTCGAGCGAGTTGTACGGAATTTTGATGCCGCGATCCTGGCTGATGGTCTGAGCCCTATTGAGCATCATGAGCCGCAGAGAGGCCGCTAACGTGCAGACGAAGAGTTTGCCCAGATAACTCGTTCCGGTACAGTGAAGGCGATTGCCGTCGACCCAATTTTTATACTGATTGAAGTCGATTTCGATCGTATTGCGCTTGTTGTAAATGTTCAATGCTTTAAAAGGATTGGATTCTGAGTTGGAGCGAATGACGAAGCAGCCGGCATAGCGAATATCTTCGCGAATGGCATCATCATTGCGCAGCCACTGTTTCTGCCCTTTGATTTCAATTTCTCTGACGTATCTGCCGTGAGATCGCCAGAGATCCGGCGGCACCTTTCGATTTGACTTTTTGTATTGCAGAATTTCTTCTGCCTTGGAAGCGAGAATCATCATCTCGCTTTCTTGCACGCCGGGGAAGCGGTAAAGATGGACGTACGTTGTTTGGTACAGGTACCCGGACTCTGTTTTTTGCTGCCAAGGTTCTTCGTACGTGCGCGCGTAGACCTTAAGGCCGGCGTCAAAGAAGCAAACGTCTTGAAGCGAGGCTCTAGCCTTGTCAATTTGCCTTTTAACGCTATCCTCTACGAGCGTTACCCCTTGAATAAACTTCATGTCGAGATTAATGAGTTTTTGAACATTCAATAGGGAGCTGTAGCCTCTGTCAGTAACAAGAACGACATTGTCCAGATTGAATTTGGCATTCTTCATCCGGTAGATGATGTCTGAGAATGCAGTCACGTCATTAATTGACCCTTCGTAAGTATGAGCAAAGACAATTTCCCCATCGTTTTGATCGCACACGAAGGTGTAATTGATTTGTTTTAGCTCGGGGTCGCGCTTTGCATAGCCGTAAGCGGCGTCGGCAATGGTTCTGGAATAGGTAGAGATGGACGTGTTGTCGAGCGCATAACTCAAAGCCGATCCCTCCGAACGCTTGAGCTTTGCGTCGTGGCGTCGGCTGAAGAAATCGTCAAATTGCTGAGCGCTGACCGAAGATAGGAGTTCGCTGATGCGTTGGTCGCTCATCGGAGCCGAGCTTTTCAGATAGACAGATTGCCACCAAGGTTCAAAAGAAGCCATGGCATTTCCACTGTCGAGCTTGTAAATGGCCAAATCCAAGAGTCTGCGAGCGTTTTTATCACCGAAAACAGCGACTAAATCGCGGTAAAGACCGCATTGTTCTGCAATTTCGGATGCGGCCCAAGTCAAGCCGCACCGAATTGTTGGAAGCCTCGTTAGGTCTTGCTGATCGCGCTTGGGGCCAGGTGCATCTGGGAAATCGCGGCGATACGTCGCCTCATCAACGAGCTGCTTGTCTGCACCGTAGTAAAGAGTGCGGCCCGCGTACTGTGGAAAATGCTCAAGAAACCCGGCGCTCGGCGTAATGTGACCATCTTCGTGCAGGCGGCCTACGTGTCTGCGATTGATGCTGCGCGAGCGCTTTCGAACCGGATCCCATTGCGTTTGATAGGCCTTGATGTAGGTGTACCCCTTTGAATTGGTATCAGCCGTGAAGTACCAGTTATTCGTGCTCATCGCATGATTCCTATATTATAGATAGGAATCATTTTAACAAATTAGAAAAAGCCCGTCTTTCAAATCCATTGAAAAGACGGGCATCTAACTGTCATTTTGCCGGTTGATTGATTTTGATCAGTGCTTATATGAATCAGTCAACCGGGAGTTTGGGACAAAAGAAATGCGTGCATCGGAGGCTGTCTTGATGCGCGGGCTCAAAGCTCGGCGCTGAGCAAAAAGAACGCTTGCCTCAAGTTATAGATTTTTTACGAACAAAGCGCGAATGGCGTTCAGAATCGCAAGAATCATGACGCCGACGTCGGCAAAAATCGCCATCCACATATTGGCCAGCCCCACAGCACCCAAGAGCAGACACAGCACCTTGATGCCAATGGCAAACCAGATGTTTTGCTTGACGATGCGCAGGCACTTGCGCGAGATTTTGATGCCCTTGGCAATTTTGAGCGGATCGTCGTCCATGAGCACCACATCGGCTGCCTCAATGGCCGCATCCGACCCCATGGCGCCCATGGCAATGCCGATGTCTGCGCGCGAGAGCACCGGCGCGTCATTGATGCCGTCGCCCACAAAGGCAAGCTTGCCTGAGCGCTGATGCGCCAGGAGCTCCTCAACGGCTGCCACCTTGTCGCCCGGCATGAGTTCGCTTTTGACCTCATCGACCCCGAGTTCTTCGGCTACGATTTCGGCCGTCTTGCGATTGTCTCCGGTGAGCATTACGGTCTTTTTGATGCCTGCGCGCTTAACCTCCACAATGGCGCGCACGGCGTGAGGCTTTAATCGATCAGCAATAACGATGTGTCCGCAGTAAAGACCGTCGACGGCCACATGCACAATGGTGCCCGCAGAGCGACAGGAGATGGGGGAGACTTCAATGCTCTTCATGAGCTTTTCGTTGCCGGCGGCGACCAGATGGCCGTCGACGACGGCCGTCACGCCTTGGCCTGCAACTTCTCGAACCTCAGAGACGCGGCTGCGGTCGATCGACTTGCCGTAAGCCTTCTGCAGACTCTTGCTGATAGGGTGCGACGAGGCGCTTTCGGCAAGCGCCGTGAGCTCAATCAAACGATTCTCGTCAATCGTGTTGTGGTGCACGGCGCTCACTTCAAAGACGCCCTGCGTAAGCGTGCCCGTTTTGTCCATCACAAGGGTGCTCGTTTCCGAGAGCGCTTCAAGATAATTTGATCCCTTAACCAGGATGCCTTCCTTGCTTGCGCCGCCGATGCCGGCAAAAAACGAAAGCGGAATGCTGATCACCAGGGCGCACGGGCAGCTGATGACCAAAAAGACCAGGGCTCGGTAAATCCAATCATCCCACTGCGGCTCAAGCCCCATGCCGAGCATGCGCACCATCGGCGGCAAAAGAGCAAGCGCAAGCGCGCTGAAAAAGACAATGGGCGTATAGACGCGGGCAAAGCGCGTGATGAAGGCCTCCGAGCGCGATTTTCTCGAGCTTGCATTTTCCACAAGCTCCAAAATCTGCGAGACGGTCGAATCACCAAAAAGCTTGGTGGTGCGCACTTTGATGAGACCGGTCAGATTGATGCAGCCGCTGGCAACCTCCATGCCCTGGCTGATGCCCCGAGGCACGCTCTCGCCGGTGAGCGCACTGGTGTTGAGACTTGAATTGCCTTCGACCACCACGCCGTCAATGGGCACCTTTTCGCCAGGCTGCACGACGATCACCGTTCCTACGGCAACATCATCGGGATCGACGCGCTCCAAGACTCCGTCCTTTTCAATGTTGGCGTAATCGGGCCTGATGTCCATCAGCTCGCCGATGTTTCTGCGGCTTTTTCCCACGGCGTAACCCTGAAACCATTCGCCGATTTGATAGAAAAGCATCACGGCAACGGCTTCTGTATAGTCGCCCGTATCGTCGTACAAAGCTATAGCAATGGCTCCGAGCGTAGCCACCGTCATTAAAAAGTTTTCGTCGAAAATGCGCCCATTTTTTATGCCCTTGGCCGCCTTCAGAAGAATGTCGTAGCCGACGATCAGATACGGCACCAGATAAAGCACCAGCCGTTGCCAGCCCGTGACGGGAACAAAAATCAAGGCAATGAGCACGGCGGCTGCAAGGATGATGCGCACGAGCATCTTCTTTTGCTTGGCTTTCATAGAAAAACTACTCTTTTTGATCAGATTGTCTGAGCGGCAAGAGACAGCTGCTGCCCAGAACAATTAAGCATTTGTTTAATTGTATATTCTAAAAAAAGCGCCGGCTTCAGGCAAGACGACGCTTTTGACTCTGCAAAGGTTTTCTTAGAGGAAAACTTCGCAGTCAGGCTCTACCTTCTTGCAGGCCTTCAGAACGTTTTGCATCACGTCTGCGGGCTCAGCCCCCTCGGCAAACTTGACGATCATTTTTTGCGTCATGAAGTTTACCGTTGCCTCGGCAACGCCTTCGACCTTGGCTGCGGCCTCTTCCATCTCGCGCGCACAGTTGGCGCAGTCAACCTCAATTTCGTACGTCTTCTTCATAGAAAATCTGCGTGCTGCCCCGTGCGCTCATGCAGGGGGAACAATCGCCTCCTCCTTGATGGCAAAAGTTATCAAACGACTGTTTAACGATTAAACTAACATTTAATCGATTGACTTCACTATAATCGCTTCAGCAGTCGATGTCAAGATTAAATAATCGTTTAATTTAAATTCTTCCAAGTTCCGCAATGTCGCCTTCATCCGTTCTTCCGCACCAACACGACAGCGCAAGCTCTGCTGATGCCTCCCAAATGCCGGCTTCGGCAGCCTTTGAGTCGGTTGCACAGGTTTTCAAGCAGCTCAGCGACCCTTGCCGCTGCCGCATCTTTCTTTTGCTTTGCCACTCCGAAGAATGCGTCATCAACATCGCCGCTCTGATGGACATGAGCAGCCCCGCTGTAGCGCATCACTTGCGGCTTTTGAAAGTAAGCGGACTTGTACTCACGCGTCGCGAGGGAAAAGAAGTCTTTTACCGCGCTGCCGACACGGAGCTTGCCGAGGCGCTGCACCACATGATTGAGCGCGTCATGCACTTGTCATGCGCATGCGCCAAACCCGTCGCCAACAGACGCTGACCCATTTCATGGAGAGCCCGCGACATGTGCGCAGTACCTCTGCCGGAAGTTCTCACCACGCCGGAAAATTCCTGCGGCGGCATCCTCATTGTCTGCATGCCGGGTTTGGGCCCGGAGAAAAAACCACTGCGCAAAGGCAATTTCTTTGACAACAGCATTGACCGTGGAACAGTCCTTCATCGCTTCATCGAGTGGTTTTCACTTTGGGGCATGAGGCCCACGCGCACGCGCGGCCGCGAAGGGCCGTTTGAGCGGCAGTTTTTTACTCTTCAATGGCCTGACGAGCCCATTGAAAATGCCCACGGTCCGCAAATGGTTCCCCTGATTGCCGAAAAAGTCGACATACTTGCAGCCGTGCTTGAAGCACGCCGTCCGCGGATCATTATTTTCCTATCACGCTACCTCTGGCTTGCCGCAAACACGACTCAAAGCAGACAACGCCTTGCCGACGTTCTAGGGTCCCCTCTCGATGAAGGTCGGCGCATCACAAGCGAGCGGCTCAATGCCTGCGCACAACGCTGGGAAAAGTGCCTCATGATCGCTTTGCCTCAGCCCTCAAAAAACACAACCGAGAAATTTGTGCAAAGTCTAGCTTCGAGCATGAGAGCAGCCTTGAGCGGCGCAAACTGGCCGCTTACGACGCAGCAAAGCACCGATCCGCTGCTGTCGGCCGCAGACGGCTGCCTCATTGTTGATCGCGAGGCAAGCATCAGGCGCATCGCCGCCGAGCTTCACGTAGACGAAAAACGTGCGCAAGCGCTTTTTGATGCTCTAAAAGACAAGGCATGGCGAGAAAAAGACGGCCGACCAACTGCTGTTGCGCACAAACGCCTTTGAGCTTCGCTTTTCTTGTCGGCGACTGCGGCGTTTTCTTG
>CALXKM010000049.1 GCA_944388865.1 uncultured Duodenibacillus sp. | reverse complement strand
TTTTTTCTTTTCGATCCGGTCGGCCTTTCAGAGGCCAACAAAAAAGAGTGTCGGGCACTCTCTTTGCGGAAGACTTGTTTTTGCTCGCTTTCGTTCAAGCGAGGTTGCGCATTATGAAGATCATTTTCGCGCTTGTCAAGACTTTGTTATAAAAAAAATTCCCTTGCTCTCCAGCAAAACAGAAAATTTCCTTTAGATTCAGTTGCCTGCTATCAAAAAAATTTTGCGCGTTCTTGCTTCGCCCAAAGAACTTTGCCAGCTGCTCACGCAAAAAAACGGGAACCCGAAGGTTCCCAAACTGCGAATATATTCGCATTGGTATTGAGCTCAGCAGGACTTTCGACCTACCTTTGCTCCGAGGAGAAAAAGCTATTGAGATGATCCTTTGCATGGAAGGCTGGCTCTTTGATGCAGCAGCCAACCTTCCCGCCGACATGCTAAAAGCTGTGGATCAGACCGACCGTTGCGCTGTAGCGCTCTGCCGTCAGCACCTGATAATCGTCCTGCGTCCAGGCTGCTCCCATGTAGAGAGTCGTGCGCTTGCTGAGTTTATTCTCCCAACCGATCGTCACGTTGCTGCGGTCGACCTCATGATTGGCAAGCGCACTCTGCGAGGGCTCTGCATTGAGATACGCCAGCGACACGCGCAGGTTGCCTCCCAAAAGCGGGGTGTTGATTCCCGTGTTGATGCCCCAACCCTGCAAGTCATCATTTTCAAAGACGCCTTGAAGTCTGTTTCTGTCGCCGTAAAAATCCATCGACAGCGGCATATGGTCAAAATATGCGCCCATCAAGAAGAACTTGAGCACCGCAAAGTCATAGGCTGCACCGGCTGAAACAACAAGTCCATCATCTGTGTCCTCAGCCGTATCAGTTGCTGCGTCATAGCTCTTCCAGTTGAATCGTTCAACCGCGCCGGCCATGTTGAATGGTCCATTTTTGTAGGTCATGCCAAGCCCGTAGTAGCGATTGGCCGAAGACTTGTTTTCAACTTCGCCTTCTTCGAGCGCATAGCCGCCCGAGTACTGCACGTAGAGCTTCAAGCCCGCGAAGTCCGGCGTCGAATACATGAAGACATTGTCATAACGAAGCAGATTTCCGGCCATGATTGCGTTGTAGCCGGGAATCGAATCGCCGTAGCCGGTCGAAATCGGCGCAATATTTCCCGCATAAATGCAAGACGACCCGGTCGAACCTGTCATGCGGGTCATTCTGCCGAACTTCAGGTTGCCGAAGGCTCCCTCAAGATAAAGCGTAGACTCGCGATCAAAGAACTTTCCGTTGGACGGTAGCGCACCTGTATCGGCGCTAAAGCCATTTTCAAGAATAAAGCCTACCGTCACGCCGTTTCCCAAATCTTCCGTGCCCTTAAAGCCGAATCGAGATCCGAGATTTTTGCCTGAAGTCATTTCCGTGACATGGCTCGTCGTTGAGCCGTTGTCCGTTCCCGTATACATCAGCCCATAGTCGACCAATCCATAGACCGTCACGTCGGCAGCCGCAGCAGCGCAGGCCGCCGCAGCAGCTGCTGCAGCACATGTCTTTTTCATCGCGTTCATTTCTTTCCTTTCTTGTTGTTGCGATCGATAAAACCGTCAATCAAACGTCGGCTCTTTCATCAGCGCACTTTGAAGTTGAATTGATGGCACTGATTGCAGAAGTTTTCCGACTCCATATGACCCATATGGCAGTTGGTGCAGTCCAAATCCTTGCCGTAATGAGGCGAGACGTGCGGATTGGTCGGCTTGACCTTGGCCGTCTTTTGCACCAATGCATCCTTCTGATGGCACGCGGTGCACGTCTCAATGGTGGGCGTCTGAGGGTTCTTCGCATCCGGCCCATGGCACATCTGGCAGCTCAAGCCCTTGGCCTTATGGCGATCCGCCAGAAAGTTGTCGGCCGCGCCGGCAGGAAGAGCAGCGGCAAAAAAAGCGCAGGCTGCTGCCAAGAAAACTGTTTTTGCAGCCATTGACGATTTCGTCATGATCTTTGTCTCCTGTAAGAAGGATTGGGCGGTGTTTGATCTCTCGTTTGAGCGTTCCGCACAGGGGGAAATTTCGCTGACATTGTGAAAAGTCCAGACGCTTTGCGGCTACATCCTTCGGGATACATCCCACGGGATGTATCAACGCCAGCTAGGCACGCCCACAATGTCGTTCATGGCGCAGACGCCGGCATCTAGGCAACGCTTCACGCATCGAAGCGTCACGAGCCCCAAAAAAAGCTCAGCAAGCGCGTCGAGCCTTTAACTCAGACAAAAAAACACTTCCTTCCTCCTTACCGAGGTCCAATTACAAAAGGATTTCTAATCATGGAAAACGTTGATACCTCCCGCCGCGGTTTTCTGAAATCTGCAGTTGCCGCCTCCGGCGCCCTCGTGGCTGCCGCTGCTGCCAACGCCGGCATCCCCGCTTCTGCCGTCAAATCCTATGAAGAAGAGTTCGACGTCGTCATCATCGGCTCGGGCTTTGCTGGCATGGCCTGCGCACTGAAGGCCGGCCGCGCCGGTCTGCGCGTTCTGATGCTCGAAAAGATGAGCGTCGTCGGCGGCAATTCCGCCATCTGCGGCGGCAACGTCGCATGCCCCTGCAACCCCGTCCAGAAGGCTCAGGGCATCAAGGACAGCAAGGAACTCTTCATCGAAGACTGCCTGCGCGACGGTCTCGGCATCAACCACACGAACCTTCTCGCAACGATTGCCGACCGCTGCAACGACACGATCAAGATGGTGGTCGACTGCGGCTGCGAGTTCGTGCCCAATCACATGCTCTTTGAAGGCGGCCACTCCGTTCCGCGCTCCTACGAAATCAAGGCTGGCTCCGGATCGGGCTACATCCGTCCAATGCACGCTGAATTGAAAAAGATCAAAAACGTCGTCATCCGCACTCGAGCCAAGTTCGACGACTTCATTGTGAGCGACGACAAAAACGAAGTTCTCGGCGTGACCTATCGTTCCGGTTATCGCTTCAACAACAAGCTTGCCAGCGACGATCTGGAAAACAAGACCGGCAAGAGCCACACTGTGCGCGCCAAGCTCGGCGTCATGCTTGCCGCGGGCGGCTTCTCGCGCGACATCTGGTTCCGTCAGATTCAAGATCCGCGCGTTGTCCCCACAACCGACTCCACCAACCAGCCCGGTGCCACGGCCGGCGTGCTCATCAAGGCTTTGGGCATCGGCGCGGCTCCCGTGCAGCTCTGCTGGCTGCAGTTCCTGCCCTACTGCAACCCGCATGAAAAGGGATTCGGCGTATCCGTCAACTTCACCAACCACGCCTGCATGGACCTTGGCCTTGTCGTGGACCGCAAGACCGGCAAGCGCTTCATGGACGAACACGCCGGCCGCAAGATCAAGGCCGATGCACTCTTTAAGGTCATCGGCACCGATCAGAACTACCCGATTGCCGTGTGCGACGATGCCATCGTCAAGGCCATCAATCCTTCGTTCGTGAAGCTGCCGCTCGAAATGGGCACGGTCAAAAAGTTCGATACCCTCGAAGCTCTTGCCAAGCACTTCGGCATCAAGCAGGACGCATTCCTTGCTGAAGTCAAGAAGTTCAACAACTTCGTCAAGGAAGGCACCGACAAGGACTTCAACCGCATTCTCAAGTTCAACAAGGGGCTCGATGTTTCCAAGCCCCCGTTCTACGGCATTGAAGTCTGCCCGAAGATTCACCACACCATGGGCGGCGTGATGATCAACAACAACGCTCAGGTCATCTCGGCCACGACGCACGCCCCGATCAAGGGACTGTACGCCGGCGGCGAAGTCACGGGCGGCGTGCACGGCGCTTCTCGCCTGGGTACGGTCGCCGTGATTGATGCCCTCACCTTTGGCATGATCGCAGGCGAACAGTTTGCCAAGATGAAGGCTTAATCGCTGTCTTTCTTATCCCGCAAAATTGCCCGCATGCTGCCTCTCTCTCCCAGCGTGCGGGCAATCTCGTTTAGAAGGCTTAGTTTTGCGCTCATGCGCAAGCTCAAGCACTAGAAAGGTTTTATCTGCTTTGCGACGCATGCCGCGCCGCTTCTTCACCCGCGGTCCTTCCCTGCACAAGGCACTGCAGCAGACCGGTTCCGCCCAAACGGTCGCTTCCCCAGATGCCTCCGGCAACTTCACCGGCCGCATACAGGCCAGAGATCACCGAGCCATCGCTTCGCTCGACGCGCGCCTTCACGTCGGTCTTCAAACCTCCGAGCGTCGTATGCAGCATAAGACGCTCTCGACCCCAATAAAAAGGCGGCTGATCAATTGTCTGCAGAAAAATCCTGCGGCCAAACTGATCCTGTCTGTTCTCAAGGGCGCATTTGTTGTACTCATCAATTGTTCGCTGCAGTTCGACGGCCGAGACCTTCATTTCGCTGGCCATCTCCGTCACTGAATTTGAACGATGGATGCTGCCGGCAGCGATTTTTGCGCCGACATTGACTCCCTTGTCCGATTTGGCATCGGTGATCACAAACATGGAACGGCCGGCAAGCCTGGCAATGGCACGGGCAATGTGCGCCGTCGTTGCCGTCTCATCGACAAACCGGCATCCCTGCTGATCAACGTAGATTTCTGCGCCAATGTAGTCGAGCATGCGCCCGCCCCAGTAGGAAAGCATCACCATGCGGTCCATGTCAACCCAATCCGCCCCAAGCATCTGCGCCAGAAAAAGTCCGTCGCCTGTTGCCGGATCCTCGGCCAATCCTCGGGGATTGGCTGTTGTCGGCACCTCATGATCGAGTTCGGGCCGATAGCGCATGCGCAAAGCAAGATTGGCGCCAAAGCCTCCCGTGGCAAGCACGATGCTGCGCGACTGCACCATGTATTCTGAATTGGTCCTTGAATCAAGAAGCCTCAGCGCCAAAAGATTTTTTTCAAATCTGTGCAATCCCAGAGCCTTCGTAAGTAGCCTCGTCTCAATTCCGAGTTCTCGGCACTTTTCGTGAAGTCTGAAGATATAGTACCTTGCGCCCGAATTGCCGAAGGCCGTCAGACAGCGCGGATGCATGCCGCCGTAGGCGCGAAAGATGTTTGGAGCAAACCGCACGCCCTGCGCCTGCAGCCAATCGATGCCGCAGCCAGAATGCAGAGCAATGCTGCGCACGAGCTCCTCGTTGATGTCTCCTCCGGCCGTGCGTGCATCGTTGACAAATTTCTCAACCGAATCCTCAATGCCTTGAGCGGCCTGCCGCTTGGCATCGACAAAGGCAATTGAGCCGCTTGCCAACGCCGAATGTCCGCCCACGAGCGGCGCCTTGTCGATCATCATCACGCGACGGGCGCCTGAGAGCTTGGCCGAAATTGCCGCGCAGTGCCCGGCCATGCCGGTGCCCACAACAATGACATCGAAGATGCCGGCCTCGTCCGCTTTCGGGCTAGTTTGCGCGAGCGCATCTGCAAAGGAATTTCGACCCGAGAGCAAACCAAAAAGTGCGAACGCGCCAATCGCGCTTAACCAACGACGTCTGAACATGTCTTAGATCTCGCTCTGAACGCTGTCGGCCTGATCATCCTTCATCACGCCCAAACGCAGCAAAACGCGATACGCTTCCAGAGGGCTTTTGACGCCAAGCTTGGCAAAAGCGTGACCACGATGCATCTTCACCGTAGGCTCGGCAATGCCGAGTTCTCGAGCGATGACCTTGTTGGGCGTATCGAGCGCTGCGCGCATGACGATTTCCTTTTCGCGTGCGGTCAGTTCGTCAAAAATTGCACGGTTTTTTGAAGCCTGCTCGTCTTTTTGCGCAGCTTCAAGCGAACTCTCGACGGCCTTCTGCACGGCTTCAAGGAGCTCAAAGGGCTTGACGGGCTTTTCCAGAAAACTCACCGCTCCGCGCTGCATGGCGCGCACTGCCATCGGAATGTCGCCGTGTCCGGTAAGGAAGATGACCGCAAGCCTGCAGCCTCGGTTGAGCAACTCTCTGTGTACCTGCATGCCGGACATGCCGCTCATGCGCACATCGAGAATAATGCAGCCCGGTCTGCGCAGGTCAGCGCTTTCCAAAAAAGCCTCGCCGCTTTCAAATTCCTCAACCTGCCAGCCTCTTGCCTTCAGAAGCATCGTCTGAGAAACGCGAAAGAGTTCGTCGTCATCGACCAATCGAATCAAAGGAAGCTCTGTCTTCACAACTAAATTCCTCTTTTCACAGGCGTTGTTCTTGCCGTAGGAGATATCTTTGCGTGCGCACATCAAGAAAGATGCTCGCCGCTTTCGGCCTCAAGAGTGAAGAGAACCAAAAGGCCGCCCTGCTGGGCTCTTTGGAACTCTAGCTCCGCGCCATGACTGTCCGCAATGCCTCTCACAATCGAAAGTCCCATCCCGAGCCCTTCTGGCTTGACGCTTTGCATCATTGCCGTGAGCCGTTCAAATTGCTCGTCGCTCAAGGTCTTGCCATTGTCTTTGATCTCAAGCCGCCAGCGTCCGTCTTCGAGTCTTCTAACGGCAAGCGCAATACGCACGCGCCGACCTTTTCGCGGCTCAACTTCGCTTGCGTTTCGAAGCAAGTTGAGCACAAGCAGCTCAAGCTCCAGCGAATCGCCCACAACGGGTGCGCGATCGACGTCATAGCACTCGTCAACCTCTGCCTTGACCGACGTGCTCACATAAAGCGCGCGCACGGCACGTCTGCAGATTTCAACCAAATCGCAGGGTTTGTGCGCATGCTTTTGCTTTTTGGCGTAGCTTCTGACGCGCCCCACAATGCCCGCAATACGCTGCGCTTCGCTTTCAATGCCGTCTAAAGCCACGCGTATGTTGGGATTGTTTTTCGCTTTTGAGTCCAGAAGCATATCCAAAATAGTTTTGAAATTGCAGATTGCTCCCACGGGCGAATTGATCTCGTGAGCAATCATGCCCGACATCTGGTTGACAATGTTTCGTCTTTCGAGGTGTCCAAGCCGCCGGCGATGTTCACGCGCTTCTTGCTCCATGCGCTTTTGCTCGGCCACCGTCAAAGAGAGCTGCCGCGTGCGGCGCCGCACCAAAATCTGCAGCAAGGCGCCGTGAATGCAAAGCACGATCAGCATTGCCGCAACGCTCCAAAACACTGCCGGATATCGAGCATAAAGCGCCTTGACGCTGTAGTCGCGCAAGTAACTGTACGGTCCGGTCTTTAGGCTTTTGAAGAGCTCGTCAACATTGGCGTGCGAAACATATGAAAGCCATTCAAAACCCGCATCTGCCGGCTCGCTCATCAAAGCAACAGTCACGTCGCGCACCATTTTTTCGGGCGTCCAGGCAAATCCCACCAGACTCAGATCGGGGTAAAGCTCTGTGGATCGTTTGCAAGCGAGCGCATCATCGCTGCGATCGTGAATCACTTTGAGCTGATCGGTGGCCACCAGTCCCTGCTCCTGCAGGCTCTCCAATAGACAGGTAGGAAAGACGGCGGCATCGGCTTTGCGGCCCCACAGCGAAGCAATGATCTCCGGATAAAAGTCAAATAAAAATTCCGAAGATCCGAAAAATTCGTCCGGATCAAATCCTTCTTTTCGAATTTCTTCCAAAGCGGCGAGCCACCCCGGGACGGAATCGGGCAGCCCTGCCACCACTACTTTTCCTTTGAGATCCTCGATATCGTCAAGATCACTGCGGCTTTTGAGCGCAACGAACACCGATCCCACGCTTTTGCCCGCCTCCTTGGCAAGCGCATTTTTTCTCGTTGCGATGCGGTAGGACTCAATTCCTTCTCGATGCCAGACGGCAACGGCTCCGGCTGGAGCAAACATGAAATCAGGCTTGAGCATTGCCAGCTGCGCGCTGCCGTCGGCAGTAAGCACAATGCGAAGCTTAAATTGAGTGCCCGGCAGAGCGCGGCTTAGTTTTTCGATTGTCGAAATCACCATCGGCCGCTCTCGTCCCAAATCAGCTGTATCCGGCATGGCAATGGTGATGACGGGATAACCGCTTGCGACTTCGGAGCCAACAAGGGCCTCTTTGCCCGAAGAAATTGTCGTTGACTTTGAAAAGGATGCCGAAGAAAGAACGTCAATGTCAGAAAGATTGCGCTGTGCAGAAACATCGGCCGCCACTGCACGGAAAAGACTTGAACACATCAAAAGCAAAGCGCAAGCCTTCAGACAGACTTTGCCCCGATGCGCCAAACATCGCAACCCAAAGACCAAACTCTGCAGACAGTGCATGCCCGATGTCAGAAGCAGCATGAAGACCTTGATCAAAACAAAGGAGACATAGAAAAAACGACGGCAGAGTATTTTAGAAAAAATACTCTGCCGTCGTTGAAAAAGCACGACCAGCATGCAAAAGCTCAAAAATCACGCGCACACTCGTGCTGTTTGCGCCGCCGGTTCGATGTTTGATCGAATCCGGCAGCTTTGCGCGATATGTGCTTATCAGCCGAGCTTGACTTCGCGCCAGATTTCCGTGATGGTTCTGCGGCGAGGCGCGACCTTGCGATCCTTGTAGGAGGTATGAAGAAGCTCTTCGGCCTTGCAGCTCAGAGGCTTATCCAAAAACTCCTTGTAGAGCCTCACAACGTCAGGATTGTTGTGCGACTGGCGAATCGGACGCTTCTCATCAATGTCGTAGATGCCTTCGGCGCGCTTTTTGGCAAACTGCAGGTAGTTGAACTTTGAGCGAACCGTGCCGCCGCCGTCAACGCAGCCGCCCGGGCAAGCCATCACTTCAATAAACTGATAGTCGGCCTGACCGTTTTTCATGCGTTCGATGAGCTGGGCAACATTGGCAAGCCCATGCACCACGGCAACCTTGATTTTGCCCTTGGCGCCAAGGTCGACTTCGGCTTCGCGCAGCCAATCCTGCCCGCGCACGGCTTCAAAGGCAACATGCTCGAGCTCTTTGCCCGTGACCGCATGGTGCACAGTGCGCAAAGCCGCTTCCATCACGCCGCCCGTGACGCCGAAAATAGCGCCCGCACCGGTGTTTTGAGTCATGAAGGGCGAGTCGTAGTCGGAATCCGGCAGCGTCGTCAAATCAATGCCGTAGCGATGCAGCAGACGAGCAAACTCGCGCACGGTGAGCACCAAATCGGTGTCGGGCATGCCGTCTTTGGCAAGCTGCTCGCGCGCCGCCTCGTCCTTTTTGGCCGTGCAGGGCATGAGCGAAATAAATCTGATCTTTGCCGGATCAAGCCCGTGCTCCTTGGCAAACCAAGTCTTGACGAGGGAACCAAAGATGCCCTGCGGCGAGCGGGTGCTCGACAAATTTTCAATGAGCTCGGGGTGGAGCTTTTCAACGAAATTCACCCAGCCCGGGCAGCAGCTTGTCATCATCGGCAATCCCTTGCCGGATTCCAAGCGATGCAAAAGCTCCGTACCCTCTTCCATGATCGTCACGTCAGCGGCCCAGTTGATGTCGCAGACGAAGTCCGCCCCCAGGCGCTTTAATGCCGTGATGATCTTCTTTTCGGCATTTTGCCCTGCCGGCAGTCCAAATTCGTCGCCGATCGTCACGCGCACAGCCGGCGCAAATGCAACCACGGTCTTGATGTCCGAATCGCTGAGCCAGTCGACAGCCTTTTCAATCTGATCGTGCTCGCTCAAAGCGCCAGTCGGACACACCAATGTGCACTGTCCGCACTGCACGCACAGCGAGCTATCGGCCCAGCGCTTAGCACCGGCCACGCCTACGCCGCTGGCAGTTCCGATGTCATCGAGCGTCAAGGCGGAAATGCCCTGCACGCGACGGCAGACTTCAATGCAGCGCCCGCAGCGCACGCACTTGTTGGCGTCGCGCACAACACCCGTTGCCGACCAGTCGTCGGGGCGCTTTTGCGTAAAGCGGCCATTGCAAGTGTTGTCTCGCAAGCCTACGTAAAGCGCCAGATCCTGCAGCTCGCAGTTTCCGTAGCGAGCGCAGCTTGCGCAGTCCTGATCGTGATCGGCAAAAATCCACGCAACCTGCATGCGCTGCACGCGGCGCACCTCAGCCGTGCGAGTCTGAACACGCATGCCCTCAACAAGAGGCGTCGTGCAGGCCGTGACAATTTGCTTTTCGCTTCCGTCAGCCCCAGGAGAAATTTCCACCAAGCACATGCGGCACGTTCCCGGCGTGTGATCCAAAGGCAAGAATGCGCACAACGTCGGAATAAAGATGCCCGCTCGAGAAGCGGCCTGAAGAACGGTTTCGCCTTCAGTAAATTCGATTTCAATATCGTTGATCCATGCTTTCATGACCTTAAGCTCCCGGCAGAACCTTTTCATTTTGATAGTCGATGCGCTCATTGCCCGGGATCGGGCGCGGCGTCACAACGGCATACAGCCGGTAGCAGCGCATGCAGCGCGCAGCTTCACGCTGAGCTTGTTCTGCCGTGAAGGTCTGATCGACCTCGCAGAAATTTCCTTCGCGATCTTCAACTCGCATCTGCGGCAGCTTCTCACGCGGCATCTTGCGATGGGGCTGCTCGGGGCGGCCATCCTCAAGAAGACGGCAGTCGTGCAGAATCTGTCCCATGCGGAAACGCGGCACGAAGCCCACGGAACCACGCGAGAGATATTCATCAATTGAGTATGCAGCACGCTCACCGTGCGCAAGACCACCGATGAGCGTCGTAGGACCTGTTGCGCAGTCGCCGCCCGCGAACACGCCCGGGCGCGACGTGGCAAGAGCACTCGTCACGGCAATATTGCCGCGTCTATCAAAGAGCACGCCGTCGGCTTCGGTAAATGCCGTGCGATCAAGTTTTTGGCCAATGGCGGCAATAAGCGTTGAGCAACTGATGTCAAATTCGCTTCCCTCGATGGCACGCACGCCTCTTCTGCCGCGGGCGTCTTTCTCGGTCAATTCCATCTTAACGAGCCGCACGCCCGTAACCTTGCCGTCAGCGCTGTGCATGCCCACTGGGTTGGTAAGGAAATGAAATTCGACGCCCTCGGCCTGTGCGGCTTCGATTTCTTCGGGATCCGCACTTGCCTCATGAACCGTACGGCGATAGACGACGTGAACCTTGCCCGTGCAGATGCGCTTGGCCGTACGGCAGCAGTCCATAGCCACATTGCCGCAGCCGACGACGACCACGTCGCCTTCGATCTTGGGCAGATCATTTTCTGCGACGCCCTTTTCGACTTCAAGCAGAAAATCGATGCCGTTGCGATAGCCTTCGAGCGTCGTGTCCTCATCGGGCAGTCCAAGATAGGCTCCCTCGGCGCAGCCGATGCCGAGAAACACCGCTCCGTAACCCTCGTCAAAAAGGCTCGATACGGTGAAGTCGCGCCCGAGCTTCTTGCCGAAATGCCAAACGCCGCCGAGTTCTCCGATGGCATCGGTTTCTTTCTGCAGCAGCCCCTTGGGCAGTCGGTACGGAGGAATGCCTCTTAAGGCCATGCCGCCCGCATTTTCATCTTTGTCGTAGATATCGACGGGATAGCCCATCATCAACAGGTTGTAGGCGCAATTGATGCCTGCTGGTCCCGCTCCCACAACGGCAACGCGCGCCTTGGTGGGATCGAGCATCGGGTCCATGCCTTTGAAGAGCTCGGAGACCGAGGCTCCCACATTGTCTGCGGCAAAGCGCTTGATGTCCTTGATGGCCACCGGGGTATCAATGTAGTTGCGACGGCAAGCTGCTTCGCACGGTCTGGCGCACACGCGCCCGCAGGAGGCAACCAACGGATAGTGGTGCAAAAGCACTCCCACGGCAAGCTCAGGGTGTCCATCGCGCACATAATCGATGTATCGCGGAATGTTGACGTGAGCCGGGCAAGCTTCAATGCACTTGGCCGTGACCGTTGTGTACATGTCGCCCACCATCAGCGTGGGATTATTCAACAGACGGTCTTTGAAGTACTTGATTGCGCCGATCAATGCCACAGGCGACGTGCGTCCGATGCCGCACATGCTGGTGCGGCGCATCTGCAGTGCCGTGTCGTAGATATGATCCCAATCGACCTTGTCGCCTTCACCTCGAATCAAGCTCTCAAGAGCCTGCTCAAGAAGTATCGAACCGGTGCGGCAGGGCGTGCACCGCCCGCACGCAATAGCGTGGGTGCGTGCGTAATAACGATAAAGAATGCCCGTTAGGCTCACGGCCTCATTGAAAACCAGAAAACCCGGCTTGCCGATAATTGCTTCTATCGGATTGCCGGGATTGAAATTCTGCAAAGCAGATATGGGCAGATCCGGAGGCGTTGCATCGCCCCCCTGAGTATTGTCGTATTTGACGCCGTTCCAGACGCCGTATTTGACTTTCTGCATGACGATCGGGGTCCTCGTTTGGCGGCAGCGACGCGCCGACAGCTTTTAGAGCTAAGCGCGCACGCCGATTTTTGGAATTTTCAAGCTGATTCAAACAACGCTGATTTGCTTCCGACAAAGCTGTCCATGACGGACTTCCTGTCTGTCGCAATTCGCGCAGACGCAATCAAAGTCTGCGCGTTCATATCGAGCAATTTGACTGTCAGCCGCTCCTGTTTTCTTATTATTAGAAACTCAAAATGGCACGATACAGCATGTAGCCCGCAAGAACAAAGAGATTGCAGGCAAAGAGCTTTTTCAAAGGCTTGGTGTTAATGCTGTGGGCAACCTTTGCGCCCAAGGGAGCCGTGCAGACGCTGGCAGCCGACACGCACAGCAAAGCCGGCAGATGGATATAACCCATCATCATCGGCAGTCCGGGCAGCCCCTGCGCCCCCCAGCCTGTAATGATGTAGCCGAGAGTGCCTGCGGCAGCAATAGGAAATCCAAGAGCAGCGGATGTCCCCACCGCATTTTGCATCTTCACATTGCACCACACCATAAAGGGAACAGAGATAAAGCCGCCGCCCGCGCCCACAAGCGCAGAAATCACGCCGATCAAGCCGCCCATGCCGAAAAGTCCGGGCTTGCCGGGAAGTTCGCGAGAGGGCGAGGGCTTGGAATTCATAAACATCTTGCAGGCGGAAAATCCCACAAAGCACACGAACACCATGGAAATCCAAAATGTAGGCAGCGCGCTTGCTACCTTGGCTCCAGCCAGAGCGCCCACCAGAATGCCCGGCGCAATCATCCAAACAACAGGCCAGAGCACGGCGCCGCGCTTATTGTGCGCGCGCACCGAAGACATTGAGGTGAACATGATGGTGGCAAGCGACGTGGCAATGGCCACATGCACAATGTGCTCGTCGGGAACACCGGTGTAGACGAGCATCATCGTCAGAAAAGGCGTAAGGATCATGCCGCCGCCGATGCCCAGCAAGCCGGCAAGAAAACCCGTGCAGGAGCCGAGCAAAAGCAGCGCAAGTGCAATTTCAATGGACATGGTTCAGGCGTCCTTCATCAAAAACTCGCGAAGTTTATCACTTGATGAGCCCAATCCATTTGAGCCGATGCGAAGCAAGCAACAAATATTTCCAAAGAAAATCAACGGCTTGCGATTCACTTAGGTCTGCTTTCCTCCATCCAGCCTGCGGAAAACCACTAGAAAAATCAAAGCCCCAGCTTCTGCTTAATTTCGCTCAGCGTATCGTCGCCAAATATAGGCACGTAGGAACCGTCCGGACAGCGATAGATTCCCAGAGGCACTTGCGTGCCGCCCGCTTTTCGAAATACACGAGCATTGCGCCAGACTCGATTGCGGTCGTCCTGCGTGATTTTGTAGTTCTCAGGATGAATTCCGCAAAAATCCGGATCGGCAAAACTCTCCTCGTGTTCGCAAAACACCTCCCAAGGATTGCTCGCTGCCATGATGCAGGCTGCCTGCGCCGTGCTGATGTCGGCCGACACGCACACAGGAAACCACACGAAGAAAACCTCATCTTCTAATAGACGCGTGGTTTTCCACAAATTGTTCGACCAATAGCACTGAGGATCAAACACAACAACGACATGAGGCTTGCTCAGATCGGCTCCCGGACGCGTAAAGGAAAAACCGTCGCGCTGCAGCCTCTCGTACATAGCGTCAAGCTGAGTACCCGCACGAAGCTTGGGCCAGCCCGGCACGCAGGGCATGGGAAAACTGCCGGAAGCGCTCGGCATTGAACATACATTGAGATCAGCCATGAGTTTGTACCCTCAAAAAAGACTTATCGGCTCATTATGCCGACTCCTGCAGGCAAACAGCGCTCAGCAAAAAGCTCGATTTCGAACAACGTCCGGAATCGAGCTTTTGTGCTATAGACCCTGCCGCAGGGTTTAAGCGTCCGGCGGCAGGAAAGAGTCATGCATCAGCAGATCACTGCGGATGAATCATCTTGGCAGGAACAACGTACTCGTTGAACTGCTCTTCGGTGCACAGACCGAGTTCGAGGGCAGCCTCGCGCAGGCTCTTGTTCTGAGCGTGAGCGTACTTGGCGATCTTAGCGGCATTGTCATAGCCCACGAGCGGCGAGAGAGCCGTCACGAGCATCAGAGAGCGTTCCATCAGTTCCTGGATGCGTTCCTTGTTGGCGGTAATGCCGGCAACGCAGTGTTCCTGGAAGGAAACCATCACATCGGCCAGCAGACGGATGCTCTGCAGCAGATTGTGAGCAACAACGGGCTGGAAGACGTTCAGTTCGAAGTTGCCCTGAGAGGCAGCCATGTTGATCGTCGTCGCATTGCCCATGACCTGAACGGCAACCATCGTGACAGCTTCACACTGGGTCGGATTGACCTTGCCCGGCATGATCGAAGAACCCGGTTCATTGGCCGGAATCGTGATTTCGCCGAGGCCGCCGCGCGGACCGCTGGCGAGCCAACGGATGTCGTTGGCAATCTTCATAAGGTCGGCAGCAAGGCCGGCAAAAGCGCCTTCGAGTGCAACGAGCGAGTCATGGCTGGTAAGGCCGTAGAACTTGTTGGGGCAGTCGATGAACTTGATGCCCGTCTTGGCGGTCAGGGTCTGAGCGATTTCAGCGCCCCAGCCCTTGGGCGAGTTGAGACCGGTGCCGACAGCCGTGCCGCCGATGGCAATTTCACGCACGGATTCAAGAGCTGCTTCGATGTGCTTCTTGCTGTGGGTGATCATGGAAGCGTAGCCGCTGAATTCCTGGCCGAGCGTCAGAGGCGTGGCGTCCTGCAGGTGGGTGCGACCGTTCTTGATGATGTCCATGAACTCTTCGCTCTTGGCGATGAGGCACTTCTCGAATTCGCACAGACGCGGCAGCAGATAGTTGGTCGTTTCAACCACTGCCATGATGTGCAGAGCAGTCGGGAAGGTGTCGTTGGAAGACTGGCTCATGTTGACATGATCATTGGGATGAACCAGATTTTCCTTGGGCGTATTGGCCTTGTCGCGGAAATTGCCGCCGAGGATTTCGGTCGAGCGGTTGGCGATCACCTCGTTCATGTTCATGTTGGACTGCGTGCCCGAACCGGTCTGCCAGATTGCAAGCGGGAAGTTGCCGTCGAGCTTGCCCTCGAGGATTTCTTCGCAAGCCTGCTTGATGGCGCTCATGCGGCGATCGTCGAGCTTGCCGAACTTGTTGTTGGCGATGGCGCAGGCCTGCTTGAGCATGGCAAAAGCGCGCGTGATCTGCATCGGCATTTTTTCAACGCCGATCTTGAAGTTTTCGTAGCTGCGCTCCGTCTGGGCGCCCCAGTACTTATCGTCAGGGACCTGAATTTCGCCCATGGAGTCCTTTTCAATACGAAATGCCATTTCGCTTTCCTCGTATATAAATATTGCTCGCACCCGAAAAAGCCGAGCGCGGCGTGTCAGCACAAATTGCGTCAATCAGAAGAGGTAGAGATACTCTGCCCTTCCTACCGCGAAAGGAGTATAGAGTAACTCCTCATTCATGTCCGCAAAATTTTGTTTCCTGAGACAAGCATCTGAGTAAAGGCAAAAGCTTTCACAAAATTTACAGGCGCTCTACACTGCGGTTTGCTTATAAGGCGGGTTTGTACGCATAAATTTAGCCTTGTTTTCAAAATAAACTTCTTTTCCCTATTCTTAGCTAACAGGAAAACTCAGGCTCCGAGCGAGCCTCAGACATCGTCATGGACTGGATTTTGCAGCTTGTCACAGATGCCGACTCGATCGGGCACATCATGCTTGTATACGCCGTTGTCATCTCAATCGGCATGGCGCTCGGACGCATCAAAGTGCTTGGCGTTTCATTGGGCGTTACTTTCGTGCTGTTCGCCGCCCTTGCGGCAAGCTACGCCGGAGTTGCCGTCAACATGACGGTGCTTAATTTTCTGCGCGACTTTGGCCTGATTCTTTTTGTCTTCTTCATCGGTCTGCAGGTCGGTCCTTCGTTTTTCTCTTCCTTCAAAAGCGGCGGACTTCAGCTCAATTTGCTCACTATCCTTGCGGTTGTGCTCAGCATTGCCTTAACGGTTGTGCTCTTTTTTGCGCTTCAGGGAACCGTTACGCTGCCTCAGATGCTGGGCGTTCACTTCGGTGCCGTGACCAATACGCCTGGACTGGGCGCTACGCAGGAAGCGCTTGACATGCTTGGCTACGCAGGCGAAAACATCGCTGTAGGCTACGCATGCGCCTATCCTTTGGGCGTGGTCGGCATCATCATGTCCGCAATTCTTCTTCGCATCATCTTTCGCATTGACGTCAAAGAAGAGGATCAGCACTGGGAAGAAGAGGCCAACGCCAAGAGCGACGCCCCCATTTTCTTTCACGTCGACATCACCAACGAGGGAATCAATGGGCAAACAATCCGCGACGTGAGAAGGCTCATCGGGCGAGCATTCATCTGCTCAAGAGTGCTTCATGACGGCGTCATCAACAGCCCCGGCCCGGATACGCCGGTGCACGTCGGCGACAAGCTCAGAATTGTTGCCGGCTCCGAGGACAAGCCTGCCATCATCGCTTTTTTCGGCAAAGAAGACACGGAAGTTGATTTGGCAACGGCTCATTCGCCTCTGATTTCGCGCAACATTTTGATCACCCGCGACGAAGTCAACGGCTTGCGCCTGAGCGAATTGCATTTAAGCCGCTTTGACGGCGTCAACATCACCCGCGTCTTTCGTGCGGGCATGACGCTGTTTCCCTATCAAAACCTGCATCTGCAAATCGGCGATCAGGTCTACTGCGTGGGGCCGGAGCGCGCCATTGCACGTCTGGCCGACAGGCTCGGCAATCAAGTAAAAAAACTCGATCACCCCAACATCATTTCGATTTTTTTGGGCATTGCTCTTGGCATTATTCTGGGCTTTCTGCCGATTGCGATTCCCGGCATGCCGGTTCCTCTCAAGCTTGGTTTAGCAGGCGGTCCGCTGATTGTGGCCATTTTGTTGGGCTACTGGGGGCCGCACTTTAAGCTCATTACATACACCACACACTCGGCCAACCTGATGCTGCGCGAAATGGGCATCGCCTTATTTCTAGCGAGCGTGGGACTGTCGGCAGGCGACAAATTCGTCAACGCCCTCATCAACGGCAACGGACCGATTTATGTCGCCGCAGGCCTTGTCATTACTGTTGTTCCGCTTATCCTTGTCGGGATTCTCGCCCGCATTAAATTCAAGATGAACTATCACTTGATCGTAGGGCTTCTGGCCGGCGCAACGACCGATCCTCCGACGCTTGCCTATGCCAATACGATTTCAGAAAAAGACTCCTCGGCCATTGCCTATTCGACGGTTTACCCCTTGGCTATGTGCCTGAGAATCCTAACTGGTCAGGTCATTTTGCTGGCTCTCTGGGGGTTTGTCGTCGCCCAATAGTCTCTCTTACATTTTTACTGCTCCCCTCTTGCGCCGCCTCCGGTGTGCTTCACCGCGCGGCACTTTTTTTGTCTGAAATAATATGTAATGCCGTACTTTTAGATTGCTTAAAATCAAAGAACTCTCTTTTGCAGTGCCGGCATTAAGACAAAAAACAAAGGGAAGACATCTTCATGCCAATACCCTTTTGGTGGTATTCCACCTAAAATGGTGTTGCTTCGAGTTTTTCTGAACATACCTCCTAAGAGGTACAAAAAACCGCTCTCTTCCTGTCGAAAGGAGCGGTTTTTTTGTGACGCCGATCCGTTTAGGAAAGCTTGCCCCCAAAACAACGGAGGCAAACGGCTGCTGTCAGCAAATTATTCTCCGGCAGCAAACTTCGGATCGCTCGGCTGCCACATAGCTTCGCGAACAGCGGCCTTGAGATCAGCAGGACGCTCAATCTGCGCCAGACCATGTTCGAAGCAGTACTCGGCAACAGCCGCGGCAATCGCCACGGACAGCTCGCGAATTTCAGACAACGGCGGATAGAGCGCACCCTTGCCGAGGTCTTCCTCGCTCACCTGGTCGGCAAGGCTCTTGGCGGCAGCCAGGAACACGCCGTTGGGAACGCTCTTGGCATGCGTGTAGATGCAGCCCATGCCGATGGCAGGGAATACATAGCTGTTGTTGCCCTGACGCGGAACAAAGGTCTTGCCTTCGAATTCAACCGGATCAAAGGGCGAGCCGCTTGCAAAGAGCGCCGTGCCGTTGGAGAACTTGTAAGCTTCCTCAGCCGTGCATTCGGCCTTGGAAGTCGGGTTCGACAGAGCAAAGATGATCGGCTGCTTGTTGTACTGAGCCATCAGCGAAATGACTTCCTCGCTGAAGGTCTTGGGCTGAGCAGAAACGCCGACGATGGCCGTGGGCTTGAGATGGCGCACAGCATCGGCAAAGCTCGTGCACACCTCGTAGTCGTGCGCAAACGGCAGTTTGTTGTCGGCAAGCTTGTCCGTGCGGCGGCTCGTGACCAAGCCCTTGGAGTCAAACAAAGCAATCTTGGAGAGTGCCTCTTCGCGCGACGTTCCCTCTTCGACCATGGCATCAGCAATGAGGTGCGCAATGCCCGTTGCAGCAGAACCTGCACCGAGGAACAGAATCTTCTGATCGCTGAGCTTTTCCTTCTTGACGCGCATGGCAGAGTAAAAGCCCGTGACAACCACAGAAGCCGTACCCTGAATGTCGTCGTTGAAGCACGGGACACGGTCACGCCAAATGTCGAGCAGCTTGAAGGCATGCGTATTCTGGAAGTCTTCAAACTGGATGAGCACATTGGGCCAGCGTTCGCGAACAGCAGCAACGAACTCCTCAATGAGAGCATAGTAGGTCTCGTCGTCAACGCGCTTGTGACGCTGACCGATGTAGAGAGGATCCTTGAGGAATTCTTCGTTGTTGGTGCCGACATCGAGCGTCACGGGAAGCGTGTGCTGCGGATTGACGCCGGCGCAAGCCGTATACAGAGCAAGCTTGCCGATGGGAATGCCCATGCCGCAGGCGCCCAGATCACCAAGACCGAGGATGCGCTGACCGTCGGTAACGACGATGATGTCGACCTTCTGGTTGGGAACATTGGCAACGATGTCGCGCACGTGACCGCGATCCTCGGCGCAAATGTAAAGACCGCGATGAGCGCGATAGATATGGCCGAACTTCTGGCAAGCCTCGCCCACGGTAGGCGTATAAATAAGAGGCATGTACTCTTCAACGTTTTCCATCACGAGCTGGAAGTAGAGCGCCTCGTCAATCATGCGAGCGGTATCAAGCGTGATGTACTTCATGAGCGGCGTCGGCTGCTGGGCAATCAATGCCTTCCAGCGCTCAACCTGCTGATCGCGAGTCGACACGGCAGCGGGAAGAAGTCCGCGCAATCCAAGCGCATCACGCTGCTGCTCGCTGAAAGCGAGACCACGATTTAGCCACGGGTTGCGAAGAACGCCAACCCCTTTTTCTTTCTTTTCACAAGTGCTCATAGCTGACCTGCAATAAAACTTTGGTGGAGGATTTTTCTATTTCTCGGCACTCTGTCGTCATGCCTCACTCTTCATGGCGGCGGGCACCTCTAACTGATCTATTTTAGCTCTCGACGCAAGCGAAAAACATTGCAAACCTACCCAAACAAAGGTTATTCCTAACCATGAAAATCCCCGCTTGAAAAAAAGCGTTGAAAAACGAGCGCATCCTTGTCAAATAGTTTGCTTGATATCTTTTCGAGCATCCGTTTTCTAGATGACAGGCCCTGTTGCATAAATATTCATGGAATTGTTGTAACCGCACTTTTCGGCCTTGGAGGGGCTGCCCGAGGCAACGGCAATGACCTCTTCAAAAAGGGCGCCAGCGGCTTCGGCCGGGCTTTGGGTGCCGGCCATTACTCCGCTGACGCACAAGTCCATATGCTCGTTCATCACCTTGAAGGTTCTCTCGTTGCCCGTGACCTTCACGACGGGCACAAAGGGAAAGCCCTGCGGCGCACCGCGACCCGTGGAAAACACAATGAGATTGCAGCCTGCCGCCGCAAGACCGGTGAGCATTTCCGGCTCTCTTCCCGGCGCATCCATCATCACAAGCCCTCGCACCTCGGTGCGCTCGCCGTAATCAATGACCTTCTGATAGACGGCTGAACCCGCTTTGGCCAGCGCTCCCAGGCTTTTTTCCTCAATCGTGGTCAGACCTCCGGCAATATTGCCGCGAGTCGGCTGTCCTCCTCTCATATCGACGCCAACAGAAAGCGCTCGTTGCTCCATGCAATGCACCAGCTTTACGATCGACTGCGCCGTTGCTTTGTCGACAGCGTCGCGAGCGGCAATATGTTCGGCTCCCATGAATTCGGTCGTCTCTCCAATGACGATGCCCGCACCCACAGCTGCGAGCATGTCTGTCAGACTGCCCACAACCACATTGGCCGACAGCCCCTGCGTCGTATCCGAACTGCCGCATTTGAGCCCCACGCGAAGCTTGCTTACCGGCACGTTTTGGGGATCGGTTCTGATTCTTTCAACCAATTCCAAAACAATCCGTCGGGCTTTTTCAACCGAAGCAGTCAGCCCGCCCTCTTGCTGTATCACAATCATCTCAACTGGCTTGCCCGAGGCACGCACTGCTTCGAGAACTTTCTGCGAAGGCACGCTCTCACAGCCGAGACTAACCAAAAGTACGGCACCCAAATTTGGATTCAACGCAAGATTGATAAGTACCTGCGTGATTTTCGCGACATCAGGCATCGTCTGCGAGCATCCTTGCTGATGCGTAAAACAAGCCGCTCCGTCAATATCGGACAAGCGCGAAACAACATCATTGGCGCACGCTACGCACGAGATAATCCCCACGAGATTGCGCGTTCCTGCACTTCCATCGGCTCTCGGATAACCAAGAAAAGTTTTATTACCGACATCAATCAGCGGGGCCTTGAGCACCAGTCTGTCGGCCCCGACAAATGATTCGGGAAGCTGCGCATCCTCTTTTTCGACTCTGCCGGTCGTCTCATCTCCTCTGCCTCGCAAACTCTCTACATTGTGTACATGCACGTGCTGTCCAGCATGAATCGAGCAATGAGTACGGCCAATTACCTCACCATATTTGAGAACATCTTGACCTTCACCTATGTCGGCAAGGGCAAACTTGTGGCCAAAACCAATATCTTCTTGCAGCACAATTACTTTTGCTTGACTGCCGTCGGCCAATGCTGCAGAAACTCTTTCGCCTGCCTTGGCGTCTCTGAGCATTGTCGCCGTGTTGTCTGCTTCAGCAATCCACAGAGCATCAAATTTCTGCCTGTTGCTCATCTCTCTACATTCCTTTTTCAAACAAAAGCGGGCTAAAAAACCCGCAAAACATATAAACGGCCGGAACCGACAGCTTTTTAATTCTAGGTCGCCGCAGGCACCATCGGCAGCTCTTCTTTTGCTTCCAGCAAGTGTCTGCGCATCGTCTCTCTGGCCAAATTCGGATTTCTCGCAGCTATTGCTTCATAAATCGCACAGTGATCAGCAAAGGCGCTTTTGCGGCGTTCCTCATTCCATAGCGTCAGGTGCCGTGAGTAGTGCTGCACTTCGCTCAAAAACCTGCTTACGATAGCAATAATCTCGTTGTGCGAGGCCATCAAAACGCGGTAGTGAAAATCAAAAGAGAAATTCTCTGCCTTTTGCTTATTGAGATAGGCCTTGCGATGCGTCTCAATTGCCTCAAAAATACTCTGAAGCTCCTGCTTAGTTGCGTGCAGCGCCGCCTGCTCGGCGGCATATGGTTCGATCAGCAAACGAAAATCGAACAAATTTTCCAAAATCTCCGGCGTAATGGTCGTTACAAGCGGGCCTATCACTTTGAGTGCATTTCCAAGGTCAGCCTCTTGAACAACAACACCCTTTCCTCGCTGCTGGCGCACCACGCCGAGATACTCAAGTGATTTCATGGCTTCGCGCACAGGGATGCGACTGACTTCAAGCTCCGCAGCAATCTCGCGCTCAGAAGGCAACACATCGCCAGGCTTAAATTCCCCCGAAAGGATTCGGTCGCGCCAAATGTTGGCAATCTGTCCATAGAGCGTCTGATTGCTTCTATCGAGCAATTTTTTGCTAGTCATATCCCTAACCTATCTTTTTATCCGTATGCAAATCAAATCGTCTCAGCAAACTAAGCGTGCGCGCACACTGCCGCAGTTTAACTGCAGCCCGACAGTGCTGTTTTTATCCTACACAAAATTTCTTTTTACATCTACAACTTGACAACAAAAAAAGCAATGGGCGAAAGGCTACTGATGCTTTGAGACGCACCACGCCTTTCGCCCAACTTTTATGTTCAGTCTGTCAACAAGCTCTTAGAGCGAAGTGAACAAACCGAGCGCCACCCAGTACGGCACGCCGATGATGGCGAAGATCACGTACGACAGCAGCGTAAAGAACAAACCAATCGCGCACCAACGCTGCACGCTCACGTAGCCAGAGCCGTACAGAGCCGGACCAGCAGCATTTGCGTAGTGCGTAAGCAAAGCGCCCATCACGCCGCACATCAGGAACATCAGGAACATGTCCCACTTCGGCAGACCGGCAGCCAAGCCGATCGTGAACTGCACCGGAAGCACGGAAGCCATGTAGGCGCCGCAGGACACGAACAGATAGCGGCAGGCAGAACCCGCAAACACCAAGATGATGAACAAGGTGATGTGGCTAAACTGCGAGAAGTCGACCATCAACTGAAGCTGAGCGGCCATCCACTTGAAGAAGCCGAACTTGTTCATGGCACCGGCCAGACCGAGAATGCCGCCGTACCACATCAGGGTGCCCCAGACCTTGCCGTTCTTAGCAATGTTCTGCCACTTCAGAATGCCGGTCATCAAGCACAAAGCGATGAAGCCCAGCACCACGCCCGTGGAATTCAAACCCGTGTAGGAGCTCGTTGCCCAACCGATGATGGCCAGCACGAACAGACCAAGCAGAAGCTTTTCCTTGCCGGTCATCGGGCCGATCGCATCAAGACCTTCCTTTGCGATGCGGATGTTGTCGACCTTGGTGATCGTGGGCTTGTAGATCTTGTACATCACATACGGGGCGATGAGCAGCACAACGCCGGCGGGCACAATGAAGGCCGTCGTCCACTGCAGCCAGGAAATGTGCAGATCAAGCATCTGGTCGGCCAAGGACCAAGCAACCGTATTAGCAGCATAGCCCGTCAGGAACGTAATGCCCGTGCACATCGTGATGACGTAGAGCAAAACAGCAAGATAAGCGCCGATGCCGCGCGGATTTTTGTCCGGCGTAGAGCCAAGAGACACGGAAATCTGCTGGAAAATCGGCCAGATAATGCCGCCGGTACGAGCCGCGTTCGATGGCGTCACAGGAGCAATGATGAAGTCAGCGAACGCTGCTGCATAACCCAAACCAAGCGTTGTACGGCCGAAAATTCGAATCATCCAGAAGGAGATGCGGCGGCCGAGGTTCGTATCAGCAAAAGCCTGCGCAATCACGTAGGCGCCGACAACGAGCCAGGTCATGGCAAGCGAAAAGCCTGAAAGCGATACCGCCTGACCATTTTTGATCACGGCGTACAAGCCCAGGAAGATCAGAAGCGCCGTTGCTTCGCCCACGGGCTGCAGCATAACCATCAAAATGGCGCCGGCGTAGAACGGGAACAGACCCCATGCCTTGGGATCCATGCCTTCGGGAGGATCGACAAAAAGCAGCAGCAACGGCAAAAAGCCGATGATCAACTTAATGATGCGCTTAGTGTCAAACACTTCTTTTTTGGTCTCGTCCATCTTTGTCTCTCCAAAAAAAGAATGGTCGGATAAGCAAGTTGTTTGAATAGTTTGGTTTGATTGAATCCAAGCAGAAAGTCCGCTAGCTGACTTTCTGCCTGGATCGCGTTCTCTGGTTAGTACTTGCGAGTGAAGTTGGCATTGACGCTCTCAATGAGCTCAGCAACGGAGTCAAGATTTTCAAGGTCACGGCAGGCTGCAATGAGCTTGTCCTGCTGCTCAGTTGAAATGATTCCATCGGTAAGGATGCGGAACTTCGTCTCAACGCCTTCCCAGGAAAGCGTGTTCTCAGGGTCACCCGTCGGATCCCAGACCTGCGCGACGAGATTTTCGCCGTCTTCGGTCACAGCCTCAATGCGGCAGGGCCAGTTGCGCGGAACACGAGCATTGATTTCTTCATCAATGGCCGTTTCGATGCGCGCCTCAAGCGCCTTCACATCGGCTTCGTTGACGTTTTCATTGCTGAAGTCTGCTTCCGAGGGAGTACCGCGAAGAAGCGTACTCGCCACACAGTAAGCCGTACTGAACTTAGCCTGACGAGTGGTTTCAGGGTGACGGATGCCGGCAACCTGCTGAGCCGTCTTATAGGTAAAGAGCTTGATGCTCTTGAGAGCACGGCCCTTGGCCTGACGACGGATTTCTGCGGCGGCATCAATTGCAGAGTGCGTATGACGGCAGCACGGATAGGGCTTGAAGGAAATCAAGCCTGCGCGCCACTTCGTGCCAAAATCCTTGAAAAGATCAAGGTTGGCTTCCTGACGGGCATACCCGGCAAAGAAACCCTGCTTTCCTTCAAGGATATGCTTGGCGCCGGTGAAGCCATTCTTAGCGAGCATGGCAACGAGAACACCATTGGCAGCGGCTGCACCCGTGTGCAGGAATTTGCTCATGGCGCCGTCGGGCAGGAACTGCCACAGACCAGCAGACATCGAACCCGCATTGCCGAGCGCCCAGCCAAGCTGCGCTTCGGTCAGACCAAGCATCTTGCCAGCCGACATCGCAGCGCCAAAGACGCCCGTGGTGGCCGTCGTATGGAAAACCTGATAGTGCGCCGGCGTAATTGCGGCACCGATGCGAAGCATCACTTCGAAACCGCTCACGACAGCAGTAATGAGTTCACGCCCACCCTTGCCCAGCGTCTGAGCCAAAGCCAGAGCCGGCGGAATATTGACGGTTGCCGGATGGCTGATGCTGTCGCGATCAACGTCGTCCATCTCAAGGATGTGACCGCAATAAGCATTGGTCATCGCGGCAAAAAATGCATTGCGCTTGTCGCTGTCAAGAGCGCTAGCCTGCACATTGCCGCCAAAAAAGTCGCAAACATCCTTTACCGGCTGAGAAGAAGGATCAGCAGCGCCGCCAACGGCGCATCCAATCCAGTCGAGGATATCGCGCTTGATGGTGTCGACGACCTCAGCGGGAATGTCTTCAAACTTCAAGCCTGAAACAAATTCGGCGCAGGCCGCAGAAGGCGACCAGTTCTGATTTTCCATAATACGTATGCTTCCCTGCAATGAAAAAGGAGGAGCGGTCTTTTTACAGCGCACACCCCTCCTGAATGTTTAGAAATTACTTGGTTTCAAGAATTTCTTTTTCGATCTTCTGGGCACGATCGCGAACTTCGTCATAGCGGCTGGCGCCGTGCGAGTCCATCGTCACCAAGAACGGACCGAAGTGCTTGGCCTGCAGCGGCCACATGGCTTCAGGCATGCCATGCTCGAACCAGTGCGGATCCTTCGTGCCGACGATGCCGGCAGCCAGAACCACGGCGCAGCCCGGGCAAGCCTGCACATAGACCTGCTTGTACTTCTGCAAAGCAGCCTTGGTGCCTTCGCCCATGCCGCCCTTGCCGATGATGACCTTGACGCCCTGCTGACCGACGAAGTCAGCATGCGGCTCCATGCGAATGGAGGTGGTCGGTCCAATAACGCTCAGGTACCACTTGTCGTTCTCGTCCTTCTTCATGACGGGACCGGCGTGGAAGATGGCGCCGCCGCGAATGTCTTCGGGCAGAGGCTTGTTTTCTTCAACGAGCTCGCGCATCTTGAGGTGCGCAATATCGCGCGCCGTGCAAACCTGGCCATCGATATAGATGATGTCGCCCACGTGCAGCTTTTCGATCGTTGCATCATCAACGGGCAGAGTCAGTTCGTATACAGCCATGTCTTATTCTCCTACCTGAAAGAGCTGTTCGGTATGGCCGTCGGGATAGAAGCGGACGCCGAAACGACGAGCAACCCAGCAATGGAAGTTGATCACCACAGGGCAGATGGCCGTGTGGGTAGCAGCCCAGCCGATCTTGACGGCCAGAGCCGTCGTATCGCCGCCGATGCCGGCGGGACCGTTCTTGAGCTTGTTGATGTCTGCGAGCAATTCCTGTTCGAGTTCGTCAAAGAGCGGATCAGGATTGTGGTCAAGCCAGCTGCGCGTGGAGATGGCTTCGCGCGAAAGCTTGGCAGCAACATCCATCTGGCCGCCCAGACCGATGCCGATCGAGAACGGCGGGCAGGGATAACCACGAGCGCCCATGAAGCCTTCTGCGCCGCAGATGACGTCGAGCACGAGCTTCTTGAGACCCTTGTAGTTCTTGCCGAGCGTGGCCGGCGTAAGAATCTTGGCAACGTTGGGAAGTTCAGCGCCGCAGCCCTTTGCGCTCACCACGATTTCGCAGTAAGGCAGATCCTTTTCGTAGCGCAGCTCATAGTTGGGAACGCCGCGGCCGGAAGAGTCGCCCGGATTAAAGCGCGTGAGCGGATGCACGATGGAAGGACGGATGTAGCCGGCCTTCGTTGCTTCGATCACAGCCTTGGTGATGTTGCCGGTCAGGTTGGCCAGGTTGGGCTGCATCGCATCGCCCCAGCGAATCCACACGGACGGGAAGCCGGGAGACTGGCAGACGGGCTTGTCCATCTTGCCGGCGAGTTCGACGTTCTTGAGCATCGTCTCGATGAACGTCTTGGCTTCAACGTTGGTTTCCTTCTCGGCGGCCTGCTTCATCAGAAACAGAACGTCAGGCGAAATCGACGTGCAGCTTTTATGGAGGAGGTCAAATACCTCCTCATAAGGAAGTTCAAGAGTTGCCATTGGGAGCCTCTTTATTGAGTTTTACAAGTAAGACCGTATAACGGGGTCGGCGATATACTGGTATACCAGTGCATTTTAAGCACAAGTGCGTAGTTTGGCAGGCTCGTTTACCCTCGTTTCTTTTACGGGTTGTCTAGGTTTGCTTTGAATCAAAGTTAAAGCCCGTCCTTACATAGAAAAAGTTCAAATCAGACTTGGCTGATCGTATTTCTGACGATACGTCTTTTGCTACGCAATTCTTGTAGAACCGGCCTGAAACATGATTTTTTCAGGTGTTTCAAACAGTAAATTTCGACCTGCCCTTTGTTTTGCGTCATTATTCGATAAATCAGGCATTTAGGCCTTCATCTGACGGTCGAATGCAGTTTTAGCCTGTCGCGCTTGGTTTGACGCCCCTTTGTGCTGCAAGTTGATATGGACAACCCTTAGACATTTAGGGTGATCCCTTAAAGAAAGCATCCAACTTTTGCGCCACAATCACACTGTCACCAAACTAGGTATACCAGTCTACTCGTCTGCTCTTTTTACGATGATGCTGTGTCCCTCACACAGAAATCGCGGTGACATTAGACGGGCAGGCAGTCAAACCAAAAAAACAAAGGAGTATTTGCGATGCAGAAGGAAGTTCTGTGCACGACGAACGCTCCGGCAGCGATCGGCCCCTATTCTCAGGGCATTGCCGCTGGCGATCTCGTGTTCGTTTCCGGCCAGCTGCCGATTGATCCTGCCACGGGCACGATGCCTGAGGATGTCAAGGATCAGGCTCGCGCCTCGATTAAGAACATCAAGGCAATTCTCGAGTCCGCAGGCACCTCGCTTGACAAGGTTGTCAAGACCACCTGCTTTTTGTCGGACATTTCGTATTTCGCTGCCTTCAATGAAGCCTACAGCGAATTCTTCCCGGCTCAGGGCGCTCCTGCCCGCTCGGCTGTCGGCGTTGCCGCTCTGCCCAAGGGAGCCAAGGTTGAAATCGAAGCGATTGCCGTCAAGTAACCGCACCTCGTCAAAGAGAACAATCAAAACTACAACGACAGGAACCTATCATCATGGTTAGTCTTATCATTGCCGCGATTGTCATCGTCGCGGTCGTATATCTGCTTCTGAAGGGCTACTACCCGCAGGCAGCGCTGTTCATCGGCGGCTTCGTGCTGCTGCTGTGCACCTGGGTCTTTGATCTGGGCACGCTGCTTGACGCCAAGAAGACCACGCACTTCGGCGGCTTTGACATCTTCAAGGTTTTCAGCGACGGCTTTGCCGGCCGCATTTCCGGTCTGGGCCTGCAGCTGATGGCCATCGGCGGCTTCTCCCGCTATATGGAGCACGTCGGCGCTTCGAGCGCTCTGTTCAAGGTCTTTGAACGTCCCCTGAAGCTCATCAAGAGCCCCTACATCCTGCTGGGCGCTTCCTTCCTCGTCTCTCAGGTGATGGCCATCTTCGTGCCCTCGCACGCCGGCCTCGCTCTGCTGCTGATGGTGACGCTCTATCCGATTCTCGTCCGCTCCGGCGTCTCGCCGCTGTCTGCTCTGGGCGTGATCGGCTGCGCGCAGTACATCGATGCTGGCCCCGGTTCCGGCAACGCCAACATGGCTGCTCAGGTCGCCGGTATGGACGTCTCCGAATACTTCGTGTACTACCAGCTGCCGCTCTTTATTGCCGTGACGCTCATCGTCTGCATCACGCACATGATCGTTCAGCGCTGGTGGGATAAGAAGGAAGGCTGGAAGTTCGACCCGAACAACATTCAGACGCTCGCCGGCGCCAAGTCCGCCGACGCCGATAAGAATGTGCCGCGCATCTACGCCATCCTGCCGATCATCCCGCTGTTCCTGATCATCTTCTTCTCGAAGGTTGCAGGCAGCCCCATCCGTATGGACGTCGTGACCGCTATGGTCATCTCCACGATCGTTGCCATCATCTTCGAACTCATCCGCTGGCGCAACCTGCGTGAAGTGCTTGCTTCCTTCAAGCTCTTCTTCGAAGGCATGGGCAAGATCCTGGTTAGCGTCGTTTCGCTGATCGTCTGCGGCGAATTCTTCGCTGCCGGCCTCATCAAGTCGGGCGCTATGGCCACCCTCATCAACGCCGCTGACGCCGCTGGCTTCGGTCTGGCTACGATGGTCATCGTGGGCGGTCTGCTGCTGTGGGTCTGCGCATTCATCATGGGTTCGGGCAACGCTGCATTCTTCTCGTTTGCTCCGCTCGTTCCTGATGTTGCCAAGACGCTCGGCGCTCCGATCATCTCGCTCATCTTCCCGTTGCAGATCTTCGTGTCCTTCGGCCGCGTGTCTTCTCCGATTACGGGCGCCTTGATCGCTATTGCCGGCATGGCAGGCGTCTCGAGCTTCCAGATCGCCAAGCGTACATGCATCCCGATGATTGTCGCTACGATCGCTACGGGCTTCATCTACTTCTTCTTCTACTATGTGCCTGTTGCCTAATCGGCAACCTGCCATAAAGACGAATTAAGAAGTCTTTTACCAGCCCGCGCAGAACCAAAACTTCTGCGCGGGCTTTTGTTTTTGCCCATTAAAAAGCCTCTCGCAGCAAGAAGCCGCGAAAGGCTAAAGAAGCGCTTTGATCGCTTTTTTTCTTAAAGATCGTCTCTCAAGTCGCCGATAATCTCCGGCTCGGAAAAGAGCGCCGTCGCGCCGCCCGTGTGCAGATACACAACCGTCGATCCCTTGGGCACCATGCCTTTTCTGATCTGATCCATCATGCCGTGGAATCCCTTGCCCGAATAAACGGGATCGGTAAAGATTCCTTCCGTACGCGCCAGATAGCGGATGTCGTCGTTGGCCTCTCTGTAGGGCTTTTCGTAGCCCGGGCCTACATAGTCGGCATAAAGCTCGAAATGATCCGTCGTCGCGCTCGGCTCGTTGCCCGTAAGCTCGAGAATCTTATTGGCGATGTCGGCTACGCCCTGACCATAGGTCGAGGGATCCTTCTTGCCGACGATGATGCCGCGCGTTGTGGCATGCGCGTCGCCCGCAAGAATCTTGCCTGCCGTGAGACCAGCGAGCGTGCCGCCGCTGCCGGTGGCCGTATAAAGATAGTCGATCGTCATGCCCTTGTCTGCAGCTTGTTCGAGCAGCTCGATGTAGGCTTCGGCAAAACCTGCCGCACCGCGCGGCGTCGAGCCGCCAATGGGAATGTCGTAGACCTTGTGGCCTTCTTTGGCAAGCTGCTCGCGATGTGCGGCAAAGATCGCCTCATTGGCCTTCATCGTGTCCTTGGTCGAACGACCTTCGGAGGCAAGAATGTGAATTTCAGCGCCCAAAATTCGGTCAAGCAGCAGATTTGCGCGAACATCATCGGGCTTGGGCTCGACGATTGCTCCCAAATAGAGCACTGGCCGCATGCCGCAACGACGAGCTGCCGTGCAGGTTTCCATGGCATGGTTGGACTGCGTGGCGCCATAGGTAAAGACCGTATCGCACCCCTGATCCTTGGCGTCCTTCAGAAGATACTCAAGCTTTCTAATCTTATTGCCGCCAAAAAGCGTGGTGCCTGAAAAGTCTTCGCGCTTAATCCAAAGATTGACGCCGTACTCTTCGGAAATGCGCTCGAGCTTATGAAACGGCGTGGGATAAAAACCTAGAGATATTTTTCCGAGACGGTTGAGTCTGTCGCGCGCCTCTTGAAGTCTGCTGCTCATTGATTTCTCCTCCTTTTAATAGAAACGAAAGCTCAACCCTGAGCCTTTTCTCAATCAAGATACTACAAAATGAACAAGGATATCCATATCGGCAGCGTTGCCATGGCCGCTACCGTATGCATCGTCGTCAGATTTGCAACAGCTGCGGCGTCGCCTCGCATATTGGCCGTCATAACGTAGCAGCTCTGCCCCGTAGGCAGCGAAGCGAAAATCAAAAGAACACCCGCGGCAGCTGCCGGCAGCTCAAAGACATGAATCATGATCAGAGCAAAAACGCTGATCACCACCAGCCGCACAAAAGTTGCCGCAGCCAAAAGCTTCAAGCCGCTCGTCAAACCCTTAACCTGCAGGCCGGCACCGATGCACAAAAGCCCCATGGCAAGCGAGGCCGATCCGAGATGCTTCATGAAATCGAGCGCTACCCCTGGAATCACAAAACCGCTGATATTGAAAAGCAATCCGCAGACCGTGGCGATGATGAGAGGATTTTTCACCACGGCAAAAAAAGTTGACTTCAACACCTGACGGCTGCTCAATCCTCGTCCTGATGCAACGTTTTGCTGCGCGTCGCGCCGAGCAACGGCATGTGCAAGCACGCCCACTGCAATCGTGTTGCTGATCGGCACCCAAAAAGCCATCAGAAGCGCCAAAAGCGCAAAGCCTTCATCGCCGTAAATGCGCGAGCACAGTGCAAAGCCGATATATGTATTGAAGCGAAAAGCGCACTGAAAGACAGAAGCGTGCGTAACGGGATCTGCTTTAACAAACCAGCGCACCGACCAAGCTGCCGCCACCCCCAGAAACATCGTGATGATGCTTGCGGCAAGAAAAGTCGTCGAAGTCGACAACGTCAGCTTTGATGTTGCAATCGAGGTAAACAGCAACGGCGGAAAAAGAATGTAAAAAACAAGCTTTTCAGCCCACTGCCAGAAGCCTTTGGGATACTTGAGCCATGCGACAAGCGCTGCGCCAAGCAAAATGATGAGAAAGTCCGGAGTAATGAGAAGAATGCTTTGCATAAGGAAAATCCTTCGGCAGCATTGTCTGCCGAAGGCTCAGAGGCTGACGGTGCGCCAACGAGCTTGAGCCTATCAAAAAGCTCCGGCAGGCGCAACAATCCCAAACGTTTTCCCGAGTGGCGATGAAGACTCTAGTGCCCGCGCGGCTGCCTTGCCTTGCCGGAGATCTCGACAATGTCAATTCTCCAGACCGCCGTTTTCTCCAGACTGCTCTTGATTACTTCCTCGGTCCTGGCCGCGTCGGCCTGCGAATCGTAGCGCTTGGCAATCGCCCGCAGAGCTGCTTTTGCTTCGTTTAAATCTGTGACCCTCGAGCAGCGTCCTCGCACAACAGTGCTTTCAAAATCCAGTGCGTAGCGGCCGGCAAGCACCTCGCAGCGCGACACGGCGCACAAACTCACTTCAGGGCAGACATCAAGCGCACGGCTTCGCGCACCGCCTTCCTGAGCGCCGTGAAAATACAAGGCTCCGTTCAACAAAACCGGAGACACCGGCGTACCGTAAGGACGGCCTTGAGCGTCAACGACGCTCAACACTGCCCAGGAAGCCTCAGAGATGATCTCGAGCGCCTGCTCGGTGCTTGTCTGTCTATCGCGTCTTCTCATGCTGAAACTCTTATTGCATTCGGTTAGTTAAGCGTCTTGCCGCTCGACTCAGGGATCGGCAGCACGCTGATGCCTTCTTCGACGAGCTCAAGCGCCTCCCGGGCCGTGCAGCGGCCGCGGATGTTGCGCTCGGGTGCGCGCCCGGCCTGAATTTCTCGGGCCTCATGCGCAAAGCCCTCTCCGACGTCTTCGGCCTTGACGGCAGCCTCGCGCACCTGCGCCATGATGGCTTCAAAGCGCTCGCGCAACGCTTCAAGGCGAGGCTCTTTGTCGGTAGATTTTTCTGAACTGCGGCCGATGCGGCTCGGCGACGGGCGACGCTCGATGCGCGTATCCGAACAGATCGGACAGGCAATGAGCTTTTTGTCGTTTTGGCTCTCAAAGTCTTCAACGCTCGAAAACCAGCCTTCAAAAACATGGCCGTTGGCGCAGCACAGATCGAAAATTTTGATGGTCATACCAAAAATGTTCTTTTTCTCATATCAGCCAGCCGATTGTAGACGAGGCGCCGTAGGCGGTCATCTAGAGCCTCGAGCAATCGGCGCTTGTCAATGCTCGTGCGGGACGTCGAATAACGTGCTTGCCTGCGCATGCTCGTCTTCATGAACCGCCGCATGCGCTTCTTCATGCAAGGGAGCGAGCACCAAAAGAGAAAAAACGATGCCCACGGCCATGGCCGCAAGTTCGCGCACGGGCATCCTTCGCTTTGTGCAGCACCCTGCATCGTCTTCGTGCATCATGGCCGGCAGCAGCACGCTGAGCACGACAAAAATAAAGCTTGCCGCCGACACCAGCATGGCATAGCCCACAAGCTGATGCATGAGACCAAAAACCGCCCAGCCCGCAATGCCGCCCAGAACCGAAGCCATGGCCGCCAAAAGTGCAAGTTTGCCAGCCTTCTTCGTGCTCAGGCCCGTCTGCGAAAGAATCACAAGCTGGCCCACCACTTGCGGCAATTCATGCCCAAAGACGGCCGCCGTCACCGCCGCGCCCGTTGTGTTGGACACCATAAATGCAGCGGCAATCAGAACGCCGTCGACAAAATTGTGGCAGGCCGCTCCCAAAAGCAGCGTGGCGGCGCGCCCCGAAACTTTGTCAAGAGGCTCAGGCACTCCTGTACCTCCGAGCAAAACTGCTCGCTTGGTCATCTCCGGCAGCGCATGGCTGTGTCCGCCGGAAGCGCTCAGCACCGCATCGAGCACAACGAAAAAGGCAAAAGAGCCTAGCAGCACCAACCCGCCTTCATGAATGTCAATGCCCGCATGCACGGCCTCAGGAACAAGGTGCGTGCAGGCAAGCGTGAGCATGAGCCCCGCGGCAAGCGAGGAGATCATGTTTGAAAAACGGGCAAACAAACGAAACGAAAGCCAGCAGGCAAGTCCAACGGCCAATGCCCGGCTGATGAAGTTTGCCGCTGCAATCCAAATGAGCGTCATCAATTCGTCAAAGATGCAAAAAAACCAAAGCTATGTTTCTAAATGCAATTATTGCCGCCGCATGACAATTCGCGTTCGAAGAACTGCAAGCGACCTCTAAAAAGCCTTTATTATCAGGCATTTGAATAGATTTTTAAGTCTCAACCTCAGAATTTTCATCAGCCCTCAGAGTCCCTGTTGCCCGCCCCTGAAGAACCGCCTCAGACACATCTTGTTGCGCTGCTCAGAAATCGTTTCAGATTTTGAGAGCCTCTTGCCGTAAAGTACGCATCAAGAAAACTGAACTCTTCCTTGTTTTCTTAATTCTCCTTTGGTTTGATTGACAGCGGAAGTGCCTTGCATTTCCGCTTTTTTTTTTCGCGCGACAAAAGCAGCAAAGTCGAAACTGCGCTGATGTACGCGCGCATTTTGCTCGCTGCGCATGCGTTTGCCGATAGAATACGAGCACTTTTGACTTTTTGGAGCTTTTTATGAAGAAAATACTGCAAGCGGCCGCCCTTGTCTGCTGCGCAGGCGCTTTAACGGCCTGTTCGACGACCAACGTTGACAAGACCAACGCCAAGCCTGTTGTCCTTGAAGGCACAAGCTGGATGATGCAGGTGCCGCCCGAAGCTGACTGCAGCGTTACGCCCATGCTCGAATTTCTGCCCAACAACATGGTCACAGGCGATCTGGGCTGCAACCGCGCCCACGGCTCTTTTCAATTTGACGGCACAAACATCCTCTTTGACAAGGTTGCCACGACGCGCAAGATGTGCGCCCCCAAATACATGGCGCTCGAAGATCAAATGCTCAAAATGATGTCCGGCGCACGTACCGTCAAAATGACCGACAAGGGACTGACATTTTACGATGCTCAAGGCCAGGAACTCATGACGATGGTTCCGGAAATGGCCGGCTCTTGCGATTAAGAGGCATCTTTTTGAGTTTTGCGAGGAACTTTTTTTGAGCGCTTAAGGCAAGTTCCTCGCAGGATGCCGAAATTGCGGCTTCTCAGCCGCTTCTAGACTTGTTTCCATGCCGTAAACTGCCTGTCCTTTGAGCTGAAGACGAGAACTGCTCGAAGGATTTCTTTTTGTCTGAATGCAACGCCGTAGTTGCGGCTTGTCATCTGAAAAGCGGCATGACTTGCAAGCTTTTGAGCCTGTTGAGCGTTTTGCGCGTATTTCAATTCAAAAACCCAATGTCGATTACCGGCATCAACCTCTAAATCGCTGCGTCCGAGGGCGCAATGCGTTTCCACTCTGGGAACAAGACCAGCACCGATCAACAACATCTGGAGATGACTTCTGCAGCTAGCCTCATCAGAAATTGGATAACGCTGATAATCAATCATATTCATAACAGCGTTGAAGCGGCGAACAATCGTTTCCTAATTCTCTTCAGCAAGCGACAATGTCCAGAACGCCAGCGGATCATTGACATCTTGGCCGCGTCGCAGCAGCTCACCAGCATAAAGTCGTCCCATCGAAAGGTACAGCTCTTGATTTGGATATCCAATCAGCAAATGCACTCTCGAGAGTCGTTTTTTTATCGTCAAATAGCCAGTTTGCGTCAGCAACACTTCCGGCGCCATGTCGTTGTAGCTTTGAGGAGAAGCCAATGACTCAAGCTTAATAACGACCGGCTCGTTAAAGCTGCGAGGATCGCCCAGCCTGTGGTCAGACATATAGTTGAGCAAAACAGTCGGATGTCCGCCGCTCACATACCAATAATTCTCAAAACCCACTGCAGGCGTTCTCAAAAAACTCAGAACAGACCAAGGGCAATAAACGCTCGTTTGAGCAAGCTGATCAAAGCAAAAGCCGTTGTAGTTATCTCGAAGTTCTGATAGAAGCTCTTCTTGCTCAAGGTTGAGCACTTGCGCCGCTTTGCTTAAATAGTCGGCAAAATAAATTTCGATTTCTTTTTGCGTATATCCCAGCAACGTTCCATAGGCCGGCTCAAGTGAAATATCGGTCACGTTGTTGAGTCCAGAGAAAATGTTCGTGCTGCTGTACTTTGTAATTCCAGTCAAAAACAAAAATCGAAGCGCCTTGTCGCAGCTTTTGAGCATCAGATAAAAGTCGCTCAGCGCCAACCGCACGCTTTCGAAAAGATCTGCGTTGTCTAGGCACGCCGTCAGCGGCGAATCATACTCGTCAATCAAAACGACCAGCGAACAGGGCGCAAGTCTCTCAAGCCAATCAGCGATATCGGCAACAACGCTCTCGGTGCCGCTTGGAGAAAAGCCCGCTTTTCGAAACCCAGCAGCAAGAAGCGTCTTGAACTTGCAAACAAACTCCTCTGCGCTCGCAAATTCTTTGGCTTGCGAGAAATCAAGTCTGACAACCGGATAGGTTTGGTCAGTCCAGAGCTTTTCAATTGCCAATCCTTTAAATTGAGTCAAGCCATCGGCAAACAACGACTCGAACGTAGAAATCAAAAGCGATTTTCCGAATCGCCTGGGACGCGCCAGAAAAAACTTCCCGACATTGCGTGCCAACTCGTTGATCATCAAAGTTTTGTCAACATAGACGGCGTTACTCAGTCTTAACGCAGAAAATCCTGATTGTCCAAGCGGCAGCTGCTGCATAGCTGTCATTAGAAAAAGTTGGTTTATGAAAACTCTACAGCAATCAAAAACCGTTAGGTTTGCTGTTGAATCAGCTCATTATCCGACATCCTAGCCAGATTCCCGTGCGTACGATTTTCGACCTCTCGACCTCAATGCGCAGCCTCCCAATTGTCAGCCACGCCCACTTCGGCAACAAGGGGCACGCTGAGCTTGGCTGCACCTGCCATGAGTTCAGCAACCCTTTTCTTCATCAGCGGCACTTCTTCTTGGGGCACTTCGAAAATAAGTTCGTCGTGCACCTGCAAAATCATGCGGCTCTTGAGGCCCTCTGCCGTCATCCACTTGTCAACGGCAACCATGGCCATCTTGATGAGATCGGCCGCCGTGCCCTGCATGGGCGCGTTAATGGCCGCTCGCTCAGCTGCCGCCCGCACGGGCGCGCGAGAACTTGTAATGTCCGGCAGCCACAGCCTGCGTCCGAAAGCAGTCTCTACATAGCCCTGGGTGCGCGCCTTCACGCGCGTCTGCTCCATATACTGAGCTACCTTGGGGTAGCGGGCAAAGTACTCTGAAATGTAGTGCGCTGCCACCGATCGCTCAAGTCCGAGATTTTGCGCTAGTCCAAAGGCGCTCATGCCGTAGATGAGCCCGAAGTTGATCACTTTGGCCATGCGGCGCTGTTGTGCCGTCACATCTTCGAGCGCAACGCCGAAAACTTCGGCAGCAGTTGCCCGGTGAATATCTCGCCCGAGTCTGAAGGCATTCAAAAGACCCTCGTCGCCTGAGATGTGCGCCATGATCCGAAGCTCAATCTGAGAGTAGTCCGCCGATAGAATCTTAAAGCCCGCCGGAGCGACAAACGCCTCGCGCACGCGTCGTCCCTCGGCCGTACGCACAGGAATGTTCTGCAAATTGGGCTCAGAGCTTGCCAATCGTCCGGTCACGGCCGTCGTCTGACCAAATGTCGTGTGCACGCGCCCATTGTCGTCGGCCAGATCCGCAAGCTTATCGGTATAGGTACTCTTTAATTTGCTCAACGCTCGATACTCGAGAACAAGCTTGGCAAGAGGATAGTCAAGCGCAAGCTCCGAGAGCACTTCTTCATCGGTTGAGGGCGTACCCGAGGCAGTCTTTTTCTTGACGGGCAAGCCCTGCTTTTCAAACAAAATGCGCGCAAGCTGCTTGGGGCTGCCGGGGTTAAACGGCTCGCCGACAATTTCGTCAATTCGTCTCTTGATGTCTTCGATTGCCGCGCCAAGCTCTGAGCTTTGCTGCGAGAGCTTTTGCGCATCGACAAGCACGCCTGTGCGCTCCATTTTCTGCAGCACGCGCATCACCGCAAGCTCAATGTCCTCATAAATATGCTGCAGCCCGTGATCGCGAGCGAGCTTTTCGAGCATCACGGCAGCAGCCGCATGAAGCTTGACGGCAATCGAGCAGAATACGCTTGCGGCCTCGTCGGCAGACAGTGAGGCAGCCTCGCGTCTCGAAGCACCCTTGCCCAGAATGTCCGTCTGATCGGGCGCCGCGCTTGCCAGATATCTGGCTGCAATCTTTGAAAAATCGTGCTTGAGGTGCGCTTCGAGCACGTAGCTCATGACCGAGGCGTCATCAATGCGCCCGCCGACAGTCATGCCGTAATTGTCAAGAACATGGCCGTCGAACTTGGCGTTGTAAAAGACCTTGGCAGCCTCGCCGGCAAACCAAGGACCAAGCAGCTCAAGAACATCTTCTCGCTTGGCGTTGACGGCCTCGGCATGCGCTAGCGGCACATAGCAGCTCTCAAGAGCCGAAACGGCAAAGGAGATTCCAACAGGCAGCTCGCTCATGGCTTGAAGTCTGTCGCACAAGACGACGACAGCCGTCGGGAAGGTATTATTTCCGCACTCCTTTAGGCGCACGGCAAGCCCTGCGAGCTCCTCGCGCGTGCGCGCCACGCTGGCGTGCGTCTCGGTCGCACTCGGCGCAGCTGAAGCCAAAGCTGAGGCATCCTTGGCAATGTCGGGAGCATCAAAAAGCCCCGGCTGCGAGGGCAAATCTGCCGGCAAAGCCTTTTTGCGCGCGCCTGAACGCATCTCCCAGCGCACAAAAAACTTCTCAAGCCCGGCCTCATCGCTTTTGTTGACCACAAGATCCGTAGGCACCATGTCAACACCCGGGGCAGCCGAATTGATCGTCACAAGCCTGCGGGCAACATCCAGAAACCCCATGCCTTCTCTGAGATATTCGCCGATCTTGCCCTTGACTTCATCGGCATGCGCCAGGAGATTATCCATTGAGCCGTATTCGGCAATCCATTTGGCGGCCGTTTTCGGTCCGCACTTGTTGATGCCCGGCACATTGTCGACCTTGTCGCCCATTAGAGCCAAATAATCGATGATGCGCTCAGGATAGACGCCGTACTTTTCAAAGACGCCCTGTCTGTCGCTGCGCGTGCGGCTCATCGTGTTGATGAGCGTGATGTGCTCGGTGACCATCTGCGCGAGATCCTTGTCGCCCGTGGCAATCACCACGTCCATGCCCTCTTTTTCACCTTTGACGGCAAGCGTGGCGAGCACGTCGTCGGCCTCAACGCCTGCGATTTGAAGCAGCGGAATTCCTTTGAGTCCAATGAGCTCGAAAATGGGAGCAATCTGAACGCGCAGCTCATCGGGCATAGGCGGACGATTGGCCTTGTATTCGGGATAGATGTCATGGCGAAAGTTCTTGCCTGAGGCATCAAACACGCAGGCCGCATAGTCAGGCTTGACGATGTCAAAGACGGTTTTTAGCATCCCGTTGAAGCCCTTGATCGCCCCTGTGGGTTCGCCGCGGCTCGTGGCCAGAGGCGGCAGCGCATGAAACGCTCGAAAAAGATAATTTGAACCGTCAATTAAAAGCAGTGTCGTCATATTGGTTATGGTGCGTCCGCAAGTTTTTTCTTGGCGCAGACATTGTACCTGCGCGCCCATATGCGCAACACGCCCAAATGAGGTCTGCTGCGCACTCAAGCAAGGCCCTTTAGCTTATGACCAAGCCTATATAATCGAGTTAAAAGGGGTGTTTGAAGAAAATACCCACTGATGAACTCGGAAAACATTCAAAATAGGCTTTTTATGATGTTGAGAAAGACAATTGCGCTTGCGCTGCTGGCTGCTTTTTCTGCATGCGCAGCCGCTGCAGACAATCTTGAAGCGCCGCCCAAAATCACTTCCGTACCGACAGCCAAAGTTCCTGCACAAAAAACTCCGGCACCGCCTCAAGCACAGCCGCGCAGCCGCAGCCAGGATCGCGCAACTTATGAGGCAAGCCGCCTTGAGCCCACGGCCGAGGACATGGCGCGCGCCCGCGAGCAGCGGCGCCGCGCGCAGAATCAGGGAGCTCAAACCAAGCCCTATGTCTCAGACTACGGCACCGTGATTGAGGAGCGCTACGACCAGAACAACCGGCTCACCGAGATTCGCGTCACGCCGGGATCGACTTCGATTCCCTACACGATGAAAAACACCAGCGACAGGCCCATTGACAATCGACCGGGCGCGGATCCTCGCTCGACGCTTGATACGCCAAAATTCATTCAGTTCGGCTGGTAGTCGCTTATGGCCGTTTTCACTGAACTCACAACCGATCAGGTCGCCCGTGCTCTAAAAGACTTTGAGCTGGGCGACTTTGTGCGTCTTGAGCCGATCGCATCGGGCATAGAGAACACGAACTATTTTCTTGACACCACGTGCGGACGCTGGGTGCTCACCGTTTTCGAGCGCCTGCTTCCTGAGCAGCTGCCCTTTTATCTGGAACTTGCCGAGCACTTGAAAAAGAACGGCTGCCGCGTCGCCTGTCCGGCAAGAAGCCGCGCCGGAAATTTGTTTGAATTCATCTGCGGCAAGCCCTTTTCCATTGCCGATCGGCTCGAAGGCCAAACCGTCGAGCGCGTCAACGAGCTCGAGTGCGCCAGCATGGGCGAAGTGCTCGCCCGCATGCATCTGGCCGCGAGAAGCTTTCCGCTCAGCCAACCTAATCTGCGCGGACTTGCCTGGTGGCTTGAAACGGCTCCCAAGGTCGAGCCCCATCTCAATGATGAGCAGAAAGCGCTGCTTGCCGATGAGCTCGAGCACCAAAAGCAAGTTCACGCCTCTGAGGCATTTCTCGCACTTAAAGCTTCAGCCTGTCACTGCGATCTTTTTCGCAACAATGCGCTCATTGCCGGCCACGGCACCAATGCCGCCTGCGTGTCGGGGGTTTTCGACTTTTATTTTGCGGGCACCGTCGCCTGGCTCTATGATCTGGCCGTTACGGTCAACGACTGGTGCATTGACCCGGACACTGGTCTTCTTGAAGAGCCGCTCGTGCGCGCCTTCATGCAAAGCTACAGTGCCGTGCGCAGACTTGAGGCTTCTGAACGGGACTTGTGGCGAGACATGCTGCGCGCCGGCGCGCTGCGCTTTTGGATGAGCAGGCTTTTTGACTACTACTGTCCGCGCGAGGCCAGCCTCTTAAAGCCCCACGATCCAGCGCACTTTGAACGCATCCTCAAGGACCGCAGAAGCTGCCCGCTCTACTGGCCCGATGCCGATGGATCGGCACCATAAAATAAGCGCGCCGACGCCCCCTTATAAAAACATAACAACACACATACTGATTCTTCATAAAATCCATGTCCTACAACGATGCGCGTTCGCGCAAACTTCCAGCTTCCGCCGGCATCGACTGGTTCTTGCAAGGGCTTAAGGCCGCACGCATGGCACCTGTTTCGATGCTGGGCGTCGTGCTTTTTTATCTGCTTGTTATGGGCGGCCTGTCGGCGCTGCCTTTGGCCGGCACGGTCGCGGCTGCCTTCTTCATGCCATTTGGCACCGTGTTTGTGGCGCACTCCACGCGCGATGTGCTCGCAGGAAAAATGCCCACCTACTCCGTCTTCAAAGAACTGTGGAATTCAATGACGACTCGCCGCTCGCTCGTGCGCATCGGCGTGGTCTACAGCTTCGTTCTCATTGCCGTTGAAGCCGTCTACGGCTTCATGGCTGCCGATGAAATCAGCCACTGGGTGATCACCGAGCAAAATCGTCTTGACTGGGAGAGCGTGCGCGCCAACTTCCCGTGGGACGCTACCATCGCCTCGCTTGCGATTTACCTGCCGGGCGTGGTGAGCGTATGGTTTGCACCGATGCTTATCGCGCAAAACAGCATGCCCCCGGGCAAAGCGCTCTTTTATTCATTTTTCGGCTGTCTGCGCAATCTGGTTCCGGTCATCGTGCTTGCGCTCGTGCTGGCCGCCGTCATGATGGCAGCCGTAACGGCCGTCGTGGCGCTTGCCGTCGTGCTCTCTTCCGAGACGCTTGCCTCGTGGCTGACGATTCCCATTGTATTTTTCGCCGCAGTCGTGATGTACGCGAGCTACTGGCCGATGTACCGCGACCTATTCGGCGACCTCAATTAATATTCGAGCTTAAGTCTTGCCTGGCGGTAGTGCTCGCCCACGGGATCTGAAACCGAAAGTCCCATGAGCCTCACGCCGCCGGCAGGGATTTCAAGCTGCTGCAAAAGACCCTGCGCAGCAATCCGAATCGCAACGCGATCAGTCCAAGGCTCTTTTGCCGAACGCGAGCGCGTAACGGTCTCAAAGTTGAAAAACCGTACTTTCAGCGTCAGCGTCAAACCTTCAAACTTCTTTGCCCCTGCCCTTTCGAGAAGCTCGTCAATGAGTCTGTCCAAAGCCTCTTTGAGCTCATCGCGACTGCGCATGTCGCGTCCATAGGTGTGTTCGCACCCCACGGACTTGCGCTCGCGCACGGCCATGACAGGGCGATGATCGACGCCGCGCACGAAGTTGTAGTAAGAAACGCCTGCCTTGCCGAAGCGGCGCATCATGTCGGGCAGCGGCACCTGACGCAATTGGCGCGCCGTCTCAATTCCCATCTCGTGCATGGCTTTGGCCGTTGCCGGACCCACGCCCCAAAGATGCTCGACTTTCAACTGATCAATAAATTTAAGGGCGGCCTGCGGATGAATCGTGCACAGTCCGTCGGGCTTGCGCCAGTCGCTGGCGATCTTGGCCAAAAGCTTGTTGTAGGAGACGCCTGCGCTTGCCGTAAGACCAAGCTCGGCCTTGATGCTTGCCTTGATCTCCCGAGCGATGTCAACGGCAAGAGAAATGCCGGGCTTATTTTGCGTGACGTCAAGAAATGCCTCGTCAATGCTGATGGGCTCAATGAGATCGGTGTAGCGGGAAAAAATTTCATGCACCTGCGCGCTCACCTCGCGGTAGCGCCCCATGCGGCTTTCGACGAAGACCAGCTCGGGACAGAGCTGGCGCGCCCGTGCGCTCGGCATGGCGCTGTGCACGCCGAAGCGGCGCGCCTCGTAGCTTGCCGCAGCTACGACGCCGCGGCCGTCGGCGTGACCGACGGCAACGGGCAGCCCCTTGAGTTCGGGGTGATCGTGTTGTTCAACGGAAGCAAAAAACGCATCCATGTCAACGTGAATAACCTTGCGCCAGTTTTCCTGCTGCTGCGTCATATCTGCCTTGTTCATGCCTGCGGCAGCTGCCGTCGGGCCATGGGCTTGCTGTTGGAAGGCATTGTAGACGCGCCCGAGGCCGAACATGGAGCAAATTGCGGCAAAGCAATGCAACAGAAGGCAAAAGTTCGCGCCGGAAGACTTTGTTTTCGCTATCCTTGGGAAGCTTCTCGTTTTACGTATTATGTCCTCATAAGGAGTCGTCATATGTTAGACGTTGTGCGCAAGCTTGCCGCTCCGATCGAGATCAACATGCCTTTGGCTCAAGCTCTGGGACGCAGACGCTCAAGCCGCGAATTCTCCGAAACGCCGCTTGACGAAGCACTGCTTTCGGCTCTTTTGTGGGCCTGCGCAGGCAACAATCTGCCTGACGGACACCGCACCGTACCATCGGCTTTGGACTGCCGCGAAGTCAAGGCCTATGTCATCGACTCCCAAGGCGTCTGGCGCTACGATCCCACGGAAAACACCCTCACGCAGACCGCATCGGGCGACCAGCGCGCAGCCACGACCGCAGGTCAGGACTTTGTGCTCAAGGCTCCTGTGACCATCGTCTTTGTGCAGGAAAAGGCTTTAAGCGAGCCACTTGAAGGCGACGGAGGCCTTTTGTGCGTGTGCGTCGATACGGGCTGCATGATTCAAGCCGCGCAACTTGCCTGCGCCGCCATGGGGCTTGCGAGCGTTCCGCGGGCTTGGTTTGACGCAAAGAAATTGCGCGAAGCGATGGGACTCGATGAAAACTTCGTTCCCGTCATGACCTTGACCGTAGGTTTTCCGGCATAACGCTCGACACGATAACGGCTACTTTTTTGATTTGATCGCCATGGTGACGCTTAGAAAGAAAAATAAGCCTCTTGAAGGCGCCGCTCCCGAGCGCGCTCTTCCTTCTCCTTTGCAGCTTGAAGCATCGCTTACCGAAGCGCTCATGAAAAGGCGCACGGCCTACGACTTTTCCGACGAGCCCGTCAGCGACGAGCATTTAGCAAGCATTTTGTGGGCAGCCGACGGCCTCAACGGCAAGAATAAAAAAGACGACCACCGCACCACGCCGACGGCGCTCAACTGGAAGGAAATCGACATCTATGTCGTCAAAGCCAACGGCGTCTGGCTCTGGGATCCCGTACGGGGCGTACTGAGCTTTGTGCACGACAAAGACCGCCGCAAGGACTTATGCCTGCTGCAGCCTTTAGTCAGACAAGCGCCCGTACACCTGGTTTACGTCTATGACGAACAAAAGACCCAAGGCTTTATGACCGATCTGGCAAAAAGCATCGTGAAGTACACCAAAAGCGAGCGCATTGCCACGTTAAGCGATGAAGTCATGCAGCGCGCGCCGCTGCTCGATGCTGGAGCCAAGGTGATGGCCGTCTACCTGGCCTGCGCCGCGCTTGGCATCAACTGCATGGCGCGTCAGACCTTTGAGTCTGCCAAAGTGCGCAAAGCGCTCCTTTTAAAGGACTCGCAAACCCCGCTGTGCGTACAGACCCTGGGCTACAAGCCCCGCGGACTACTTGATCTCGCGTTTTAACGAAACGCCGCGCACCGCAGAAAAAAAGCCGGCTTTTGCAGAAAAAGTGAACTGAGGACAGTTCAAAGTCGGCTTTTTTTGCAGATGTTTTTGGTCAGCCAAAGAGCTTGCTCATTTCACGCGAGCGAGCCATGCAGGCCTCGACTGCTTTGCCCACAAGATCTCGCAGACCGCCCGCCTCAAAGGCTTCGATAGCCTTTGCCGTCGTGCCGCCCTTGCTAGTGACGTTTTCACGCAGTTTGGCAAAATCCTCGCCCGACTGACGAGCAAGGGCTGCAGCCCCTTGCACGGTGGAAAGCGCCAATTCATGCGCTTGATCCTTGCTCATGCCTGACTTTTCAAGCGCTGCGCTTAATGCTTCCATAAACAAAAACACGTAGGCCGGCCCCGACCCGGGACCTCCTGTGACGACATGAAGCTTGTCTTCGTCTTCGACCCATAGCACACGGCCGACGCTTTGCATCACGCACTGGGCTCTGGCTTTGTCGTTCTCGTCAGCCAGTGGTCCGGCAAACAACCCGGAAAAACCGCAGCCAGCCATCGCCGGCGTATTGGGCAGACACCGCACCACATGCGTTTTGCCAGTCCACTTGACGATCGAGTCAACGGGAACGGCCGCTGCAATTGAAAGCACGGTTGCGGCGTCATCGATAAAAGGTCCCACCTCTTGAAGGCACTTCTGCATAACCTGAGGCTTGACGGCAAGCACCACCAAATCGGCCTTGCTTATCCAGTCGGAAGCCTCCTCGTGGCACGAAGCTCCGAAATCGCGCGTCAGAGCCTCGCGCTTGCAGGCATTGGGATCTTTGACGGCAATTTCTGCATCCGTCTTGCTGGCGACCAGACCGCCGATGATGGCGCGGGCCATGTTGCCCCCGCCGATGAAAGCAATTTTCACTGTTCCGACTCCTTTTTTCGTCGATGCACGCCGCAGAGGCAAGCAGCCATGACAAAGGCCGCAGCGTTTTGCTATTGTACAAAGCCGCGCCTAGAGAGGCGCTTTGCCACAGAATTTATCACTCAACGACACAAAACTTCTCGAGTCCCGCCATGCAGTCTTTGTGGATGCTTGTCGCTTCCTTTTTGTTTGCCGTTCTTGCGGCAGCCGTCAAGCTCGGTTCGCCCGAAGTAGGCACTTTTTCCATGATCTTTTACCGAGGCCTGTTTGGCGTCATCATGCTTTTTGTCTGGGCGCGCGCCACGGGAAAAAGACTTGCCACGCCCTACATCTGGAGTCACTTCAAGCGCAGCGGCGCAGGCACCGTTGCGCTGGCGATGTGGCTGTACGCCATCACATTCCTGCCGCTTTCGACCGGCATGACGCTCAACTACACCTCACCCATCTTCATGGCGGCCATCCTTGTCATTGCCGGACTTATGCACCGTCGACCAGTTGAATGGAAGCTCGTTGCCTCGGTTTTGATCGGCTTTATCGGCGTCGTCGAGGTTCTGCAGCCCGAAGTCAATGCTCGCGACTTGTGGCCCTCGCTCATCGGTCTGGGCTCAGGACTTCTGTCAGCCATTGCCTATATTCAGATCAAAGAGCTGAGCGAACTCAAGGAACCCGAGTGGCGCGTCGTCTTTTACTTTTCCTTTTTCAACCTTGTCTTTGGCCTCGTCGGGCACCTGCTCTTTGAGCCCGCCGATACCTATACGGTCAAAAGCACGGCCTGCGTCATTGCCGTGGGACTGTCGGCGTGCTTTGCTCAGGTCGCCATGACGCGCAGCTTCGGCGCAGGCAACCTGCTTGTGAGCTCCGTGCTCTCGTTTTCCGGCATTGTTTTTGCGGCGATCATCGGCACACTTGTTTGGGGGGATGCCATCACGCTTGAAAGCGCTCTGGGCATCGCTATCATTATCTTTGCGGGCGTTTGCGCAAGCTTGCTCACCAAGCGCACCTCGCGCCGACATAAAGCAGGCGAGGCCCTTAATCAAGACGCCCAAGAAATGGGAGAAAACTAAAAATGCCTCTTTCGCCTCTTGCTTCAATAAATGAGCTGCAAGCTCTGCTCAATGATCCAAAGCTCGTGCTGCTTGATGTGCGGGCAAGCCTCACCGATCCCGAAGCCGGCCGTGGGTACTACGAAGCCGGGCACATTGCTGGGGCTCGCTTTTGCGATCTTGAAGAAGACGTCGCAGGCTGCAAGTCCGGCACCAACGGACGCCACCCGCTGCCGGATTCCGGGCGCTTTTGCGAAAACATGCGCCGACTCGGCGTCTCGGCCGACTCGCATGTTGTCGTCTACGACGACGGCGCCTGCGGCTACGCATCGCGCCTGTGGTTTACGCTTCGCTGGGTGGGATTTGAAAATGTGCAGGTTCTCAACGGCGGTTTTGTCGCCTGGCAGAAAGCGGGCCTTGCGGTGAACACTGAAAAGCCCGTCTGGCAAGCTGGCAATCTGCGCGCGCACACGCCCCTTGAGCGCGTCTTTGACGTTGAATTCATTGAACGCAATCTTGAAACGGGAGACTACACGCTGCTCGATGGAAGAAGCCGCGAGCGCTGGTCCGGCCAGACCGAGCCGATCGACCCGATCGCAGGCCACATCCCTGGAGCTCTGGTGCGTCCGAGCACGGAAAACATCGGCAAAGACGGCTTTTTCAAATCGCCCGAGACCTTGGCCCAAGAATTTCTCGCCGTCATCAATCCAACGAGCCACGCCGATGTCATCAACTACTGCGGCTCGGGCGTTACGGCCTGCTGCAATCACCTGGCGATGATGACTGCCGGCATTCCTGCCGCAGGCGTCTACATCGGCAGCTGGTCGGAGTGGATCAGCGACCCGCGCCGCCCGATCAACCAGACCGACAAGCCCTAGCCTATTGAGAACACTCAAGGAACTTTGCCGAGAACCTTACGCAAAAAGTGGTTCTCGGCAGTTTTTTCTCATGCGCGTGCCTCGGCGCTCATAAACTTTCGTCTATGAGCGCAAGCACTGCGTCGACACTGAGGCCTGCCGTCAAAGCAAAACACGCCTGTCGCTAGAAAATCCACTTGAGGCCAACGTTTCCCCATCCTGCGGAACTGCCGCCGAAATCAACGCCGGCGCCTATCGAGGCCGAGAAGTTTTCCTTTATTTTCGCCTTTAGGCTCACGGCAGCCGTTGCAGTATCATCGGCGCGAGCATCGGCTTTGGCATCAAAACGGGTGCCTCGCCACGAAGCAAAGCTCGCGCTTGCCGTGCCGTAGTTGTCTAGAAATTCATGGTTCCATGCCACAAGCCCTGATGCCTTGACATCAGCGCACTCGACCGGAAGCGCATAGTCCACTCTCACCCCCAGAGTCGAAACCAGAGACTCGTAGGTTTCATCCTCAGTACGCAGAGCTGTTCCATGCGCAGAAGTCTCTTTGACCGACGGCAAATGCATGAAGCTGTAGTCAAGCCACAAAACCGGCCCCAAAGCAACAGACTCGCTCAACGAAAACGACTTTCCAACGCCGGCGGCAAAGCTTGCGCCCCAGCCCGTCCAATCGCTTGAGGCTTTGTCAAAGCCGCCCATCACCGAGCGTTCCATATCGGTGTTTTCAATGGCCAATTGCGCAAGCCCGAATGCATAGACGCCTGGCGCACCGGAAAAGTCATAGCGGCCATTTACGCCCAGATAAAAGCTGTCGGAATCAGCTTTGCTGCCGTCCGAATCAGTGAACTTATCGCGTCTTGTCAAGACAGCCGTATGTCCGCCCACCGTCAGCGTGCCGCTTTCAAATGCGCGCTCGGTCTGCACGCCGGCAAGAAGTCCGGCAAAGGTGCTGCGCACGCCCTCGGCGCTGCGATCGGCATAGCCGCCCAAAGGCACGGCAAAAAATACGCTCTCGCCTGAGCCGATGTCTAAGCTGCGCGCTTTGGACTGCTCGCGCATGACGGCGCGCGTGATCACGCGCTGCGCCGAAAGAGCCGCCGCTCCCGCTCTGCCGTAAAGGTCCGCAGATAAGCTCTCAAAGGCCGAATTCAAGCTGCTGCCGTCAGGACTTGAGAAGTCAAGCGCACTCACTAGATCCTGCATCTGACCTTGGGCTTGTGCCGCGTAGCGATCAAAAGCAAAAGCCACGGATTGAGCCTCTTTAGAGACCGCATATTGACTGTAAGCATCAGCAGCGCGCGTTGTTTCGACCGTCAGTTCGCCATTTTGAACGCTCCCCTTCATTGTCAATGTGGGAGATATGTTCTCGGCAGACAAAAGTGCAGCGCGCTTAACAGCAACAGCTTTTTCTCCTTCAAAAATCATTTCATTGAGACTTATCGTCAACGGAGCGCTGTAGTATCCCTCTGCAGGAGCCATCGTTACGTTGTCTTCATCAAAAACAGCTCCTTCGTCGTCGTCATTTTTGACAAGCTCGCTCACAACCAGAGTATCGGTGCTTCCATCGGGAGAAAATTCCATCAAGAGTTTGCCGCTGTCGCCCATGACGAATGCACCGTTGACGACGATCTTGCCGATGCTGTTGCCAGGAGAAATCGTGCCGTTGTTGACGAACGTCCCGCCGATGGTTTCTGACTCATCAGAATTTTCTTCATCGCCGCTCACAACGAGCGATGTCAAGTTGTACTCGGCATTGCCCGAAAGCGTTGCGTTTTCATCGATCGTCACGGAGAGCACATCAGCATTGCCGTTAAAGGAGAGCGTGCCTGCAGCAACGCGAATTGCTATGGCGGCTGCTCCCGAGTCTGCGCCTTCGCTCTCGACAAGTCCTCCGTAAATATTTCCGCTATAGGATAGATAAAAATTCTCATCGGCCCTAGACGGATCCACAGAGCCATCCTCGTTGGCGGCCAGACCGAAATTCAAGTGTGTAATCAGATTTTCAATACCGATAGACTGCTGATCATCATCATCGTCGATGGAAGAAGACTGAACGCGATCGGCCAATGGGTCCCAAAGCGAAACGATGTCGCCCGCAATGCGGCTTCCCTGCAGGATGTTGATGTTGGAGACAAGCGCGTTGTCGTTGATGAAAATCGCAGCTTGACGACCAAAGAGGGTGCCAGAAACATCAAAATTGTCCACAAGCGCGCCGTCTAGACCAACATCTGCCGGATTGCTATTGATTAAATTTGCATTGCTGTACTCTCTTTCGGCGAAAATAAAAGACCCTCTTTGTTCATAATTTTCGCCAAGTTCGTTGTCGCCGAATGAAAATACGGCAGCAATTCCCTGCCCGCCTGCGGCTGCAAGAGTGCCTTGATGAATGATGTGATGCCCCTTGCCGTAGGTGACGGCCAGACCGTAGCCTTCGGCGCCGTCGGAGCGAACGGTTGCGTTCTGTGCGATTCGAAGCGTGTTGTTGAAGCCGTCAACGCGTATGCCAATGGCATAGTCGCCGTTGCTTAAGATTTCAGCTGCCTGCGTGACGTCCGTATAGCTGCCGTAGACATGCAGCCCGATGCCCCACGGATTGTCGTTGGCCGCTCCCGTCACATACGCCGTGCCTTGGGCGTTGCGCGCATAAAACGGATTTGTATTGACGAAAACGTATGGACTTCCTTCTTCGCCCGAGTTGTAGACGGAATATCCGAACCAATCTCTGCGGTCAATCTCATAGCCGATATCCTGCAGCACGGCGATTTCGGCTTCCATGAACGTATTCCAATTGCGCCACGACTGATGGCTCATGAGACTGTTTTGCAGTTCGATATGGCTCAATTCAGGAAACCAAGCATTAAGCCCTTCACCTGTTTCCCAGCCATTGACCGGCAGTCCGGGCACGGGATCAATGTCTGCTCCATCCGGATAGTAAATGAGGGCACCATTGAGCACTTTCTGAACGTTTTCTCCGGTGAAATAAACGCCCGAGGCGCTGAACTTGGACGAAAGCATATCAAACGTAGCGGAGCTAGCTCGAGAGGTGCCTCCGTAGGGCGTCACCTCCATGCCCGGGACTGCTGCCGTGCCGTCGCCGTCTCGAAGGCCCGCAGTCCAGTTTGAGTGCAGCTCTGAAAACTGCAGCTTAAAAAAGTCATAGCCGTCCACGGTGTATTTCGGAACATCATTGATGTCAATATTCGGATCTTCCGGGTCGACCGTGCAGGCAAGCCCCAGCGCATGAAACAACTCATGGGTCACGGTCGAAGTCAGATCCGAGTAATCATCGTTGTCGGGCAGCGTATGCATTGCACCGGCGTACCACTCTCCATCTTCTCGCGAAGAGTGGTCAATCGTAATCAGCGCAGTTGTCCCGGAATCGGTATCGGGCTTAATGCCATAAATGAGCTCTGCGCCCAGATACGTGTGTCCGACAGCGTCCAGAGAGCTTGAGGTTGGACTATAGGCCGAAGCGTTGTCATCGTTCGCATCCTCCGTCACCACCGTAATCGAAGACGGGAAATGAACCGACTTTTGAAGCATCCTGCCCAAAAAGTCGAAAGCCTGATGGAAACGCTCTTTGTCCTGAGGCAACAAGTCCCAATCCGAAACAGGCAGCATGCCATCTTCAAGAACTTCGTCATTGAATTGATACTCCTGCCCCTCTCCATGGATTTCGAGCGTGACAAAAGGGCGACCGTCAGGCAGCTCAATGTCCCAATACTCTGAGACCGCCGCCGATACGGCTGCTGAGAGCAATGTCAGAGGAAACAACGACGCATATTTCAAAAGAGCTTTCTTGTCCATAGCTGCCTCCAGGAATCCATTTTTTCAATGATACGAAAAATCCTGAGCAAGCGATGCAGTGCGCGCAAAGTCAATCGCGCGCACCGCAATAAACTTTCATCGGCACCTTCAAGCAGCCTGACATTTCGGGCGGTATTGCGCCCAAAACACTTGATTACTTCTTCAACAGCACGCGCTCCAAGAATGCATTCAAAAAGCTGTAGTGCTCGCCGGTTTCCCGAGCCGCGGGATTGATGTAGTACTGCGCGTGCGACATCGACTCATAAACGATCAAGTCAACATCGATCTCGTTTAAGAGTAGTCTTCTTTGCATGCGAACCGTGTTGCTCAAGAAAAGATCGCGCGTACCGGAAATGAGCAGCGTCGAAGGAAACTCGCAAAGCGCCTCATCTTTGGCGTAAACCGGCGAAATCAGAGGATTTTTCAGATCCTCTGAGCCTGCATAGGTTTTGACCGCCGCTTTCAGCAGTCCGTCATAGGAATGCAGCACGTTGTCAATGCCGTCGTTTGTATAGTACGTGTCGCCGATGCGGCCCATATCGGTCCAGGGCGTTCCCGCTATAAGCGCAGCCGGCATAGCCACCTTGGCCTCATGGGCCTGAAGCGCCAAAATAAGCGTCATGGCGCCGCCCGTTGAAGTCCCAAACACTGCAATGTTGTTTGCTCCGTGTTCTTTGACGAGTTCTCGATACACCGCAAAGGCGTCTTCAATTGCAGCCGGGAAAGGATATTCGGGCGCCATGCGGTAGTCGACGCAAATGACTTTCCAGCCTTCGCGTCCGGCAAGCTGCACGGCCTCGGCAGTTCCGGCAACTCCGTGCCCGAGCACGTAGCCGCCTCCGTGCAGGTAGTAGACGATCTTGTCGGCTTTTTGGCCTGAAAGCTCTTTGGGCGTAAGCGTAAAAATCGGCACGTCCGCGATGTTTCCGGATTCGATGACGACATTCATGCGGCGGGCCAAATCAAGTGCGGTTTTGGCTCCGGCCGCAGCGAAAGCGCGGGCAGCCTTGGAGACTTCCTCGGCGCCGGATGCTGGAGTTGCCCACAAAGGAAATGCTGGAGCGCAAACGCTTTTGGCCATTTCCGGACTCATTTCCGGAGCAAGTTCATTTACCGTCGGCGTGCGCGAAGCAGCTTGAGCCGAATAAGACAAAAGGGCCAACGCTGCGGCGCAGGCGCAAAAAAGCAACGATGTTGATTTATGGGTCATGTTGAAATTTTCCTATTGATCTCATTGCTGCAGTCGCCTTAGTCTGTGTGCGGGCCGTCGGCAATGAACACCCGCACAGGCTGAAGAATATTGAAATTTTTGCTACCAAGCATAGGCTTCCGGCGCCTCTGCTCCGGGCCCTGGGAAAATTTCATCGAGCTTTTTGAGCATCTCTTCAGAAAGCTGCACGTCAAGCGCTCGAGCCGAACTCTCGAGCTGCGCAAGCGTACGCGGTCCTGCAATCGGACACGTCACGTCGGGATTGGCCAGCACCCAGGCCAGCGCGACGTCAGCCGGATCCATTCCACACTCCTCGCACAGCGCCTCATAGACTGCCACACGGTCATAAAAGTTCGGATCTCGAATGGGAAGCGAAGGCTTGCTGCGGCGCGAACGCGCCTGAGCCTTTTTCAATGCGCCGGCAAGCAGTCCTCCGTCAAGCGGGCTGTAAGTCATGATGCCCACGCCGTGATAGCGCGCCGAAGGAATCACCTCAAGTTCTATGCTGCGGCAGGCAAGGCTGTAGCGGCTCTGTTCGCTGACAAGTCCCATCATGCCGCAGGCCTTGGCTTGCGCCTGCGCCGCTGCAATGCCCCAGCCCGGAAAATTGCAGCTTCCGACATAAAGCACCTTGCCCTGACGCACAAGCACGTCCATTGCCTGCCAAATTTCTTCCCAAGGCGTGGTGCGGTCAAAGTGATGCATCTGGTAGAGATCGATATGATCGGTCTGCAGCCGTCTTAAGCTGTCTTCACAGGCCTTGCGGATGTGATAAGCAGACAGTCTGCCGCCGTTGGGTCCGGCAATCATCGGCTGGTATAGCTTGGTGGCAAGCACGATCTCGTCGCGCTTTTTGCTCGCTTTGATCCACTGTCCGACAATTTCCTCCGAAATTCCATAGCCCAAAGGAATATCCGGACGCTGCGGGCCGCCATAGACGTCGGCCGTATCAATGAAGTTGATGCCCAACTCAAAAGAGCGATCCATGATCTCAAAGCTTGTCTGCTTGTCGGTCACGTCGCCGAAATTCATCGTGCCCAGGCACAGGCGGCTTACCATGAGGCCGGTGCGGCCCAGCTTTTTGTACTGCATCAAAAATTTCCTCTCAAAACCAAGAAAAAAAACTCAGCGGCAGGCCTCGCCGGCTCTTGTCTTCATTGTTCTTCGAGCCGGCCATATCAATCGACCTGCAACCGCTTGCTGAGGAAATGTTAGAAGCCTATTTCTGCTGCAGTAAGACCAATTTTTCTATATCTGTGCACAAAATGTGCAATTTTGAGAAGCCATCTCAGTTCGAGCAGCCTCGAAAAAAAGCGCACGCTTGCGCCGGTTGCCTTCGGGCTGCTCTTCGAAAGCCCTGTGCAAACTGAAGATCAAAACTCATCGTCATCAAAGCGATCTTCACGCAGGGCGGCATCGCGCCATCCGGCTCGGGCATAGGCCTCCTCGAGAATATGCACGCCGAACGCCGCATATGCCGCGGGATCTGAAAGCGTGCGACGCCACGTTTTTGCACCTGCAAGACCATTAAGAAGCCCGAGCATATGGCGCGCGGTGCCGCGCACGGCCTGCGGGTGTTCAGGAGCCGTACGCACAATGTACTCGGTCATGGCCTCAACAACGGCCTCGCGCGTCACAGGATCATGAGCATCGGCAAAAAGTCTTTCATCGACTTCAGTGAGCATCCAGGGATTTTGATAAGCAGCCCTGCCGACCATGACGCCGTCAACTCCTGCTGCAATGAGCTCTTCGGCAAGCTGCACGCTGTCGATGCCGCCATTGATGCAGACGACAGCCTCGGGGAAGTCTTTTTTTAGCCTTGCCGCATATTCTCTTTTGAGCGGAGGCACTTCGCGGTTTTCCTTCGGGCTCAACCCCTTGAGCCAGGCCGAGCGCGTATGCACGATGAAAACACGGCATCCCGCTTCGTAGAGCGTTCCTACAAAGTCGCTGACAAACGCGTAGCTGTCGTTTTCATCTACGCCAATGCGATGCTTGATGGTGACATCGATGTCGACGGCTTCGCGCATCGCCTTCCAGCAATCGGCCACAAGCTTGGGCTCAAGCATAAGGCAGGCGCCGAAGCTTCCCTTTTGCACACGCTCGGAAGGACAACCGCAATTGAGATTGACTTCATCAAAGCCTGCTTCCTCTACCCATCGCGCAGCCTGCGCAAGCTCTGCCGGGTCGCTACCTCCAAGCTGGCAGGCCACGGGATTCTCCTGATGGCTGCGCCTGAGCAGGAAGTCTCGCCTACCGTAGACGAGAGCCGGCGTGGTGATCATCTCGGTATAAAGTCTTGCGTGTCTGGATAAAGAACGATGAAATACGCGGCAGTGCGCATCAGTCCAGTCAAGCATGGGCGCAACGCAAAAGCGCCAGTTCTTGGGATTGGGTGTCATCGACAATTTTCCGCTAGCCAAAGTACGTCTTTTTTTCAAAGCGCTCTGAGCGACTTATTTTTCGAGCATGTCGCCGTCAACGTAAAACCACAGGCCGTCTCGCTTTTCGAAGCGGCTTCGCTCGTGCATGCGAATTGCCCCGCGCGAACCCACGCGGGCGCGCGCAATGAATTCGACTTCGGCGTGCGTCTCGTCAATATCCTTGGCAGAAATCACCTTAAGGCCAAGCCACTTGTATTCGGGATCGGCCAGCACGCCTTCTGGACACTTTTCCATCGCCCAAGAGGCTCGGATGAAGTCGTTGTGCCCGAGCGCATAGGCCGTATAGCGCGCCCGCATCACCTCAAGCGCCGTGCGCGGCGTCTCGTCGAGATCAATGAATTTGCCGCAGCACTGCGCAAGCGTTCGTCCGCTTCCGCACGGACACGGGGCGCTGTTTTGCTTTTTCGTGAAGTAGCTCATAGAAACTCCTAAAATCCGCCGCTTTCGTACGAAAGCGCTCTGGTGCATCAGGCAGCCTTTGCGGCCTTGCCGCAAGAATCTTAAAAAGCACAAAAAGCCGAAGCTCGAAGCGGCGTGCGCCGCTTCCTAAAAAAGCTTCGGCTCAGGGCTCAAAAAGCCAGTCTGCGACCAGACACGTTAAAGCGTATTTTCGTCGCGTTCGACGCGCGCTGCACGGCGACGCTCGAACTCCTTAAGCCAGCGCTTTCTCAGACGAATGCTCTTGGGCGTAATCTCAACGAGCTCGTCGTCGTTGATGAACTCAACGGCAGACTCAAGCGTGAGCTTCACCGGAGGCACCAGACGGATTGCCTCGTCAGTGCCGGAGGCGCGAATGTTGGTGAGCTGCTTGCAGCGAATCGGATTGACGACGATATCGTTGTCGCGCGAGTGTTCGCCGATGATCATGCCCTCGTAGAGCGGCTCGCCGGGACTCACGAACAAACGACCGCGCTCCTGAATCTTCCAGAGCGCATAAGCCACGGCCGCGCCGTCATCCTGACTGATGATGGCGCCCGAGCGTCGCTCGCCCACCTCACCCTGCCTGCTGGGGCCGTATTCGTCAACAACGTGACTCATGATGCCCGTGCCGCGGCACATCGTCATGAACATCGACTGAAAGCCGATCAGACCGCGGGCCGGGATGCGGTACTCAAGACGCACGCGTCCCTTTCCATCGGGCTGCATGTCCTGCAAATCGCCCTTGCGACGGCCGAGTTCTTCCATCACGGCGCCCTGATGTTCTTCCTCAACGTCGACAGTGAGCAGCTCATAGGGCTCAAGCTTTTGGCCGTCGACAACCTTGAGCAGCACGCGTGGTCGGCCCACAGCGAGTTCATAGCCCTCGCGGCGCATGTTTTCAAGCAGAATCGTCAGATGCAGTTCGCCACGGCCGCACACTTCCCAGCACGTTTCATCGGCCGTGGGACGCAGACGCATGGCAACGTTGCTCTTTAACTCGCGCTCAAGACGCTCGCGAATCTGACGGCTCGTCACGAACTTGCCTTCGCGGCCTGCCAAAGGCGAGGTGTTCACCATAAAGCTCATGGTAAGCGTGGGTTCGTCAACCGACAGCAGCGGCAGCGCCTCGGGAGCGGCCGGATCGGTGATGGTCGTACCGATGTTGAGCTCTTCAATGCCGTTGATGAGCACGATGTCGCCGGCCTGCGCTTCGTCGACGAGCTTGCGGTCGAGTCCTTCGAACTGCAGAATCTGGTTGATCTTTGCGGGCTTGGGCGTATCGTCGGGACCGTTCATGATCACAACCGACTGACCGCTCTTGATGCGACCGCGGTGCACGCGGCCAATGCCGATCTTGCCCACGTAGCTCGAATAGTCCAGCGAGCAGATCTGCAGCATCAGACTGCCGTCGACATTGTCTTCACGAACCGGCACGTACTTGATGACGGTGTCGAACACCGCGCGCATGTTGCCGATTTTCTTGAGTTCTTCAACATCAGTCGTGTAGCCGGCATAGCCGTTTAAGGCCGAAGCATAGATCACCGGGAAATCAAGCTGATCTTCCGTGGCGCCGAGCTTGTCGAACAGATCAAAGGTCTGATTGACGACCCAGTCGGGACGAGCGCCCGGACGGTCGACCTTGTTGACCACGACGATGGGCTTTAAGCCAGCGGCGAGCGCCTTGCGCGTCACGAAACGCGTCTGGGGCATCGGGCCTTCAACGGCATCAACCAACAGCAGCACTCCGTCGACCATCGACAAAACTCGCTCGACTTCGCCGCCGAAGTCGGCATGCCCCGGGGTGTCGATAATGTTGATGTGTACGCCTTCATACTCCACGGCGCAGTTCTTGGACAAAATCGTGATGCCGCGTTCCTTTTCAATGGCATTGCTGTCCATCACGCGTTCATCGACCACTTGATTGCTGCGGAAGGTGCCCGCGCACTGCAGCAGCTTGTCAACCATGGTCGTCTTGCCGTGGTCAACGTGAGCAATAATGGCAATATTTCTAATCGCTCGAGTCATTTCTTTTTTCCACTCCCGTGTTGGCGGGATCCTTCTTCAGTTTTCAACAATTTCTTTTCAATTCTTCGACGCCGAGGTCTGCTCAAACCGAATCAGTCGGTGCGGATGCACGGTGCCGCGGTGATCTACCCGCACCACGCCCAGAAGCATTCCGGCTTCATCGTAGGCTCGAGCCAGCACGCCTCTAAGTTCACTTGCATGCGCAAGCCTCTGTCCGTTGCGCAGTCTGGCCGAAGCAACGGCATCGAGCCTTACCTCGGGCAGCGTTTGCAGCAAAAAATCAGCGCCCTTTAGATAAGCGCGTCGCTCTTGAATCGTTTTTTCCTTGTCGTCGATCACGGCAAAGGGCACGGCATCCTCAATCTTGAGGTCACCCACCTCGGTGCGCCTGAGCGCTTTGAGGTGCGCAAATGAGCCTAGTCTGCGGCCGATGTCGTCGGCAAGCACGCGAATGTACGTTCCCTTGCTCACACGCACGTCAATATGCGCTTCGTTGTCGGCAAAGTGCACTAGTCTGAGTTCATGCACGCGTACCTTGCGCGGCCTGCGCTCAACTTCAAGACCTTTGCGAGCGAGATCATACAGATTTTTTCCGCCGAACTTCACTGCTGAGTACATGGGCGGAATCTGTTCGATGTCGCCGGTGAACTCAGGCAGCACCGCCTCGAATTCCTCACGGGTGACGATTTTGTCGGAACGCTCGATCACTTCGCCCGTCTTGTCCATCGTGTCGGTGGCCGCGCCAAGCGTGAGCACCGCCAGATAGCGCTTGTCTGCATGCAGCAAGTCGGCCGAGTATTTCGTCGCATTGCCGAAAGCAAGCGGCAAAAGCCCCGTGGCCATCGGATCAAGCGTGCCCGTGTGCCCTGCTTTTTGCGCATTGATCAGCCGACGCGTGAGCTGCAAAGCCCAGTTTGAGCTCATGCCCTCTGGCTTGTCAAGCAGCATCACGCCGTCGACTGCGTCTCCCTTCTTGCCCATTACTTGGCCGCGTCCTCGCCCTCGGGCGTTTCATCAGCAAGGCTCGCGCGCGTCTGCGCCATTGCCTCATTGATTTTTGCATCCATAGCAAAACCGCGCTCAACGCTCGTGTCGTGCTCAAAGTGCAGCGTCGGCACCGTGTGAATGCGCAGCTTTTTGAAAATATGGTTTCTGAGCATGCCTGCTGCCGCGTTGAGCCCCTCGCGGCAAACGGCAGGATCGCTGCCGATCACCGTAAAGTAAAGCTTAGCGTGCGCATAGTCAGGCGTAATTTCGCAGCCGGTGATGGTCACGAGACCCACGCGCGGATCACGCACTTCCTGCGGAATGAGTTCGGCCACGTCTCGGGCGATCTGGTCAGCCACGCGCTGACCGCGTCCGGGCTTGGAAGATCTCATCGTTAATGTTCTCCAAATTCAAGTCGGGCACGAAGCTCTGCTGAGTTCGTGCCGCACAATTTTTTGCTGACGCTCCGTCTGGACAAGCCCAAACGGAATGTCAGCAGATCTCTTTAGATTAAAGCGTACGAGCCACTTCGGTCACCTCGAAGATTTCGAGCTGATCGTTGACCTTGATGTCGTCATAGCCCTTAAGCGACAAGCCGCATTCGTTTCCGGCCTGCACTTCGCGCACGTCGTCCTTGAAGTGGCGCAGCGAAGCAAGTTCGCCCGTCCAGATAACGACGTTGTCGCGCAGCAGCCGTGCATTTGCGTTTCTGCGCACCACACCCTCGAGCACGCGGCAGCCGGCAATGAAGCCGACCTTGGGCACACGGATGACCTGACGGATTTCGAGCATGCCGATGACGGTCTCGCGCTTTTCGGGCGAGAGCATGCCGCTCATGGCCGCCTTCACATCATCGACGGCATCGTAGATGATGTTGTAGTAGCGCACATCAACGCTTTCCTGCTCGGCAAGCTTGCGAGCCTGCGCATCAGCGCGTACGTTAAAGCCGATGATAACGGCCTGCGAAGCAGCTGCAAGGTTGACGTCGGTTTCCGAAATGCCGCCCACGGCGCTGTGCACGACCTGCACGCGCACCTCTTCGGTCGAAAGCTTCGTCAAGGCATGCACAAGAGCCTCGGTCGAGCCCTGCACGTCGGCCTTGATAATGAGCGCCAAGGTCTTGACCTCGCCTTCTGCGGCGTTGGCAAAAATATTTTCGAGCTTGGCAGCCTGCTGGCGTGCAAGTTTGACGTCGCGGTACTTGCCCTGACGGAAAAGCGCGACCTCACGAGCACGACGTTCGTCGGGCACGACGAGAATTTCGTCGCCTGCGGCGGGCACATCCGACAGACCCTGGATCTCAACCGGAATCGAAGGACCGGCCGAAGCGACCTGCTTGCCCATTTCGTTGATCATGGCGCGCACGCGGCCGAAAGCCTGTCCGGCAAGGACGATGTCGCCCTTTTGGAGCAAGCCCGACTGCACGAGCACCGAAGCCACAGGGCCGCGCCCCTTGTCAAGGCGGCTTTCGATGACGATGCCCTTGGCATGCCCTTCGGCAGGAGCCTTGAGTTCGAGCATTTCAGCCTGCAGCAGCACATTTTCCAAGAGTTCGTCCACACCCTGGCCGCTCTTGGCCGACACCGGGCAGAAGGGTACGTCGCCGCCATACTCTTCAGGAAGCACGCCGTTTTGCACCAGCTCTCCCTTGACGCGCTCGATGTTGGCTTCGGGCTTGTCAATCTTGTTGATGGCCACAACCAAAGGCACATTGGCAGCACGCGCGTGCGCAATGGCTTCCTTGGTCTGGGGCATGACGCCGTCGTCGGCGGCCACCACCAGAATCACGATGTCGGTAGCCTGCGCACCGCGAGCACGCATGGCCGTAAACGCTTCATGGCCCGGGGTATCGAGGAAGGTTACGATGCCGCGCGGAGTCTTGACGTGATAGGCGCCGATGTGCTGCGTAATGCCGCCGGCTTCGCCAGCGGCGACCTTGGCGCGACGGATATAGTCGAGCAACGAGGTCTTGCCATGGTCAACGTGACCCATAATGGTCACCACGGGCGGGCGCGGCACTTCCGGATACTGCTGCGCATTTTCTTCAAGTTCGCCCAAAAGCGATTCCGGATCGTCAGACTTGGCCGCCACAGCCACATGGCCCATTTCCTCAACGATGATCATGGCCGTTTCCTGATCGAGCATCTGATTGATTGTCACCATCTGCCCCATCTTCATGAGCGTCTTGATCACTTCGGTTGCCTTGACGGCCATCTTGTGGGCGAGATCGGCCACTGAGATCGTCTCGGGCACTGTCACCTCGCGCACGATCGGCTCGGTGGGCATCTCATGCTGCACGGCGGCCTCGTGGCGATGATTCTTGCGGCTGCGGCTGTGCCAGGTGGTTTCCTCGCCGCCGTCGACCACACCGCGCGTCTTCATCGTGCGGCGCTTTTGGTTGTCTTCGCCCCAACCTCCGCGATCGTTGTTCTTTTCAGCCTTGCGTCCCTTGACGCCTGCCTTCTTGCCGCCTTCGGACTTGCCGGAAGACTTCTTGTTGTCGGCTGGCTTCTGAGGCTTATTGCCTTGAGCGGTCTTGGCAGCAGACTTCGAGGCCGTCTTGGCCGTCTGCGGCTGCTGGCTTTGAGCCTGCTTGCCGGCGGCTGCTTCATCACGACGATCATTCTTGTCGCCGCGATCCTGCTTGGCCTTGAGAACGGTCTTAGGCTTGGCAAGCATCGCACGGATGGCGTCGGCCTCTTCCTGCGCCTTGCGGCGTGCTTCTTCGCGGCGCTTTTGCTCAGCGGCACGAGCCTCGGCAGCAGCGACCTCTTCAGCAGCCTTTTTAGCCTGAGCCTCACGCTTGGCTTGAGCCTCTTGCTGTGCCTTGGCCTGCGCTTTTTGCTCTGCTGCTTTTTGCTCGGCAGCCTTTTGTTCTTCGGCCTGCTTTTGCTGAGCAGCCTTAAGCGCTGCCTCTTTTTCTTCGGCAGCCTTGCGGGCGGCTTCCTGCTCGCGACGTTGCGCCTCAAGCTCAGCAGCGCGCTTTTGCTCTTCTTCCTGACGACGGCGCTCTTCGGCTGCTTCGGCCTCAGCACGGGCGCGTTCAGCCGCCTCCTGCTCAGCCTTTGCCTTGGCCTCTTCGGCAGCCTTGCGAGCGGCCTCTTCGGCGGCTCTGCGGTCAGCCTCAGCCTTGGCTTGAGCCTCAAGCTCGGCGCGCGCAGCCGCCATCTGGCTTGCACGCTCGGCCTCGGCAGGCGTTGTCTGAGCCGCAGCGGGCTTCTTGACGAAGACGCGGCGGCGACGAACTTCAACTTCGATCGTGCGCGCCCCGCCCTGGCCGTCATTTTGACGAATCGTCGTCGTTTCGCGTCGCGTTACAGTAATTTTGCGCGGCTTATCCTGCACGCGAGCCTTGCGCAGACTCTCGAGAAGCTTGGCCTTGTCGGCATCGCTGATTTCATCGCTTTCGTTGGAGACTGCAACCCCTGCCTGCTGCAGCTGAGAAAGCAGCGTACCGGCAGAAACCTTAAGCTCGAGGGCAAATTCGCGAACCGTATTGTTTGCCATGTTTTCCTTTTTCTCCCTGCCGAATGCTTTGATGTTGTCGTGCGCCGCGGGCTCGAAAGCCTTCTTTGTCCGGCGCCGTCGTTTCTAGACAAACGGCAAATTCAGATTATTTCAATGGAAGTCTTGGAAAAAGACTTCGAGCTTACTGCTGCGTCCAACGGGCGCGGGCGGACATGATGAGCGCCTTGGCACGTTCTTCATCAACGCCGCTTTTTTGCATCAACTCTTCCACGTCAAGGTCGCCCAGATCATCGGCAGTCTTGACGCCCTCGCTCACGAGCTTGCTTGCCAGGTCGGAGTCCATCCCCTCGAGCTCAAGCAGGCTCGCGTCGGCCTGACGCAGGTTTTCTTCACGCTTTAGTGCCTGCGAGAGCAGCGCACGGCGCGCTCTGTCGCGCAGTTCAACGACCGTTTCTGCATCAAACACGCCCAGATCAATGATTTCCTGCTCGGGCACATAAGCGAGCTCTTCGAGCGTATAGATGCCCGAGTCGATGAGCGCACGCGCGGCCTCTTCGTCCATGTCAAGTTCACGCATGAACTCTTCGCTGGCTTCGCGCACTTCTTCCTGCTGCTTCTTGTCGGCTTCTTCAGCAGTCATGATGTTGATCTGCCAGCCGGTAAGCTCGGAAGCCAATCGCACGTTCTGACCAGCACGGCCAATGGCGATCGCCAGATTTTCCTCATCGACCGTCACATCCATGGAGTGAGCATCTTCGTCGGCAAAGACCTTGCTCACCTTTGCAGGCTTTAAAGCTTCAACGATGTACTGCACGGGATTTTCGTCCCAACGCACAACATCAATGCGCTCGCCGGCGAGCTCATTGGTGACGGCCGTCACGCGCGAACCGCGAATGCCGATGCAAGTGCCCACCGGCTCTATGCGCTTGTCGCGGCTCATCACGGCAATCTTGGCGCGAGAGCCCGGATCGCGGGCAGCTGCCTTGATTTCAACAACGCCTTCTTCAATTTCGGGAACTTCGAGCTCAAAAAGCTTCTTGATGAATTCCGGGCAGGCGCGAGAAAGAATCACCTGACGCCCCTTAGCCGATTCGTCAACACGCAGCACATAGGCGCGCACGCGATCGGTATTGCGAAGGTTTTCACGCGGAATCATCTCCGAGCGCGGCAGGCGTGCTTCAAGTCGGCCGATTTCGATAATGGCGCCTTCCTTGTCGACGCGCTTGACCTGACCGGAAACAACCTTCTCATCGCGGGCAAGAAATTCCTTGAGAATTTGTTCGCGCTCGGCATCGCGCAATCTCTGCAGAATCACCTGCTTGGCATCCTGTGCGAAGCGACGGCCGCTCGTGTTGATGTTTTCGATGGGCTTTTCAATATAGTCACCCACAGCGATATCGGGATAATCATCGCAGATGTCGGAATACATCTCTTCGCGATCAGGCTGCTGCAGCCCCTGATCATCGCTGACGACAAGCCAGCGGCGCACGGCAGTCCAGTCCCCCGTATTTCTGTCAACGCGCACAATGACGTCGGCATCCTCGCCCGGGAACTGCGCCTTCTTCACGGCGCTGGCCAGAGCCGTTTCGAGCACGCCGAAGACGGCTGCCTTCTCAACACTTTTTTCATTGGCGAGCACATCGACCATATCGAGCATTTCACGGCTCATTTCTGTTTTCCTTTAAAGTCCAATTGAGCAATCAAATTCGCCCTGTCCACATCGTTGAATGCGAACATGACGACAATGGGTTCGGCCTTGGTCTTTTTGACCTTTTGGGCCCGGGCACGGGCTGCCTGACTCGGCGTACGCGCCACATCAACTTCTTCAAACGAAAAGCGGATCACTTCGGCTCCCTCTTCGCCTTCTACGCCCAGAATGCGGCCGTCGAGCTTTCTGCGGCCGGCCTCGGGAAAGCCCTCGGCGTGCATCGGTTCGTAGAGTTCAACATGGGCGAATTCACCCGCAAAGCGGCGCCAGTCGCGCACGCGCTTTAAAGGACGCTCAACGCCGGGACTTGCAACTTCAAGCCGCTCGTAGTCGACGCCTTCGACCATAAACAGATGCGTGATCTGATCGCTGACGATTTCGCAATCATCAACCGTCACCCCGCCGTCAGCAGGGCGATCAATCGTCACGCGCATCAATCCTCGGGGCAGCCGCTCGAATTCAACGAATTCGTAGCCCAATCCCTCGACGGTGCTTTCGACGATGTCAATAATTTCAGAAGTGCTTTTAGGCATTCGATCGAAGAAGGAATGAAACAAAAAAAAATGGGCGAAACTGCCCATCCCTACGCCCTTTGACAGGGCACCTTGCCGGCCGATGACGTCCGTAGCAAAGGTTTAGTGAGGCGACGCAGTCCGCCGGCTTCCAGAAAAACACCCAATGGCGCAACCAAAAGCTCAACGTTGGCGTCGATGGGCCGCATTATACGGGGCTAATCGTTGAATTTCAACAATTTTTTCAACTTTTTCGCCCCGTCCTGCGACCTCTTTTGCTTGAACGCTTATTTGCGTCCTCCGTATCCTTTCGTGCGGCGATTTCCACGGCTCTGCCGCATCGGCTCAGCCGCATACGGATCCTGCGCCGCAAGCGTTCTGCCGTAGCTGCGAGTAATGGCGCCGATCTTTCCGCTGGCGATGTAGTTGACCGTGCTCGTCATTGGATCGGGCTGCCAGCTTGCCGCCTTTCTGCGCCCAAAAGAAGGTGCGCCGGCAGCCTTCTTTGCCGGAGCCGACTTGAAATTTCTGGGCTTTTTTCTAGCGGGCGATGCCGCCTCTTCTTGCTGCTTGAGATCAGCCATCCAGGCCTGCACCCACTCCGGCTGCAATTCGCGCTTTTGCCCCTTGGCAAGATCTGCAGGCAGATGCACGGCGCCATAGCGCACGCGAATCAGGCGGCTCACCGTAAGCCCCACGGCGGCAAACATGCGGCGCACTTCTCTGTTGCGTCCTTCGCTGATGCGCACTAGATACCACTTGTTGAGATTGTCTCCGCCCTTTTCTTCGAGCATGGAGAATGCCGCAGGACCGTCTTCGAGCATGACGCCTTCCGTGAGAGCTCTCCTGGCCTCATCGGTCATGGTGCCTGCGGCTCGTACGGCATACTCACGCTCAATCTGATAGCGCGGATGCATCAGGCGGTTTGCCAAATCGCCGCTCGTGGTGAAAAGAAGCAGTCCTTCGGTGTTGAAGTCCAGTCTTCCGACCGCAATCCACCGCGCACCGGTAATCTTGGGAAGGTGATCGAACACCGTGGGGCGCCCCTGAGGGTCGTCCATGCTCACGATTTCTCCTGCAGGCTTATGGTAGACAAGCACGCGGGGCGTTTTAGGCTTGGCCGTGGCAGGCATGCGCTTGACCACGCGGCCGTTCATGCGGATGATGTCGCCGGGCATGATGCGCTGGCCAAGGTGCGCCGGCTCAGAATTGACCGAAATGCGCCCCTCAAGAATGAGCTGCTCCATATCGCGGCGGCTGCCCAGGCCGATGTCGGCGAGCACTTTGTGCAGCTTTTCGCTTTGACTGACGAGTTCTCTTTTCTTGGCCGCACGTCCTCTGGCGAGCACCTTGGCGTCAAAGAGCTGCGGAGCAAACACGGACTGTTCAACTTCGCCGTCATCGGGCACAAAGTCATCGTCAATCTCGGTCAAATCTTCGGCTTCCGGCTTTTTATCGGCTCGTCGGTCTGTGCGATATTTCCCGCGCAGATTGCGATAGACCCGGGTACGGCGAGGTTTTCTAAACTCTTCATGAGACGGCTCAGCGGCGTACGCATCAATGGCTGCGTCTTCTTCCTGATCAACGACAAGAGTCACATGCGCATCGTCTGCAAAACCTGCTGCTGGAACTGCATCGTTTTCATCTGGAAGCCGTTCGCTTTTGACAACTTTGGGCCTAAGAGTGCGCCTGCGCACAATCTTACGAACGGACTTTTCCGTATCTTCAGTCAAATTCGGCTGCATGCTAGATTCTTCGGCAGCGCCTTGTGCTTCAGAAGAGTTTTCGTTGATGTGCGCATCGTCAACGGCCGGCGTCTTCAGAGTACGCGCGCGGCGCTTTCTTGTTTTGGGCTGATCTTGTTCGGATAAAACCACTTCAGAGGACGCGACATCATCGGATTGGCTCGCTGCGGCTTCTTTTTGCTCACCTTTGGCCGCTGCAGGCTTGAGTCTCATGCGGCGGCGAAGCGCATAACGCGTGCGTGAGCGCATGGCTGACGGCTGAGCCTCATTTTGTGCTGTTTGTTCAACGGAATTTTCTTTTTCTGCTTCTGTCATAGTTTTCGAACTTATATGCGCAAAGTCCGCGCTCTTCTGCGGCTTTTGCTCAAATTATCCTTATTGCCTAGCGCACCATTTTCGGTGCTTCATCTATATTTTCTTCAGTCGAATCGGCCGGCTTAGAATCGCCCTCGGCTTCGAGAGCGGCACCTGTTTGAAGCTCGCTCTCAGTGGCATATGTCGGCCCAAGCGCGCCTTCTTCCAACATCTGTTCCTCAGAGTCGATGTGAGGCACTGCAAGCGCGTCGTCTAGCACGCTCAAATTCTCTTGATTGTCCGCAACATCCTCTTCGGACGACTCATCTGCAGACTCCTGAGCAGCCTCCCGAGGATCGGGCAGATCAAGCTCAAACTCCTGCATCTGCGGCTGGGCTCCAGCAAGCGGGGGAAGTTCAGACAAAGACTTCAGCCCCAAATCCGTCAAAAACTGCTTCGTCGTGCCGAACAAACTCGGACGCCCCGGCGTTTCACGATGACCGATGACCTCAACCCAGCCGCGCTCTTCGAGCTGACGCATCACATTGGGGTTGACCGCAACGCCGCGAATTTCTTCGATGTCTCCGCGCGTTGCCGGCTGCCGATAAGCAATGATGGCAAGCGTCTCGAGCACTGCGCGCGAATACTTCGGCGGCTTCTGGCCGCTGAGCCTTACCAATGCCTGCGTGACCTCAGCCGTACTCTGAAATCTCCAGCCTTCAGCCGTTTCGACAAGCCTCAAGCCGCGGCTGCGCCAGAAGACTTCAAGCTTGGACAAGAGCTCAAGGACCTGCGCCTTTTTCATCGTCCCGTCAAGAAGCTTGACTAAAGACTCAATTTTGAGCGGCTGCGGACTTGTCAAAAGCGCGGCTTCTATCAAATAAGACGGTTGAAGTGAGTCGACCACAGTGAGAAACAAGCAAAAACAGCAAATCATCAACCGCCACGGGCGCAATGCAAGCTTCGCGCATGCCCGGGCTACATTGGTTTGCTTTAAATAGAAATCTGCGCCGCCAGCTTAAAAATTCTGTGCACGCCGCAGACGATGACAATCGTCTAATTGTTTTTAAGCATCGGAGGCAGCGGCAGCGCTTTTTGCGAAAGAGACTCCACGCAGCGCTTTTTGCGTCGCGCACCCTGAGTCTGCGCGAAATCTTACAGGAAAAAAATATACTGCGAAACTATTTCGGGCACAGAAAGATTCTGCCGCGCTTGTTCAACCTAAATCCTCAAGCCTTGTGCTTTCTTGATGCGCAGCAATTCTCTCGTCTCAAAAAAGCGCCCGTCGAAATGATCTTCAACGAACGCTTTCAGATGCTGATTTCCTGCTTTGCAGACTACTTGGCGGCGGACTTGCGGGAGACCCCCGTCTTCCTAGCGGCCGGCTTTGCCGCAGGTTTAGCTGCCGCTGGCTTTGCTGAGGTCTTTTTGGCCGCTGCAGTTTTTGCTGCTGCCGGAGCCTTGGCTGCAGCCGATTTGGCCGGAGCCTTGACTGTCTTTGCCGCAGTCTTGGCGGGAGCCTTTTCCTGGGCCTTTTCAGCTGCCGGCTTTGGGGCGGCTTTAGCAGCAGTCTTTACCGTCTTGGTCTGAGCAGCGGCTGCAGGCTTTTTCGCAGTCAGCTTCTTAGCTGGCGCAGGCTTTTTGGCTGCAGTCTTGGCTGCAGTCTTGGCCGCAGACTTGGCTGGTGCTTCTTCAGACTTTGCCTGCACTTCGGCCGCGGATGCTTTCTTGGCGGGGACCTTTGCAGCTGCCTGCTTTTTGGGTGCCGGAGCCGCCTTTGCTTCCTTTGCCTCGGCTGCGGATTCAATCTTCTTTAACAGGTCCTCGCTTTGAATCAGCATCGACTGACTTGCTCGGATCATTTCTTCGAACGCACCCTGCTTGATGGTCAGTTCGCCGCGCTCAAAGGTATCGTGAAGCTGCTTGGTGATCGCATAGAGACGATCGTGTGCGTCCCTGAAATCCTTCAGAGGGAGGTCTTTGTTGTCAACTGCCATCGGATGATTCTCCTTGGAAATACACATAAACAGACAGCTTAAGCTTACTGTCGATTGTAAAAATCTTCAATCAATTCAGCTCGCTCTCTGCGTCTGACGGCAGAAAACGAGCACGATAGCCACACAATTTCAAAATTTCGAGGTTTATCATCGAAAAAAAATTTAGCCCATGGCTCCCTACACAATCGCATTTTTTTGCTACAATGCGCAACCTCACTCAGAAACCTTGGGAAGGGTGGCAGAGTGGTCGAATGCGCCGGACTCGAAATCCGGTATACGGTTATACCGTATCGAGGGTTCGAATCCCTCCCCTTCCGCCAAGAAGATGAACCGGATGATTTTTGATCGTCCGGTTTTTTCTTTATTTTCAATAGCATACAAGGGAAAGCCATTTGCAAGCCTCAGCAAATGACGCTCGCAGCCGCAGTTTTTTGGTGGGTTGATGGCGGGGTGTTTGAACATGAAAATTGAGCTTTCCATAACCCATCACCAAACGACTGCCCAATGCCGCCTGCCTGTCTGAGTTTGAGACATCTCGCCGAGTTCTGCCCAAAAACGAGCAGAACCCGGCTTGCGAACAATCAGAGGCTGCGGGCCGTATCAGAGGTTTACTTTCCGACAGCGGCCGCCGCCTCTTGGGCAGCAATGCGGCCAAACACAATGTTGCCGGCCACGGCATTGCCGCCGTAGCGGTCTTCTCCGTGCCACTCGCCTACAACCTCGCCTGCAGCCAAAAGTCCAGGTATCGGCTTGCCGTCGGCATCAAGCACTCGCGTACGCGCATCAGTCCTCAGACCGCCCAGCGTACCGCCGATAGCCGGCACAACGTCAATTGCGTAGAGCTTGCCTTCATTGAGAGGTTCCGGCAGCTCCTTGCGGCCGAAATCGTCGTCTTTCTTAGCCTGCACAAATTCGGCATAGCGCTTCATCGTCTTAGCGAACTCTTCAGCCGGAATGCCGATTTTCGCTGCAAGCGCCTGCGGCGTCTCGCCTTCGACCACAACACCTAAACGCACATAGCCTTGATGCACCTTCGGTCTCTTGGCCACAACTGCATCATCGTAGATGAGCCAGACCTTCTGCGCAGGCTGCTTGAGCATTGCCGCTCCGAGTTCATTGCGCGGTGCATTGTCGTTGTAAAAACGCTGCCCTTTGTTGTTGACGAGTATGCCGCCATTGGTGCGCATCGCCAATGTAATCATCAGACTGGTACCCGAAGCAATATTGGGATGCACCTGCACGCGTTCCAGATGCGTCGTCTGAGCACCAGCAGCCTTGCCAAGAAAGATGCCGTCACCGTGCGATCCGGGCTGAGCAGACGTCACCATGCCGAAAAACTCTGGATGGTACTTGGAAACCAGCGCTCCGTTGTTGGCATAACTGCCCGTGGCAAGCAAAACGCTTGCAGCATTGATTCTGTAGAGTCCCGTATTTTTTCCTTTGACCAAAACACCCGTCACGCGCCCGTTTTCATCCTGCTCCAAACGCACGACCTGAGAGTTGACGCGCACATCGGCTCCAGACTTTTCAAGCGCGAGCTTCATTTCTTTGATCATGTAGCGGCCGATGCCGCCAGACTTGGTGTAGTGCATGCGCGGAGCCTGACAGCCGCCGTAAACGCCAGGATCGAGATCAAGCTTGCCGCCGAGTCCCTCAAACCATTCAAGAGCAGACCTGCTTTGCTCTGCAAGCACTTCAACGAGCACCTTGTCATTGACGCCCTTGCCCACTTTGAGCGTATCCTCAACAAACATCTGCGGCGTATCCTTGATGCCGGCAGCCTGCTGCTGTCTGGAGCCAGCCACATTCATGCCGCCAGTGGAAAGAAGCGAACTGCCGCCGATTATCGGCATTTTCTCAAGCACAATTGTCTTCAAGCCCTTGCGTGAAGCTTCAATGGCTGCGGCAATACCCGCGCCTCCGGCGCCGACAACGACGAAATCAGCCTCTTCCGTACGATTGGCAACAGCATCGCGATAAATCGAAAGATCCTGCGGCAAATAAGCTTCTTTCTGCCGCCCGAACTTCATCGGCATCTCAAAAATATGACAGTTGTTGCAATAGGCAAACGACGCTTCATGCCCGCCGTGGCATGTCGTGCAGGAGTTGATCGACAAATGTCCGGCATGAGCGCTTATCTTTTTGCCGGCGTCCATATCCTTCTTGCCGAGACTGTCGTAGGAGCCGTGACAAGAAACGCACTTTTGATCAATCTCAGTCTGTCCATCCGAAACCTTGTCGCCGGGATGGCAACTTGAGCAGTCGGCCGACAGTTTTTTCTGATGGAATCCTGCCAAATAGTCGCTCTTTTCGCCTTGCGAGTAGATCGCCTTGGCTGAGGCTGTCGACATGGATTCACCAGCTTGAACAGAACTCAGCAGAAGCATTGCAGCAGCAACGGCAACTAGAGAACTCTGAATGGGCCTCATCTTCATGATTTTTCTCCTTTTGCAGGTACTATGCTTTTTATCGTTGCTCAGTTTAGCTTCAAAACCGCATGAAACAAAAAACCCGAGACAAGCTCGGGTCGAAGACGTTTGACGAAAAGGCACCGATTACTTTCGAATGCATCCGCCCAAAAGCGCGGCAACCTTTGTCGGCTTCTTTGCGGTGCGCACAGAAGCCGCAGGCTCTTTCTTAATCTCTTGCTTAACCGCTGACGCCGCCAACTCACCGGGTTCATAGGGCGCATCAAAAATGGGGTCGTAGACCACCTTTCTTGCCGGCGGCACATCGGGCCTTACGCGCCCTTCGTGATCATCATCGCGCCATGCCTGCTGGCGAGGAGCGCGCCTGTCGGAATCCGCTCGGCGTCTCTGATTGCGGGGAAGAGGTGCCAGATCTTCAATGTCGAACTTCTGCTTGGTCAGCGTTTCGATGGCCGAAACAAGACGGGAATCGCCCCCGGTTACAAGCATGATTGCCACGCCCTTGGCGCCGGCTCTTCCCGTGCGGCCGATTCGATGCACATAGTCTTCTGCTCCGAAAGGCACGTCGTAGTTGATCACAACGGGCAGTTCTGCAATATCAAGGCCGCGCGCAGCAACGTCCGTTGCCACAAGCACCTCGCATTTGCCAGACTTAAAATCCTGCAGTGCGGCCAGTCTCTCTTCCTGCGTTCTGTCGCCGTGAATCGCCTCGGCCTCAATGCCCACGCGCTTGAGCGTTGAAGTGAGTCTTCTGCAGCCCAACTTGCTGTTGACGAAAACCAACACTTGCTTGAGCGGCGAACCGTCTTCTCCGTAAGTTTTGAGAATATCAATGAGAACGTCGGTTTTTTCCGAATCATGCACCCGATAGACGAGCTGCTTGACGGTTTCGGCGGTTGCATTTTCTCGGGCAACTTCAACAAGCACGGGGTGATTCAGAAAATTTTTCGCCAGATTCTTAATTTCTGGAGAAAAGGTTGCCGAGAACATTAGATTCTGGCGTTTTTTCGGCAAAAGATTGAGGATGCGGGAAATATCGGGCAAAAACCCCATGTCGAGCATGCGATCGGCTTCATCAAGAATCACAATCTCAACCTGCGTGAGGTTGACGCTTTTGCCTTCAACATGATCAAGCAAACGGCCCGGCGTAGCCGTAAGCACTTCAACGCCGCGGCGCAGCATATCCATCTGCGGCCGAATGTCGACGCCGCCGTAAACCACTCCGACGCGAAGCGGCGTTTTGCGTGCATACTTCACCAAGTTTTCATTGACCTGATCGGCCAGCTCGCGCGTCGGCGCCAAAATCAAAACGCGCACTGGGTGGCGAGCAGGAGACATCGATGTATTGGCCCAACGAAGCACGCGCTGCAAAGCCGGAAGCCCATATCCTGCCGTCTTTCCCGTTCCCGTCTGAGCCGCCCCCATGACATCCTGCCCGGCAAGCACAACGGGAATGGCTTGCACTTGAATCGGCGTAGGCACGACATAGCCGATTTCAGCGATGGCTTCTTGAATAGCCGGTGCTAGAGGAAATTGAGAGAATGTGGGCTGATCACTCATCTTGGGAAAATAGAAAATGCTAAAACACAGTTGGCATATTTTACTGAAGACACTGCACGTCGGTTTTGAGTTTTTGAGGACTGCCCAAGAGTATCTGCCTTCACGTCGTTAAGCGCCAAAGTCACGATGAGATAGCCGCAAAATGTTTTTTCCAGCGCTAGATTCGCGCAATGCTGTGCAATAAGCTACAATTGCGAATCTTTTTCGGGCCCATAGCTCAGTCGGTTAGAGCAGGGGACTCATAATCCCTTGGTCGAAGGTTCAAGTCCTTCTGGGCCTACCAATTAGCCGCTTTCTAACCGCTGCTAACTCTTGCGAACCCGCACTAAAAAACACGGGGTTTTCTTTGCCTGCAAGGCTTTTCTGCAAACACACCGATTGAAACCTCTGACAACCGGTGCTAACCTCTGCTAACTCCAACTGGTGGTACAGAAAAACTGGACTTGAACCATGCAAAAAATGGTTGCACAGCCTCATCAGTATCTGGATCTGATCGTATTTACGTTTCGCCGGGAGACGGTTTTTTCTGCCTTTGCGTGTATAGCAACGGCTACTACGTTCAAAAAGCCGGCACGGTTATGGGAGAGGCGCACTTCACTACCAATGGGCACTGTGGTTGCACTATCCCTGTGAAAAAAGGCTTTTCCTTCCACAAAAGCACGCGAGCCCCGGCAGTCGTCGAACTACCGAGGCTCTTCACTTACGCGCCTAGCATAACAAGAAAAGGATCAAGAAAATCAGGATTTTCAAGATCGCCCTTGCTACAATAGTGGAAGAAGATTGATGGTTCATTTTCTAATCTTCCTTTAAGCGCCCGTGGAATCTCACCTCCTCGGGCGTTTTGCTGTGGTTTTGTCCCCGACGAAAGAGTGGCTACCACAACAAAACCACTAAATACTTAGCGGGCAATGAACCAAATCCCGCTGGACATGCCGCCATCTACCCGACACTCATCTAACCACACCCAGAAACATTTTCTTTCAAAAGATCTCGGTAGAATTTCGTCTGACAATCGGCAGCTGATCGGCAGGTTTGCTCGGTCGCAACTGGTGGCAAAACTGGTGGCATAAAACACATACCACTCAAATGACAATGGCTAAAGGATAATTTGCCTACCACAACGGCAGCATTGCCGAGCGAACAAAAGCTCTTGCAAAAAAATTTTGACTAGGCTAAGATTCGCGTCCGTTCTTCAAATGTCGACATCTTTTGATGAACAAGTAGCAGTAGATGTGCGCCAGTAGCTCAGTTGGATAGAGTACCTGGCTACGAACCAGGGGGTCGTGGGTTCGAATCCTGCCTGGCGCACCAATAAATGTGAGGCTTCCTTCGGGAGGCCTTTATTTTTTCCTGTTTTTGCAGCGCAGGCAAGCGCTTGCGCCTGCCCACACTCATCGAAAACGAACTACCGCTGCAAAAGGCTGATGCGCACGGATTTGATGCGATTGCGTTCAAGCGCTGCAGCCTCAAACTTCCAACCCGAGAGCTCAATCGAGTCGCCAATCTTCGGAAGCCTCCCGAGCTTATGAAGCATCAAGCCGGCAACTGTGACGAAGTCTCCTGCATTTTGAATCAGTCCATCGCAGCCCAGAGCCTGCTCAATAGAAAAGAGATCGGCCGTGCCATCGGCAAGCCAGCCTCCCTCGACCGATTGAATCAAACATTTGTCGCCTTCGTCGGGAAAATCTCCGGCAATGGCTTCAAGCACGTCATGAGCCGTCACCAACCCCTGCACCACTCCGAACTCATCGGCCACAATGACAAGTGAGGCACGTGCACGCTTGATGAATCGCATGACGCCGATCACGCTGGCCGTCTCGGGCACCGTCAGCAGCTTGCGTTTTTTAGCCTGCTCGCGAAGTGCTTCAACATCGCCTTTGAATCCAACCAAATCCTTTGCCTTCACAAAACCTAAGATGCGCTCAAGCGAGCCTTCTGCAACCGGAAACATGCTGTGATGCAGCGTGCGGGCATCCTGCAGAATCTCCTCCAAACTCTTGGTGACGTCAAGCCAGGCAATATCCGAGCGCGGCGTCATCACCATGCGAATCGGCCGATCCGCCAAAGAGAGCACGCCTTCGATCATTTCACGCTCGTCTTCTCCAAAACTCTGCTCAGACTCTTTTGTTCCGGAAGATTTTTCTTCTGAGGCCGATGCCAAAGCTGAAGGCTCCATCAGCCGCACAATGGCCTGCGTGGTTCTTTCTCTAAAAGGCAAACGCGCGAGATGCTTTGCGCTGTTTCTTCTGGCGAGCTGATTGAAGGCCTCGATCATAATCGAGAAGGCGATGGCCGCATACAGATATCCCTTCGGAATATGAAAGCCCAGACCTTCAGCAACAAGGCTCAGGCCGATCATCAGCAAAAACGACAAGCACAACACAATGACCGTCGGATGCCTATTGACAAACTCGGTGAGCGGCCGGCTTGCCGCGACCATGACCACCATGGCGACAACCACGGCGCTAGCCATCACCGCCAGATTGTCGACCATACCGACGGCCGTGATGATCGAATCAACGGAAAAGACCGCATCAAGCAACAGAATCTGCGCAATGACAAGCCAAAACTTTGACTTGCCTGAAGACGATTCCGACGAATGCGGCAACGCTTCAATGCGTTCATGCAGTTCGGTCGTTGCCTTGATGAGCAAAAAGACGCCGCCCGCAAAAAGAATCAGATCACGCGCCGAAAACGGATGCTCCCAAATTGAAAACAAGGGCGTCGTCAGCGTCACCAGCCAGGACATGATCGTCAACAACACCAGACGCATCGCAAGCGCCAGCCCAAGTCCCGTATACATAGCCCTGCCCTGCTGGTGATCGGGCAGCTTTTTGGCAAGAATGGCAATGAAAACAAGATTGTCGACGCCAAGTACGATTTCAAGAACAATCAGCGTCAAAAGTCCCAGCCATATATTGGGATCGGCAAGCATGTCCATAAATATGAATTTCTGAAGTGATGAAAAACAGCACTAAGATACCAAAGTTTTGTTTAGATTTGCTTATCGCCCATACAATAGGATCTCTAGGCCGTTGACGGCTAAGAACCAACTTAGCCTGCGTTGCGTAAAAGCGGCAACGCTGTGGCAAGATATACTTAGCGCTTGTGCGTTTTGCTGCATTTAGAGCAATGCGCCTATTTTTCAACCGGAGTGCTCACGTGTCTAAAAAAGAAACTACCCGATTTTTCGTCAACGAAGCCGGCTTTATTGAAGTGCTCGACTTCAAGAAGCGCACATTCAAGCAAGCGCTCAAGCCATTTTTGAAAAAAGGCTGGAAGGACGACCCCCGAAAGCTTGCCAAGGCCATGCACAAAAGCAGTGATCTGCGCGATGCCGTCATGGTCATTCGCAATGCCTACCTCGATCACTTTGAAAAACTCTCCGATGATCTCCTGCAGAAAATTAGTCAGGAGCCGACCGAAGCGCTTAAGGACAGCGCGGCAGACAAAAAATCCGACAAGCTTCTCGAAGAGGCTTATCAGGACATGCTGGCCGCAACCGTTTTGCTCAGCGACATTGCAACAAAGTCGCTGACAAACTGGATTCGCACTCTTTCGCCGCGAGACTACGCCGATCTCGTCGAAGAGCTGCGCTTTTTCCTCATTCACGAAGTTACCGACAAGTTCAATGTCTGGGATGCCAGCGTCGACACCCCCTATGGGCAAGCCGTGACGCTGCTTTTAGACCTTGCTCCTGACGATTTTGATGAGTTTGAATTTGAGCTCAACGAAAGCAATCAGCCCGGTGTCCCCGTACGCATCAGCACGAAGAAGTCTGTCGATGAACTCAATGCCATCGCCAAGAAAATTGAGCTCGACATTGAGTTTCGCAGCAGCAGAGTCGCTTGCGACAAGCCTGCTGAAAAACAATCTGCTCGCCCCGCCGCAATGAAAAAAGCAGTGAGCAAAAGCGCCTCTAAAAAAACCGCTGTCAAGAAGTCTGCTGCGGCCAAGAACTCATAACAGCGAACGCGATGATGTCAGTCCTCTTCTTGAGGTCTGAAAAAAATTTTCGCCGGAGCCTGCTTGACGCTGACTCCGGCTTGTTTTTGGGCGCGCTCTCTGAGTCTTGCGCCCTTTCTAAGACGCAGACAGACTACTTGCTGCTGGGCACCTTGCCGACCACGCCCTTGACGAAGTAGTTCATGCGCGTCAAATGCGCATCATCAGCTTTCTGACCTTCTGCAAGAACAGTCTTTCCTTCGTTATCAACAATGGGTCCGGTAAAGACGTTGAATTCATTTTTCTCCATCTTTGCATACGTGTCGTTGATGTCCTTGACGACATTTGCAGGAGCCTTGTCGGTGATGGCCGAAAGTCTGATCATGTGCATGCTCGCACCGCCCCAGATCGGCTCGACCTTCCAGCGATTGTTGAGCACGTCTTCAATGCGCTTGGCATAGTATTCGTCCCAATGGTGCGTCACAGCGCCGATGAGCTGCGTGGGTGCGGCCTTCTTCATCACTGAGTGATAGCTAATCACCTTGACCTTTTCAGCCTCAGCAGTCGAAGCCACAGCCTGAGAGTTGGTGTGATGAGAAATCACATCGCAGTTCTGGCCCACGAGCGTCTTGGTTGCATCAGCTTCCTTGCCCGGGTCATACCAGGTGTTGGTCCAGACTACACGCACTTCAATGTTGGGATTAACGGACTGTGCGCCCAGCGTAAAGGCATTGATGCCCTGAAGCACCTCAGGAATCGGCACTGCCGCCACATAGCCCAAACGTCCGTTTTGCGTCATTGCGCCGGCAAGCTTTCCGGCCAGATAACGCGCTTCGTAAAAGCGGGCGTTGTAATAGTTGAAGTTGTCGGCCGTCTTGTAGCCTGTGCAGTGCTCAAACTTCACATCGGGAAATTCTTTGGCAACCTTCAGTCCCGGGTTCATGAACTCAAAGCTCGTCGCAAAAATGATCTTGTTGCCCTGATTGGCCAGATCCCGGATCACGCGCTCGGCATCGGCCATCGTCGTCACATTCTCAACGAACTGCGTCTGAATGCGATTGCCGAACTTCTTCTGGACGATTTCGCGAGCTTCATCGTGCTGCTTGCTCCATCCTTCGTCGGCACGGGGGCTCGGGTAGAGCCAGGCGGCCTTGAGCACGCCGGCATCGGAAGAGGCAGTCTTTTGCTGCGCGGCCGGCTCGCCGGCAGACTTCTCTTGACCGCATCCGCTCAGAGCAACGCAGGAAGCAGCGGCTAAAACGAGAGCAAGTTTTTTAAACATTGTTGACGTCCTTATGGTTGAAATGACGGCGCTTGCGGCGCAGATAGCCAAAGATAAAAGGCTCTGCGGCCTTCAACGCCGAGCACGGATGGATGAAAAATCTTTCGTCTGCCTCAGCTCTTTGGGTTGAAAGTCTTGCCGAGACTTGCGGGTACATTCAAGGCAATCCACTTAGGATTGCGACTAATCAGCACCAGCACGAGAATCGTGGCCAGATACGGCGTCATAGACATGATCTGACTGGGAACTTCGATTCCCATGGCCTGCATATTAAACTGCATCATCGTCACGCCGCCGAACAAATATGCGCCAAGCACCACGCGCAGCGGCCTCCAGGTCGCAAACGTCACCAGCGCAAGAGCAATCCAGCCGCGTCCTGCCGTCATGCCTTCGGCCCACAAAGGCGTGTAGACAAGAGAAAGATATGCACCAGCAAGCCCCGACATCAGGCCGCCAAAGAGAACCGCGCAAAAGCGAATCGTGCGTACATTGTAGCCCAGCGCATAAGCTGCCTTGGGAGATTCGCCGACCGCGCGCACAACCAGTCCCCAACGACTGCGGTACAAAAACCATCCCACGAGCGCAAGTCCGGCAAGGGCTAGATAAGCAAAAACGTGCGAGGAAAAAAGCGCCTCCCCAACAAAGGGGATGTCCTCTAAAAAGACAATGCCAGTCGATGCCCTTGAGGGCAACGCCATGCCCTGCAGAGGCTGACCGACAAAGGCAGAAAAACCGGTGCCGAAAAGCGTAAGCGCCAAACCTGCCGCATACTGATTGGCGTAAAGTCCGAGCGTAAAAAAGCCAAAAAGCGCCGCCATGGCAAGTCCAGCCGCAGCGCCCGCCGCAAAGCCCAGCATAAAGCTTCCCGTAGCATAGGTTGCACCAAAGCCCGCCACGGCCCCCAAAAGCATCATGCCTTCAATGCCAAGATTGAGCACGCCGCTCTTTTCATGGATCAAAATGCCGATGGCCGCAATCAAAAGCGGCGTTCCCGCATTAAGCGTTGCGGCAATAATCGAAGCTGTCACACTCATTGCACGCCTCCCTTGCGGCCGGAAAAGCCCACCCAGACGGGCTTAAAAAAGATAAAGGCGTCGCACACCAAAAGAAAGAACAGCAGCATTCCCTGATAAACACCCGTCACGGAAGAAGGCAATCCCATGCGGCTTTGCCCAAGTTCGCCGCCGAGATAAAAAAGCGCCATGACAAAGGCCGCCGGAATGCATCCTGCCGGAGAAAGTCTTCCGACAAAGGCCACAATAATGGCCGCAAAGCCGTACCCGGGACTGATGTTGAGCGTAAGCTGCCCCACTGGCCCCGTAACCTCGCACACGCCGGCAAGCCCGGCCAGGCCACCCGAGATCATCATCGCCGTCCACAGCAATCGGCGCGGTCTGAAGCCTGCGTATTTGGCCGCCAGAGGCGCCACGCCCGAAACCTTGAACTGCAAGCCGATGAACATGCGCGACATCATGACTTCAACGGCGAGCGCCGCCATCAGAGCAAAAACAAAGCCGACATGAAGCCGCGTGCCGCCGATCAGATTGGGAATTGAGGCATCTGAGGCAAATAGCGGCGACTGCGGAAAGCCCAGCCCGTCAGGATCCTGCAGCGGCCCCTGCACGCAGTAAGCCAAAAAGAACTGCGCCACATACACGAGCATGAGCGAGACGAGAATTTCATTGGCATGAAAACGATCTTTAAGCAATGCCGTGACTGCCGCCCAGAAGCAGCCGCCTGCCACGCCTGCAGCAATCACCACAACGATATACCAATGTCCGATGCCTGGCGGACACTGCAGCGCAGCCCAACCGCCCACAATGGCGCCCATCAGAAATTGTCCTTCGGCGCCAATATTCCAGATATTGGCCCGATAGCAGACCACGAGCCCGGCCGCGCACAGCAAAAGCGGCGTCATCTTCACGCCCACTTCAGCCCAGCCGCGCACCGTCTCAAGCGGCGCAATCAGAAAAACGTAAAGGCCTTCGAAAGGATTTTTCCCAAGGCAGGCAAAAAGCACGGCCCCAGCGAGCACCGTCAGCACAAGAGCAGCAACGGGCGAAAACCACTTCATCAGCCCGGGTTCCTGCCTGGCAATCAGCTTAATGGGAAACTGCATTTCAATTCGCCTCCCGGGTCTTCTTCTTGAAAGGACTGCCTGACCACAAGCCGGCCATCCAACGGCCAAGCTCTTCCATGCCGAGCGACTGCACCGGAACGGCTGGCGACATATATCCGCGATACATCACTGCAATGCGATCGCAAATTTCGTAGAGCTCATCGATTTCTTCGCTCACCACCACAATGGCCGCGCCTTCGGAACGCAGTTTGACCAAAGCATTGCGAATGACGGCGGCCGCCCCAACATCAACGCCCCACGTAGGCTGGTCCACGATCAAAATGCGGGGATGGTTGAGTATCTCGCGCCCGACGATGAACTTCTGCAGATTGCCTCCGGAGAGCGCCTGCGCGGGCTTCATGACCGAAGGCGTCTTCACGTCAAAAGTTTCAATGACCTTTTCGGTAAAGGCACGCGAACGCTCATGGTTGATGAAGCCCTTGCTGTGCAAATCGTCTCCCGTAAGCAGCGTATTGGTCATAAGGGAAAATTCAGGCACCGCGCCGTGACCGAGGCGTTGTTCGGGGACATAACGCAGTCCCAGCGCGCGGCGCTGCGCGGGATCAAGCTTGTTGACCTCCTTGCCGAAGATCTTCACCGTCCCCTGCTCAACAGGAAGCTCACCCATGCAAACGCCCAAAAGTCTCGACTGCCCGTTGCCGCTGATGCCTGCAATGCCGACGATCTCGCCGGTGCGCACCGCCAGACGAATATTTGAAAGTCCAGCAACATGGCGTCCGCCATCGAGTCCGACGCCTAAAAGTTCGAGAGCCACGCCGCCGGGCTTTCCGCTGCGCTCGGCAAGCTTCGGAGGCTCATTGCCGATCATCAAGCGCGCAAGCTCGTCTTCGGTTTTTTCTTGCGGCACAACGGTATCAATCACCTGCCCGGCACGCAGCACCGTGCAGCGATCAGCAAGCTCGCGGATCTCGTCGAGCTTATGAGAAATAAAAACGATGGAGACTCCCTCTCGAGCAAGCTGTCTGAGCGTTTCAAAGAGTTTTCTAACGGCCTGAGGCGTAAGCACCGAAGTCGGCTCATCGAGAATGAGCAGCTTGGGCGAAGTCATCAACGCTCGTATGATCTCCACGCGCTGCCGTTCGCCCATGGCCAGCTCGGCAACAAACGCACGCGGATCCACAGGAATTCCATAGCGTTGTCCCAGCTCGGAAATGCGTCGGCACGCATCTTCAAGCGACAGATTTTCGGCCAAGCCCAGCATTACGTTTTGCGCCACAGTAAGTGTTTCAAACAAGGCGAAATGCTGATGCACCATGGCAACGCCGAGCTCTCGAGCCGCCGAAGGAGAAGAAATTTCAACTTCACGGCCGTCAAACTCGATTGTGCCGCGATCTGGAGCCACCGAGCCGAAAATAATCTTCATCAGCGTGGACTTGCCGGCGCCATTTTCACCGAGAATAGCCAAAACCTCACCGGGTGCGACATCAAGACAGATGTCGTTGTTGGCCACAATTCCCGGATAGGCCTTGGTGATGTGCTGCAGCCGAAGTCTCGGAGTCATAAAAAATCTTTACGGGCAAAACAAAAACTCTTCGGGAGCGCCCATGCACCCGAAGACCCAAAAAATCAGGTTTGATTCTAACAAAACTCTGCTCGCGCCTGCAGGAAACCTGCACGTGCAAACTGCTTTTTTCTCCTAGAAATTCACACTCTCGCACAAAACGCTTGTCGTTTGCTGCGAGCAACACGATGCATAGTTCGGGCGCTTGAGCTTGGCGTTTGCTTTTTTTGAGCTTCAGCAAAGCGCTTCTGTCGACAAACCTTGCAATCGACGAGCGTCCTATAATCGCAAACGCGCCATGGCAGCCTTCTGCCCAACGCCCCATTTATTGCATATCAACAAAGGACTGATTCAGATGCAGCTCATCACTCCGCCCTTTAAGGGAGAAAACAAAGGCCACTACTCCGCCGGCGTCATCAGCCACGGCACTCTCTACGTCTCAGGTCAGCTCTCCATTGATCCTGATACGCGCGAAGTCTGCAAGGGCGACATCAAGGATCACGCTCGTCTAGCTCTGAACAACGTCGACCGCGTGCTTCGCGAAGCCGGCTGCCGCCGCAGCGATGTCGTCTTCTGTCGCGTCTACACGCCCGACGTCAAATACTGGGGACCGATCAACGAGGTCTACAGCGAATTTTTCGGCGACCACAAGCCCGGACGCGTCATCGTTTCAACCACCGAACTGCATTTCGGGTGTCTGGTTGAAATCGAAGCCATTGCAGAAGTGCCGAATCATTAATTTGCTGACTGCTTCAGGCGAAATGGTTCTTTTTTAACTTCTGTTGCCGCTTAAGTCGTGTAACTTCAAAGGTTGAGCAATGTTAGGCAAAGGCATGACAGCCATCGGGCTGCTTCTCATCTCCAACATTTTCATGACGTGCGCTTGGTACCTGCATTTAAAGCTGCAGACCCTGCGCGTCATCAACTTCAGTTCCTGGCCGATTTATATGGTCGTGCTGTTTTCCTGGGGCATCGCTCTTTTGGAGTACAGCTTCATGGTGCCGGCCAACCGCATCGGCTACATCGGCAACGGCGGTCCATTCTCTCTCGTGCAGCTCAAGATCATTCAAGAATGCGTGACGCTTGCCGTCTTTTCCGTTTTTTCCATTCTTGTCTTTCAAAATCGCTTCGGCTGGAATCATTTGGCAGCGTTCGTCTGTCTGGTCATGGCCGTCTTTTTCGTTTTTCAAAAATAATTCATGCTCGCTGCTGGCTCTGCTTGCTCTTGCAAAGCCAGCAGCTTGACTCTACAGCGGCCGGGCAGGGCGTTGGCCGCTTAAAAAACAAAAGAACACAAAGCGAGCTATCTTTCTTGGCTCGCGTCTAGGTTCTCTTCAATCCATTCGAGGCTTTCCAGATGGACTTACTGCTCAATCCCATCATTTTGTCGGTTTTGGTACTTTGCGTACTGTGTCTAGCCAAAGTCAATGTTCTTGTCGCTTTGATTCTCGCCGCAATCACCGCTGGGCTGAGCGGCGGCATAGACATCGGCAAAACAATGTCGTTGCTTGCAAACGGCTTTTCGGCCAATGCCACAACCGCTCTATCTTATATTTTGCTCGGCACGTTTGCCGTAGCCATTGCACAGACAGGGCTCATGCAGGTCTTGGTGTCCTGGATTTCCAAGCATCTAGGATCTCGCCCGAGCATGTTCTGTTTGGTTCTGGCCTTCATCGCGTGCTTGTCGCAGAACGTCGTTCCGGTTCACATAGCCTTTATTCCGCTGCTGATTCCGCCTCTGCTTTTCTTGATGAACAAGATGCAGCTTGATCGTCGCGCCGCAGCCTGCGCTCTGAGCTTTGGGCTAAAGGCCCCCTACATTACATTTCCCATCGGTTTTGGCCTGATCTTTCAGGGAATCGTCGCCGACAGCATGACTCAAAGCGGCATGAAGACCACGGTTTCGGACGTTGCTTCGGTAAACTGGATTTTGGGCGCCTCCATGCTCGTTGGCCTTTTGATTGCAGTTTTTGTTCTTTATCGCCGCCCTCGCCAATACGAAGACCGTCCCATCATCGGTCAAGAAAAAAAGATCCCGGAAATCAAGAAATTGGAGCTGAAGCACTGGGCAACGCTTCTTGCCATTGTTTTGGCCGTCGTCGTGCAGCTCATCTGGCAATCTCTTCCGTTGGCTGCCCTCATTGGCCTAATGGTGATGATTCTTGGCCGCGCCTTTTACTTTAAGGAGCTCGACGAACATATCGCCAGCGGCATTTCTATGATGGGCTTCATTGCTTTCGTGATGCTCATTGCCGGCGGCTACGCTGCCATCTTGAAGGAAACGGGAGCAGTAGCCACGTTGGTCGAAGGCGTTGTGCCATATCTGCATGCCAACAAAGTACTGGCCGCGACGATCATCACGGCCATCGGTCTTGTTGTGACGATGGGCATCGGCACATCCTTCGGCACCGTACCGATTCTGGCCGTGATATACGTGCCGCTGTGCTCGGCGGTGGGCTTCTCGCTGCCCGCAACCATTCTGTTGATGTCTGCAGCCGGGGCGCTGGGCGACGCAGGCTCACCGGCTTCAGACACCACATTGGGACCAACGAGCGGTCTGAATGCCGACGGTCAGCACGATCATATCTGGGATACTTGCGTTCCCACCTTTATTGCCTACAACATTCCGCTGATGATTGCAGGCATCGTCGGAGCCCAGTTCCTTTGAGAAATCCAGGCTGCCTGCGCCTTATTTCTAAAGGCGCTATGCCTTCGCGCGCTGTCTGACGGTCTCAAACAAGCACACGCCGCTTGCTACCGATACATTGAGACTGTCGACGGCGCCGAACATCGGAATTTTTGCCAGATCATCGCAGCGCTTTCGCGTAAGCTGGCGCAGACCTTCGCCTTCGGCTCCGAGCACCCAGGCAAAGGCTCGCTTTTGATCAAAATCGTAGATGCTCTTTTGAGCCTCTCCGGCCGTTCCTATCACGCAAACTCCAGCATCGCGAAGCTCGGCAATGCTCGCAGCCAAATTGGTCACCTGCACCACCGGCACCGTTTCCCAGGCGCCTGCGGCGGCCTTGGCCGCTGCGGGCGAAAAGGACGCCGAGCGGTCCTTGGGCACGACGACAGCCTGCACGCCTGCGGCGTCCGCCACGCGCAGACAAGCTCCGAAATTGCGCGGATCGGTCACGCCGTCAAGAATGAGAAGCAGCGTATCTTCGGTGATGTTGTCCATCAGCCAATCAAAGTCAACGGTCTGCTTGAGTTCGTCGGCCAGCGCGACAATGCCCTGGTGCGGAACATCGGGCGCCATGCCGTCAAGACGCTTTTGATCGGCCTGCATGATCTTGACGCCAGCCTGCGCCAAGCGGTCTCTGCACTGCTGCATGCGTTTGTCGCGCCGCGCGGGATCCACGTAAACAACGCGAATCGACTCGGGTTTTGTTTTGGCGCGGGCGTTGACGGCATGAAAGCCCGCAAGAACAACTTGTTTTGACATCGTGTATGTTTTTCACGCAAAAAGCGAATGCCGGCACACAAAAGGCCTGCAAACGAAATTTCAATTACCTCGTGAGAAGCGAGCCATATTGTACTTTGCAAAGCAAAGCGCAAATGCGATCAAGAAAATCCTGCGACTTTTTTAGGCCGCCATCTCAGTCGTCGTCCCAATCATCGTCATCCCAGTCATCTCCCCAGCCGCCTGCCCAGCCGCCGCGGCCGCGGCTTCTTTTCACGCGATAGAAGTCGATCATGCGGCTGGCTTTGTCCACATGGGAAACGGTAACCGACAGTTCATCGCCAACCCTAAAGAGCTTGCCCGTATCGGAACCAACGAAGCAGTTTCTCGCCTCATCGTACTCGTAATACTCATCGCCCAAGGTGCTGACGTGCACAAATCCCTCGACAAAGAGATTTTTGAGCATGACGAACACGCCCGAGGGCAAAACACCGGTGATGACGGCGGAAAATTTCTTGCCGACATAGCGCTCCAGATACACAGCTTTGAACCAGCTTTCTATGTCGCGCGAAGCGAAGTCAGCGCGGCGCTCAGCCACCGAACAGATCAGCCCGAGACGACGCCAGAGATCGAGCGCAGAACCCCTGCGGGGAGCTTTGCGGCCCTTGGCGGCATCGGTCTTGCGCTGCGCCTCGAGCATGCGGACGGCGATGTCTGCGGCTCGCATCGAGGCCTCATTGACAACGATTTTCGGGACATATTTTGTTTTATTCAAAATAGCCTTGATCGAACGATGCACGAGCAGGTCCGGGTATCGGCGAATGGGCGAAGTAAAGTGCGCATAGGCCTCGTAATTCAAGCCGTAATGCCCGATGTTGTCCGGACTGTACTGCGCCTGCTGCATGCTTCGAAGCAGCGCTGTTCGTATTGAATCAGCATAGGACTTGCCCTTGACGGCCTCAATGACGGCGTTGTAGTCCGCAGCCCTCGGCTTTGACCCGCCTCCAAGGCTGAGCTTATAGCCCTTGAGCAAAGCTCTGAGCGAGACTAGCCTGTCGGCTGCAGGCTTGTCATGCACGCGCATCAAGCACGGTGCTTTATGGCGAATCAAAAAGTCTGCGGCGCACGTATTGGCCGCAAGCATGCACTCCTCAATCAAGCGGTGTGCATCATTGTGATCGCGCCTGACGATGGCCGCGACCTCAAATGAGTTGGGTTCAAAGACGATCTGCGTTTCATTTGATTCAAAATCCAATGCTCCGCGTGCCTTTCTTGCAGCGGCAAATGCTTTGTACAAGGCATAGAGCTCGGCAATGTCTGCAAGAGTTCCACCTCGTTTGATCAAATCGGCATCATCACCGTTGAGTGCATTCCAAACGCTCGTATAGGTGAGTCTCGCCTTGGAGTGAATCAGCGCTGGATAAAACTGATAGGCCCGCACCAGACCGTCAGAGCCGACAACCATGTCGCAGACCATGGTGCAGCGGTCAACATCGGGATTGAGCGAGCACAAGCCGTTGCTGAGCTTTTCGGGCAGCATCGGTATGACGAATCCCGGGAAGTAGGCGCTTGTTGCGCGCGACTGCGCATCAATGTCAAGCGCGCTTTGCTCGGTCACGTAGCGGCTCACATCGGCAATGGCAACCAAAAGCCGCCATGAGCCGTCATGATTGCGCGTGCACCAGACTGCGTCGTCAAAATCCTTTGCATCCTCCCCGTCAATGGTCACGAACGCAATGTCGCGCAGATCAACCCTGTGTTCAAGTTCCTTTGCGCTGTCGACCTCCTCGGGCAAAGCCTGGGCCTCGGCAAGGGCCTCAGAAGAAAATTCCGTAGGCAGGCCAAAGCGCGAAGCGGCCGCCAGAATTTCTCCTTTAGGCGTTTCCTGATCTCCCAGAAAGCGCACGAATCTGCCCCTTAGCCCGCCCAAGTGAAAACCTGGACGAAGCGAATCTTCATTGAGCTCAATCTCAAAATATTTGCCTCTTGCATGCTCGTGCAGCGCTACGTCGTTCTTCTCCTTGTCCTGCTCTAAAAACACAAACACCATTGGAGCGCCAAGGATTGAAGCAAACGCCTGGTGTCTTGTAACTTCATAATCAGAGCACACCAGCTTGCTGCGCGCACGACAAACCAAATAAACGCACACGTGAGCTTCGAAATATTCAGGCGCACACCAGACTGTATCTCCCGGCAGACAAGTGATTTCTTCGGGCTCATCATTGAAGTGCAGGTCTATGCGCTCGGAGCCATCCAACGGATCCAGATATAGGCGTCCGATTTTGGAGAAGCCTACAACGCCTTTTTTCAATGAAAGCTTTGAGGCATCCATCTGCAGGCCCTTGGGGGTTTTTGCCGCAATGCCGTACGTGATCAACCCCTCGAGCAGCCTGCTGGCCTTCTCCTCATCCAGATCAAGATCTCTGCGCAAAGCGGCAAGCGCCGCAACTTTTGAAATAGGAGACTTTTGCTCTGCAAGGCATGCTCCGGCAGCGCTTGTCAGCCGATCTTGCATAAACTTAATGCGTGCAAGCTCCTGCTCATCGATTTGTTTCTTTTTTCTCTTGGCCATAATGAAATTCTCTTACGAGGATTTTCAAAGGGGTTGACAATTTTTTAAAACTCATGAATAATACGCGTCTCGGAAGTTTTTGCCCAAGTGGCGAAATTGGTAGACGCACTGTGTTCAGGTCGCAGCGCCGAGAGGCATGCTGGTTCGAGTCCAGTCTTGGGCACCAAAAACTTCAAGCATACCCTGACATGCATTGATATGTTGGGGTTTTTTGCTATCTGCAAACCATTACGCTAATCCCGAAGCCCCCGAAATTGTGCAGATTTTTCCGTAACTAGCTGCACAATCTCGGAACAGCCAGGAGGCTTACAGATCCTCCAGATCGTCGCCGCACGTCAGTGCGGCGATTTCGTTTAGATCTCGCTGCTCGTCTGGATCAATGTCCTCCGCTTCCTCAGAAATGACTTGCTCCACACTTGGCACAGGGACATTCAGGATTTTGAACAGTTCCTTCTTCTTGCCGACGATTTCATCGAACATGAAGCCAGCATTGAACTGCGTCATGTAGATGTTCTGCAGCTTGGCCAACAGCTTGTGATCGCTGTCGTAGTGCACACGGTATTTCTTCTTGTCCTGCTTGGCCGATTCGTTGTAGAGCTTGATCCTAGCCCTTACCATACCGCCGATAGCTGTGGCCAATACCTGCAGAAAGAGTCTGCCTTCCCAAGCCTTCGTTGAATGCACTTTCGTACGATTGCAGTTGAGTTCCGCCTTGAGCATATTGAAGGCGTACTCAACTTGATTTCGTTCCTCGTATGCCACGCAGCATTCGAGTGCGTCCTTGATTGTGTCGCTCACTAACACGCGCACGCCTGCGTACCGAAGCGATTCGTCCACTTTGCGCATATCGATGCGCAGGTCCCCCTTGTCTTCTCTGGTGTACTGATCGAGCAGCTTGTGCTGCGTGTCGGTCAGCCTGGCCGGATTTGCCCTGTACTGCTCCAGTGCGCCGCCTAATCCCATTTGTAAGCGGCAGGCCATTTCATCGTTGATGGCTTTATTGAAGTACAAGTGCATGTACAGCGTTTTGCTTGCGTTTTTTTGGGTTCGCTTGCCTGCGACAGGAAACTCGTCGTACTGCCACTCCACGGGAACCGTGACTGCATTTTGCTTGATGAAGCTGATGGTGCTGTTCCAGTTGAGCAGCTCCTGATAGTGAGTGTCGATAGTCTCCTTAATGGTTCCGTTGAGATTGAGTCTGGCATTGCTCACGAAGGACACGCTGTTGCGCAGCATATCCTCCCAGTTGGCTTTCGACCCGTAGCCGCTGTCGGTTACCAAAACGACGTTTTTGAGGTCGATTTTCATCATTGCCAACTCGGCCAGTGTATTGCGCACCGTGCTGACATCAGGCACGTTGCCGTCAAAGTTACGGTAGTACACCGTTTCGCCCGTCTTCTGATCAACAATCATCAGCACATTGGTTTGCGGCGCATCTATGAGATCCTTGTTGTGGCCGTATTCAACCGAGTCGATGTTCTCCGAGTAGGACGTAATGGACGTGGAATCCAAAGCCCAGAAGCGTCGTTCTGAAATCGACTCGCCGTGCGCCTTGTTGTATTCCTGATTGAGCTTCATCAGAAATTTGCAGATCTTGTCCTTTGTGATGCTCTGCAGCAATCGACTGATGGAGCCGCTTGTGCAGCCGCGTCGATAAGGCAGCCAGGTGCATTCGGCAAATTCCTCGTAGTCGAAAAGCGAAGGATTGCGCGTAATGACCAGATAGTAGGCAAGCGACAGAAGCCGCAGGAAGGTCTTATGCCGAGGAAAAACATCCCTGAGCACCCGAGCCAGAGGCGTGTCGCCAACGATCTGATTGAGAGCCCAGGTTGCGCCGCCATGCAGCCGAACGATTTCACTCGGACGCAGAACATTGACCTCGTCCTCGTCAATGGGTTTGAACTCAAGCTTGCCGCCCTTGTAGCGGAACACGCGCAGAAGGCGCAATTGCGGAAACTTTTTCTTGAACTCCTCGTTAAAGAGGATTTCGCCGCAGTCGGTGCATCCTTCAACGGGAACAAGTCTGCCAACGCTAGTGGTGTCACCCTTGCCGCGCGTGGAGCGCTTGGTTTCTTTGTCCCAGCGATTTTTGTAGGTGAAGACGTACTTGTACTTGCCGGAGGCATTGACGATGAAGCGAGGCAATTCAGGGGGAGTGATGACGGACATGGCAATTTGCTAGTATCGTGGAATACGTAACTAGTATACCACGAAAAAAGAAAGCTCGCAAGTCCAAGTCGCCTTATTCGGCGCGGATTTGTGAGCTTTCTGAGTGAAACTGAAAACTTGGTACTGATCTAGAACTGCACAATCTGGGTAACAAACTTTCTGCGAATTTTCTCAACAATTGGGCCAATCTCTTCGAGCTCCTCATCTTGCGCCGATATCGGTTCAATGGTGGGATTTTGCTCTGGGTGGAGCTCGTTGAACACGACCCGCGCGATCTTGCGTCTGAGAAAGCGCCGCTCTTTTGTATTGCGGTCTCATCAAAAATGATCCACGAAAAGTTTCCAGTCTCTTTTTTGTAGCGCATGCTGCCTTATCCTTATTCTTAACACGCTTCGAGATTTCGTCGCTGCTACTTTAGATGAAATTTTGGATTTTGCACATGTATTTGCATTGCAACATATCTTGTGCTCAGCAGCTCTCCTTTCTTCGATGGAATTCTTGCGCAGACTCCTCAAGCAGCGTTGGCGGCCGAAGCGCTGCAAACTCGACAGGAGCCGGTGCGTGCACGTTCTAAGTCTGCCCGCTTGAACACATGCGCAAAATTCTGCAGCCACCTTCAGAAGCCGCTGTCTGCTGCTTGGCGCCTTGGCCATCGTTTTGTGCGTCTTTGCTCGGATACAATGCCAAGTCTTTTTCGGCAGCCACTTTCGACCCAAGCATATGTCAGTTTTCTACAGCGATCGAAGCATCAGCGCTCAAGACAGAATGAAAGGCATTGAACGCTTTCTACGCACAATTGCATCACGTTTCGGAGTCAAAATCGAGTTCAGCGGAAGCCCTGCAACTGATGGGAAAACAGTTTGGCTCGGCGATCTTGACCCAGACGACGAAGACTTTGAGGCCTTTGCGCTCGGTCACGGCATCCACGAAATGATGCATGTTGTCGACACCGATGCCTCTTTGCTGAGCGCAGTTCGATCCGAAGGGCCGCTCGTCATGGTGCTTCTGAATGTCTTTGAAGACATTCGCATCGATTGCCTTGGCGCCGAGCGCTTTAGCGGGTACCGCCTCTGGCGTGAAGAACTTGCAGAAACGCTTCTCAGAAGAGGTCGGCATCGCGCCTGCTCAATTGATCTGCTCTCGCTGGGCTCTGCGTTTGCCCTTTGGCTTCACGCACGAGTGCTCGCCGAGCTGCGCTATGAATGGGCACTGAAGGTCCTTGGCGCGCTGCGCGAGCGCATATCGGTTCATCTGCCTCAGTCTCTGATGGATCTGCTCGAAAAAGATGCCCTTAGCGCCGTGGCGCTGCAATCGACCAAAGAAGCGCTTGATCTTGCCCGCAAAATCGTCTCTCGCTTAGAAAAACATGCTCAGAGTGCCTCGCAGCCCGACGATGCTGCCGGCAGCAGTCATAACGCCTCTTGCAGCGGAAGCCAGCAAAACCCGCAGGCAGCAGAAAGCGTTTCTGCACATGCCGAAAGCAGCGTGAAGCAATTTTTGAAGACGATTTCTCGTGATGCAGAGCTTGCCGCGGCCGACAATTCACCTCCTGAGAATATGAATGCTTCGGGAACCGGGCAGGACAACGGCTTGGGCTGGCTTGAAAATCGAAATCTTGAACAAACCGAAAGCACTGTCGCCAACGTCTGGCCCTTGGATACGGACGATCCCTACCTAAGGCGCGATGCGATTGAGTATCGCGAGGCATTTGCCGATGTGATGAATCAGACCCAGGCGCTTGCCAGACGCTTTGCTCACTTGCTCAAAACTGAGGGCTTTAGCGATTGCGGCGCCTGCGACGATGGTCAGGAGTTGGCTCACGACTGGCTCAATCGCCATGCCCAAAAAGACTGCGCGCTCTTTGCTGCTCAGAGACCAGAAAAAAACATTTCAGCAGAAGTCGCCGTGCTTCTTGACCGCTCCGGCTCCATGGGAATTCACACCATGACGCAGGCCAAAAGCATTACAGCCGCTCTCGTTTTGGCTCTCAAGACAATTGACGGCTGCACAATTCGGGCAGCCGTCTTTCCCGGCCCTTCGCCGCTTGAGAAAGTATCGCTTGCCGTACTTGACAATGAACCTGCCGCAAAAAGCCTCGAGAGGCTCTCGGCAATCGGCGCTTACGGTTCCACTCCGATTGCTGAAGCTCTCAAGTGGGCATGGGAAAGCTTCTCTGCCAGCAGAGCCCGGGACAAACTTCTTGTCATCATCACCGACGGACGCTTCCCCAAGGAGTTTGCCCACGCAGCCGAAGAGGGGTTTGCCCGAGACGGCATCGAGCTGGCGCTTTTGAGCATTGAAGCCGACAATCCCGGCATCGCCCGCAACTGGGTGCGCATCGATTCCGTAGATGATATTGAGGAGGCAATGATGAAGCTTTTATCGACCACGCGCTTTCGGCAATCGCTGCAGCAAGCCTAAAACACGCGCTTTTGGTGAATTTCGAAAAAGCACGGCGGCCGAAAAAGGATTTGGGATCAGACCTTACTGCAAGCCTGATCCCAAATTTTGACGTCGGCAAAAAATTCAAGCGCTCTTAGATGGCGTCGCCAAACTTTTTGCGACAGTTTTCGAGGTGCTTCTCGATGCCCAGATCGTCATAGCACTCAAATGGCTGATGGATCCACGGGCTGTCATCAAAGTCAACGACGCTGTAGTCAGGACGGAAAACGGAGCAAGCCTTGGTCCAGATGACCGCCACGCGAATTTCCGTGATGTTGGGATAGTTGCGCTTTAAATGCTCGACAACCTTTTGAATCGTCTTGCCCGAATCGCACAGATCGTCAACAAGAAGCAGCTTACCCGAAAGTTCGCTTACTCCCGTGATGTACTTGGCAATATCAAGATCGCCCTGCACGGTGCCGGCCTCCTCGCGATAGGAGCTCGTCGAGAGCACGGCCAGCGGTTTGCCGTAAATACGGCTAAAGAAGTCGCCCGGACGCATGCCTCCGCGGGCCAGACACAGCACGCAGTCAAACTTCCAGCCGCTTAGTCCAACGCGAGCCACAAGCCTTTCGCACAAATCGATATAGGCGTTCCAGTCGTAACGAGCATGAGTAGTTTCAGCCATAGAAAATGCGTCCGATGAAAAAAGAAGGATAAATACGGCAAGCGGCTCCGCAAGAGTGCGGAACCGCTTTAGCACAGACTCCGAGTTGCGGATTATAACTAGGAGAAGGGATCCTTCAAAAGGATCGTCTGATTGCGGTCCGGACCAGTCGAGACCAACGCAATCGGGCAGCCGGCGACTTCGCTCAGACGGGTCAAATACTGCCGCGCACTCACGGGCAGATCTTCCCAGCGCGTCACGCCGAAGGTGCTCTCCTTCCAGCCAGGGAACTCTTCATAGACAGGCTCGCAGCGAGCAGCCGCATCAGCGCCGTAAGGCATGAGATCGACCGGCTGACCGTCAACCTTGTAGCCCACGGCTAGCTTAACCTTGTCCATGCCGTCAAAGACATCGAGCTTCATCACCGCCAGACCAGTCAAGCCGTTGATCTGCACGGCGCGACGCAGCGCAGCGCCGTCAAACCAGCCGCAGCGGCGCGGGCGGCCCGTCACGGCGCCGAATTCGTTGCCCTTGCGACGCAGCTCTTCACCCACGGCATCATTGAGTTCCGTCGGGAACGGACCGGAGCCCACGCGAGTGCAGTAGGCCTTGGTAATGCCGAGAATGTAGTTGAGCTTCTCGGGACCAACGCCGGCGCCGGCGCAGGCCGAGCCAGCCACCGTGTTCGATGAGGTCACGAAGGGATAGGTGCCGTGATCAATGTCAAGCATTGATCCCTGAGCGCCTTCAAACAGGAACTGCTTGCCGGCGTCCATCTGCTTGTGCAGTTCAGCAGAAACGTCGGCAACAAGCGGACGCAGGCGCTCGGCATACGAGAGCGCCTCATCGATGACCTTCTGTGCGTCAAGCCCCTCAACGTGCAGATAATTGACAAGCGTGAAGTTGTAGAGATCCATCACGGCACGCACGCGTTCGGCAAAGATTTCCGGCTGGAAAAGATCAGCCACGCGCACTGAACGGCGGGCAACCTTGTCCTCATAAGCAGGTCCGATGCCGCGGCCCGTGGTGCCAATCTTCTTGTCGCCCAAAGCTGCCTCGCGAGCATGATCGAGCGCAATGTGATAAGGCATGATGAGCGGGCAGTTGGCCGAGACGCGCATGCGCGGCTCTGCATCAACGCCGTGGGCCTTGAGCTCATCGATTTCCTTGAAGAAGGCCTCGGGCGAGAGAACCACGCCGTTGCCGATATAGCAGATCGATGTCGGATGCATGATCCCGGAGGGAATCAGACGCAGAATCGTCTTGGCCCCGTTGACGACAAGCGTGTGACCGGCATTGTGGCCGCCATTGAAGCGCACCACGCCGTCGACATGCTCAGTGAGCCAATCGACGATCTTACCCTTGCCCTCATCGCCCCACTGGGCGCCGACAACGACGACGTTTTTAGCCATGTTCCTAAACTCCTAGCTTAATTACGAGCAACGAGCTCAATTCCTTGTGGCGTGCGCACAAGTTCATGCGTCACGCAAAACTCTCGGGCAACATCCTCAACCCGTTCGCCAGGCAAAAGACGCACCACAATATAGCCCTCGCCGCGCATGCGCTCGACGCAAGCCTCTAATTCTGGATCAGCAGGACCGGCAGCGACCACCGCCTCGGGCAGCGCCGGCTGCTCAAGACACGGCACTCCTGCAAGCGCTCGCAGATAGATCGTAAAGCCGCAGGCCGGACGCGATCGTCCAAACGCCAAACCCACACCATCATAGCGCCCGCCGCGCAAAACCGCCTGAGCATATTGCGGTATATGCACAGAAAAAGTGATGCCTGTGAGATATTGATAGCCGTGAACATCACAAAAGTCAAAGCTTGTCTCATCGGCGCCGCACATCTGCGAGAGCGCCCTCACCTCTTCGAGCGCATCAGCAACAGCAGGCTTGGCAGGCAGCTCCTTTTTGAGAATATCAAGGACGTCCTTGTCGCCGAAATAGCGCACAAGCGCCTGCAGCGCCTTTTGCGTGCATTCGTCAAAATCGCGGGCGGCATTTTCCAACGCAGCGGGATCCTTCATGCGCAGCGCTCTCAAAAGAGCGTGCACGCGCTCGTCAGTAAGCGAAACCCCGTCGAGAAGCGCTCGGAGCACGCCCGTGTGTCCGATGTCGATGTGCACTTTGTTGATGCCAAGCTTGCGCAGACTTTTCACCGCAAGCCGCATCACTTCGGCATCGGCCTCAAGGCCGCTTGCGCCGAAAAGCTCAACGCCGGCCACAATCGGCTCTCTTGAAGCAAGCGGATGCATAGGGCGCGCATGCAGACAGCTGCCTGCGTAGCACAGACGGCTCACTCCCGTGCGATTGAGAATATGCGCGTCAATGCGCGCGGCCTGCGGCGTCATGTCCGCCCGCAGACCAATCATCTTGCCTCCGGCCTGATCCATGAACTTAAAGGTATTGTTGTCCAGGTCGCTGCCGCTTCCGGTGAGAAGCGAGTCGACGAACTCGATCAATGGGGGCTGAATCAGTTCGTAGCCGTGCACGGCAAAAAGATCAAGGCAGTCGCGGCGCATTTTTTCGATCGTGCGGGCCTGCCGAGGCAAAATGTCGGCAAAGTTGTCAGGTATCAACCAATTAGGCATTTTTCACTTCACTCAAATATAAGAAGTCAACAGCCAAATCCAAGCCAAACCGCAAATCACCATCAGCATCGCTGCTCGGCGCACGGTCTCTGGCGAAATTTGCGCAATGCGCTCAAGCGAGCGCTGCCACAACTCGGGTGCAACGAGCGGAAAGATTCCCTCAAAGACAACCATGAAACCCAAAGCAAGAAGCAATACCTTCATGGATAAAACCTGCTTCAATCCTCGTCTTACTTAGGCTCGGGATCTTTGAGAAGTTCAAAGAACTCTCCAGATCCGTCAAGCACGATCATATCGGTCGGCTTGCCGAAGCTTTGCCGATACGCATCAAGATTGCGGTAAAAACGTGCAAATTCCGGATCTTTTTCAAAGGCCTTCGCATAAATCTCATTGGCTCGAGAATCGCCCTCGCCCTTGATGCGCTGGGCATCGCGATATGCTTCAGCAAGAATGACCGCGCGCTCGCGATCGGCTGAAGCACGAATTTTTTCAGCTGCGGCCGCACCCATGCTGCGCTCTTCGCTTGCCACGCGCTTGCGCTCGGCTTCCATGCGCCGATAGACCGATTCGGAAATTTCAGGCGTAAAGTCAACGCGCTTTAGGCGCACATCGACAATCTCAATGCCGACATCCTTAACGCGCTGCTGCAAAGCACCCTTGATTTCACTCATGGCGCGGTCTCTTTCCCGACTCGTAATCTCGTTGACGGTTCGGCGATTGACGGTCTGGTTGAGCACATCTCGCAGCAGTGCCGCCACTCGGTCTTCGGCAGCACGTTCACTGCCGATAAAAGACACCCAGTAAGAACGGGGATCCTGAATGCGCCACTTCACAAAGCTGTCGATAAGAAGATTTTTCTTTTCGCTCGTCTGCACAAGATCGGCCTGGGGCGTATCCATTGTCAAAATGCGGCGGTCAAGATACACGACGTTTTGCAGCGGAGCCGGCATCTTGACGTAAAGGCCAGGTTCGCTCTTGACCTCTACGAGCTCTCCAAGCGCAAAGACAAGTGCATATTCACGCTCGCCAACGGTGTACACACACAAGCGCACAAGCCCCAAAGCGATGGCAGCGGCGATGATGAGGGACGTAAATTTCTTCATTTCTAGCTCTCCCCCTGCTGTTTATCGACCGCGCGTACGAAGCGCTTCACGGGGATCAAATTCGTTTTGAGCTGCGGGCTCGGCTGCAAAGTTTGCACTCGTTGCGGCCGGCTGCTGCGCCAAAGGCTGCGTCTGAAGAAGAGTTTGCGAAGCCGAGCGCGCCTGCTGAGCGCTTTGCTCGAGCAGCTTGTCAAAAGGCAGATAAAGTAGATTGCTTGAGCTGCGGCTGTCGACAAGAACCTTCTTGGTCGAAGCATAGATATCGCGCATAGCATCGATATAGATGCGGTCGCGCGTTACTTTGGGAGCTTTCTGATACTGCTCGAGGACCAGACTGAAGCGCTCTGCGTCGCCTGTTGCCGTTTCAACAACGCGAGCCTTGTAGCCTTCTGCCTCCTGCACCAGACGCGAAGCCGTGCCGCGGGCTGCCGGCACAACAGCATTGGCATAGGCTTGACCTTCATTGATCTGGCGTTCGCGATCCTGTCCAGCCTTGACCGCATCATTGAAGGCGGCCTGCACAGGCTGCGGCGGCTGTGCATTCTGAATAGCCACGCTCATCACTTCGATGCCCGTGTGATAGCGATCTAGCATCTGCTGCATGGCCGTCTTCACGCTCTCGGCAATTTCCTGCTTGCTCTCAAAAAGCACCGAATCCATCGTCTTGCGGCCGACAACCTCGCGCATGGCGCTTTCGGCCGCATCAATCACGGACTGATCCGGGTCGCGACTGCGAAAAAGAAATTCCTTGGCCTGATGCGGCTTGATGCGGTACTGCACATTGAACTGGACGTCAACGATGTTTTCGTCGTCGGTGAGCATGAGCGCTTCACGAAGTCTGCTCGTGCTTCCGTTAATGCCGATTTCAGCCTTTCTGATGCTTGAAACATCGACAATTTCCACATCCTGAATAGGCCAAGGAGCACGCCAGTTGATGCCGGCGGCACTGTCGCTTGTATAGCGGCCAAATGTGGTCACAACGCCAACCTGCCCTTCAGGGACAATGTAAATGCCCGTAGCCGCCCAACCGATGATCGCCACGCCGATCAAAGCCAGCAGTCCGCGTCCCGAAGCATGAACAGGAACACCTCCGCGTCCGCCGCCGCGGCGAGAGGTGCGCAGAATTCGTTCAGAGCGATGCTGGGCGCGTTCCTGTTCTGAAGAAAAATCTTCTGCGCTGCCTTCACGCTGCTCTTCGCGTCGGGCCTCGCCGCGGGGACGGCGCTGCTGGGGGCGGCCGCCGCCGAGAATCGAGCCCATCATGCGATTGAAATCGTCCCAGAGCTGATCCAGATCATTTTCTTGTGATCCTTTGCGCGGCGCATCTTTGCGATCATCGCCGGCGTGCTCGTCACGAGAATTCTGAGCGCCCGACTCGCCCTTGTCGACTTCTTCACGGCGCTGATCTTCGTTGGACTGGTTTCGATCATCATCGGACATCGAGCCGGAACGATTTTCGTCCTCTGCGCCCGATGCATTGCCTGAACCGGCATTGCGGCCCCACTGAGGGTCATTGATAGACATGTATGAATTCTTTCCTTTTTCATCACCCGCGCGGACCATCTCGCCGGCGGGAGAACAACACCAAAGAAAAATGCCGTATGAGTTTAGCATCCACCCGCTTGGCTTCTGCACCCGTCTAACGGCTTGTTACACCACACTGCTACAAAAGGGCCTCAAGCTCGCGCAGCGCCTCGTCATCAGACTTGGCAGTCCGCGGAGCCTCTTCAAGCTCCCAGTCTTCGAGCTCTCGCGGCTTGGAAGCATTTTCCACACGCATGCGCGCCGAAGTCTCTGCAAGAGCCTGCCGAAGCAGGTCAAGTCCGACCCCCGTTGCCGCACTGATGGCAACAGACTTCACCGTACCGTCAGCACGACGCTGAATCTGAGCATCAAGCCCCGAGACGTCGATTTTATTGAACACGGTAATCACCGGAATCTCATCGGCATCAATCTGCGCGAGCACTTCGGCCACCGATGCCATCTGTTCTTCTTTTACCGGCGAGCTTGAATCGACCACATGCAGCAGCACGTCGGCGTGCACCGTTTCATCGAGCGTCGACTTGAAAGCCTCCACGAGTTGATGCGGCAGCCCGCGAATAAATCCCACAGTATCCGAGAGAATGACTGTTTCCTCGTCGCTCACCCAGCAGCGGCGGGCTGTCGTATCGAGCGTGGCAAAGAGTTGATCGGCCGCGTAAGTCTTTTCTCGCACAAGCGCATTAAAGAGCGTCGATTTGCCCGCATTGGTATAGCCCACAAGGCTCACGGTGAGCGTATCGGTTCTAAGTCTGGATCGACGTTGCGTATCACGCTGGCGCTCAAGTTTTTTGAGCTGTGCGCGCAGCATTTTCACACGCGAGGCAATCATGCGGCGATCGAGTTCAATTTGCTTTTCGCCCGGTCCGCCCGTTTTGCCTAAGCCGCCTCTTTGGCGCTCCAAGTGCGTCCATCCGCGCACTAATCGCGTTGAGAGATGCTCGAGCCGCGCAAGCTCAACCTGCAAACGTCCTTCTTTGCTCTTGGCTCGACGCCGGAAAATTTCCAGAATCAGCTCCGTGCGATCCATCACGGGCTTGCCGATCACATTTGCAATGTTGCGCTCCTGCGCAGCCGAAAGCGCCGCATCGAAAACCACGACGTCGGCGCGAGAGGCTTCCGCAAGTCCCTTGATCTCTTCAATTTTGCCGCTGCCGAGATACGTAGCAGGATCGGGCTTGTCGCGCCGAGCCTGCATAAGCCCCACAGGCTCTAAAGCGTCTGAGCGCACAAGCTCGGTGAGTTCCTCGGCCGCATCCGTCAAAACTGGACGACCGAGTGCCACAGTCACAAGAAACGCGCGGGCGGCCTCTGCCTCCCGCGCGCTGTCGAATTGAAATTTTGCCAACTTTAGTCTTCCGGCACGCTAGGCATATTGACGGCTCGCGTCGGCACCACAGTGCTGATGGCGTGCTTGTACACCATCTGCGTCACTGTGTTGCGCAGCAATACCACATATTGATCAAATGACTCAATCTGTCCCTGAAGCTTGATGCCGTTGACGAGATAAATCGACACCGGAATGTGATCCTTGCGCAGAATGTTCAGGAACGGATCCTGCAGAAGCTGCCCTTTATTATTGCTACCCATTTTTTGTTCTCCGTCGACGCTGCTTCGTATCGATCCGGGCGGCCCGCGATCAGTCTCTTGCCGCGAAATCTGCGCCGAAACGCACATGCCGAAGTTGCGCCTGCATTTTTGTTGTTATGCGGCAGCCGTATCCTCACCCTAATTTGGGATCAAATGCCGGCGGACCGTCCCGCTCGCGTCGTTCGAGCATCAGAAGAAACAATCACGCAGACCTTGCGGCCCTTCTGTCTTAAGCGACGCTGAGCATGGCTCAATACTAAAACAAAAAACCTTCGATTGCCTCGAAAAACCTGTACTTCCCTGAAAAAAGCTTCAAAAAAAAGCTTTTCACCGTGATTTTCCCGAGTCTTCTTCTGCGTACGGGTTTCGATTGGTTTTGAATTCCACTCGAAGCGGCGTGCCCGCCAGATTGAATGCCTGCCTGAAGACTCCTTCCAAATAGCGCTTGTAGCTATCTGAGACCGCTTGCAGACTATTGCCATGAATGACAATCACGAGAGGATTCATGCCGCCTTGGTGCGCATAGCGAAGCTTGGGTCTGGTACGACCGCTGCGCGCGGGCTGCTGCTGTTGAACGGCATCAAGAAGGGTTCTCGTAAGCTTCGGCGTCGAGAGCTTGGCAAAACTTGCAGCGTGCGCATCTCGCACAGCCTTCATGAGATGGTTGAGTCCGTTTTTCTTGAGCGCCGAGATATGAATGAAGCGCGCCCAGCGCAAAAAGTGAAACTTGCGTTCGATATCGGTGTCAACCATGCTGCGCTGATAGCTGTCGAGCCCATCCCACTTGTTAACCGCCACGACGAGCGCGCGGCCGGCCTGCATCGCATAGCCTGCAATATGCGCATCCGACGTGCTGATGCCCTCCTTGGCATCGAGCACAAGAATGCAGACGTTGCACTCTTCAATGGCCTGCAGCGTCTTGATGACGGAAAACTTTTCAATGGCCTCAAAAACTTTTCCCTTGCGGCGCAGCCCTGCCGTATCAATGAGTCTAAAAGGCTGTCCGTCGGCTTCAAAATCCACCTTGATTGCATCGCGCGTCGTGCCGGGCATGTCAAAGGCAATCATGCGATCTTCGCCTAAAAGCGCGTTGGCAAGCGTCGACTTGCCCACGTTCGGACGCCCGGCCAGACATACCTTGATGCGCTTTGGCGCGTTTTCGTCAGCTTCAGGCTCTTCGCTTTCTTTTTGCTCGCTTGCAAAGTCGGCGAGAACCTCATTCATGAGCGCTGCTACGCCGTGACCGTGCGTGGCCGAGATCCGGCGCGGCTCGCCCATGCCGAGTTCGTGAAATTCAGCGACATGCTCTCCGGCTAGTCCTTCGCACTTATTGACCGCCAACCATACGGGTCGTCCGGCCACGCGCAGACGTCTGGCAATGCGCTCATCGTGCGGCGTCAGGCCGCTTCGGGCATCGCACACAAAAACAATGACGTCAGCCTCGGCAATGGCGGCTTCGGCTTGATCGGCCATTTCACGCACAATGCCCTCGCTCTTGACAGGTTCAAAACCGCCCGTATCTACAACAATGTAGGGGCACGGGCCAATGCGGCCCTGACCATACTGACGATCTCGGGTCAGGCCAGGAAAATCAGCCACAATGGCATCTCGACTGCGCGTGAGTCTGTTAAACAATGTCGATTTGCCGACATTCGGTCGGCCGACTAAGGCAACAACAGGAAGCATAACTACGAAACGTGCCCAGCAAAAACTTGTCTGAATTCAAAAAGCCGCGCCCAGGGGCCTACTTCACGGCGCGAATGTAGGAAATTTCACCCTCTTCGGTCTGAAACACGGCGCCGTCGCCCATGGAGATCGGCGGCACTCGAACCGCGCCGTCGACCGAGCTGCGTCCGATGATTTCCCCCGTTTCCGGATCAAGAAAGTGCACCACGCCTTCGAAGTCTCCGAGCGCAAGCACATCTCCCAGCACGGCCGGCGCCGAAGGATCACGCCACAACAGCGAAGAATTGCTCCAAACCGCCTTTCCAGTCTGATAGTCATAAGCATTGACTTCGCCGCGCGCCGTCACCACATACACATTGCGGCCGTCGGTCACAGGCCCCGTTACTGCATCAACATCCACGCGCCAAAGCGTTTTTCCGTTGCTCGAAGACATGCACAACACTCCGCCCTGAAAAGCCGATGCGCACATCATGTTGGCGTCAACGAGCGGCGTTCCTACCACATCTACAAGACGCTCGACCTCGGTGATGCCCTTGGGCTGCGCGACAAGCGCTTCAAACACGGTACGGCCGTTGCCGTCAAGCGCAAGCAATCTTCCGTTGGCCTGGCCGACCAGAACTCCTGCAGGCGAAAAACGCATCTGCGAAGGGGCTCGCACGGTCAAAGAGGGTACCTGCGACTGATAGCGCCAACGCCGCTCGCCGGAGGCCGCATCGAAAGCCGTAATGCGGGTGTCGGCCGTGCGCACAAACACAAAGCCCGAGCCCACCAAAGGCGGCACGCTCACTTCACTCGATAGCCGCGCCGTCCACAGACGTTCGCCTTCGGAGTCGTAAACCTCAACTTCACCCTTGACCGTTCCGACGGCGATATAGTGTCCGTCGCTGCCCACGCCGGCAGAAATTTCCGCATCAGCTTCACGGCTCCAGACGATGTCGCCCGTCTTCGGATCAATGCGATAGAGCTCGTTGCCGCCTGCCGAGTAGATACCCGTAGACGTCACGACAGGCGCAATCAGACTGCCTTCGGTCTGACCGAGATTTTTCGACCAGACTTCGCTGCTTTGGACAAGTTCGCGAATATCGTTGAGTTCGGCCGGCTCATGCGAGTTCGTCGAACTGCAGCCGGAAATGACAAGCGCGCTGGCTGCTGCGGCAACCAAAACGGTGAGCTTTTGCTTGAGCATTGCAGAAATACTCCGTCGTTATCGTTTGGGAAAGAGCCGGAACCTAACGCTCTTGAGAGCTTGTCCGAAGACTGCCGGCTTGTTGTCCCTATTTTTTAAACCTTGGGATCAGGCAGAGCCTGCAGCTTGAGCGAAATCAGCGCAAGCAGATACCCGTCATTGGCGTCGGCGGCAAGAGCCTTATTCCAAGCCTGTCTTGCGTTTTCAACTTCTCCGAGCGCCAGATGCACATCGCCCAGACGGTCAAGAACCATCGGCGCGTTGGCCTCAGCAGCAGCGATGCCCTTCATGATTTCCATTGCCTTTTGAGGATTCTTGGCATCGAGCTCAAGACCGGCAAGGCGCACGCGAGCCACAGCATCGTACTCTGCACGCTTGGCATCGTTGATCACCCAGTTCAAAGCGGCACGGGCTTCGTCGATGCGGCCGGCCTTCTGATCGCTTGAAGCCTTCATCAAAGCGGCAAGCGAGGCAAACACATGGTTCGGATACTCCTTCATCAGGCCGTCGGCAAGCGACTTGATGTTTTTCTCATCGTCTTGCACAAAAGCCGTCTGCAGCTGTACATAAGCCACCGTGGCCTTGTTGCCCTGATAGCGCTGGTACCAATTCCATCCGTTGTAGGCGGCAAAAGCCAGGCACCCCGCAGTGATGACGCTCATTGTGAGCGTACCCCATTTCTCCCACCAGGCCTTCAGTTGGTCTAATGACTCTTGTTCTTCCAAATCGTATGCCATGAGCAGTACTTCCTTTGTTCTCGGCTTATGAATTCGTCAAAAAAACGGCGCGCTTTATGCCAAAAGCGCAACTGACTCAGTCTTCGGCACGACGGCCGAACATTTCTCCAAGCGCATCAATTTCAACGCGCATCTGATCGGCAAAGACCTGAGATCCGGCAGCGTCGCGCAGCTGCTTGACGCTTACCATGCCCTCATCGACTTCGCTCTCGCCGGCAATTACTGCCCAGCGGGCAAGCGACTGGTCGGCACGGCGCATCATCGACTTAAAGCTTGTCGATCCGGCATGCACGATCACGCGCAAGCCCGCATCACGCAGCTTTTCGCCGATCGTGCGGGCCACAAGCTCGGTGTGTCCGCCCTGATGCGCAATATAAATGTCGCAGTCGCAAACAACAACCTCGCCAGCAGTCTCGCGCATGAGCTCAATGACGCGTTCGGCGCCCATAGCAAAGCCCACGGCCGGCGTCGGCCGCCCTCCGAGCATCTCTACAAGCGGATCATAACGGCCGCCGCCGCAGATCGTGCCTTGGCTGCCGAGCCGCTCGGTAATCCACTCGAAAACGGTGTGGTTGTAATAGTCAAGACCGCGCACCAATCGCGGATTGATGCTGTAGCTGATGCCAAGGGCCTGCACCCCTGCCTCAAGCTTGCCGAGGAAGGCCCTAGATTCTTCTCCCAGATAATCGAGCAGTTTCGGAGCAGCATTGACCAAATCCTGCATGGCAGGATTCTTCGTATCCAGAATGCGCAGCGGATTGGTGTAAAGACGCCTCTTGGCATCTTCATCGAGTACGTCCTGATTCGCTTCAAAGTACTCGATGAGCGCCTGACGATGCCGGGCGCGCTCTTCAAGCGCTCCCAGGCTGTTGAGCTCAAGACGAGCCTCGATGCCCAGGCGCTTCCACAAGCGCGAGAGCATTGCAATCATTTCAATATCAATGTCAGGCCCTGCAAACCCGAGCGCTTCGCAGCCAAATTGATAGAACTGGCGATAACGCCCGCGCTGAGGACGCTCATGACGAAACATCGGTCCAAAATACCAAAGACGCTGCGGAGCGCCGTAGGTGAGATTGTGTTCAATGACCGAGCGCACGACAGCCGAGGTGTTTTCCGGGCGCAGCGTCAGCTGCTCGCCGTTCATGCTGTCGGTAAAGGAATACATCTCCTTTTCAACGATGTCGGTCACCTCTCCGATGCCGCGGCTGAAAAGCTGCGTGGCTTCAAGAATCGGCGTGCGAATCTGACGATATCCGTAAGAGGCCGCGGTTTGTCTTGCGGCATCTTCAAACTTCTCCCAAATCGGAGCGTCGGCAGGAAGCATGTCGTTCATGCCTTTGACGCCAGTGATTTTTATTTTTGCCATGATGTTTGCATCCCCAAATTATTTTTTTTGTCCGCTGTCGGTCTGCCGGCAGCAGCCGCACGCATAGCGGCGCATCACATATTGTTCAATGAGCTGCTCAAAGTCCTCGGCCATTGTCTCGCCCTTGAGAGCTGCAATTTTTACCCCATCGGCATACACGGGAGCTACGGGGCTTTCGCCGCGCCCAGGCAAGCTGATGCCGATATCGGCGCTGGCGCTCTCGCCTGGGCCATTGACCACGCAGCCCATCACGGCCACGCGCATGCCGGCAGCGCCGGGGGCAGTTGTACGCCACTCGGGCATTCTCGCACGCAAAAACTGCTGCGTGCGCTGCGCGAGGTGCTGAAACAGATCGCTTGAGGTACGTCCGCATCCGGGGCACGAAACAACAAGCGGAGAAAAATTGCGCAGCCCCATGCTCTGCAGGAGCTCCTGCGCAACGATCACTTCTTCTTCTCGCGCCTTGCCCGGGGCTGGCGTAATCGAAATGCGGATCGTATCGCCGATTCCTTCGGCCAGAAGCACCGCAAGGGCGGCGCTGCTTGCCACAATCCCCTTGGTGCCGATGCCGGCCTCTGTTAATCCCAGATGCAGCGCCCAAGGTCCGCGCGCGGCAAGCTTACGGTTGACGGCAATCAGATCGGACACATCGCTCACCTTGGCAGAGAGAACGATTTTTTCGGTCGGCAGACCCAGCTGCTGCGCACGCTCGGCGCTTTGCGCGGCGCTCTCGACAATGGCATCAATCCAAACGTCGTGTACGTCGCGCGGTTTATTGAGCGCGCGGTTGGCATCCATCATCGCCGAGAGCAGCTCTTTGTCCAGGCTGCCGCCATTGACGCCGATGCGAACGGCCTTGTTGTTGCGCACCGCGGTCTCGACCATGACCGCAAAATTGTCTTCGTGTCGAATTCCCTTGCCGACATTGCCCGGATTGATGCGGTACTTTGAAAGCGCCTGTGCGCATTCGGGATAGTCGGCCAGAAGCTTGTGCCCGTTGTAGTGAAAGTCCCCTACAAGCGGCACATAAATTCCTTTTTCATCGAGCGCCTCGCGAATGCGGGGCACGGCGCGGGCCGCTTCAGGCGTATTGACCGTCAGACGCACAAGTTCACTGCCCGCAAGCGCTAACGCGGCAACCTGCTTGACGCTGGCGCAAATGTCCTCGGTCGCCGTGTTGGTCATTGACTGCACAACAACGGGAGCGCCTGCACCCATGCGCACGCGGCAGTCCGCATGCTCAATTACAACCGCCGCGGATTTGCGGCGCGCAGCATACACAGTTTCAGTCATGATGCATCACAAGCGGCTCGCACTGCCGCCAAGCGCTCGAAGTTGTTGAAAAAAGCCCCATTGCGCCTCGTTTCTTGTTGAAGCAGCACATGTGCCGTTGCTCCTACTCGGCCGCAGGAACGATGCCGAAGGCACGCTTTTGCGCAAGCAGCCGTTCGGCGCGGCGCGTCTTGTCCTTGACTTCGCCCGCAAGCTGACCGCAGGCGGCTGCAATATCGTCGCCGCGCGTCTTGCGCACCGTCGTCACGATGCCGGCATCGTTGAGGATCTTGGCAAATGCAAGCACATCCTCGCGCTTAGGCTGCCTAAGGTCAGAGTCTGGAAAAGGATTAAACGGAATCAAGTTGAACTTGCAAGGCACGTCACGCACAAGCCTGATAAGTGCTCTTGCCTGCTCGGGCGCATCGTTGACGCCGCCCAAAACCAAATATTCAAACGTGATGAAGTCGCGCGGCGCCACGCGCAGATACCGCCGGCATGCCGCCATCAGATCCGCAAGAGGATGCTTTCTGTTCACAGGCATGATCTTGTCGCGCAGTTCATCGTCGGGCGCATGAAGGCTCACGGCAAGCGCAACGGGAACTTCAGCGCCGAGCTTGTCGATCTGATTGACAAGCCCTGAAGTGGAAACCGTAACGCGCCGACGCGACAGTCCGTAGCCGTTGTCGTCCAAAAATGTCTTCAACGCAGGAATCACTGCCGAGAGATTCTGCAGCGGCTCTCCCATTCCCATCAAAACCACATTGCTGATGATGCGGTCGTTAGGATCAGTCACGCCTGCTTCGCGGCGCAGCTCGCGCTCGGCCCACCAGAGCTGGCCGACGATCTCAGAGGTTTTAAGGTTGCGATTAAAGCCCTGCTTTCCTGTTGAACAAAACAGGCACCCCATCGCGCAGCCGGCCTGCGTCGAAATGCAAAGCGTTCCGCGGTCATCTTCCGGGATAAACACTGCTTCGACGGCATTGCCCGCCCCTACATCAAAGAGCCACTTGCGCGTTCCATCTGCACTGCGGCGCTCGGCAATCACATCTGGCGCTTTGATGTAGGCCAAGTCCTTCAACTTGGCCCGAAAACTTTTGGCCAGATTGGTCATGGCATCGAAATCGTCAGCGCAAAAGCGATGAATCCATCGCGCAAGCTGCGTGGCGCGAAACGGCTTTTCACCATGCTGCGCGCACCACTTGCGGATGCCTTCAAGGTCAAAATCAAGCAGGTTGACCCGCTCGAGCGTTGATGCGCTATCAAGTTCAGTCATGATCTCAATCCAGCCCGAAAGCTTCTTTTATCCGATTAGCGCGAGCAGATGGCCAGCGTCGGGAAGAAGTAGGCGATCTCAACAGCAGCCGTCTCCGGAGCATCGGAGCCGTGCACTGCGTTGGCATCAATGCTTTCGGCGAAATCGGCGCGGATCGTGCCCGGCTCTGCCTTCTTCGGATCGGTAGCGCCCATCAGAGCACGGTTCTTAGCAATGGCGTCTTCGCCTTCGAGAACCTGAATCATCACAGGACCCGAGGTCATGAATTCAACCAGTGCGTTGAAGAAGGGACGCTCCTTGTGCACGGCATAAAAGCCTTCGGCTTCGGCACGCGAGAGCTGACGCATCTGAGCGGCAACAATCTTCAGACCGTTGGTTTCAAAACGCGAATAGATCTTGCCAATCACGTTCTTGGCAACTGCATCGGGCTTAATAATGGAAAGAGTACGCTGAACAGCCATCTTTATTTCTCAAAAAAAGTCAATGAAGGAAGAGTTTTGGTTTTTCGCGCCGCATCTTTTGCAGTGCGCAAAACCACCTGCGGGATCCGAAATCAGACTTCAGATCCCGGCAAATGAAATCCAATCGGGGATTTTAGCATGCAGCCTCAGGCCCTTTTTCGCGCTGACATTGCTCGTTTTCGTTCTTTTGCTCGGGACGTACGCCGGGCTCGAGCACAGCAATGCTCTCAACATGCCCCGTGTGCGGGAACATGTTCATTACGCCGGCAGCGCGAACGATCCAGCCGCCTTCGTGGTGCAAAATCGCGCAGTCTCTCGCAAGCGTAGCCGGATTGCACGAAACGTATACGACTCTTTGGGGGCGCTTGTCGGTTGCCGCAAGCACGCGGCTCAAAGCCTGCGCGCCCTCGCGCGGGGGATCAATCAGCACTCGGTCAATGCCGCCCATTTTTTCCCATAGTTTGTTCCAATCGTCTTCACACCAGGTAAAGAGATTGCGGGCAACAAACTCGGTTTTAGCAGCCAGACCGTTAGCCTGAGCTCCGGCTCTAGCACGGGCAACAAGCCCTTCACTGCCTTCAATGCCGATAACGCGCTTGGCGCGTCTAGCCAAAGGCAGCGTGAAATTTCCCAAACCGCAGAAAAAGTCGGCCACCGTCATTGATTCATCCAGTCCAAGGAGCTTAACGGCGCGACTGACCATCTCAACATTGAGCCGATGATTGACCTGCGTGAAGTCCGTAGGCTTGAAGCTGATGCGAACGTTGAACTCATCGAGCACGAGCTTGAGCCTGTCGGCAGCCTCAGGGTGCATCGGGGCAGCGCTCTCAGGCCCCTTAGGCTGTAGCCAGACATCAACGTCCTCGGCACGGGCAAAGGCTTCAATTTTTTCCACGTCTTCGGGCGAAAGCGGCTCAAGAATGCGCAGCACAAGAGCCGTATTCCCCTCGCCGTCGACGGCCACTTCGATTTGCGGCAGCCTTTGGGCAATCGTCAGCGATTCGACCAGGCGGCGCATCGGCACGAGCATGTCGCTTACCTTGGGCGGGAGAATGCGGCACTCGGTCATGTCGGCCACATAGCTTGAGCTTTTCTCATGAAACCCTACAAGCACGCCGCCTTTCTTGGCAACATTGCGCACCGTCAGGCGAGCTCTGTGCCGATAGCCCCAAAATTCGCCGTAAAGCGGCTCAAGAATCGTTTCAGGCACCACCTTGCCGATGTGCCATAAAGCATCTGTGAGCACCGTCTGCTTGAATTGGACCTGCGCACGAGGATCAAGATGCTGCATCGCGCAGCCCCCGCAGCTGCCTGGTCCGATGCCGAAATTTGGGCACAAGGGCTCAACGCGCTGCTCGCTTGCCTTGAGAATTTCCGTTACGCGGCCAATCTCAAAACTGGGCTTGTTGCGGATCTGCTCGTAGCGCACGCGCTCGGTGGGAAGCGCACCTTCTATGAAAACAACTTTGCCCTCATGATGCGCTACGCCACGGCCTTCGGCATCGAGCTTTTCAACCTCGACTTCATAGACAGGTCGAATCTTTTGATTAGTTCGGCTCATAAATCAACAATGCTAAAGAAGGCTCCGCGTACGGAGCCTTGAAAAGATAATCAAAGCGACCGCTGTCGGACGGGATCGCCCAACAGCAAAGGCCTTTTTTGCAATCAACGCTTTTGCAGATAGAGCATCGGATCAAGCGGCCGGCCCTGGCGAATTTCAAAGCGAAGCTTCACGCGGCTTGCATCGCTGTCGCCCATTTCTGCAATCTTCTGACCGGCGCGCACGCTCTCGTTGATGTGAACGAGCACCTTGGAAGTATTGCCGTAGACGGTAATCAAGGGCGTTGTTCCCTTGCCGGGAAGACGAATGTTGTGGCGCACGATGACGAACTGTCCGTAGCCCTCCGTGTTGTTGCCCACATACTGCACTGTGCCGTCAAGAACAGCCATCACAGGTTCGCCCATGCTGCCGGCAATATCGATGCCGAGATTGCCGGTGGCTGCAAAGTCTGCAATCACTTCGCCCTGAGTCGGCCAACGGATCTCGATCTCGCCTCGAGCTGCATCATCCTGAACCTTCTGCTGAGCGGCTGCCTGCTGCTGGGCAACCTCTTCGGGCGTAGCAGGACGCTGCGCTGTCGTGATTTCGCCTGCCGACAGCTCCTGCCCCTCGGTGACGGTCGCCTGCGCATAAGCTGCGGCGTTCGGCGCCGAACCATCGTCGCGGCTCACAGGAATCGTCAGCTCGCGCCCCAGCGAGAGCATTGTGGGATCTGTGATGCCGTTTAAAGCCATCAGTTCGCGCGGATTGCAGCCGTAGCGAACGCTGATGTTGTAGATCGTGTCGCCCAGAGCCACTGTATGCACGCGGCCGCTGGCCTGAGGCGCAGGCTCGGCCTTCAAATGCGAGGGCTGGGTCTGTTCGGGCACCGGAACGGTCTGCGCCGGCTGCGTCTGTTCAGGAAGAAAAGACGACGTGCCGGGAGCCGGCGTGCTGCGATCTTCAATCGGAGCAGAAACATCGACTGAGGAGCAGCCGGCAATCATAAGTGCAGCTGAGGCAACGCAGGCCAAGGTTCGCAATTGCATATAAAAAGACTCCAGAAAAATTTTTTTGCTGTACGCAAATTTCTATTGTACCGCCTCGAATCTATAGGACCCACTGAGCCGCTTTGCTGATGAGTCCATGATCGGTAAGGTCGATCTGCAAAGGCGTCACCGATACGCGTCCGTGCTGCGTGGCATAAAAATCAGTGCCGGGACTCGCATCGCGAGGCTTGCCTGCCGCGCCTAACCAATAAATCGGCATGCCTCGCGGATTGATCTCGTTGATGACGCTCTCGGCCTGATGGCGTCTTCCCAGGCGCGTAGCTTCGATGCCCTGCAGCGCATCAAAGGGCATGTTGGGAATGTTGATGTTTAAAAGCACTGCCGGCAGCTCAGACTGCTTGCGGGCAATGAACTTTTCAACAATCACCCCAGCCATTTTGGCAGCTGAATCAAGCTCGCCCCAACCTCTGTCTGTCTGACTGAAAGCAATAGAGTCAATGCCGAAGATATAGCCCTCAATAGCCGCCGCGACCGTCCCCGAATACATCGTATCGTCGCCCATGTTTGCACCGCAATTGATGCCCGAGACAACCAAATCGGGCCGCTCGCCCAAAAGCCCCGTAAGCGCCATATGCACGCAGTCCGACGGCGTGCCGCTGACGACATAAACGCTGTCTTCAACATGCGTAACGGTTAGCGGTTTGTTGAGCGTAAGCGAATTGCTCGAACCACTGTGATTGTGCTCGGGTGCCACCACTGTAACCCTGCCGAAGCGGCGCATCTCTTGGGCCAGAGCCTTAATGCCGGCAGCCGTGTAGCCATCATCGTTGCTGACAAGAATGTGCATGTTTTCTACCAAATCGCATACAAGGACAATTGCCGCAGGCGCACCCAAGCCAGTCCATGCAAATGAAAAAGCGCTCCATTGTACCGGCAGATGCCCTGTCGTCAGCTGTCTGAGGAATTATTTCTTTTCTTGTTTATCGGAAGTTTCTTGCTTTTGCTCCAGACCTTTCTGATACCAAGCGGCAATAAAGGCAATCAGAGGGACCACAACGAAGGCAATGCAAGTCACTGCCGTCGGCTCGCCGTCACTGGTCTGGGGCCCCACCATCACAACAACGCCGGCAGCCAGAAAAGCCCAGACAACGGCGTATAAGAAACGCTTGATCATGATCTTCACCTTTGAACGCAGCCCGGGCATTATCGCATCTTGCGGTGCATGTCGCCGACGACCTTGCAATCGGCTGCTTGACCATGTTTTCAAATCTGCGCAGTCCATGCTGAACGCTATGTTCGGTGCTGAGCCTTTGCTAGGAGCGCCGCTTGCGAAGCCTGTTTAAGGAAGGCGCAGAAGTAGAAATAAAAAAAGGAGACGCTACAAACAAACGTCTCCTTCCTGGAATTATGGTCGGGGCGGCGGGATTCGAACTCGCGACCCCTTGCACCCCATGCAAGTGCGCTACCAGGCTGCGCTACGCCCCGAACGAGTTGCGTATCTTACGTGATTAAAGATAAAAAAGCAATTTTCCAAAAACTTTTTCAGTCCTTTTATTCACAACTCGTTGTTTTTCCGCTGTTTTTTTATTGTTTATTGAACATTTCCGCAATTTCTCGAAGCTGTCCCGTCACGTAGGCAAGCGTCTGCTCGAGCTCGGCATTTCGTTGATTGAGCCCCTGGTGCGCAGCGGCCGCCTCACCTGCCTGAGAACGAAGCTCTTCAAGCTGAACTTCAAGCACGCGCTTTTCTTCCTGCAAAGTCGCAATCTGCTGCGCATTCTGCGCGGAATCAGCACTTTTTCCTTCAAGTTCGCCTGCTAGTCTCTGAACCTCGCTTTGACTCTGAGTAAGCTCCTGAGCAAGCATCTGAGCTTGGGCCTGGCTCTTGGAGAGCTCTTCGCGCAATGCCGCTTCGCTTTGACGGATCTCGGCAAGCGCAGCCTCAAGCTCACGCATGCGCGCTGCAGATTCCTCACCGTACTGCTCGAGCTGCTCGATGCGCTGCCGATAGCCAAAACTTTCCTGCTCCCACTTTTGCTGGTTGTGCTGAGCCTGGGCAGCCTGCTCACGAGCAGCACTCAACTGCTCGCGAACTTCGCTGAGCGCCGACAAAGCCTGCTGTGCATCGTCGTTGGCCGCAGCTGAGCCGCTTGCCGTGCCCTGAGTGCTTGGCACGGGCTTTTCGGCCTGCACAGCGGAGGTGCTCTGAGACGGTTGCGAACCAGAATGCTGTGTCTGGGAGCTGTCAACGGCCTCCTGCTCAGAAGCCTGACGAACAACGCCGGCCGCAGCCCCTCCGGGGTACTGTACCGGGAATGCCCGCTCGCGACTGAGCTGCTGCTTGGCCTGTTCGATGGTCAAACGATCGACGTAAAGGAGCTTTTTAATGCGCCACAAAAGCGCTACGTCGCTGGCTGAGTACTGAGACTTTCCCTTGCCTGCTCCGTTTCCCAGTTCAGGAAAATGAATTTCCCAATAGCGCACGATATAAGGAGCAAGTCCGCATTGAGCGGATGCTTCCTGCAAGGAATAAAGGCGATCCTGCTGCGTGGTGTCAGACATAATGCACGAAGAAGAAAAAACGATAAAAAAAGACCGATGCGCAATGCTCACCGGCCTTTCTAATGAGGTTAATGAAGCACGTCGGTGCTTAAGTTTAGCCGATCCCAGCAAAACTGCAGGACACCCTGACGTTGAAATCGTTGATGCCGATTACTGCTCCTTTGGCCCCTCCGGCTGAGGATCGTGAAACATGGCAACCGACTCTCGCAGGTACGGAGCCGGAACGAAGGACACAACGCGTCGTGCAGACACAACATGCTCCTCGCCGGTCCTCGGATTGCGTCCGGGACGAGCACTCTTTTCTCGAGTGGCAAAAGTACCGAAATTGGCAAGTTTCACCTCGCGCCCCATGACGAGGGCTGCCTGCACTTCATCAAAAATTGCCTCCAGCACGGAACTTGCCTCGCTGCGGCTCAGTCCGAGACGATCGTAGAGAATGTCCACGAAATGCATCTTCGTAAGCGTTGCGGAGTTGGCAGGTCCGGCCGGAAACATTTTTTCAATCTTGTTTGCCTTGTAAGCGTATGACGCGGTGCTTTGACTCATTTTTTCTTCAAATTCAATCGTTTAGTGTTTCTTCACGCAAAGAGCGCGAATGATACACGCTTTAAGCACGCAAGTGTGCTCCGAGTCCGGAAAGAACGTCAACGACTGCTTCAAAGGCGGCTTCAGACTGCTCCTCAGTGATGGCTTCATCGCCTGTCGAGACAAGCGTCATGCGGAAAGCCATGCTGCGCTCACCACTTTCTCCTGCTTTGGGTGCATAGATGTCAAAGAGCCTAAATGATTCAATCACAGAACCCACGCGCGTGCCGGTGCGAAGCTTCTCAACGGCATCGCTCACCTGCTGCCATGTGAGCTGAGCGGGCACCGTAACGGAAATATCGCGGTGCATGGGCTGGAACTTGCTCACAGGCTTGGCGCTTGGCACTTGTGTCTTGAGAATCGGGTCAATGGCGATTTCAAAAACAACCGGCGCCTTGGGCAAGCTGTAAGCGTGACAAAGACGCGGATGCAGCTCGCCGATAAAGCCGATGTCCTTGCCGTCAAGCACGATGCGCGCAGCTCGGCCAGGATGCAGAGCAGGATGCGTGCAGGGCTCAAAACGAGCGCTCAAAGGCGCCAGCAGAGACTCCACATCGCCCTTGACGTCGAAGAAGTCAACCGAACGCTTGACTGCGCTCCAGTTCTCTTCTGTCGCGTCGCCATAGGCAAGACCGGCAATATGCTGAGGCTGACGCACGCCCTTGACGGTAAAGGGACCGTCTTCGACCGTCTCGTCTGGGAAGAAGACGCGTCCGAGTTCAAAGACTCGAACGAACTCCGCTTTGCGATTCAGGTTAAAGCGCAAAATGTCGACCAGACCGCCGATGAGCTGCGTGCGCATCACCGAAAGCTGGCTCGCAATCGGATTGAGAAGCTTGATGGGCGCGTCGTTGCCGGCAAAGTCGTGTTCCCAAGCCTCCTGAACAAAACTGAAGTTGACCAGTTCCTGATAACCGCGCGAGGCGAGCGCTCGGCGCAGATCATGCGCACGGCGCATCCCCTCAGGGCGAGCTCGCATTGCGATGCGAGCCTTCGGAGGCAGATCTGGAAGTTTTTCATAGCCGTACAAACGAGCAACTTCCTCAACTAAATCTTCTTCAATTTCGATGTCAAAACGATAGGTCGGCGCGGTCACAACAAAGACGCCGTCTTCGCGCGTGAATTCAAATCCCAGGCGAGTAAAGGCCTCGGCCATGAACTCGTCGGGAATATCAACGCCGACGAGCTTGCGGCAGCGCTCAGGTCGCATGCGCACAACGCGCTGCTCGGGAACATTGACGCAATTGTCCTGCACGGGGCCGACCTCGGTCTCAGGCGTGCCGCAAATCTCAAGCACCAACTTGGTGATGTAGTGCATGTGTTCGACGTTGCTGCCGAAATCAACACCACGTTCAAAGCGGTGCGCCGCATCTGTCGAAAAGTTCAGCTTGCGGCATCGTCCCTGAATCTTTTGCGGATACCAGAAAGCGGCCTCAATGAACAGATTGGTCGTTTCATCAGAAATGGCCGTAGACTCGCCGCCCATGATGCCGGCAATGGCCTCCGGTCCGTTCTCGTCGCAAACCACGCCGTAGTACTCGTCGAGAACCGGCTTATCGCCGTTTAAAAGCTCGAGCGTTTCACCCTTCTTGGCCCAGCGCACGGTAATGTCGCCCTTGACCTTGTCGAGATCGAAAAAGTGCGAAGGCCGTCCAAGCTCAATCATCACATAATTGGAGATGTCGACTAAGGCCGAAATCGAGCGCTGTCCTGAGCGCTCAAGACGATCCTTCATCCACTGCGGCGTGGGAGCCTTGGCGTTGAGATTGCGAATCACGCGGCCAGCAAAGCGCCCGCACAGATCAGGCGCTTCGATGTGCACGTTGCGCACGCAGTCGCTGTTGGCTGCAACCTCTTCAAAGACCGGCAGATTAAGAGGCGCGCCGGTTGCTGCATGCACATCGCGGGCTACGCCCACAACGCTAAGGGCATCGCCGCGATTGGGCGTGAGTTTGATCTCAAAGCGCTTGTCGTCGAGTTTGGCCCACTTGCGGATGTCTTCGCCGACGGGCGCAGCGGGATCAAGAATCCAGATGCCAGCGTGATCTTCACTGATGCCGAGCTCGCGAGCCGAGCAGAGCATGCCGAAGCTTTCAACTCCGCGCATCTTTGCCTTCTTGATCTTGAAGTCGCCAGGGAGCACTGCGCCGATCGTCGCGCATGCAACCTTGATGCCGGCTCTCACATTGGGAGCGCCGCAGACAATCTGCAGGATTTCGCCTGTGCCCGCATTGACCTTGCAGACATGCAGATGGTCGGAATTTTGGTGATCAACGCATTCGAGCACTTCAGCAACGACGACGCCTGAAAATGCAGGCGCAATGGGCGTAACCTCTTCAACTTCCAGCCCGGCCATGGTCATGGCTTCTGCAAGCTCATCCGTTGAGAGCGCCGGATTGACGTAATGGCGCAGCCACTCTTCGGTAAACAACATTTCTTTTAAGTCTCCAAAACCGGGTTATTCGTTGAACTGACGCAAAAAGCGCAGGTCGCCTTCAAAGAAAAGGCGCAGATCGTCAATGCCGTAGCGCAGCATCGTCAGACGCTCCAGGCCCGAGCCGAATGCAAAGCCGATGTACTTCTCGGGATCGAGACCGTAGTTGCGCACCACGGTCGGATGCACTTCACCAGCGCCAGAAATCTCAAGCCAGCGTCCCTTCTTAGGGCCGGTCGTAAAGGCCATGTCGACCTCAACCGAAGGTTCGGTAAAGGGGAAATAACTCGGGCGGAAGCGCACCTTGAGATCGTCGGTTTCAAAGAAGCGGCGCAAAAAGTCCGTGTAGACGCCCTTGAGGTCGCTAAAGGAGATGTTTTCATCAATCCACAGACCTTCGACCTGATGGAACATGGGCGAGTGCGTGGCATCGCTGTCGACGCGATACGTCCGCCCCGGGGCAATCACCTTGATGGGCGGCTGATGCGTCTGCGCATAGCGCACCTGCATCGGCGAGGTGTGCGGGCGCAGAGGCAGCTGCATGCCGGTGCCGTCGCAGCGGTCGACATAAAACGTATCCTGCATGGAGCGCGCCGGATGATTGGGGGGATTGTTGAGCGCCGTGAAGCTAAACCAGTCGCTTTCAATTTCCGGACCATCGGCTACGTCAAAGCCAATTGAGGCGAAGATTTCTTCAATGCGCATCCAGGTGCGAATCACGGGATGAACACCGCCGCGTGCGAGCGTGCGTCCAGGCAGCGACACATCAATGGCCTCGGCAGCAAGCTTTTTTTGCATCGCCATTTCAGCGAGCGCCTCGCGTCGAGCATTGAGCGCAGCTTCAACCTCGGCTTTGGCGCGGTTGATCGCCTGACCGCGGGTGCGCTTTTCTTCCGCAGAAAGAGCCCCGAGCCCTCTCATCAAAGCAGTAAGCGAACCGCTTTTGCCCAGATAGCGGGCCTTGGCGTCTTCGAGAGCCGCAGGCTGCTCGGCAGCGGCAAAGTCGACCTTGGCCGACTCCACGATTTGAACTAAATCATCCATTTGTATCTACACCGGTAATGACTATCAGCAAAAAGAAATATTTTCGCAGACAGCCTGAAGTTGGGTTTTCTTTTTTGTCTGCTGCGGCGAAAATTCGAAGCAGAAAAAAAAGGGCTCGGCAGACAATACGCCGAACCCTCGGTCAGATGGTTCGAATGCGTTTTGTCGCATTCGAACACTCACCTTTTATCAAGCCTGGCAATTAGGCCAGAGCCGCCTTGGCCTGAGCGACGAGGCTGGCGAAGCCTTCCTTGTCGAAAACGGCCATATCAGCCAGAACCTTGCGGTCAAGAGCGATATTGGCCTTCTTCAGACCGTTCATGAAGCGGCTGTAGGTCATGCCGTTGGTGCGGGTTGCGGCGTTGATGCGGGCAATCCACAAACGACGGAACACATGCTTCTTGTCGCGGCGGTCGCGGTAAGCATACTGACCGGCGCGCATAACAGCCTGCTTGGCAACACGGTAGACGTTGTTGCGGCGCAGACGGAAGCCCTTGGAGAGGGCGAAAATCTTCTTATGACGGGCACGAGCCGTCACACCACGCTTTACTCGAGGCATTTAATTCTCTCCTTGCTTGCTTTAGGCGTAGGGCATCATGCGATGGATGGACTTGCTGTCAGACTCGTGGATGGTAACCATGCCGCGCAGCTGACGCTTGTTCTTCGTCGAACGATGGGTGAGAATGTGACGCTTGGTGGCGTGGCCGCGCTTGATGGAGCCGCCGGAACGGACCTTGAAGCGCTTGCTCGCTGCCTTCTTAGTTTTCATCTTCGGCATTTTGCCGTTTCCTTCTTGCTGATTTGTCGGAACACCAGGCGCGGGCCTCACGATGAGCCCGATCTTTGCTTAAGCCCGCTCCGACTTGTTTCGCGCCGGTCCTTCTGGTCTAGAAGAACCGACGTCTTTACGAAAGCTCGTGATTATACACAAGTTTTCTTACTTTTTCTTCTTAGGCGCCAGAACCATGATCATCTGGCGACCTTCGAGCTTGGGATGCTGTTCGATCTGCGCTTCTTCGGCGAGTTCATCGCGAATGCGGTGCATGATCTGCGCACCCAAATCCTGGTGCGCCATTTCACGGCCGCGGTAGCGTAGAGTCACCTTCGCCTTGTCGCCGTCGGCAAGAAAGCGTCGCAGTGCGCGCAGCTTGGTCTGGTAGTCGTTCTCGTCGGTTGCCGGACGGAACTTCACCTCCTTGACCTGCACGACCTTTTGGCGCGCCTTCATTTCCTGAGCCTTCTTCTGCTCCTGATAGCGGAACTTGCCGTAGTCCATCAGGCGGCAGACTGGCGGCTGCGCATTCGGGGCGACCTCAACGAGATCAACATCAGCCTCTTCGGCCATGCGCAGTGCTTCTGCAGTACGAACAATACCGATCTGGGCGCCGTCGACGCCGGTCAGTCGGACTTCTGGAACCCGAATCTCTCCATTGATTCGGTGATTGCGATCGCGAGCTATGACTCTACTCCTAAAAAAAATTCTTTTATTTCTTCCGCGGATCAGACAAGCAGACTACTTCTGCTCGTTGTCAATCACGCGGCGATGATCCTCATCGAGCACGCGCTCGATGAATGCATCAACGGGCATGACGCCGAGGTTCTTGCCACCGCGGGCGCGGACGCTGACCGTATTGGCCTGCACTTCCTTGTCGCCTACAACCACGATATACGGGATTTTCTGCAGGCTCAGCTCGCGGATTTTATAGTTGATTTTTTCGCCGCGCAAATCCTCTTGAACGCGAATGCCTGCGGCGTGCATTTTGGCAACAAGCTCCTTGGCAAAAGGAATTTGCGCGTCAGTAATTGATGCCACGGCAACCTGCACAGGACTCAGCCACACGGGCATTGCGCCGGCGTAGTGCTCAATGAGCATGCCGATCCAGCGCTCAAGCGAACCGAGAATAGCTCGGTGCAGCATCACCGGCACCTTGCGGGTATTGTCTTCGGCGACGTACTCAGCACCGAGACGACCAGGCATCTGGAAGTCAACCTGAATCGTGCCGCACTGCCAGGTGCGTCCGAGGCAGTCCTTGAGGTGATATTCAATCTTGGGACCGTAGAAGGCGCCTTCGCCCGGCAAAATGTCATAGGGTACGCCCGTTGCCTCAAGACTTTCGATCAAAGCGGCTTCAGCCTTGTCCCAAACAGCATCCTCGCCGATGCGCATTTCCGGACGGGTGGCGATCTTGTACTCTATCTGCTCAAAACCAAAGACGTGGTAGACGTCGCGCACCAGACGCGAGAAATCCACGCACTCCTTGAGAATCTGATCTTCCGTACAGAAGATGTGGCCGTCGTCCTGGGTAAAGCCGCGCACGCGCATCAGACCGTGCAATGCCCCCGAAGGCTCGTTGCGGTGGCACTGACCAAACTCGCCGAAGCGCATCGGAAGATCACGGTAGCTGCGCAGGGCCGAATTAAAGAGCTGAATATGCCCCGGGCAGTTCATCGGCTTTAAGGCGTAATAGCGATTCTCCGACTCGGTCGTAAACATGTTGCTGCGGTACTTGGCCCAGTGTCCGGAACGCTCCCACAGCGAACGGTCCAAAAGCTGCGGAGCCTTCACCTCCATGTAGCCGTTGTCGTTGTAGATGCGGCGCATGTACTGTTCGACCACCTGCCACAGTGCCCAGCCCTTGGCGTGCCAGAAGATCATGCCCGGAGCCTCTTCCTGCAGATGAAAAAGATCAAGCTCCTTGCCCAAACGGCGATGGTCGCGTCTTTCGGCCTCTTCAAGCATGTGCAGATACGCCGCCTGTTCTTCTTTCGTGCACCAGGCAGTGCCGTAGATGCGCTGCAGCATTTCGTTGTTGCTGTCGCCGCGCCAGTAGGCGCCGGCCACCTTCATGAGCTTGAAGACCTTGAGCTTGCCGGTGCTCGGCACATGGGGGCCGCGGCACAGATCCGTGAAGTCACCCTGTCGATACAAAGAAAGAACTTCGCCTTCGGGAATGTCTTCAATGATTTCAGCCTTGTAGTGCTCGCCAATGCTCTTGAAATAAGCAATTGCTTCTTCACGCGGCAGCGTGTAGCGCTCAATCGGAATGTCCTTTTTGACGAGCTCCTGCATGCGCGCTTCAATCTTTTGAAGATCTTCAGGAGTAAAGGCTCGTTCAAACTTAAAGTCGTAGTAAAAGCCGTTTTCAATGGCCGGCCCAATCGTCACTTCAGCCTGAGGGAACAATTCCTTGACGGCCTGAGCCATCAGGTGCGAGGTGGAGTGACGGATCAGTTCGAGCGCCTCGGGGCTTTTGGTTGTAATGATCGCCACCTTGGCATCAGCATCGATGACATGAGACAAATCGACGAGTTTGTCGTCTACCTTGCCGGCCAAAGCCGCCTTGGCAAGTCCCGCACCGATCGACTGAGCAACGTCTGCCACGGTAACGGGAGCCTCGTACTCCCGAACCGAACCGTCGGGCAACGTAACTGCGATCATTTTGAAACTCCTTTTCAATGTCCGAAAAAAAAGAGTGCTGACTCCGCTGAGCCGCACTCTTTCGTAGTTGACATCTATGCGCGCCCGCAGACTTAACGTTCACGGGTGGTTGTCGTTCGAAAAGACAAACCATTGCACATTTTTCAGATGTCTCCAAAAATTCTGGTAGGCACAATTGGACTCGAACCAACGACCCCCACCATGTCAAGGTGATGCTCTAACCAACTGAGCTATGTGCCTGAGAGATTGCGAAATATAAAGATGTTTTTTTCTTTTTTCAAGTTAATTTAGGCACTTTTTCGTCAAACTTTCAACAAAACCGCCCAAACCGTTGATTTTACAGAAATCTTTTTCTTCTCCAATTAAGCCCTGCGGGCACTCATCACGCCCTTGATCTCACGAAGCTGCGTCAAGGCCCGCTGCAAATCTCCCGAAGATCGAATTTCGATTGAAAACCGCATATGCGCATCGCCCTTGACATTGACCGTATTGATGCCGGTAATGTTGAGCTTTTCACGCATGAGAACTTCGGAAATGTCCTTCAAAAGCCCCTGGCGATCGCGCGCCACGATGTAGATGTCGACCGGATAGACGGCATCGGCCTGGTTGCCCCAGCTCACCTCAATGATGCGCTCCTGCTCGTTGGCAGCCAGATTCTTGACGTTGGGGCAGTCCATGCGGTGAATCGTAACACCGCGGCCGCGCGTAACAAAGCCCACAATCTCATCGGGAGGCGCCGGGTGGCAGCACCGGGCAAGCTGCGTCATCAAGCTGTCGACGCCGACGACGAGCACGTTGGAGCGACTTGCATTTTGCTGCGAGCGAGCCAGCGTCACCTCAGGCTCAGCTGCACGCTCTTCCTGCTGCGGCTGAACCGCCTGCTCGAGCGCCTTGATGCTGAATTCCTCTTTAGCAAAGGCTACGCACAGATCATCAACGCTGTCGTAGCTCAGGCGCTTGGCGAGATCCTCGAGCTTAAAAGCCGTTTTGCCCAAACGCGCAAGCTCCTTGTCGAGCTTTTCTCGACCGGCCTGCATTTGCTGAGCAAGAGCCTGAGCGTTGAACCACTGGCGCACCTTGGTGCGCGTGCGGGCGCTGACGGCAAATCCCAGTTCCGGATTGAGCCAATCGCGTGAAGGCCCGCCTGTCTTGCCGGCGACTATCTCGACCGTCTGGCCGGTCTGGAGCTGATAGTTGAGCGGCACCATGGCGCCGTTGACTTTGGCGCCGCGGCAGCGATGCCCCAGTTCCGTGTGGACCTGGTAGGCAAAGTCAATGGGAGTGGCGCCGTGCGGCAACTCAACCACCCTTCCCTGAGGCGTGAGCGCATAGACGTGGTCTTCCTCAAGACCGGGGCCCTGAGGCGGCTGCACGTCGCTTTTCCACTGCAGAAGCTGCCGCAGCCAGGCAACGCGCTGGTCTTCTGCCTCGGCTCCTTTGCTTTTGTTTGAATTGCCGGTTTCCTTGTAGCGCCAATGCGCGGCCACGCCGAGCTCGGCGAACTGATGCATGGCGCGCGTGCGGATTTGTATTTCCACAGGCTTGCCCGAAGGGTCCGTCACCACAGTATGCAGCGACTGATAGCCGTTGGGCTTAGGATGGGCAATGTAGTCGTCGTACTCTTTGCTGAGCACCGTAAAGTTCTCGTGCACAAGCGAGAGCACCTCATAACAGCGCTCGACCGTATCGACGATGATGCGCATGGCGCGAATGTCAAAGAGCTGGTCAAAGCGCAAGTGCTTGCGCACCATCTTTTTGTAGATTGAGTAGATATGCTTGGGACGGCCGCTCACTTCGGCTTCAATGCCGTTGGCCTTAAGCAGCATCTTGATTTTCTCGACGCAGTGCTGCATAAAGTCAAGCCGCTGCTCGCGCGACTCGTCAAGCTCATGGGCGATTTCTGCATAAATCCTTGGCTCGACGAAACGCAAGGACAAGTCCTCAAGCTCCCACTTCATCTGCCAGATGCCCAAGCGATTGGCCAGCGGCGAGTATAAAGCGAGCGTCTCGCGGCCATAGTCTGCCGCCCCGGCCGCGCCTGTTTCGGCAAACCAGCGTAGCGTCTGCAGGCGGCTCGCCAAACGCAAAATCACCACGCGCAAATCATGGCACATCGCTAGCAGCATGCGTCTTAATGCTTCCGACTGATATGTGGCGCTGGCTTCCTTAGAACCGGACCGAGCACGATTGCTCACCTTCATGAGATTTTCCAGATCGCGCACCATCGAGAGCACATTTTTGCCGAAGGTCTTCTCGATCCAGTTGTCGGCATCGTGAATGCAGTCGCGAACGGCAAAAAGATACGCAGCGGCAATGAGCTCGTCATCATCGCGAATGCCGCGCAAAATCTCAGCCATGCCGTCGGCGTGCGCCAAACGAGGCTCCCCGGAATGCAGAATTTGGTCTCGGTAAAGAGGTTCAACCAAACTTCTCGCAAGCTTCCAATTGACCGTCTGTTCTGAATCTGTTTCTATCGTCTCTGTCGTCGACATTGTTCTCGTTTTCTTTTTCAATCTTGGACTTAGTTCGCCTATCCCGGCAGTCAGCATCCGCAAGGTGCTTATTGCTGTACTGAGGCGATGCAGTTGAAAAGCAGCGCGCAAGCGCAACCACGCCTATGCGGGCACCTCAAAAAACGGCCTGCGCAATCCATGCGCTGCTCTGCGTGCGGCGCATATCGTGCGCCGTTTGCACGCTTTTATAGGCAATTCATTCTAGCTAGGAAATATGCCAACGCAATTGTTTTTGCATGTTGACACACTGTTTGCAGTTTGCCCGAATTAAGAACATCAACCGCCCAGCGCTTATCTTCATAACAAAAACGGAGCCGTTTGGCCCCGTTTGTGATCAACCGATCACTTTTTTGTTCATCTTAGAAAAGCTGTCGGAATTTGACCCCAAAGAGCACGGTTCTTTCACTTTCCTCTGAAGCTTCAAAAGCGGCCGATGCCGACAGCGACCAAGCCCAGGGCTTCTCGCGGCTGTCTCCTCTATCGGCTGCAGCAGCAAACGTTTCCGACGAAGCAATTTCAAGCATTCCTGCAGCTCGAACTGATCGTCTGGCCGCGCCTTCAAAATCTGCTCTTGAAGAGACGCCTGAATCGGCAAGCTCCGAAGTGATTGTCCAAGATGATTCGCCCATCAGTACCCGAGCCGAGAGCTCCAACTGCGGACGAATGCGAAAACCGGCAGCTTCAACTTGCGCTCCAAAGGCTGCGCCCACGCCGGCCCAAGCCCATACTCGATCGTCGAGCTCGGCTTTAAAGCCGACGCCGGAAGTCGACTCAGTTTGGTCGGTTACGTCTGCATCGTTCATGCGGCCATAATGCAGCGATGCCTCAAAGAGAGGAGCCGCATAGTATTTTCCGCCAAAGCGCTTTTGCCAGCGAACGGCTGCTGTTGCAATATCAAGCGTCGGCTCCGATTCGAGTCTGTGATCGTTGACATTTTCAGCTGCTTCGATCTCGCCTCGCGTATAGCCAAGCGCAATCTGCAGCAAAGAGCCATCTGAGAAAAAGCGAGCGGCAGAAGCAAAAATTGATGCTGAAGCCGCCTTTGATTGAATGAAGCCGAAAGTTTCCTTACTTTCCACATCGGCATCAGCGTAGCTCACAGCCACCGTCCCTACCCAGTTGTCGGCAAACCCAAAATCGTAGCCCAATGCCCCGTAAACCGCATCTGCTTCTATGCTGCGGCTTTTTCCTCCCGTTTTCAGAAGTCCAGGCACATCAAAGCGAGCATTTTGAGCATGCACCCACCAGTGACCGTGCTCTTTGAGTTCGGAGCGGTCATGGCTTAGCACAGCGTCAAGTGCATGGCGCTCAAGCCGCTCAAGAACGAGAGCCGCCCCTGTGGCCGCGGGCAAAAAGACAGCCGAATCCACAACTGCGGCGTATGCATCCGGCCCCACGCGATCGGGATCAAACGAGTCGACAAGAAAGCTGTAGCCCGGCCGCAGCTCAGAGTCTCCCCACTCATAGGATTCTTCTGCAGCCTTAACGATGTCTTTTGACGCGAGATCGTCAAACTGCCAGCACCACTGTCTGGCGATTTTGCCGTCGACGATGTGCGTGCGAACGCCGTTGATGGAATAAACATTTTCAAGTGCAAAATTCGACAACCTCAAATCGGGCAAAGCGTCTTTGCCGTTCCAGCCATAAATCACAAGCTGAGCGTCACCCTCAGCAAAGGCCGTCAACGGCTGATCATTTGCTTTCTGCTTGTCTTCGTACGCCCCGGCGGAGAGCTTTTCTTCTTGGCTGCCTTCCCCAAAATAAAGAATCCATCGCGCATCGCTTCCAAGATAAATTCCGCCTGTGTCGCCTTTGTCCTCAACCGAGCCTACAGTCACGCGTACGGTTTCGGGCACTGCCGACTCGAGCAGGCCTGCGCTTGTAATCAAAGTTGATTGATTGAGACGATTGGTATACGAGTTGGCATCAGCCAAAATGTAGGCGAGCCTTGCGCGCACCTGCTGGGATTGACTTAAGTCGTCAAAGTCCGCAATGTTTTCTCGAATCTTGGCATCGAGCTTGTCGTTGGCCCGATCTAGATGCGTGCCAAGCGCAAGAACTCCGTTGCCGTCAACGCTAATGGATGTTCGTTGCGCCTGCTCTTCCCTGTCTTCGGGGCGCAGCGTATTGGTGAGCGATTGCAGCAAAAGCGCCGATCCCTGCTTATAGACCCCGTCTTGAGTCTGAGCGCCGTGAACGGCAACGCTGCCATCGATGAGATTGAGTTCATTGACGCGCAAGATTGCGCTTGCGGAATCATCGCTCCCAAGCTCAATGCTTGTCTGGTGACCCATCACTCTGAGCGTTTGCAGTTCACCGTCGCCAGCATATTGAAATTGACTTCCGCGAACAATGATCTGCCCCTGCTGCATTTTGAGGGCGCCTTCTATGTAGGCTGAATCGTGAAACTCAACTGTGCCTGCCCCTTCGATGGCCGTCTGCGCCCGTATGAAGGCTTTGCCATAGACTCCAAAATTCGACTCTCTAGAATCCTCAGGACCTGCCTGCGCCTGCATGACTTCAAGTCCGACGGAGTCTGCTGTTGAAACAAGGTCGACATGCAAGGCTTCAGATTCTGGGTCGTAGAACCCGACACTTGTCCAGCCCTGCGCCTGAACGCCGACAGTGCCGGCGACATAGGCTGCATCAGCTTTGATCTCAACTGAAGAACCATAAATTTCTTCAACAACAAACTCGGTCTTCAATGGATCAAATTGTTGCACCCCATCGTCTCCCACCGAAATCACCACCAGAGGCCGGGCAAATGCTGATGGGAGCAAAGCACCTGCCAGCCCTATAGATAAAAGCACATTAAACACAGGCTTGTATGCAAGGATGTGTTTGACTTTCACAATTTCTCCTTTAATTTAGGGTGTTGAAAAAATGAGAAATTGTAACTTTGTTTTTCTACTTGCAACGAAAGGTTGTAGGGAATTTTTTGGGGGAGATTTTTCTAGAGGCAAACGGCGAAGTCCCGGGATATTTACCGCAGGACTTCGCCGTCAGATTTGAAAGGCGATCTTTTACAGGAAGATCATGTCGACGATGAAGAAGGTCGGGAAGAGAATGCCGACCGACCAAATCATGTAGCCGAAGAACGTCGGCATCTTGATGCCGCGCTCGTGAGCGATGCTCACAGTCATGAAGTTGGGCGCGTTGCCGATGTAGGTCACGGCTCCCATGAACACCGAGCCCATCGAGATGGCCATCAGCGTATGGCTGTGTTCGGTCATCAAGGCAACAGGATCGCCGCCGGCAAGATTAAAGAACGCCAGATAAGTCGGCGCATTGTCAAGCACCGAAGACAGCGATCCCGTGAGCCAGAAGAACATGACGTTGTTGAATTCTCCAGCCTCATCGGTCACGAGCGCCACCAGCGGAGCAAAGGCGCCGTGCGAACCCGCGCGCAGCATCTCGAGCACCGGCACGATGCAAAGGAAGATGCCGAAAAAGAGCTTGCCGACTTCAAGAATCGGATCAAACGTAAACTGATTTCCTTCGCGGGCAATCTTGGGCGTCGTCAAAAGCGAAGCTGCGGCAAAGCAGACAAAGAGGATGTCGCGCACCAGTCCCTGAAGCGTAATTTCAACCGAGAGCACATTAAAGCTCACGCCGGGCTTCCAGATGCCGCTCATCAACACCGTGCAGACGATGCCAAGCAGGTAGAGCAAATTGATGCTGCCGTCAAGGCTGAACTTCGTCTTTTCCGTGCTTTCAACAAAAAGCCCTTCTCGCTTTTCCTTGGCAAAAAAGTAGCCGTCGATGGCCAGATAAATTGCCAGCAAAATCGCCAGCACGCACAATAGCGGCAGGATCAAGTGCTCGGCAGTCCAGAAGAACTCAACGCCGCGCAAAAAGCCCAAAAACAGAGGCGGATCGCCCAGCGGCGTCAGACAGCCTCCGATATTGGCCACGATAAAGATGAAGAAGATGAAGGTGTGCATCTTGTAGCGGCGACCTTCATTGGCGGCAATCAGCGGACGAATCAGCAGCATGGCCGCGCCCGTCGTGCCCATCAGATTGGCAAGAAAGGCACCGACAAACAAAAAGCCGGCATTGACGATGGGCTTGCCGACGAAGCTGCCGCGGATATGGATGCCGCCGGCCACGATGAAGAGCGCGCCCACAAAGAGCAAAAACGGAATGTAGTCGCCCAAAATAGCGTGTGCAACCGCACCCGTGGCAACCGCCGGCTCATAGGCCATGAAAAGCGGAATCACGCAGCAGGCGCCCCAAAAAACCGCAACCTTGCCGAAATGATGATGCCAGAATGTGGGAACAAAAAGCGGGCACAGGGCAATCGACAGCAAAATGCCGGCAAAAGGCAGCGCCCAGATAATGGAAAGCTCGGCGCCGTTGAGAGAGGCCGCAGAGGCCAGCGCCGGAGCTGCGGCAAGAGACAATGCCGCAAGAATTTTCGCAAGGTTCACTTTCAGAGACTCCTTGGGTTGATCAAGTCCGACAATGCGCTGAAAACAGCGCATTTCGAGATTTCGGGCTTGATTTTAGCCAAAAAAAGTGACGGGGTTAACAATTTAGATGTCGGCCCCGTCTCTTTTTTGCTTCTGTCGAAAATTTCCGCTGTCTATGACGCAATTCCAAAGACTTGCTTGAGGTAGGCAAGATACGTCTCGTCTTCACACATGCCTTTGCCCGGCGTATCTGAAATCTTGGCCACTGGCTGTCCATTGCAGCGCACCATCTTCATGACGATGTTGAGCGGCTGCGGCCCCAGATCGTTCATCAGATTGGTTCCAACGCCGAAGCCCATGCGGATGCGGTGATTGAAGCGTCTGTAGAGCTCAATGATGCGCGGGAAATTGAGAGAATCCGAAAAAATGAGCGTCTTGCTGCGGGGGTCGCACTTATTGGCCGCGTAGTGCTCGATCATGCGCTCTCCCCAGATGAAGGGGTCGCCCGAATCGTGCCGCGCCCCGTCAAAGAGCTTGCAGAAGTACATATCAAAATCCTTTAGGAAAGGATCCGTGCCGTAGACGTCGGCAAGCGCAATGCCCAAATCGCCCCTATATTCCTTGGCCCACATCTGAAACCCGTAGGTCTGACTGTCGCGAAGCCGCGGCCCCAAAGCCTGGCAAGCCTGCAAATATTCGTGCGCCATCGTCCCCATCGGAATCAGACCGAAGTCCTTGGCATACATTACGTTGCTTGTGCCTGAGAAAAATTCGCGCCCCATTTCGGCAATGAGCGTCTCAATCACCTTCTTCTGCCAGCGGCAGGAGAAGCGGCGCCGAGTGCCGAAATCGCTAATCCTGATGTTGCCGTTGTCAGGCTCTTCAAGCACCATGGCGATCTTGGCGCGCAGCCTCTTCATGCCCTCCTTGACGTCGGGATCAGGCATCAAGTGCCGGAAATAAACCTCATTGACGATGGCAAGAATTGGAATTTCAAACAAAATCGTATGCAGCCACGGCCCCTCGACGGTAATGTCAAGCCCTGCCGAAGCCGTCGCATCCGGCCGCACATGCACATACTTGGTCTTGAGGTGAAAAAGGCTCAGAAACTCTACAAAATCGTCTTTGATGAAGCGCAGTCCGCGAAGGTACTCAAGCTCATCTTCACGCAGCGAGAGCGAGCAGAGATGATCAATCTCGTCTTGAATTTCAGCGGCATACCTGCTGAGGTCCACGCCCGGGGTACGGCACTTGAATCGATATGTGCAGTTGGCGCCGGGAAACTGATGCAAAACGCACTGCATCATGGTGAACTTATAGAGATCTGTATCTAGAAGCGATTCGATGATCATATAGCGAAACATCCGGTTTCGGACAGCATGCCGCTGACCGAGACAAATTCCTGTGGGAATAGCTCTTTCAATATACGCTAACGCAGAGCCATCAGCGCCCGCGCCGTCTGATAAATGTGCGAGGACTCAAGCATCTGTCGATCGTAAGGGGCCGAGCGCGGCGTCAAAAGCGAAGCTCTCTCGCGCCAAGATTGATCAGGTTCGTACACGAGCTCTTTGAGCATGCCATCAACCTCTTCGGGCGCATTGCAGCAAATCAGCCCGTCGCAGCCAGCTTCAAGCGCCTTGCGGGCGCGCTCGGCGTAAGTGCCTGCATTTTTCGCCCCTTGCATGGACAAATCGTCTGAAAAGACAAAGCCCGCAAATTTAAGCTTTTCGCGCAGCAATCCCTTGAGAATCACCGACGAAAATGTCGCAGGCTGCGAATCATAAGCCGGGTACACAATATGCGCCGTCATGATCGAGGCAAGCCCGATTCCCATCCAGCTGTAAGGCTTGACGTCGGCAAGCTCAATGCGCTCAGCCGGACGTTCATCGACAGGAAGGGCCACGTGACTGTCGGCCTGCGCCCAGCCGTGTCCGGGAAAGTGCTTTCCGCAGTTGGCCATCCCTGCCATCAGCATGCCTTGGCTGACGGCGCGGGCAAGCCGCGTAACAACGCGCGGATCGAGTCCGAAGGAGCGCTCGCCGATAATCTGGCTGCGCCCCCAATCGAGATCGAGCACTGGCGCAAATGAAAAATCCACGCCGCAGGAGCGAAGCTCGGAGGCAAGCACAAACCCTGCGGCCGTCAGCGCTCGGGCTGCAGCCTCGGGATCGTTTTTGTACATCTCTCCATAGGCATGCATGGAAGGAATTTCAGTAAACCCTTCACGAAATCTCTGTACGCGCCCTCCTTCGTGATCCACTGCGATGAGAACGCCAGGCTTGACGGCATGAATCTCGCTGCACAAACGCGCAAGCTGCTGCGGATTTTCATAATTGCGCGTAAAAAGGATCACCATGCCGACATGGCGATGGGCAATGCGCCGAGCTTCCTGCGGCGTAAGTTGTGTTGAAGCGATATCACAGACAACTGGTCCAAGCATGCGTTTGGTCCTAAAAAAAATTATCAAGTATTACCTTAGTGCTGCGCCTTTGCGCTGATGCGGTCGGCTGCCTCAAGCAGCAATCCGTTGTAGCGCCCAATCGTCTCGGTCATGCCGTACTGCAGAGACTCGGCCACCAGCGCGTGGCCAATGGAGACTTCGGCGATGTTTTCGCAGGCAACCAAAAGCGCAAGCAGGTTCGTCAAGCTCAGATCATGTCCGGCATTGACGCCAAGCCCGGCCTCGTGCGCTGCGCGAGCTGCTGCGGCAAAGCGTCTAAGCGTTTCTTCTTCATCGATCGTTCCGCAGGCGGCTGCATAGCTCTCGGTGTAGAGCTCGACTCGGTCTGCCCCAATTGCCTTGGCAAGCGCCATTTGTTCGGGCACAGGATCCATGAAGATGCTCACCCGAGCCCCGAGTTCATGACCACGGCGAATCAAAGGCTCAAGATCCTTTGCCGACTTTTCCAAATCAAAGCCGTGGTCGCTCGTTTTCTGCGTCGCATCGTCGGGTACGAATGTAAGCTGATGCGGATGCACGCTCTCGGCATGCTTCATCAAATTCATAAAGGGATTGCCCTCAATGTTGAATTCGCGCCCGGGCCAGCGAGCAATCAAGCGCGCCAGAGCCGGCACATCATCGGCGCGAATGTGCCTTTCATCAGGGCGCGGGTGCACGGTTATGCCCGCGGCACCAGCCTTCAGGGCCAGCGCGGCAAAAAGCGTGGGCGAAGGCGTATTGCCTTCACGGGAATTGCGAATGAGCGCAATCTTGTTGAGATTGACGGAAAGTTTGGTGAGCATGCAAAAATCAAGCAGACATTCAAGCTGCAAAAAAAGATTGGATCAGCAAAAGGAACGCTGTCGGACGCAGCAGATCAAATAATGGCCCAACGGGCCATGGTTGATCGCGTCTGAAGTCCCTTGTCGCCTACATAGTAGCTGATAATGGAGCGCAAAACGGGCCTGGCAGCCCGCACAATGTCGGCATTGTCAAAATCACACGCTGCAATGGCTCTCACGACTGCAGCGGAGATTTCTCCCTGCACTGGACCAGTTGTCTCAATCGGCTGAATTTCGCCGTCTTTTACCACCCACGAGCGAGTGTCGGCAGGGGTCTTTTCATCGACCAAAAACTGTCCCCAGCCCAATGCGCGCAGCAACTTTACTTCAAAGCGGCGAAGCGCGGCCTCTAGTCCCACTCCCTGAACGTGGGAAATTTCCGTAAGCACCTGCGCATATGCCGCAAACAGATCCTGACTCGGATCTTCTCGAGCGGTGAGCTTCAAGACAAGCTCGGTGACATAAAAAGCCGAAGCCAAAGACTGCGGGGCAATCGGCGCCAGACCTCCAAGCCACTTTGCATCGGTGAGGTTCTTAACCTCGCCCACACCGGAAAAATTCACGACCAGCGGAACAAACGCATTGATAAGCCCGCGAAACTTCGTGCCCGGCCGCTTGGCGCCGCGGACCGTGACCGATACGCGACCGTAGTGCGGCGTCAATATCTCTGCAATGAGGCTCGTCTCTTTCCATGGCCATGCGGCCAGAACATAGGCCGGCTCATTTCTCGCCCGCAAAGAAGGAGACTTGGCCTGCGCTGCACGAGCGGCAAACAAACGCTCAGCCTGCGATGGCTGAATTGCCCGCGAAGACTCGAACGCTTCTCTTTGCGTGGTCATAACTCGTCGAAAACTGCTCGAAAAGCTATTCGTAGCCCAAAGACTTCAGTACGAGAGCATCGTCGCTCCAGCCCTTGCGCACGCGCACCCAAACCTCAAGATGAACGCGCTTGTCGAGCAGCTTTGCAATATCGGCTCTCGCCAGACGGCCGATTTCGCGCAGCTTGGCGCCCTTTTCTCCGATAACGATCGGCTTGTGGCTGTCGCGCTCAACAATAAGAACAGCGACGATCTCGGCATGATCATCGTCTTCCTTCCATGATTCGATCATGACCGCCACGCCGTAGGGCAGCTCATCGCCCAGCAGTCTGAAGGCCTTCTCTCGGATTGTCTCGGCTACGATAAAGCGAGGCGACTTGTCGGTATACAGATCCGGATCGCAATAAGGACTTGAAACCGGAAGGTGCTTTTTGATTTCATCCTGAAGGTCGCCGAGCATCTTGGACTTTTCTGCGCTCACCGGAACAATGGCGGCAAAATTAAAGCGCTGCATGGATTCGGCCATCAGCGGCAGAAGCTTTTGCTTGTCGCGCACCAAATCGATTTTGTTGAGCACCAAAATGACGTTTTGCGCCTGACGGTCAACGAGCTTCAAAACCTCCATGTCCTCAGCCTTCCAGCCTGCGGCGTCAATGACGAAAAGCACGCAGTCGACATCGGCCAGAGCGCTGCGCACCGTGCGGTTCATTCGCTTGAGCAGCTGCGAGGAATACTTCGACTGAAAGCCCGGGGTATCAACAAAAACAATCTGCGCATCGTCGCACGTGGCTACGCCCAGCACCCGATCGCGCGTGGTCTGAGGCTTTTTGGAGGTAATCGACACCTTCTCTCCAACCATAGCGTTGATGAGCGTCGATTTGCCGACGTTGGGACGCCCGACCACCGCCACGTAGCCGCAGCGGAAGTCCTCGGGGAGTTCTTTTTTAGCTGCGGGCTTGATGGCCGCTGCGAGCATTGCCTCAAACTGAGCGTTGTCGTCGTTGTTTTGAGCTTCTGTCATTGGGTAACTCTTTATTCTTTTGTCAGTTAAGAGTGTTGAGCGGCGACCTCAAGCGCGCGTCTGAGCGCTTTTTCGGCAGCGTCCTGCTCCCCCGCCCTGCGGCTTTGTCCTTGACCGTATTCAACGATCTGCAGCTTTGCAATCGTGCAGGCGCAATGGAATACCTGCTTGTGAGAAGGGCCGCTGACGCGAATCACCTTGTATTCGGGAAGCGGATAGCGAAGCCCCTGCAGATATTCCTGCAGTTTTGTCTTGGCATCCTTGTCAAGTCGTTCGTGGGCCATTGCAGCACTCGTCAATATCGGTTCATACAGGCGCAGAATCACCTCCTGCGCCTTTTCAAAACCGCCATCGAGAAACACTGCTCCGAAAACCGCCTCACAGGCATCGGCAAGAATCGACGGTCTGGCCGCTCCGCCCGTTTTGAGCTCACCGTCGCCCAAGTAAATGAAGGCGCCGATGTCAATTTCGCGCGCGATCTCGTTTAAGGCCTTCTCGCAGACCAGATTGGCGCGAGCACGCGAAAGCACTCCTTCAGTAAAGTGCTTGTCGCGCAGGAAAAGCGCGTAGCCGATGACGCAGTTGAGAACGGAGTCTCCGAGGAATTCCAGCCTTTCATTGTGATCGGCCGCAAAGCTGCGGTGCGTGAGCGCGCGCTTGACGATCGACTTGTTCTCAAACACGTAGCCGATGCGGGCTTCGAGTTCTTCAACACTTAGAACTTTTCTGTGAAAATCCATCACTTGTAAACCTTGACGCGTTTAGTCAATGCCGCCCACGCGGGACATCTCGCTGAAGTTCGCCCAAATGGCCACGGCCTTGCCGACAAGCTGCCGGTCCTCCACGAACCCCCAATAGCGGCTGTCTTCGCTGTTGTCTCTGTTGTCGCCCATCACAAAATACTGACCTTCGGGCACGCGGCAGCGAAAGCCGTTTTCATAATATGTGCAGCCGTTGCCGACCCGATCGTAGGGACGCCCCCGCAGGCCCGGCCCCATGCGGTTGTCGACGGCAATGTCGTGGACCACTTCGCCAATCGTTTCCGTACGGCGCGACAGCGTCACCATCGAGAAGGGATCAACCCAGTCGCCCACGAGCTTTTGCTCAACAGTTTTTCCGTTGATGCGAATCTGCTTGTTGACGTACTCGACCGTATCGCCCGGCACGCCGATCACGCGCTTGATGTAGTCCATCGATTCATCCATCGGATACCGGAAGACAACGACGTCGCCTCGCTCGGGTTGGCCAACGTTGATGATCTTAGTGTTGATCACAGGCAGCCGAATGCCGTAGTCGTACTTGTTGACGAGAATGAAGTCGCCGATGTAAAGCGTCGGCAGCATCGAGCCCGAGGGAATGCGAAAAGGCTCAAACAAAAACGAGCGAAGCAAAAATACGACGGCAATTACAGGAAAGAGACCTGCCGTGTAGTCAAGCCACCAGGGCTCCTTCATCGCCTTGGCATAGATGGCGTTTCTCGCATCAATGACCGCCTTTTCGCCGCGATCAATGGCTTCGCGGTTGGAAGACTCAAACTCTCGGGCAGCCGCATCGGCCTGACGCCTGCGCTCGGGCAGAAAGCGCACCTTCTCCAGAACATACATGATGCCCGTAAAGACAGTGAGCAGAAACAAAATAAGAGCAAAGTTCATTTTTTTGGACAGTCTTGCATTCGGGTTACTTGTCTTCGACCTGCAAAATGGCAAGGAAGGCTTCCTGCGGAATTTCCACGCTGCCGACCTGCTTCATGCGCTTTTTGCCGGCCTTTTGCTTTTCCAAAAGCTTCTTTTTGCGGGTGATGTCGCCGCCGTAGCACTTGGCAAGCACATTTTTTCTCAACGCCTTGATGTTTTCTCGAGCGATGATGTTGGCGCCGATGGCAGCCTGAATCGCTACGTCGTACATCTGACGCGGAATAAGCGAACGCAGACGCGCGGCGATCTCTCTGCCGCGGTACTGCGCATTGGTTCTGTGCACGATCGTGCTCAGGGCATCAACTCGGTCGCCGTTGATGAGCATGTCGACTTTAACGACGTCTGAGGCGCGATACTCCTTGAACTCGTAGTCCATGGAAGCGTAGCCGCGCGTGATCGACTTCATGCGGTCAAAGAAGTCAAGCACGATTTCGGCCAGCGGCAGCTCGTAGGTCAAATGCACCTGTCGGCCGTGATACGCGAGGTTGATCTGCACGCCGCGCTTTTCTTGGCAAAGCTTCATCACGGCGCCCACGTATTCATTGGGCACGAAAATCGTCACCGTATCGATGGGCTCGCGAATTTCAGCAATCTTGTCGGGCGGCGGCATCTTGCTTGGATTTTCCACGCGAATGACTTCGCCGTTGGTCATGAGCACCTCGTAAACCACGCTCGGCGCGGTAGTGATGAGGTCCATGTCGTATTCGCGCTCAAGACGCTCCTGCACGATGTCCATGTGCAAAAGGCCAAGAAAGCCGGCGCGAAAACCAAATCCCAGAGCTTGAGAAACTTCCGGCTCAAAGCGTAGCGCCGCATCATTGAGCTGCAGCTTCAAAAGAGCGTCTCTGAGCGCGTCATACTGATTGGACTCCACAGGATACAGACCTGCAAAAACCTGCGGCTTGACTTCCTTAAAGCCCGGCAGAGGCGCCTCGGCGCCGTTGACGGCCGAAGTAATCGTATCGCCCACGCGCGCATCCTTGAGTTCCTTGATGCCCGAGACAACAAACCCCACTTCGCCTGGCTTGAGGCACTCGCGCGTCTTTGCCTTGGGCGTAAAGACGCCCACCTGCTCGACCAAGTGCGTGGCGCCCGTTGCCATCAGCCTCACCTTGTCCTTAGGCCTGATCACGCCGTTGACCACGCGCACCAATGTGACGATGCCCACATAGTTGTCAAACCAGCTGTCGATAATGAGCGCCTGCAATGGCGCATCAGGATCGCCCTTGGGAGGAGGAACGTCGCGCACGATGCGCTCGAGAATATCATCAATGCCCATGCCGGTCTTGGCCGAACAAAGCACTGCGTCGGTGGCGTCAATGCCGATGACGTCTTCGATCTCTTCCTGAGCAGCCTCCGGATTGGCGCTGTTGAGGTCCATCTTATTGAGAACCGGAATGACTTCGACCCCGAGATCAATAGCCGTATAGCAGTTGGCGACGGTCTGAGCCTCTACGCCCTGAGTGGCGTCGACCACAAGCAGCGCTCCTTCGCAGGCCGAAAGCGAGCGGCTCACTTCGTAGGAGAAGTCAACGTGCCCGGGAGTATCGATGAGATTGAGCTCATAGACGTTGCCGTCCTTGGCCTTGTATTTAAGACTAGCTGTTTGCGCCTTGATCGTAATGCCGCGCTCGCGCTCAAGATCCATGCTGTCGAGCACCTGCTCGCTCATTTCACGGTCGCTTAAGCCGCCGCAGCGCTGAATCAAGCGATCGGCAAGCGTGGATTTCCCATGATCGATATGCGCGATGATTGAGAAATTGCGGATATTGTCCATCGAAAAAGAAATAGAGAGAATACGCAGCCGCTGCGGCAGCGGCACAGCCCGGCAGGGCAAGGCGAGCGGACAGCGGCTTGCACAAAAGTAGCTTCGATGAGGACTCGTGAGAGGGCTTTCATAAGGCGGCCTTGAGCCAAAGGCGTTCTCACCAAGCCTCAAATTTGTTGTTCTGCGCTCTTGGGGCAGGGACGGCGCATTTTAACATGCGCCGTCGTGTGCGCCGCACCTCGAAGTCGTGCTCGAGGTCGTGCTCAAAATGCAGGAAAAGCTTGCACAAATTTGGACAAACCGAGCTGTTTTGTCATTGTGTCTATCTTTTGGTTAGACTTCGCGGCCTGCAACGCGCTATAACGCAAAACATAAAAGACCTTGTCAAGCTGGCTTTTTCCTGCCTTTTAGCGAAAACCTTTTTGTCTGAATACCCATGGCTGAACAACACAACGAGCAAAAACTGCTGCGCGACGAACTTCAAAGACTTGCGCTGCTTTTGACAGAATCGAGCTCAAAGCTCGAGGACGTCCGCTACGAAAAGGCGCTCGAACGTCTGACCAAAGAAGCTCTGGATCAGGGCGACGACACGGAAATCGAAGCTGCGCTTGCTGCATTGAAAAACGACAATCCCCCAGCCTACGATCAACTGCTGTCATTTGCAGAGGAAGCTGCCCAGAGCATCATCTCGGAAGACGGCGCAAGTCTTTTGGTGATCGTGCCGCTTCTCGTCTGGAGCCGCTACCGCAATCACTGCGGACAGATTGCGCCCAATGCACTCGAAAAGGTTGCCGCAAGCTTCAAATCGATCATGACTTCGACCAAGGCCGATGTGCGCATCGGCAACGTGCTGCTTGCGCCCGAACACATCCCTGAATCGTTTTCCGACGTACGGCGCATTCTTGCGCGCATGACGACGCTTGCCGAAGACGGCTCTTCACCCGTCGTTGACCTGCGCGACCTGATCGACAAGCCCGCCGCTGCCGATTTTGCCGATACGCGATATCTTTTGATCGCAGTATCGGCTCCGAGCGCAAACGATCTATTCAGAAGCAGCCAAGAAGACTACATTGATCGCGCCCGCGCCGAAATGAACTTCTGCCTTGAGGTTCACCGCGCGCTTGAATTTGCCATGATCGGCGCCGTCTACGAAGTACAGCCGCCCGGTGCATTCTTCTGGGGCTGGCGACAAACGGAAAACGCCATGCGCGTTTGGAGCCTAAAATCTCTTGTGGACTTCATCGGCAGCATGGGCTACAAGCCTTCCGACGTAATTGCTTCGGCCGCATTCTTCGTGCCCGCCGCAAGCGACAATGCCGAGAGCATGACTGAACTCAGAGTCGGCATTAGCCCCAGGCGCGCTCCCGACAAAGTCGTCTCAGGCATCGCCTGGCCGGTCATGCCCGATGAGCTCGATCACGTACAGGCGCTTGCCACCGATATTCTTCGCACCAAAGGCGTGCGCAATGTCATTTTTCACGAACAGGACTTTCCGCTTGAGTGGTGCGAGGACTGCGGCTGTCCCCTTTATGCCAACCCCCAAGGCATGGTCGTGCACATCGAATTTGCCGACGACAAGGACGCCAGCAGCTTTGCTCCCACGCTCAACTGATATCCTTAAGCTCAAGCAAGCTGTCCCAAGCCTCTTTTTCTCGAGCGAGAATAAAGAGGCTTTTTCTCAATGAGGAGACCCAAGCAATGCGCTGCGCAAAAAAATACTTTCAGAGCTTTTCCGCATATCCCGTTCGTCTTTTGAGCGCAGCCTTTGCCTGCGCGCTTGCCGCTGCGGCCCACGCCGCCGCTCCTGACTGGCTTGATGCCGAAATCAAAGCTCATGCGCAAGGCTTGACCGAACTGCGCCGCGAACTGCACCAAATGCCGGAGCTCGGCAATCAGGAGTACAAAACGCAATCGCGCATCATCGACATACTCAAAGCAAGCGGCATCGAAGTCGTCACCGGATGGAAAAACGCGCCCACGGCCGTCATCGGCATTCTTAATCCCGACAAAGGCCGAACCATCGCGCTCAGAGCCGACATTGATGCGCTGCCCATTAAGGAAAACACGGGACTATCCTATGCAAGCAAAGCCAAAGGCATGTTTTGGGGCAAGGAAGCCGATGTCTCTCATATGTGCGGACACGATGCGCACATGGCCATGCTGCTGACAGCCGCGCAGATTCTTGCCAAGCACAAAAATGATGTTGACCGACGCATTGTCTTCGTCTTTCAGCCGGCCGAAGAAGGCGACTCGCTGCACAATCCTCTCGTCGAACAAAACGCGCCTTTGTCCGGAGCCAAAGCTCTCGTTGAAGCTGGTCTTACGGAGAGATACGACATCAAGCACTATTTCGGCATTCATGTTTCGCCAAAGCTTGAAGCCGGCGACATGCGCGTTTCACCCGATGCTGCGCTCAACAGCGCCGACGCCTTCGAAATAAGAATCACGGGCGAGCAGTCGCACGGCAGCATGCCGTGGACGGGCGCGGATGCCGCGCTTGCCGCAGCGCAGACCATCGTCTCACTGCAGCAGATCGTTTCGCGCAACATTGACCTCACCAATGGCATGGGCGTCATCACTGTCGGCAAGCTCACAGCTGGCGAAACCGGAAACGTCATGCCCGGCTCGGCCTACATGCTCGGCACCATCCGCTCCAACCACGCCGACATCCGAGCCAAGCTCCTTGAGCGCATCCCAGAAGTCGCTCATGGAACTGCTCATGCCTGCGGCACCAAGGCCGATGTCAAAATCATTGAGATCTATCCAGTGACGACCAACGATCCGACAACTGCGGCAGCAACAGTCGAAAACCTCAAAGCCTTCGGCGTCAAAGCCAGGCTCGAGACCTGGAACCCGGGAGCAAGCGAAGACTTCTCCTTTTATGGCCAAAAAGTTCCTTCTGTATTCATGTTCCTTGGCGTAGGCGAACCCGGCAAAACCGACAAGGCCGCCAACAACCATTCGGACAAATTCGTCATCGACGACTCGGCTCTGAGCGCAGGCGTGCGCGCACATATTGCCGCGGCGATGAGCGACTAACTCTCAGCGTTTTTTTCAAACACACAAAAAAGACCGCAGCGCGGACAGATTTTTCAGCTCTGGCCTCGCTGCGGTCGACTGCAAGCTCTAGGAACTTCTATTAGGACTTTTTCGTCGCAAACGAAAAGCTTCCGTTTTCATCAGCATCGACCACGATCGTGTCCTTGGGCATGCATTTTCCTTCAAGCAGCATGCGTGCGATGCGGTTTTCGATGTACTCCTGCACAGCTCTCTTCAAGGGCCTTGCGCCATAAAGCGGATCAAAGCCTGCGCGGGCAATGGCGCTTAAGGCCGCATCGGTCACCTCAAGATGCAGATCCTGCGCCTCAATGCGGCCGGCGAGCTTATCGATCTGAATCTTGGCAATGCTGCGAATGGCTTCGTTGTCGAGCGCATTGAAGACCACGATTTCATCGATGCGGTTGATGAATTCAGGCCTGAAGTGGGCCTTGACCTGCGCCATCACGGCATCCTTAATAGCCTCATGCGAGCTCCCGGCCATCTGCTGGATCTCAGAGGCGCCGAGATTGCTTGTCATGACGATCACAGTGTTCTTGAAGTCCACCGTGCGGCCCTGACCATCGGTCATGCGGCCGTCGTCGAGCACCTGCAGCAGCACGTTGAAGACATCGGGATGGGCTTTTTCGACCTCATCGAGCAAAATCACGCTGTAGGGCTTGCGGCGAACCGCCTCGGTCAAATAGCCGCCCTCTTCATAGCCGACGTATCCGGGAGGCGCGCCGATCAAACGAGCTACGGAGTGCTTTTCCATAAACTCGCTCATGTCGATGCGCACCATCGCATCGTCGCTGTCAAACAAGAACTGCGCAAGCGCCTTGGTGAGCTCGGTCTTGCCCACGCCCGTCGGCCCCAAGAAGAGAAACGACCCATAAGGACGATTCGGATCCGAAAGCCCGGCACGGCTTCTGAGAATCGTGTCGGTAACGCGCTCGACGGCTTCCTGCTGGCCGACGACGCGCTTTGCCAAGGCATCGGCCATCGTCAAGAGCTTCTGGCGTTCGCCCTGCATCATCTTGCTCACCGGAATGCCCGTTGCGCGGCTCACCACCTCGGCAATTTCTTCAGCACCCACGCTCGTGCGCAGCAGCTTTGGACGATCCGAACTGCGGCCGGCTTCTTCGACGGCCTCTGCCTTCTTGAGCTTTTCCTCAAGCTTAGGCAGCACGGCGTACTGCAGCTCAGCCAAACGCTCGTAGCGCGCTTCGCGCCTGCAAGCATCCATTTCGCGGCGCACGCGATCAATTTCATCGCGCACATCCTTTTCGCCGAGCGCTTCGCTTTTTTCCACCTTCCAGATTTCCTCAAGGTCGGAGTACTGGCGCGAGAGTTCGCTTATTTCCTTTTCGATGGCCTCAAGCCTTGCACGACTTGCCTCATCGGTTTCCTTTTTCATCGCCTCGCGCTCGATCTTGAGCTGAATGAGACGCCGTTCGAGCTTATCCAAAGCCTCGGGCTTGGAATCGATTTCCATCTTTACGCGGCTGGCTGCCTCGTCAATAAGGTCAATAGCCTTGTCCGGCAGGAAGCGATCCGTGATGTAGCGATGCGAGAGCTCGGCTGCGGCAACGATGGCCGGGTCGGTGATCTCAACGCCGTGGTGCGCTTCGTACTTTTCCTGCAGACCGCGCAAAATTGCGATCGTGTCTTCGACGCTGGGCTCGTCGACGAGCACCTTTTGGAAGCGACGCTCGAGAGCGGCATCTTTTTCAACGTACTTGCGGTATTCGTCAAGAGTCGTGGCGCCGATCACGTGCAGCTCTCCGCGAGCAAGCGCGGGCTTGAGCATATTGCCGGCATCCATGGAGCCTTCGGTCTTGCCCGCGCCCACAACAGTGTGCAGCTCATCGATAAAGAGAATGATGCGGCCCTCCGAGGCGCTCACCTCCTTGAGAAGCTTCTTTAATCTCTCTTCAAACTCGCCGCGATACTTGGCGCCAGCGATAAGGCCTGCCATATCAAGCGAGAGCACCTGCTTGTTTTTGAGACCATCGGGCACTTCGCCGTTGACAATGCGCTGCGCGAGTCCTTCTACAACTGCGGTCTTGCCCACGCCCGGCTCGCCGATCAGTACGGGATTATTCTTCGTGCGGCGCTGCAGAATCTGCATCGTGCGGCGAATCTCATCATCGCGCCCGATCACAGGATCGAGCTTGCCCTGACGGGCACGTTCGGTCAGATTGATTGTGTACTTCTCAATGGCTTCGCGTCCGGTCTGACCATCGGCGTCAGTGATTTTTTCTGCGCCGCGCACGGCCGTTACGGCCGCGTTGAGCAGATTTTTCGTCACTCCCGCTGCCGTCATCAGGCGGCTCACCTCAAGATTGGCATCGGTAACGGCAAGCAGAAACATTTCATTGGAAATGAATTCGTCGCCGCGCTGCATGGCCTCTTTTTCGGTGAGATTCAACGCGCGCACCAAATCGCGGCCGATCTGGATGTCGCCTGAATTGCCGGAAACCTTGGGCAGCCTATCAATGTCGGCTTCAACATCCTGACGCAGGCGAGCGACATTGCCGCCGGCGCGCTCAATTAAGCTTGAGGCACCCGCTTCGGGGTCAGCAAGCATGGCCGAAAGCACATGCACGGGCTCGATGTACTGATTGTCGTGCGCAATGGCAATCGACTGAGCCTCGCCCAAAGCCTGTTGAAATTTCGTCGTCAACTTGTCTTGTCTCATAGTCTATTTTCTTCCTCGTTTCGACCGCATCCAATAAGCGTGCGGTCAAAGCCCGCAGGCGGCCGAACCATCAACTGGATCAATCCGTGCTCCACCTGCGCCGTTGTCTTGCATATGGAGGCGAGCCTCATGCATTTCAAGCCGCTGGCGCTCTAGTACTTGGTGCAAATGCAACCAAAAGCAACAAAACCGAAAGCGCTCGCTCTGCGTTCGTGCTGCAAGCCGCAGTGCGCAAATCTTGGAGACGGAGTTCTTCGGGAAAAACTCCCACGAAGTCCTTTTTAAGAGGAAAAAGTTCAAACAAGCGAACTTTGGTGACTCGATGACCTTATGGATGCGGGAGACTTCCTGAACTCCTGCGACCATCTCCAAATCTTTGCGAGCGGCAAAAAAAGGCATACAATGAATGGCAGTTTTTCCAATTAGTACAAACTGCCGGGCCAATCGCGTCCACTGCGAGGGGGTCGGTGCATCAACTTAAAAGGAAGATGAAGTGGTTTCTATCAATCGTCGCACACTGCTCGGCGGCGCGGCCGCGGCCTCGCTGCTTTCGTCTATCCCTCTGACGTCCCTCGCGCAGACGGGAACCGGTTCCAATCCCATTCGCATCATCGTGCCGTATCCGCCTGGAGGTCCTCTGGACGTTTCCGCACGCGCCATCGCTGAAGCCGTCCACGATCAGCTCGGCAACGTCATCGTCGACAACCGGCCTGGCGCAGGCGGCAACCGCGGCGTGACGTACCTTGCCCAGCAAGAACCCGACGGCATGACGCTTTGCGTCGGCGCCGTTGCCACGCACGCCGTCAACCCCAATCTCTTCAAGAAGCTGCCCTACGATCCGATCAAGGACTTTGAGCCCGTAACGCTCATCGCTCACGTGCCCAACGTACTGGTCGTGACGCCTGAATTTCAAAAGCGCACCGGCATCAAGTCGGTGGCCGATCTTGTGGCCTACTGCAAGAAAAACCCCGACAAGCTCAACTACGCCTCGGGCGGCAACGGTTCGGGCGGCCACATGGCCGGCGAACTTCTCAAAGCCAAAGCGGGCATCAAGATGGTGCACGTGCCCTATGCCGGCGCAGCTGCCGCACAGCTCTCCGTGCTGGCCGGCCAGACCGATCTGATGTTCGACAACCTCGCTTCTGCTACGGCCAACATCAAGGCCGGCAAGCTCATCGCGCTGGCCGTCACGACGACCACGCGCGCCAAGTCGATGCCTGAAGTGCCGACGATGATTGAAGCCGGCGTGCCCGAGTTCGACATCTCGACTTGGTACGGACTTTTTGTGCCGGCCAAGACCCCGGCCAAGATCGTCAACCATCTCAACGACGTCATTACCTCGGCTCTTAAGAGCGAAAAGATGAAGGAGCGTCTGGCCAAGCTCGGCGGCGAATCCGCACCTTGCTCGCCGTCCGAATTCAAGAGCCTGGTGCAGTCCGAGCTCAAAAAGTACGCCGAGATCGTCAAGGCCTCGGGAGCCCGCGTAGATTAACGCGATGCTCCTGCAGACCGATTAAGATCTTTCGACAATCACCGAGAAAGCGGAGCCGGCCTCTTTTTAAGAGGCAGGCTCCAATTTTGACGAATACAGCCTTTTTTTCATGTCAATCCGTCACGCAAAAGACTTCTGGTCCGGAGTGCTGTTTGCTCTGCTGGGCATTTTCTTCATCTACTTTGCTCAGGAGCACGAACTGGGCAGCGCCTCGCGCATGGGGCCTGCGTATTTTCCGACGCTTCTGGGCGCGGCACTTGGAGTTTTGGGCGCAGGCATTGCTCTGCGCGGGCTCGTCAAAGCACCTGAAGACCCCGAAGAGGGCCGCGTTGAGAAATTCCATTGGTTCATTCTCTTTCTCATTCTGGGCTCGGTTGTCCTGTTTTCGCTGCTGCTGACGACATTCGGCCTGATGATCTCGCTTGCCGCCATGATTGTGGTTGCGACATTGGCCAGCAAGCGCCTGTACTGGAAAGAAACTCTCATCATGATCGTGGTGCTCGACGCTCTGGCCTATTTCATCTTCGTCGTCGGCATCGGCCTTTTTGTCCCCGTGTGGCCCAGCTTTTTGTAACGGAGCGCTTCAATCATGGATCTTTTAGCCAATCTTGCGCTCGGTTTGCAATCAGCGCTTTCATTTACCCACATTTTGTACTGCCTGACAGGCGTTTCCATCGGCACGCTCATCGGCGTGCTGCCCGGCATGGGCCCGGTGGCAACCGTCGCCATGCTGCTGCCGGCAACGTACGCCCTTGAGCCATCGGGGGCGCTCATCATGCTCGCCGGCATTTACTACGGAGCGCAGTACGGCGGCTCAACAACTGCCATTCTCGTCAACATTCCCGGCGAAGCCGCCGCCGTGGTGACCTGCATTGATGGTCACCAAATGGCAAAACGCGGCCGCGCGGGCGCTGCGCTTGGCATTGCCGCCATCGGCAGCTTTGTTGCCGGCTGCATTGCAACGGTGCTCATTGCCGCTTTTGCGCCGCCGCTGACGGCCATTGCCTTTGAATTTGGCCCGGCCGAATACTTCAGCCTCATGGTGCTGGGCTTAATCGGCGCCGTCGTGCTTGCCACAGGCTCTCTTTTGAAGGCCATCTGCATGATTCTGCTTGGTCTTTTGCTGGGCATCATCGGCACCGACGTCAACTCAGGCGCCCTGCGCTTTACCTTCGGCATGGACGAGCTCATGGAGGGCATCGACTTCGTGGCGCTCAGCATGGGCATCTTCGGCTTTGCCGAAATTATGAGAAACCTTGAGTACGGCGCCAAGCGCTCGCTCATTCCTGGCCGCGTCGGCAGCATTTTGCCCAACAAAAAAGAACTTAAGGCCAGCGCCGGCCCCATCGCCCGAGGCACGATTCTGGGCTCGCTTCTTGGCGTGCTGCCCGGAGGCGGCGCACTTCTAGCCTCCTTTGCCAGCTACACTGTTGAAAAGAAATTGGCTGGCGAGAAAGCCAATCCGCCCTTTGGCACCGGCAACATCCGCGGCGTGGCCGGTCCTGAGTCGGCCAACAACGCGGGCGCCCAGACGTCCTTTATTCCGATGCTCACGCTGGGCATTCCGTCAAACGCCGTCATGGCGCTCATGATCGGCGCCATGATGATCCACGACATCGTGCCCGGTCCTCAAGTGATGACCTCCGACCCTGAGCTTTTCTGGGGCTTCATCGTGGCCATGTGGCTGGGCAATCTCTTTTTGATTATTCTCAACCTGCCGATGATCGGCGTATGGATTCAGCTGCTCAAGGTTCCCTATCGCATGCTCTATCCGGCCATTTTGGTCTTTTGCTGCATCGGAGTCTTTTCGATCAACAACAATGTCTGGGATGTTTGGGTCACCGTCTTTTTCGGAGCCATCGGTTATTTGTTCTCAAAGCTTGGCTGCGAGCCTGCGCCGCTCGTGTTGGGATTCATTCTGGGGCCCATGATGGAAGAAAACCTGCGCCGTGCATTGCTTTTGTCTCGCGGCGATCCGATGACGTTCATCACAAGCCCCATCTCGTGCGGCTTTCTCATCGCATCAGTGATTTTGATTGCGCTCGTTGCCGCCCCTGTTTTGCGTAAGACGAGAGAAAAAGCCTTTAAAGAGGACTGACGTCAAAGCAAAGCAATCACTGGCGTGCGGATCCGTCTCGGTTTCGAGCCGGATCCGCTTTTGTCTTTTTGTCGGTTAAGATTCGCGCACCATGCTTCATTTGACATTGACCGAACGACTTGCGCTGATGCGCACGCCCTATGCAGAAGTCAAGCTCGAGAGCGCAGCCGGCACCCTCGCTGCTGGAAATTTGCCCGATCCCTTTACCCGAGTTCCGTGTCGAGAGCTCGTTGCCGTGCGCGACCTTGTGCGGGAGCAAAAGCTCTATCCAGAAGGATTTTGCGGACGTGCGGGCGCAGCCATCGTCATCGATGGCAACGAACTTTTTGCGCTGATTGCTCTGGAGCCGGCATCGGAATCCGCCTCCAAGCCCTATGAAAAACTGTCCTTGTCGGATCTCTGGCCTCCAATGGCCGAGCGCGCCGTCAAACCCATCGTGATGACAAACGGCCGGGGAGAAAAAAAATCTTTGGCCGAGCGCATTGAAGAAATTTTCGAGCCCTACCCGGATCGCTCCTTTCATCAAGGCGGCAAAGAGCAGGCTCTGCGGCGAGCACTCTGGCGGCGCGTCATTGCCGAGTCGCTCACAAGCCCGAGCGTACGGCTTGTTGAACACCTCAACGAAAACCACCCGGATTGGCCTCTTGTTGCCCTCGGCGAATGGTGGATCGGCGAGTCTCCCTCGTGGGAATGCCGATTTGATCAGACCTTTTACGCCCCTCGCTCTGGAGCACGGTTTTGGCTTGAGTGGATGCTGCTTGGCCGAGCACATGAAAAAGCCCAGCCCATGCAAAGCGAAGAATCGGCCCCGCACATCGGCATTCTTTATGAAGACGACGACATGCTCGTCATCAACAAGCCTGCACGCCTTGGTTCGGTCCCTGGCGTACGCGAGACCGTCAGTGCCAAATCCATTTTGGAGAAAACTCACGGCGAGCTTTTTGTCGTACACAGACTCGATTTGGACACTTCGGGCGTGCTTGCCTTTGCCAAGAACAAGACTGCTTTAGCACGCATGAACGACAGCTTTCGGGGCAGAGAAGCCAAAAAAACATACGTGGCGCGCCTTGAAGGTGAACTGCTCAGCGAAGCCGGTGATATTGCCTTGCCCTTAGGACTGAACTGGCTTGATCGGCCTCGCCAATGCGTCATTCCCATCTCTTGCGGCGGCAAAGAGGCGCTCACACACTATCGGCTCATTGACACCATTCAGTGCCTCGGCAAGAGCAAGGCCATCGTCGAACTTGGACTTGAGACTGGCCGCACGCATCAGCTGCGGCTGCACTGTGCAAAAGGACTCGGACTGCCCATTGACGGAGACCCGTTTTACGGCACGATGGGCCTGATGGCCGAATCAGGCGCCACGCGTCTGTGCCTGCACGCAAAAAGCCTGAGCCTCGAGCATCCGAATACGGGCAAGACCATGCTTTTTGAAGCACCCGCCAACTTTCCGGAGTTCTAGATATTTGCCAAGAAACCAAAATGCACAGAGGCGCCCATGCTGTCGTTGGCGCTTCTTGTCCGCTTATTGTGTTGAGGCAACAGTCGACCAAAACGTCTGACAGTTTGCGTTAAGATTGATGTTTGCGTGCACTACCGTGCCGGACGAAGACGCAGGGCAGCGAAGCTGTCGTGATTTTTTCGCTAATTACCGATCCATGTCCTCAGAACACCCTCAACCATCGCCTTTTTCTCATATCGGGAGTGAGCCTCATGCGAGCCGCGCTTGAAACTCAACTCCACAAAATCTGGTCTCATCGCGGACCGGCTGCTGTTTTGCTTTACCCATTCTCACTGATCTATCGAATCATTTCGCAAGCACGCGCAGCCAAGATTACTCCCGTCGAACTGCCTGTTCCCGTTGTGGTTGTGGGAAACATTTATGTGGGCGGCACAGGCAAGACGCCGATTACCATGCAGCTGTGCCGGGAACTGCGCGCAGCGGGCTTTACTCCTGGCGTCATCAGCCGCGGCTACGGCCGCGCAGCGCAAACCGAGCAGCTCGTCGACGAAAATTCGGCGGCCTCTGCCGTAGGCGACGAACCGCTTCTGATCGCGCGAAGCGCCCATGTTCCTGTTGCCGTCGGCAGAAACCGCATTGCTGCCGGCCGCTTGCTTTTGGCCAAGCACCCGCAAGTCAATGTCATCATCAGCGACGACGGACTGCAGCACAAGCGCCTTGCCCGCGATGTTGAAGTGGCCGTCATCGGCGCCAGAGGGCTCGGAAACGGCTGGGTTCTTCCCGCCGGCCCATTAAGAGAGAGCCCGGACAGGCTCGATGCGGTCGACGCCATTGTTCTTAATGCAACCCAAGAAACGATTTCAAGCCGCACGCCGCGCTTTGCCGCAACCAGCCAGCTCGGGGACGCCGTACGGCTCGTTGACGGCAAGCGACGTACGCTCGACGACATGGCTCACCGCATTGCAGAAAAAGAAGCCAAAGTGGCCGCGGCTGCGGGCATTGCCGCGCCGGAGCGTTTTTTCTGCATGCTGCAGGCCCATGAAGTCGAACCGTTGTGTCTGAGTCTAGGCGACCATTACGACTATGCAGAAAATCCTTTTAAAAATCTTGATTGCCGCTACATCTTCGTCACCGGAAAGGATGCCGTAAAAATCAGACAAAACCCAGAAATGGCTCAGGACAAGCGCATCTGGATGGTCGATCTTGAGACGCAGCTCGATACCTACTTCGTGCAGTTCGTGCTAGAGCGGGTCTTTGAAGCCGCTCGGCGCAAAAACATCGACATCGTTCCCCTCACCGAAGAAATTACACATTAGCAAAAGATACATCATGGACAGCAGACTGACTGAAGTTCTCGTATGCCCGATCTGCAAGGGCCCGCTTCGCTTTAACGAAGAACATACTCTTTTGATGTGCGCCAAGTGCGCCAAAGGGTTTGCCATGGTGGGAGAAATACCCGTCATGCTCGAAAAAGAGGCTCGAGATCTGACGCCGCAGGAAGTTGAAAAAGCACGCGTCAAACCGGCCGCCTCTTAACGCATTCGACGGCAAACAGAACTCTCTGAGGTGAAGCAATGCGCTACACAGCTCTTATCCCGGCGCGCATGACAAGCACGCGCCTGCCAAAAAAGCCCTTGGCCGACATCTGCGGCAAGCCCATGGTCGTTCGCACGGCCGAGCGCGCTCTCGCCTCGGGCGCTCAGAACGTAGCTGTTGCCTGCGACAGCGAAGAAATCGTCCGAGCCTGCAGCGAACACAACATTCGCGCCATTTTGACCAACCCCGATCACCCCACGGGAACCGATAGACTCTCGGAGGCCGTTATGAAGCTCGGCCTGGCCGACGATGAAATCGTGGTCAATGTTCAAGGCGACGAACCGCTCATTCCGCCCGAAATCATTTCGGCTGCAGCTGCCGCCCTTGATGCTTCGCCCGAGTGCGCCATCGCCACGGCCGCCCACCCTATTGCCGACGTTGAAAGCTTTCTCAATCCAAATGTCGTCAAGGTGGTGCTCGATAAAAACGCTCGGGCGCTTGACTTTACACGCGCACCAGCACCCTGGCCGCGCGACGCCTTTAAAAACGGACCTGCGGCAACGCTGCCCGAGGGACTGCCCGCTTATCACCACATTGGACTTTATGCATATCGGGCAGGATTTTTAAAAGCATTCCCTGCGCTCGAGCGCGCTCCGATTGAAGCCTTTGAGAGCCTCGAGCAGCTGCGAGCGCTCTGGCATGGCTACGCCATCCGCGTCATTGTCCTCAAAGAAAATCTTCCTGCAGGCGTCGACACGAAGGAAGATCTCGAGCGCGTGCGCAAAATCTTCAGCCGTCAGTCAAGCACAAGCTGCTAAAAAATCGGCCTCTTGAGGCTTTGCTTTTCATTGAAAAGCACGCGGCGCGCCCATGAGTCTGGCGCGCCTTTTTCGTGCCCATCAGCTAGAATTATGCGGTTAAGCACAGCGCACGCCGGCTCAGCTGCAAAATGCACTTGAGCACGGCCTGCTTTTTCATGCAACATTTTTCGGAGATCACCTCATGCGTTTGATCCTTATCGGACCGCCCGGCGCCGGCAAAGGCACTCAGGCAGCCTACATCAAAGAACACTTCAACATTCCGCAGATCTCCACGGGCGACATGCTCCGCGCGGCCGTCAAGGCCGGCACCGAGCTCGGCAAGGCCGCCAAGGTCATCATGGATCAAGGCGGTTTGGTGAGCGACGACATCATCATCGGCCTTGTCAAGGAACGTCTGCAGGCCGACGACTGCAAAAACGGCTTTCTCTTTGACGGCTTTCCACGCACGATTCCGCAGGCCGAGGCCCTCAAGGATGCTGGCATCCCGATTGATTTCGTGCTCGAAATCGCCGTGCCTGACGCCGAAATCGTTGAACGCATGTCCGGCCGCCGCATTCACCCGGCCTCCGGCCGCTCCTATCACGTCAAGTACAACCCGCCGAAAGTTGAAGGCAAGGATGATGTGACGGGCGAAGACCTTGTGCAGCGCGACGATGACCGTGAAGAAGTCGTAATGAAGCGTCTGTCCGTGTACCACGCCCAGACCGAAGCGCTTGTAGGCTTTTATCAGAATCTGGCCAAGTCGGGCGACGCCGCTGCCCCGCAGTATCGTTCCGTCTCCGGCATTGGTCCCATCGAAGAAATTCGCAACCGCATCTTCGAGGCTTTGAAATAATTTTTTAACCCTCTCAGGAACAAAGCAATTGTCAGCTTTGTTCCTGCGTTTTTTATCAGTGTCGGCGCAGCGGCCAAACCAAGGGAGCGTTCTTGAGCCCGCTCCGGTTCAGGAACGATTCGCATCAAAACCAACATGCTGCTGCGCTCTTTGGAGTTTTATCTATGACAACAGCTTTGTGGCTCGCCATTGCCGCGGGCATCGTGGCCGTCATCTTCGGCCTCGTCTCCCGCAGCTGGGTGCTCGCCAAGGATGCCGGCAACGCCCGCATGCAGGAAATTTCCCATGCTATTCAGCAGGGCGCTCAGGCTTATCTCGCCAAGCAGTACTCCACGATCGCCATCGTCGGCGTCGTGCTCTTCATTCTGATTGCCATGGTCCCGGCCTTGGGCTTTAAGACGGCCATCGGCTTTGCCCTGGGCGCCATCCTTTCTGGCGCCTGCGGCTTCATCGGCATGAACGTTTCCGTCAAAGCCAACGTGCGCACCGCTCAGGCTGCAGCCACGGGCATTGAACACGCGCTCAACGTCGCTTTCCGCGGCGGCGCCATCACCGGCATGCTCGTGGTCGGCCTCGGCCTTCTGGGCGTGGCAGGCTACATGGCCTTCCTCGTGGCTGGCGCTCCGGCCGATGCAGGACTCTACGCCACCATCAAGCCTCTTATTGGTCTTGCCTTCGGCTCGAGCCTGATTTCCATCTTTGCCCGTCTCGGCGGCGGCATCTTCACCAAGGGTGCTGACGTGGGCGCAGACCTTGTGGGCAAGGTTGAAGCCGGCATTCCCGAAGACGACCCCCGCAACCCCGCCGTGATCGCCGACAACGTGGGCGACAATGTGGGCGACTGCGCAGGCATGGCTGCCGACTTGTTTGAAACCTACGCCGTGACTCTGATCGCCACCATGATGATCGGCGCTCTGGCCACGACGGGCGATGCCATGCGCATGGTCGAGTACCCGCTGCTGCTCGGCGCAGTCTCCATCATTGCCTCCATCATCGGCACCTTCTTCGTGAAGTACATCCCCGGCAAGAAGATCATGACGGCTCTTTACCGCGGTCTGATCGTCTCGGGCGTGATTGCCGCCGTTGCATTCTGGTTTGTGGGCGACTTCGTCTTCACCGATGCAGCCATGCTGCCCGAGGGCGTGACGACCGGCAAGCTCTTCGGCACGGCTCTCGTTGGCCTCGTTCTCACCGGCTTGATGGTTGTGATCACCGAGTACTACACCGGCACCGAATATAAGCCCGTGCAGGATGTGGCCAAGGCTTCTCAGACCGGCCACGGCACCAACATCATCGCCGGTCTGGCCGTTTCGATGAAGGCCACCGCCATGCCCGTTCTGGCCGTTGTCGTTGCCATCCTCGTGAGCTACTCGCTTGCAGGCCTTTACGGCATTGCCATTGCAGCCACGTCCATGCTGACGATGGCCGGCATCATCGTTGCGCTTGACGCCTATGGTCCCATTACGGACAACGCCGGCGGCATCGCTGAAATGAGCGAACTCGACGAAAAGGTTCGCGCCGTCACCGATCCTCTGGATGCTGTCGGCAACACGACCAAGGCCGTGACCAAGGGTTACGCCATCGGCTCGGCCGGTCTTGCCGCTTTGGTGCTTTTTGCCGACTACACCCATGCCCTGAAGCAGACCTTCAACGTCGACTTCACCTTTGATTTGTCCAACCCGTCCGTGATCGCTGGTCTGATCATCGGCGGCTTGATCCCCTACCTCTTCGGCGCCATGGCCATGGAAGCCGTTGGCCGCGCTGCCGGCAGCGTGGTTATTGAAGTGCGTCGCCAGTTCAAGGAAATCAAGGGCATCATGGAAGGCAAGGCCAAGCCCGACTACTCCAAGGCTGTCGGCATGCTGACGGCTGCTGCCATCAAGGAAATGATCGTTCCCTCGATCCTTCCGGTGATCGTTCCGATTCTCGTCGGCCTTCTGCTCGGCCCGCAGGCTCTGGGCGGCGTGCTCATGGGCACCATCGTCACGGGCATCTTCGTGGCCATCTCGATGACCACGGGCGGCGGCGCCTGGGACAATGCCAAGAAGTACATTGAAGACGGCCACTTCGGCGGCAAGGGAAGCGAAACCCACAAGGCTGCCGTGACGGGCGACACCGTCGGCGATCCCTACAAGGACACCGCCGGTCCGGCCGTGAACCCGCTCATCAAGATCATCAACATCGTGGCGCTGCTCATCGTTCCGCTGCTTTGATTGAACGCTGCTCTCCGATTCTTTGACCTTAAGCTGCAAGGAATCTGAGCAGACGGCAAAAACGAGTCGCCGACAGGTTTTTCAAGCTTGTCGGCGATTTTTTTGCGGTCGTACTCAAGCGGTTCATCGTTTGCCATCACTTTCTTGCCAACAATCTCAACTACAATGTTTGGAGTCATGCCTGGCCTTGAAGCCGGGCTTGCTTTAGTTCAAAGAAGGGCGACGGCGCGCTGTACCTTGCCGGCGCGTCTGCTTGAAAAGCCAAAAATTTTCGGAGTCCGACTGTGAAATTGCGTACGTCTTCTGCAATTGCTCTTGCCGCGGCCTTTGCCGGCGCCGCACTCGTTCTGACCGGCTGCTCAACGTCTGAACCCCTTCGCACAAAAGCCGACTACAAAGAATTCACCGATGCGACCTGGGTGCCCGAACATACAGTCAGAGCCCCCTACCGCACGCAGGAAATTGAAGTCAACGCCATTGCCGCCTTAACCGAAGGCATCTACGCCTACTTTGACACGCACCGCAGCATTTTCCGCATCTCTCAGAGTGCTCCCGGTCTTTGGAATGTCTCTGAGACCCTTGAAGCCTCCGGCGAGCGTGCGTTTGCCTGGGGAGCTGGAGCCGCCACCCTCTACCGCTCGGCAAATCCCGTGCCCAACTCCGGTCAGATGACTGCCGAGGAGCTCGGCGACGGCCGTATTCTGATCAGAAATACGGGCGAGGCGCCCTTTAACATGGCCATTGCCCTGCGTGCTTTTGATATTTCGGGCAAGCCCATCCGTCACTTCCTGCGCAACAACAACAATCAGCCCGATGAGCTTGCCTGGTTCATGTCGCCGGAAGCCAAGTTCCCCGACGGCTCGGTTGCCTACATCACAACCTATTGGCTGGGTGATGATGAAATCGTGCAGCCTTCCGTGTCGGCCTTCACCGGCGCCTCTACGCTTGAAAAACTCGTTGCACAGTTCTCCACCCGTTCGCCGTTTTGTCTTTCCTACGTCAACCACGTGGGCGCCACCCCCTACGGTGTGCTTTTTGATCGCCCGCTCAAAAAAGGCTCGCGCCGCGCCAAGCTTGACAAAGGCACTTTCTCGCTTGTTGCCGTCAACAGCCGCAGCATTTTCTGCGAACCCGTCGAGCAGGGCCGCAAGGAGAGCGGCTCTTGGAGCATCACGCATATTCAGGGCACGCGCGTGCTTGAACTCCAGCCCAATCCAGATGTCGCGAGCTCCGATCTGGGCATTCAGCCCATCAATCAGCACTCCATCGGCGTAGGCTTTGCCGAGGTCATGCGTCCCGGCGCAAGCAGCACCAAACTTACCGTTGTGCCCGTGCGCATCATCCGCAACAACATGCCCGTGGTCGACTTCCGTCTGAAGTTCAATCCGGCCGCAGGAGAGGCCATCCGCATGGTGCTCCTGCAGGCCGATGCTGCACGCACTGCCTACAAGGCGCAGGAAAAAGCCCGCATCAAGGCTGAGCTTGAAGCCAGCCGCAGACAGTCCCCCGCGCAGCAGCCCGTGGAGTCCGCCGCGCCCTTGCAGCTGCCCTCGGGCAATGTCCGGGAATCCTCTTCGCCCTATCCTTCGGCTTCCGATCCGATGGGAGAATTTCTGCGCAGCAAATAGCAGCTTGCTGCCGCACTGACAATTTGCACCAACTTCCGAGACTGCCTTTGTCAAAGCAGTCTCGGATTTTTGGCAATCAGAATTCAGGTTTTCGTTATTTTTGCTTTTTGGGAGATTTCGCATGACTGCACAAATTTTGGACGGCAAAGCGCTTGCCGCACGCATCACCGAAGAACTCAAGCCGCGCGCCGAGAAGCTTGCGCAATCAGGCCGCAAGCCCGGACTTGCCGTGATTCTCGTAGGAGAAGATCCCGCCAGCCAGGTCTATGTGCGCAACAAGATTCGTGCCTGCGAACGCGTCGGCATTGAAAGCCTTGAATTCCGGCTTCCTGCCTCAACAAGCCAAGATGAGCTGCTCGCAAAGATTTCCCAGCTCAATGCTGACGATGCCGTCGACGGCATTCTTGTGCAGCTGCCGCTGCCAGCTCATATTTCCAGTGAAAAGGTCATTGACGCCATTTCTCCGCAAAAAGACGTTGACGGCTTTCACGTGGCTAGCGCTGGAGCGCTCTTGACCGGCAAAACCGGCTTTCTTCCCTGCACGCCGTACGGCGTCATGAAGCTCATTGAGTCGGCCGACTACGATCTCGCCGGCAAGCACGCCGTTGTTGTCGGACGCAGCAACATCGTCGGCAAGCCGCAGGCCATTCTCCTGCTGCAGAAAAATGCAACCGTCACCATCACGCACAGCCGCACGCGCGATCTTGCCTCGCACCTGCGTCAGGCCGATGTCGTCGTTGCAGCCGTCGGCCGCGCCAAAATGATCACCGGCGACATGATCAAGCCCGGCGCCCTCGTTATTGATGTCGGCATGAACCGCGATGAAAACGGCAAACTGTGCGGCGACGTCGACTTTGAAAGCGCAAGCCTCAAGGCCGGCTGGATCACGCCTGTTCCCGGCGGCGTGGGACCGATGACGATTGCCATGCTCATGACCAACACGATCGAAGCTTGCGAGCGCCGCCGCGCTCAAGCCTAGTTTTATCTACTCTTTTTTTCAGAACCGCAATGGGTAACCCTTTAATTGATCAGGGCGTTTTGCTCGACTTCGCTTGCATCAAGCCCGAGCACGTCACGCCTGCCATGGATGAACTGCTCGATCGCGCCCGCAAGGCGCTCAAAGCCGCTCAGGAAACAACGCCTGCGAGCTGGCAGGCAACGGTCGAGCCGCTGGAAGCTGCACTCACGAAGCTCACCCGCGCCTGGGGCGCCGTCGGACACCTCACGGGCGTCATGGACAGTCCCGAGCTGCGCGAAGCCTACAACGCCAATTTGCCGCGCACAACGCAGTTTTTCATCGAGCTCTCGCAAAGCGAACTTTTGTATGCCCGCTACAAGGAAATTGCTGCGAGCAAAGAGTTTGCTTCGCTTGACGCTCTCAAGCAGCGCGTCATCAACCACGAGCTGCGCGACTTCAGACTCTCGGGTGCCGAGCTGCCCGCATCGCAAAAGGCTCAGCTCAAAGCACTCGAAGAAGAAGCAAGCGCGCTCGGCCAGAAGTTCAGTGAAAATCTTCTGGATGCGACGAACGCCTTTGCGCTTGACGTCTCAGACAGAGCAGAACTTGAAGGCATTCCTTCCGACATTCTCGAGATGTATGCCGCACAAGCCAAGGCCGCTGGCGTTGCAGGCTGGCGCATCACGCTTCAGATTCCGAGCTATTTGCCCGCCATGCAGTATGGTGCAAACCGCGCTTTGCGCGAAAAGCTCTATCGAGCCTACATTACGCGCGCAAGCGAGCTTGGCGAAGCATCGCACGACAACACGTCCATCATTTCGCGTCTGCTTGAGATTCGTCGCGAAGAAGCGCTGCTTTTGGGCATGAAGGACTATGCCGAGGTATCGCTTGCCGTGAAGATGGCAAAGTCTCCTCAGAAAGTTCTCGATTTCCTCGAAGAGCTGGCCCGCAAGGCCAAACCCAAAGCTGAACAAGATTACGCGGAGCTACAGGAATTTGCCCGCGCCAAGCTTGGACTTGAAAAACTCGAACCATGGGACACGGCCTGGGCTTCAGAAAAGCTGCGCCGCGCCAAATACAATTTCAGCGGTCAGGAGGTTCGTCGCTACTTCACGCTGCCGGCCGTTTTTTCCGGCATGTTCTCCCTGGTCGAAAAGCTCTTTGACATCCGCATCGAACCTGACAGCGCCCCGGTTTGGCACCCCGACGTGCAGTTCTGGCGCATCACAGACGCAAAGGGCAAGCTGCTTGCTCAGTTTTACACCGACCTCTATGCCCGCAGCACCAAGCGAGGCGGCGCATGGATGGACAACGACAGTACATATGCCGTGCTGCCAGACGGCACGGTGCGCACTCCGATAGCCTATCTGGTGTGCAACTTCCAGCAGCCTGTCGGCGGCAAGCCCGCAACGCTCACGCACGACGACGTCACAACGCTCTTTCATGAATTTGGACACGGCCTGCACCACATGCTGAGCCGCGTGCCGCTCGCACAGCTCTCGGGCATCAACGGCTTTGAATGGGACGCCGTCGAGATGCCCAGTCAGTTCATGGAGAACTGGACGTGGAACTTTGATGTGCTCGAGACTCTCTCGCAGCACGTCGATACCAACGAAAAGCTGCCGCGCGAGCTTTTTGAAAAGATGCTTGCGGCCAAAAACTTTCAGTCGGGCATGTTCTGCGTGCGTCAGCTTGAGTTTGCTCTTTTTGACATGCGCATTCATGCCGATCCTCAAAGCTCACACGCCGGAGACTTCCAGAAAGTGCTCAAAGACGTGCGCCGTGAAGTCGCCGTTGTACCCTCGGTTGAATTCAATCGCTTTGCGCAGAGCTTCTCGCATATTTTTGCGGGCGGCTATGCTGCCGGCTACTACAGCTACAAGTGGGCTGAAGTACTTTCAGCGGATGCCTTCTCGGCTTTTGAAGAAGAGGGACTTTTTAACAAAGATACCGGCCGGCGCTGGGTCGATGAGGTCTTAAGCCGCGGTGCAAGCCGCGACGCAATGGACAGCTTTATTGCCTTCCGCGGACGGGAGCCTTCGATTGAGCCGCTGCTGCGCCACAGCGGCATCACGCAGCAATAAGCGCTTTGCCGCTTGTTTTTTAGCGCCGGACTTAATCAAAGCCGGCGCTTTAGTTTTTCTCAGTGTCGACGCTCATCACCACACGAGTGGTTTTCTTAGGAACAATGAGGCGATAGAGCGCATTAATGCCTTTGATCATGAGGCCCACCATGACGGCGGACACAAGCGTTCCGAGTCCGATGCCGACAAAACGGCCAAGCACGAACCAGCCTGCGGCCGCGGCAATTGCCACAAGCGAAACATCGTTGGCGATTTTCAAGCTTGCAAAGGACTTCCGCGTGACGATGGAGACGGCCATGACGATTCCTTCGCCGGGCTGCACGAGCGTACGCGACTTAATTGAAGCAAAGACGCCGACAGCAAGAAGAAGATTGCCCGAAAGGCTCATCGCCCAGCTCTGCCAGAGTTGAGAAGGCTCAATGCTGGAAAAAATTTCCATGCCCAGATCAATGAAAAAGCCAAAAACAAAGACAAGAGGAATCTGCAGCAAGTTGATGAACTGATAGCCGCGCCTTAGAAGAAGAATCTGACCGAGCACGAAAAAGCAGTTGACAAAGAAGGTCGCCTCGCCGAAGGTGATGCCTAAGATTTCAGCCGTCACCAAAGGCACCGTGCTGATGGGCGTCGTTCCAAGTCCCGCGAGCGTCACGTCGGCAATGCCAAGCGCCATCACGAACATGCCTGCGGTCAAAAGCAAAATGCGCAGTGCAAGCATGAAAACGTCGCGAGGCTTCATGGTACAAACTTACGGTCGTCAAAAAAAATGAAACCGCTCCAAAGGCGGCCTCAGTCACAGAGAAATTTTTTAGTCGCCGCGCAGTGTAACACCAATGACTGCCATGCGTGCGCTATAGTCGCGTACCGTTAAATTCTATTTTTCTGATCATGGCAAACTTTCACGAACTCATTGAAGGCTTTCACAACTTCCGGGAAGAATATCTATTAAAAGAAACCGAATTCTTTGAAGAGCTCAAGCACGGACAAAATCCTCATACGCTCGTCATCGCCTGCTGCGATTCGCGCGTAGATCCGGCCATTATTCTGGGCTGCCGTCCGGGCGACTTGTTTGTCGTCAGAAGCGTCGCCGCACTTGTGCCGCACGCCGGCGACGCGTCAAAGTCCGATGCCGTCATGGCTGCCGTCGAATACGGCGTCAAGCATCTGGAAGTCGACAACATCGTCGTCATGGGGCACTCGAATTGCGGAGGCATCTTTGGAGCAATCAATCACGAAAAGATCGCTCACGAAAAGTTCATCTCCGGCTGGGTAAGTCTGGCCAATCCGGTCATTGAAGAAATGCGTCGCGAAGAGCCCGATGCAGATCCGGTGACATTCGTGCGGCGCTGCGAAGAGGCCGCCGTACTGCTTTCAATAGAAAATCTTCTGTCGTATCACTGGCTCGAAGAGAAGGTCTGCGAAGGTTCCCTCAACCTGCATGCCCTTTACTACGACATGGCCGCAGGCACGCTAAACCTTTGGGACGCAAAAAAGGAAGACTTTGTAGAAAGCCGCTTGGCAACCTAAAAAGGCTTCCTTGCAGCAAGGCTTGCACATACGGCAAGCCTTGCTTTTTCCTAAAAGCTACTCAATCTCAGCCGAGCTTCTTTAGCGTCAGGTCAACGAGCACGTCAACGCCGTTTTGCAGCCACTTTGAATCAAAGTGCATGTCGCGCGAATGCAGTCCCGGCGCACAGCCGGCGCCCACGCCGAAATACGCGGCCTTAATTGACGGCTTGTGCTTCTTGAAGAAGTGGAAGTCTTCTCCTCCTGTAGCACAATTCGGCGCCAACTTGTCCGGGCCGAGAACCTCCAAGATGCTGGTGCGCACCTCTTCGACCAAATCATCGTCATACTCAGCCGCCGGAATCACCTTGCCCATCACCTCAATGCTGCCCTCGGCTCCTACTGCCGCCGCGGCACCCTTGGCAGCAGCTTCAAGTTTTGCAAGCATTTCGTCCATCAATGCATTTGTCTGAGCTCGAGCATCAATCATCACGACCGCCTTATCGGGAATGATGTTGGGAGCCGAAGACATGGCGTCAATGCCCGTCACCTTGCATGACCAGGAAAGATTCGGATTGAGCTTCATGGCGCATACCGCATTTGTAAAAAGCGCTGCAGCCTCCGCAACATTTACGCCCAGATGAGGACGCGAAGCATGCGCCGTGCGTCCCGTAAAGTGCGCCTTAACGAAAATGGAAGACACATGCTGAACCGCCGCACAGCAGGTTCCGGCCGGAATATCCTGTATGGGACGAACATGAAGCCCAAGTGCAATATCGACATCGTCAATGACGCCTGAGTCGATCACGCAAAGTGCTCCTCTGAGCGTTTCTTCCGCGGGCTGAAAAAGGAGCTTTAGCGTACCGCGGCGGATTTTTCCAACCAGACGCGAAGCCGCAGCAAGCAGCATCGCCGTGTGTCCGTCATGTCCGCAGGCGTGCACTCGCTCAATGCTGCCGTCGGGATTCTTAAAGGGCAGCGCGTCCATATCGGCGCGCAGCAGCATCACAGGACCGGGTTCGGCTCCGCGAATAATGCCCAATACGCCAGTACCGCCCACACCGCGGACAAATTCGATGCCGAGATTTTCGAGCTTATTTGCCACATAATCGGACGTTTTGAATTCCTCAAAGCCAAGCTCGGGAATTTTATGAAGCTCATCGCGCATGCTTGCAGCGTTCAGTTCAGCCATTTTTCGTTCCTTTCCTCAACCGTCAAAACAAAACAAAGCCGCCACAAAAGTTCTTGCAGAAAGATACTTCGCAGCCTCTCGCAAAACAGCCTTTACAAAGCAGGATTTTATGCCTGCGGAGCGTCAGTGCCGAAAACCTGCCGCCAAAGTTCTCGCACAGCCGGACAATCCTCTGCCACAAGCTCAAGATCAACGCGCGCTTTGACGGTTTCGCCGCGGCTCAAACGAATTTCGCGCTGGATATTGCGATAGTGCCGGTAGGCGTTGACGGCCTTCTGCGCGAGCTCTTTGTCGATCAGGCCCAAACGCGCGGCCATCTCGGTCAAAAGCGTCGTGCCGAAGTTGTTGACAAGCTCCGGATGCTGTGAACTATAAGCAAGCACCAGATACTGCACGATGAATTCCAAATCCACCATGCCGCCGCGGTCATGCTTGACGTCAAAAAGCGCCGTCTTGTTTGGATGCCCTTCGAGCATCTTGGCTCGCATCTCAAGCACGCCGGCGGCCACGTCTCCGGCGTCGCGCGGCATCATGAGAATGTCGCGGCGCACCTCTTCAAACTGCGCGCCGACCTGAGGATCTCCCGCACAAAAACGAGCGCGCGTAAGCGCCTGATGTTCCCAAGCCCATGCTCCGTTGCCGTCGTCGTTGCGCTGGTAGCGCCTGAACATATCCATATTCGAGACAATGAGTCCGTTTTCTCCATTGGGACGCAGTCTGAGGTCCACGTCAAAGAGGATGCCCGAGCTCGTCTGCATCGTCAGCCAACTCAACATGCGCCGCACAAGCTTGATGTAGTTGCCCTCGGCCTCAGGGGCATCGTCGTCGTAGAGAAAAATCAAATCCAGATCCGAGGCATAGCCAAGCTCCTTGCCGCCGAGCTTGCCGTAGCCGATCACGGCAAAGCGCGGATATTCGCGATGGCGCGTGGCAATCGAATCCCAGGCAAGCTCGAGCACGGCCGCGAGCACGGCATCGGCCAGGGCCGAGAGCTGATCGGCGAGACGCTCTACCGAGAGCCTGCCGTCGAGATCAGCCAGCAGCAGATGAAAAAGCGCGCTGTGGTGCGCATCTCTGAGCAAGTTGAGCTGCCGCTCGCGGTCTGCCTCAAACTCTTTCATGCGCAGCCGTAAAGCTTCAAGCCACTCGGTGCGATCCACCGGGGTGTAGTCATCAATGCGCGGCGCGCGCATATCAACAAGCTCATCGAGCACCAGCGGATGCTCGCCGATGTAGTCCGCCGCCCAGCGCGAAACCGCCAGCATGCGGCCGACCCGCTCGGCCGCATCCGGATACTGATTCAAAAGCGCCACATAGGTCGGACGCCCAAGCACGATCTCAATGAGATTTAAATACCGCTCGAAAACCTCGTCGGGAGAAACGGCAGAGTCGCGCAGCTTGGCCCAGCCGTGGGCCTTGCCCGCGATGGTTTTGACCAAACGCGCAACTTGTTCTCGCGCCTGCGGCGTGCGCGCAGGCAAAAGTCTCGAGCGCATCATTTTGAGAATGCGCACGGCCAGATCCTGCGCATGCACAAAGCCTGCGGCATTGAGCGCTTCGGTCAATGCCTCGCAGGTTGCCTCAGCACCGACCTTCCAGCCCGCAGGCCACCCGTCGTCATCGTCCTTGGGCGACTCAGTGTGAAAAATACCGTCAAAGGTGCTGCCGACAAAGCTGCGAATGGCCTCGAGCTTTTGCATGAGGTCCCCTGAGCTCAATGCCAGCATGCGGGCAAGCGAAGAAAGCCCGGCCGCATCAGTAGGCATCGTCTGCGTCTGCTTGTCGTCGACGTACTGCAGCGCATGCTCAAGGTTGCGAAGGAAAATGTAGTCCTCGGTGAGCTTTTGCGCCGTTTGAGCCGATAAAGACCCTAAGCGGGCAAGTTCGGCAAGCATAGGAGGCGTACTGCGTCCGCGCAGCGTCGGTTCTCGGCCGCCTCGGATGATCTGAAACGTCTGGCAGATGAACTCAATTTCGCGAATGCCGCCCTTGCCTAGCTTGACATTGATGCCGGCATCGCGCCCGGCTTCCCTGCGCGTAGTTTCTGCGCGAATCATCTCGTGAATGCGAGCCAGAGCGCTGATGGCTGAGAAATCCACATACTTGCGAAACACAAAGGGTCTTACGAGAGACTGAAGGTTTCTGACGGTCTGGGAAAAATCGGCTTCGGGCATGAAGACGGCGCGATTGACGACACGTCCTTTGAGCCAGGCAAAACGCTCCCAATCGCGTCCCTCACTGTAGAGATATTCTTCCAGCATGGCGCTGCTCACCACCAAGGGGCCCGAATCGCCAAAGGGGCGCAGACGCATGTCGACGCGAAACACAAAGCCCGTACCGTCCAGATCGTTGATCGAGGCAATGACGCGGCGCGCGAGCTTGTCGAAAAATTCATGGTTGCTGATGCTGCGCCGGGCTTTTTCAAATTCTCCGATCGCTTTAGTCTCTCCCGCTTCATCGTAGACGAACACCAAGTCGATGTCTGAGCTTGCATTGAGCTCGGCGCCTCCGAGCTTTCCCATGCCGACCACAAGCATGTCCTGAGGACGCCCCTCGGCATCGGTCGGCACGCCGAAGCGGCGCGCAAGAGCTCGAGCATTCACGCGCACGGCCGCCGAGAGCGTTTCCTCGGCAAGCGCCGTCATCGTGCCCACGACCTCGTCAAAATCGGCTCTGCCGGTAATGTCGCGGCTTGCCACGCAGACCATGACCTCGCGCCGCAGCCGCCGCATTGCGTCATCGAGAATCTCAGGTTCGTCAATTCGGGCCAGACGCTCGCGCATTGCTTCTCGCTCAAAAGGCGCAGCAGCAAGCCTTTCGAGCAGCTCGAGCCCTGCGCCTTCATCGTGCGCGCCCATGCCTCGCAAAGCGCGCGAAACAAACATTGAAACCGAAGCAACTGCCGACAAAGGCAGCCTTGAAATGGTCAGTGCATCAGACATCTGGAAACAAACTGAATCGTTCTTTGAATCCGATTAAGCGGCAACGTTGCTATAGTGCGCAGAAGGCCGCACTTTTCAGACAGTACCGATCGTCTGCTGTCTGCATCGGACGGTGATTTTGTCGATTTTACAGAGCCTGGCGCGATTCGTCGGCATGCCGCAATTTGTGCCCGAGCTTTCCGCTTTTTTGTCCAACTCCTTTTATTGACGCCGCAATTCAAGCCGATGAGCAGCACCAGGCATATTCTCCCCCTAAGATGGCGCGCCTACATGCGTCACCCGAGGGTGCGCGCAGCCGTGATCTCTGCCTTTTGGACTGTCGTCGTCATTTATTTTGTCTTTACGAGTCTCATTCTCGTCACGAGATGGTATGTGCTGCCGCAGGTCAATCGCTTCAAAGAGCCCATCGCGGATGCCGTGGGCTCAGCCATTGGCTGCAGCGTGCAAATCGGCTCCATCGTCCCGCACTGGGATGCATTCTGGCCAAGACTTTCGTTAAGAAACGTTACGCTGGGCAAACCTGACACCGCGACAGGAAACGTCATTGTTCTGCGGCTGCCCGAGGTTGAGGCCACCGTCTACTGGCGCAGCCTGCTGGGCGAGGTGCGCTTCAGAGATCTTGCCGTGGCCGAGGCAAGACTTACCGTACGCAGACTCTCTCAATACATCTACGACGTGGCGGGCTTTAAGATCGACCTTACCCCCAAGGCCGAAAATGAAAAAGACTCGGCGCAGCAAAGCAGTGCCGGCTCGGACTTCTTGTCCTGGCTTTTGAAGCAGCACCGGCTAAGCATCATCGACTCCTCCGTCGAATACATTGATGCGGCCACGCCGGGATCGAGCCCATCGCGTCTGGAAAAGATCAACTTTACCTTTGAAAACAGGCCGACAGACTATGCTGTGGGCCTGCAGGCCGCGCTTGATGCCCCCGGGCGCAACACGATTGATGTCAGAGCGCAGTTTTCCACATCGCTTTTTGATGAGACCGACTGGCGTCAGTGGCAGGGACGACTTTACATTGCAGCCAGTCAGCTTGACATTGCCAAGCTCCTGTCGCCCTCGGACTTGCTCTCCAAATTCGTCTCAAGCGGCATCGGAAGTTCACGCACTTGGATTGACTTTGCCAACGCTAGACCAATGAGCGTCACCAGCGATCTTGCGCTGCACGAGCTTACGCTGCAGCTTTCCGATGAAGTCGAACCCCTACACCTGAACCGGCTCTCAACGCGGCTCACCGAAAAGCTCGAAGGCGACAATCTCACGCTTGAAGCGAGCAACCTTGTCTACGAGCTCTCTGACGGCACCCGAAGCCGCACGCCGCGCATCGGCGCGCGCATACTGCTGGCGCCGGGCAAGCTTGACACCCGCACGGCCTACCTGCGCTTTGCCCAAATTGATCTGGAAACGATCCGAAAGCTGCTGCCGAGCATTCCGTTGCCCGCGGCTGTCTCCGAGCTCATCGCCGAGCGCGCTCCTTCGGGCAAGCTCATTGAGACCTCCGTCAACTGGCGCGGACCGGCGCGAAGCCCTGCCGACTGGTCGATTTCCTCAGACTTTTCAGCAATTACTGTTGAAGCTGTTTGTGCAGACAAAAACGCCGCACGCTCAATGACGCCTGGCGTACGCAATATCAGCGGCTCCTTTCAGGCCTCCAACAATGGCGGCAGCATCAGCCTCAACACAACCAACGGCTCGCTCACATTCCCGGGCATTTTTGAAAACCCCACCATTGAGCTCAGCACGCTCACGGGCGATGTGTACTGGACCGAACAAAACGGTCAGCCCCTTGTGACGTTCGAACGCATTCACGCGGTCAATGCCGATGCCGACGTCTCGGCTCAAGGCACCTGGCGCGCTGACCCTGCGGCTGGCCCCGCAGGAGTTGCCGACATCACCGGCACGATTGCGCGAGGCCAAGCATCCTCAGTTTGGAAATACATGCCTTTGGTCATCGGCAAACCCGTGCGCGACTGGCTCGAAGACGGCCTAGTTGCCGGCACGGCGCAAAACGGCAATTTTGAAATCCGCGGACGCTTCAAAGACTTCCCCTGGATTGACGATCCCAAGGCAGGGCGCTTCTACGTCGGAGCCGATGTCGTCAACGCCGCCATCGACTATGTGCCCGATCACGCGACAAAGAAAAAAGGCGAGCTTTGGCCGCTGCTGACCGACATCAACGGCCGCATTACATTTGAAGGCCTCTCGATGCGCATTGAGGCTGACCGCGCAAAAACTTTCGGAGTCGATGTTGGGCAGACGACAGCCGTCATCGCTGATCTCGCCGGCGGACTCGATACGCTGCTCGATATTGACGGACAAGCTCTAGGCAGCTTGCAGAAAATGTTTGACTACGTCGAAGCAAGCCCCGTCGGCGGCTTCGTCGGGCATGCCTTTAAGTCCACACGCGCCGAAGGCACGGCAAAGCTTGCGCTTGCGCTGGACATTCCGCTGCTGCATGCTGAGGACACGCGCGTGGCCGGCGCCGTGACCATGTCGGGCAACCGCATCGAAATGCCCCACCCCATTCCTCCTCTTGCTGAAGTTCAGGGCACGGTGCGCTTCAGCGAAAAAGGCGCAACGGCTCAGCGCGTGCTCGCCAAGCCCTTCGGCAAGGAAGATTCGACCATCAACGTCATCACCGCACAAGACGGCACCATTTCCGTGACGGCCTCCGGAAGCATTGATGTGGCCGATATCGGCTGGTTTGCCGACACGCCCGTGGTCAAGACGCTTTTAAAACATGCCTCAGGCACGACGCCCTATCTTGCCACTGTTGCCGTCTCCCGCAAAAACGGCGTTACCGTCACGGCGCAGGCGCCTCTTGCAGGCGTTTCGGTCAATCTCCCCGAGCCGCTTAGGAAATCTGCGACAACGCGCTGGCCTGTGCGGTTTTCTTCAACCCCAGTGACCATTGCCGGCCAACCAGGCACGATGCTCTCGGTTGATGCTGGAAAACATTTTGATGTTCTGCTGCAGATGCCTGTCGGAGAAAATTCCAAGCTCCCCGTGCGCGGCGCCATCGGCATCGGCACGCAGCTGGGTCTGCCGGCCGAGAACTTTTCTCTTGCGGTCAAGGCCCAGCGCATTGCGCTGCCGGCTTGGAGCGAACATATAGCTTCGATCATTGAAGCAGCTGCGCCGGCCAAACCCTCTGCTGCCGCTGTTGATGATGCCGCGGAGTCAGCCGCAGCCGTCGCAAGCATTCTCTCGGAAGTCGAGCTCGACATTTCCGAGGCCGTCTTTACAGACTTAAGCCTCAAGGGACTTAAAGCAAGCTATCGACACAACAACAGCGACTGGAACCTTGAGGTCGACTCAGACCGCATCTCGGGCGCGATTACCTACGATGATGCAGCGCAGGGTTTGCTTTCGCTTGACATGCAGCGGCTCAACATTTCCGAGGGTGCCGCCCGAGTGCTGCGCAGCTTCATTGAAGGAAAACCCATTGACAAACAAGCCGCAAACCGTTCTCAAAAGCAAACGAGCGCCTCAACGGCCACTCACCCGCGGCATTTGCCGCGCATTTCGGCTCGCATCGGCTCACTGAGCTACGACAAGTTCAATCTGGGCAGCGCGCAGTTTGAAACGTCAGTCTCCCGCAAAGGCTCTGCCGAGGGGCTTTCGATTGACAAATGCATCCTCACTTCGCCTTCGGGACGGCTCACAGCCACCGGATCCTGGACGCGCTCTCTGAGCAGCGCGGCAGTTGATCAAACGACGATCAACGCAAGCTGGAACATCGAAGATGCAGGGGGACTGCTGGCCGAACTTGGCATTCCCGGCGTCATTGACGGCGCCAATGGATCGTTCAAAGCCAATCTGAGCTACAACGGTTCGCCCTGGAGTCCGCAGCTTGATACTCTCTCGGGCGACATTGCCGTTGACTTCTCCAAGGGCTCCTTCATGCAGGTCGACACGGGCCCGGGCGGGGCGCTTTTGTCTCTTCTTTCCTTTCAGTCGCTGCTCAAGCGGCTAACGCTTGACTTCTCAGACCTTGTGCAGCAAGGCTTTTCCTTTGACCGCTTCACGGGAAGTGCTACCGTTGTCCGAGGCGTCAGCACGACCGACAACACCAAAATCGTCGGCAGTCAGGCCACGGTTCTTCTTTCAGGCGATGCCGACTTTGCCTCCCGCAAGCTCAACACGCACGCCGTCGTGCTCCCCGACATCAACGCAGGCAACGCAAGTCTGGCTCTGGCCTTCGTCAACCCGGCCGTGGGCATCGGCACATTCCTTGCGCAGCTGCTGCTGCGCAATCCGCTTAGCCAAATGTTCAAAGTCGAGTACGACATCACGGGCTCCTTCGACAATCCCGTCATCACGAAAACGAGCGCGCCCGCAGACAAGTCCCGGCAGCCGGCCGCGAGCCGATAAAAACCAAGAACGGGCTCTCTTTGCGGTCAACAGCAAAAACAAAACCCAGCCGACGAAACCGTCCGACTGGGGCGCATTGAGAAAACAGCTCGAGACCTTTTCTATTGCTGCTTGTCGTGAGCCTGAAGATAAGGCCAGGCAGCAGCCATGTATACGCACATGGAATAAATCGTCAGCACAGCCGCAATGTAGATCATGACAGTACCGATGAGCGCGATGGGCAGTCCAAACAGGGGATCGTAGTAGAGCAGCATAGGAATGGCAACCATCTGCGCAATCGCCTTGATCTTGCCGAACCAATTGACCTTGACGCTTGCCGATGCGCCAATCTTTGACATCCACTCGCGCAAAGCCGTCACGGCAATTTCTCGGCCTACGATGATAAGGGCAATGATCATGTCGACGCGGTCAAAAGCAAGCAAAACAACGATTGCCGAACAAACCACAAGCTTGTCGGCCACGGTATCGAGAAACGCGCCCAGACTCGTGACCATGTTGTAGCGCCGAGCGATCCAGCCGTCCAAAGCATCGGTAATGGCCGCTACGGCAAACATCACGCAAGACAGGAAATTCTTCATGTGCGGCGAGCACACAGCATCGGGCAGATAAAAAACCCCGATAATGAGCGGAATGAACGCAATGCGCGCCCAAGTTAATATCATCGGGATGTTGATCCTGTTGTCAGACACCTTCTGCTCCATGTAGCTGCGTGTAAATCTTTTGCGCGAGCGCGCGGGAAATCCCGCTTATTTTAGCGATATCTTCAACGCTCGCGTTTTTCAATCCCTTCATTCCGCCAAAATGCGTCAGCAGCTTCTGGCGTCGCTTCGGACCAACGCCGTCAATATCCTCAACGCGGCTTGACTGACGAGCGCGGCTGCGCTTGGCTCGCATGCCAGTAATGGCAAACCGGTGCGCCTCGTCTCGGATCATTGCCACGAGCATCAGCGCCGGGCTCTGCTCGCCCAGCACAAGCGTTTCGCGACCGTCGGCAAAAATAAGCGTCTCAAGTCCGGTCTTTCTTCCCTCGCCCTTGGCAACGCCCACAATGACCGAAATATCAAGCCCCAAATCGTGAAACACATCGCGGGCCATATGCACCTGCCCTCGGCCACCGTCAACAAGCACAAGCGTAGGCAGCCGCGCCTCGCCGCGCGCAACGGGCGCGTAGCGGCGCTCAAGCACCTGCCGCATGGCCGCATAATCGTCGCCCGGCGCAACGCCTTCGATATTAAAGCGCCTGTAGCGCGAGGAATTCATCCGCTCGCCTTCAAACACAACGCAGGAAGCCTGCGTCGCCTCGCCTGCGGTGTGCGAAATATCAAAGCACTCAATGCGCAAGGCCCCTCGCTCCTCATCGTCGAGCTCAAGCCCGAGCACGCCGATGAGATCGTCAATGCGGCGTCTGCCTCCGGCCTGCTCGGCAATGCGGCGCGCCAATGCAAGCGCAGCTCCCTGCTCGGCCATTTCAAGCCACTTGCGCCGTGCAAGCTGCGGCTCGTGCACAATCGTTACGCGCCGCCCGGCAAGGGTGCTGATCTCACGAGCGCATGCCGCCGGATCGGCGCATGTCTGCGCAATCACCACAGCAGGCGCGGGCACATTGGCATAGTGATGCAGCACAAAGGCTTCGAAAATTTCCTGCACGCTCACCTCATCGCCCGCCGCTCGCCCCAGATCTGGAAAATACGCATGGTCTCCGAGGTGTCTGCCGCCTCTGACGACGGCCAGATTCACGCATGCAACGCCTTCTTTTTTGATCACTGCGATGATGTCGGCATCGGTGTCCGCACCAGTTGTTTCCACCACCTGCTGGTGCATCACATCGCTCAGAAGCGCTATGCGGTCTCTGAGCACGGCAGCCTCTTCATATCGAAGCTTCTGAGCCGCGCTCATCATAGCCTCGCGCAGGCCGTTCATGATCTCATCGGTTTCACCTTTTAAAAACCGACAGGCATCCTGCACATCACCTTGATAGGCCGCAGCGTCGACAGCACCCACGCACGGTGCCGAACAGCGCCCCATCTGTCCCATCAGACAAGGGCGCGAACGGTTTCTAAAGACCGCATCTTCGCAGGTGCGCAGCCGAAACACTTTTTGCAGCACGCCGATGGCTTCGCGCACGGCCGAGCCATTGGGATAAGGTCCAAAGAAGCGGTTTTTGCGGTCCACGGCTCCGCGGTAGTAGCACACGCGCGGAAAGTCCTCGGCCGTAATCTTGAGATAGGGATAGCTTTTGTCGTCGCGAAAAAGGATGTTGTACTTCGGATTGAGCGTCTTGATGAGGTTGTTTTCAAGCAAAAGCGCCTCGGCTTCGCTTGCCACGACCGTCGTCTCCAGCCGTGCTATCTTCTGCACCATCAGCGCGATGCGCGCACTGTTGCCCGTCTTTCTGAAGTACTGCGAGACGCGCCGACGCAAATCCTTGGCCTTGCCGACGTAAAGACACGTTCCCGCTTCGTCAAAGTAGCGGTAGACTCCGGGCAGGCTCGGCAGTCCGGCCAGAGCCTGCTTATAGTTTTCTGCGCTGATTTCGATCATAAGAATTTTATGAACTGCCCAAGCAGCAGGTCCGAGGCTTCAAAGAGCAAAACACACAAAGTCTCGGCCCAGATAGCGGGCAGGCGTCTGCCGGCTCGCTAATTTTGCTTTGCAGGCCTCATCTCGAAAAACCATATGTACAACTGCGATATGTTCTGCCGCGTCATCGACAATTTCGGCGACGCAGGCATTGCCTGGAGACTTGCCAGGAGTCTTGCGACCGAAAAGCACTGGCGCGTGCGCCTAATCATAGACGATGCAGCCACGCTCGCGGCCATGGTGCCGCAAGTCGATGCAACGGCCTCTCACCAAAATGTCAAAGGCATCGACATCGCGCGCTGGGACGATGACTTTGAAAGCGAAGCCGCCGACATCGTCATTGAGCTTTTTTCGTGTTTTCTGCCCGCGCAGTATGAAGAGGCAATCGCCCGAGCCCTGCAGACGCGGCGCGTGGCCGTGGCCGCGCTCGACTACCTCACGGCGGAGGCCTACGCTGAGACTTCCAACGGCCTGGCAAGTCCCCACCCGCGCTACGGCTACCATAAAACGTTTCTCTTTCCCGGCTTTACCGAAAAAACCTGCGGCGTGATCTATGAGGCCGGACTCAATGAGAAGTTTGAAGCCTTTGCCGCTGGCTGCGGCCGCAGGCGCGTGCTCTCCGAGCTTGGCTGCGAGTGCGACCACCCCATGACGCTTTATTTCTTCACCTATCCGCAGATGCCGGTGGCTGCCTTTGCCCGCGACATCGCCGCCGACCCCAGACCGCTGCAGATCCTGGCGGCCCCCGGAAAGGCAAGCGACATGCTCGCCGATGAACTCAATAGACTCAAGGCGCCTCACATTCGCTTCGTGCGCGCTCCGATGGTGCCGCAGGAGCATTTCGATGAAATTCTTCTGAGCGTTGATGCAGCGCTTGTGCGCGGCGAAGACAGCACGATGCGCGCGCAGCTCGCGGGCGTCCCCCTGATCTGGACGCTTTATCCGCAAAAAGACGACATTCAGCTCGACAAGCTTGCGGCCTTTGCCAAGCTTTACGCAAAAACACTCGCTCCGAATGCCGCACAGGCCTGGCTCAACCTGGAAAACAAGCTCAATCTGAGCACATCTTCGACAACGGATTGGAGCGCGTGGCGGGATCATTTCGCGCAAATGCAAAACGGCGCAAAGCTTTGGCGCAAAACGCTTTTTTCACACTCGAGCCTTACCGAGAGAATTGCACAAACACTTGAGAAACAGCTAGAATGTTGAGCTAATTTTTTTCGACTGACCGGACGAGCACATGCGCGCGGCCGCGTCATCCAAATCGATTGACTTTTACGTTTAAAGGATAAACAGCGATGAAAACCGCGCAAGAACTGCGTGCCGGCAATGTGTTCATGGTCGGCAAGGATCCGATGGTTGTTCTCAAGGCCGAATACTCCAAGGGCGGCCGCGGCGCTTCCACCGTCAAGATGAAGATGAAGAACCTGCTCAACGGCGCCGTGACCGAAACCGTCTACCGTGCTGACGACAAGTTCGAAGACATCATTCTCGAGCGCAAGGAAGTGACCTACTCCTACTTCGCCGATCCGCACTATGTTTGGATGGACGAAGAGTACAACCAGTACGAAGTCGATGAAGACACGATGGAAGAAGCCAAGAAGTATCTTCAGGAAGACCTCACCGCCGAAGCCGTCTTCTACGAAGGCCGCGTGATCGGCATTGAACTGCCGACGATGCTCGTTCGCGAAGTCGTCTACACCGAGCCCGCCGTCAAGGGCGACACCTCGGGCAAGGTGATGAAGCCCGCTCGTCTGGCCACCGGCTTTACGCTTGACGTTCCGGCCTTCGTGAACACGGGCGACAAGATCGAAATCGACACCCGCACCAACGAATACCGCAGCCGCATCAAGTAATCGGCTCTCTATTGAGGGTGCTCAAGAGGATGCCTCCAAGTCGCAGCAAGGCGATCTTGGAGGCATCCTCGTTTTTTTGCCCGCATGCAAATGGCTTGGCTTCCCAATGCTTTTGAGTGATACAAAAAAATCCACAACATCCCACGGCATGTAGTTTTTTCTGGGCTCTGCGAGCAATCTCGGCGCATTGACGCCGACTGACGCCGGCGCAAAAAATAAAACCAAATACAACAACACAAACATGGCCACCATTTTCCATAAATCTCTTGCCAAAGATAAGGACAGCATTGCTCGGCGCGGCCTCACATTTGCGGCCGCTACAGGCAGCCTGATCGCCGCTTTTGCAGCTGCTGCCATTGCCATTCCGATGATGGCCGTCTGGCGCACTGATCTTGGGTTATCGGAATCCGAAACAGCCATGACGGTGGTGAGCTATTTTGCGGGCTGCGTGCTCACGCTTTTTTTCTTTGCGCGCTTGTCGAACTTCTTCGGCCGCAAACCCATCGTGCTCGCCTCTTTGTTCCTCGGCATAGCCTCAAGCCTCATCTATGCCGAGGCGCAAGGCGCTCAGGCCATCTACATCGGGCGATTTCTGCAGGGCTTTTCCTGCGGCTTTGCCTCAAGCGCGGCAATGTCCTGGGTTGTAGATTCCGCTCCTCAGAATCGCCAGTGGCTTGGAACGGCGCTGACGGCAGCCGGTCCCAACATCGGCTTGTCGCTCGGAACGCTCATTTCGGGAGCTGTGCTCGAATCAGGCTTGATGACTTCTTCGGCGCTTTTTGACTGTGCCGTCGTCATGCTTGCGCTTTGCGCAGTTCTGGTCTTCATCTCCACTGAAACGATGCGCTTTGCAAGCGAATCTCTAGGCAGCGTCTTCATTCCAAAAATCGCCGTCCCGCAACGTCTGCGTTTTCGATTTTTTGCAAGCTCCATCGCTTTTATCGGCACTTGGGGCGTGGGCAGTTTTCTGCAGGGATTTTCAGCCTATCTGAGCGCGGTCGTCTTCGGCTTCACAAACGCCATGCTTGCGGCCATTTTGTATCTGGTTCTGATCGGACCGAATGCCTCGGCAGGCGTATTGGCAGGACGCTTTGAACCGCGCAAAACGCTTACGCGTTCGATTCTTTTGTTTACCGGCATGGCTCTCGTCGTCTTCGGCACGCTCGTGCATCCGTCGGCATGGGTGCTGCTTGCGAGCATCGCCTTGATGGGAGCTGGAAACGGCGCAGCCTGCTCAAGCGGTCTGAGATTTCTGCTTTCGGACACCAACATCGCAGAACGTGCGGGCGTCATTTCTGCTTTGTATTTGTCGGCTTATGTCGGTTCGGTCACGCCAAATCTCGTAATTGCCTGCATTCCGGGCGAAGTAACGCAAACAATGATTGCAGCAGGCTTTTATTGTTGGGTAATTGCTTGCTGTGCGGGCGTACTGTTTTTTCTGCGAAAAGCTCGCTAACCTGCCTGTGAGACAAGCCGGAATTTTGTGCGCCGTGCCAAATGACCGGCTCGGCGCACAACGTCGCAAAATTCGCAATTTCCTGGGCTACTGCACCTTTTTCATCTTGTCGGCCACGAAGGCAAGCAGCATCTCTCTGCTTTTTTCTTCTCCAGAAAAACGAATCATAATGCGGGTTTGATCGAGCTTTTCAGGGTATGTGATCTTTTCGATGCGCCCGCGCCCAAAGCGCTCATGCTCAACGACATCGCCGACCGTGTAGCCTAAAACCGAAACCGCCTTGGCCTTTTTGATGCTACCCAAACCGCTTGGCGTCTGACGCGCCTCATTGAGGTATTCGCTTGCCTTGCGCACGCCGGCTTGCTTCCATGCACTCGAAGACAGGCTTGTGGCTGAGGCGCCCGCAGGAGGTCTGCGGTAGCCGCCGCTGCCCGATGATGCGCGTCCCGACGAAGACCAACCCGAAGAGCTTCTTGTCGAACGACCAGAAGATCCTGACCAATCCCGGCCATAGCCGAAATTGGCCGCATAATTGCGCCGCCTGCCGTCTTCGCGGGCCGAATCGCCGCGCACAGCAGGATTGAGCTCGCGGATATGCTCAGCAGGAATTTCGTCGATGAAGCGCGACTTTTCGTTAAAGCGCAAATCGCCGTACATCTGTCTTTGCGCGCACCAGCTGATGCGCAGCTTGCGCCGCGCACGCGTCATCGCCACGTACATGAGCCGCCGCTCTTCGCTTAGCGCCTTGGCCTCATCTTCGTCGGGCCGCGCCGAATGCGGAAATATTCCCTCTTCGACGCCAATCAGATACACATGGTGAAACTCAAGCCCTTTGGAGGCGTGCACGGTCATAAGCTGCACAGCATCGGGCTGCTCGGCGCCCTCATTTTTATCGTCGGCTTCAAGCACGGCCTGCGACAAAAATCCCTCAAGCGGCGTCATGGCGCCGCCTTCGAGCACGTCGAAAGCCGGGGCATCGTCATCAATATCGTTGTCCTCGTAGTAGCCCGAAGCGGCGTTGACGATTTCGCTTAGGTTTTCAAGTCGAATATCCTTGTCTTTTTGCGCCTCATAGTAGGCCTGCAGACCGGACATCTCGATGACGGTCTTGACCACATCGGTCAGCGGCAGTTCTTCACAAGCTTCCCGCATGCGGGCAATGAGCGCCGTGAAATTCTGCGTGCGCGACAGCGCCTTGTCTTCGCCGCACTCCGAGATCGTCTCCCAGAGCGTGCGGCCGCTGGAGCGGGCCGATTCAACGGCACGCTCCAAAGAAGTGGCGCCGATTCCGCGCGGCGGATGGTTGATGACGCGCATCACGCTCGTGTCGTCGGGATTGCTCATCACGCGCAGATAAGCGGTGACGTCCTTGACTTCGGCACGGTCAAAGAACCGCAGACCGCCGTAGATGCGGTACGGAATCGAATTGGCAATCAGATACTGCTCAATGAGGCGCGACTGGCTGTTGTTGCGATAGAGCACGGCAATGTCGCGGTACTTCAAAGCCGAACTTAAAGCCGAGCGCGTGAGCGTCAAAATGTCCTGTGTGACGCTGCGGGCTTCTTCGCGATCGGACTGCGCGTTGTAAAGATCAATGAGCTCGCCCGAGCCGGAGTCTGTCCAGAGATTTTTGCCCATGCGCTCGTCATTGTTTGCAATGACCGCGTTGGCCGCATCGAGAATATGCGAGGTTGAACGATAGTTCTGCTCGAGCTTGATGATGCTGCCCACACCATAGTCGCGCACGAATTCGGCCATGTTTCCCACGCAGGCTCCGCGAAAGGCGTAAATCGACTGATCGTCGTCGCCCACGCAGAAGACGCAGTTTTTGTCCACGCCGGGCCTCGAGAGCGCCTTGATCCAGCGATACTGCAGCACATTGGTGTCTTGAAACTCGTCGACCAGAATGTAGCGAAAACGCTCGGCATAGTGCTCTCTTAAGAGCTCATTGTGCTCTAGCAGCTCCACGCAGCGCAGCAAAAGCTCGGCAAAATCCACGAGCCCCTCGCGCTGGCAGCGACCCTCGTAGGCTCGGTACAGGCCATAGTTCATCTCGCTTTCTTCGCTCATGACGTCGGACGCTCTTAAGCCTGCTTCCTTGAAGCGGTTGATCGATGCCTGAACCGACTTGGGGCTGTAGAGCTCGATGTCGATGCCCGCATCCTTCATGATGCGCCGAATGAGCGAGAGCTGATCGGACGAGTCGATGATTTGAAAAGTTTTGGGAAGATTGGCCTCCTGCGCATGCAGGCGCAGAATCCGGTGGCAAATGCCGTGAAAGGTGCCGATCCACATGCTCTTGATGTCAAAGTTCACCATCGACTCAAGGCGCGTGCGCATCTCGCGGGCGGCCTTATTGGTAAACGTAACGGCAAGAATCTGCGAGGGCCAGGCAAGCTGCTGCGTCAAAAGCCAGGCAATGCGCGTGGTCAAAACCTTGGTTTTGCCCGAGCCTGCGCCGGCCAAAATGAGCGAATTGACGCTGCCGAGCTCCACGGCCTGCCTTTGCATGGGATTGAGCGTATTGAGATATTCCGGATTCATACAATTTTTTTTCTTTTTCGAAATGGACCAACGTCAATCAAGCCGGTCCAAAGCCCCAAAAAAAATGAGCCTCGATTCTAGCCCAAAGCTAGCGCAGACAAAGTGCTTTTGGCCGCGGCGCATTCACGCGAAACAACGGTCGCTGCATCAAAACGGCGCAATAGATCCTGAACAAAAGTCTTATACTTAAGGGTTCGGGCCGGCAATGACGGCTCTATGGACTTACATCAACTCTATAAGAAAAGGCGCCACATGCGCGAAACCTACAGCCCACAAGAAATCGAAGCTCAGGTGCAGGACCAATGGCAGAAAGCCGACGTGTACCGCGCCGTCGAGCATGCGGTTGACAAAAACGGCCGCGAAAAACCCAAGTTCTACGTCTGCTCCATGCTGCCCTACCCCTCGGGCAAGCTGCACATGGGCCACGTCAGAAACTACACTCTCAACGACGTGTTGTACCGTTATCGCCGCATGAAGGGCTTCAACGTGATGACCCCCATGGGCTGGGACAGCTTCGGGCTGCCCGCGGAAAACGCCGCCATCTCCAAAAAGGTCGCCCCCGCAGCCTGGACCTATCAAAACATCGCCGACATGAAAGAGCAGATGCGCCCGCTCGGCCTTGCCTTTGACTGGTCGCGCGAGGTGACCACCTGCAAGCCCGAGTACTACCGCTGGAATCAGTGGATGTTCCTGAAAATGCTCGAGCGCGGCATTGCCTACCGCAAGACTCAGGTCGTCAACTGGGATCCGGTCGACAAGACGGTGCTTGCCAACGAACAGGTCATTGACGGGCGCGGCTGGCGCTCGGGCGCTCTTGTTGAAAAGCGCGAAATTCCCGGCTACTACCTCGGCATCACGCAGTACGCCGAGGAGCTTTTGGCTGATCTTGACAAGCTTCAGGGCTGGCCCGAGCAGGTGCGCCGCATGCAGGAGCACTGGATCGGCAAGAGCGTGGGCGTCAACTTCGGCTTTGCCTATGAAATCGATGGCGAGCAAAAGCTTCTCAACGTCTACACGACCCGCGCCGATACGATCATGGGCGTGACGTTCGTGGCCATTGCCGCCGAACATCCCCTTGCCAAACGTCTGGCTCAGGGGCGGCCCGATCTGCAAGCCTTCATCGACGAATGCGCCAAGGGCTCGGTGTCCGAAGCCGACATGGCCACGATGGAGAAAAAAGGCGTGGCCACGGGCTTTTACGTCACGCACCCCTTAAACGGCCGCAAGGTCGAGGTCTGGATCGGCAACTACGTGCTCATGAGCTACGGCGAAGGCGCCGTCATGGGCGTGCCGGCGCACGACGAACGCGACTTCGCTTTTGCCAAGAAGTTCGGCATCGACATCATTCAGGTCTGTCAGGTTGAGGGGCAGAGCTTCTCGCCGGACGCCTGGCAGGAGTGGTACGGCGACAAAACGCTCAACCCCTACTGCGTCAATTCCGGCAAGTACGATGGACTGCATTTTCACGAAGCGGTCGACGCCATTGCCGCCGATCTGGAAGCCATGGGCATCGGACGCAAGCAGACGATGTTCAGACTGCGCGACTGGGGCATTTCGCGCCAGCGCTACTGGGGCACGCCGATTCCGATCATCAACTGCCCGCACTGCGGTCCCGTGCCGGTTCCTGAAAAGGACCTGCCGGTGCTGCTGCCCGAGAATCTGATTCCTGACGGCTCAGGCAATCCGCTCAACAAGTGCGAGGAATTCCTTGCCTGCAAGTGCCCGAAGTGCGGTGCAGATGCCCGCCGCGAAACCGACACAATGGACACCTTTGTAGACAGCTCGTGGTACTACATGCGCTACTGCTCACCCGATGCCGACGAGGCCATGGTCGATGAGCGCAACGACTACTGGTCGCCCATGGATCAATACATCGGCGGCATTGAGCACGCCGTGCTGCACCTGCTCTATGCTCGTTTCTGGACCAAGGTCATGCGCGACCTGGGGCTGGTGAAGTTCGACGAACCCTTCACGCGGCTCTTTACGCAGGGCATGCTCACGGCAGAGTGCTTCTATCGCGAGCTGCCCGATGGACACAAGCGCTGGTACTACCCCTCTGAAATCGACATCGAATACGACGAAAAAGGACGTCCGTGCCGCGTCACTTCCAAGGAAGACGGCGGACCTGTTGTTTCGGGCGGCATTGAAAAGATGTCCAAGTCCAAGAACAATGTGGTTGAACCGCGCGACATCATCAAGCAGTTCGGCGCCGATACGGCTCGTACCTTCGTGATGTTTGCCGGTCCCCCAGATCAGTCTGCCGCCTGGTCGAATTCGGGCGCAGAAGGTTCTTACCGCTTCCTGCGCCGCCTGTGGAACTGGAGCTTCAATCATCAATCTGAGATCAAGGCTGCTGCACGCGAACTTGACCTTGCCAACGCTTCCAAGACCGTCAAAGCCTTCGTGCGAGACATCCACCTTACCCTCAAGCAGGCTGAGGCTGACTTCGAGCGCATGCAGTACAACACCGTGGTCTCTGCGGCCATGAAGATGATGAACAGCATCGACGGCTTTGCCGAAACGGGCGATATTGCAAGCGCCGCACGCAAGCACGCCGTCTCGATTCTGATTCGCACGCTCTATCCGGTGGCGCCGCACATCACGTCGGCCCTTTGGGATGAGTTGGGCTTTGCCGCCGAAGAAGGCACCGAGCTCATCGACGCTCAGTGGCCGCAGATCAACGAATCTGCTCTTGAGGTCGACGAAGTGAAGTACGTCATTCAGGTCAACGGCAAGCTGCGCGGTCAGATCATGATTGACGCTTCGGCCTCGCGCGAAGACATTGAAAAGGCCGTGCTCGCACATCCCGACGTGATGCGCTTTGTCGGCGATGCAACGGTGCGCAAGATCATCGTTGTTCCCAACAAGCTCGTCAACGTTGTGGCGAAGTAAACCGTCCTCTTAGGGGGCCGCTCACAAAATGCGGCCCTAAAAAAAGCAAGCCCGGCAAAAAAGGTTCTCCTCTTTTGCCGGGCTTTTTGCTTCTGGAGCGGCTCATGCAATGCAAAAGCCGCCGGCAGCACTCCCGACTTTCTAGCCAATAAGCCGCAATTATCTTGCTTTTCTTTTTAATATCAATCGATTAGATAGAGTTGCGCGCTATTGGCATTTGTCGGTAAATCAATGCATCGGTAATTTCAGTTTGAGCT
>CALXKM010000048.1 GCA_944388865.1 uncultured Duodenibacillus sp. | reverse complement strand
ACATTGCGGACATAGGAGAGTACTTCAAGACGGCCCAGAACCGTCCAGACGCACGCATGAAGGTAATCTTTGCGAACGGCACGGAATCGACGCCGCTCGTTCGCTCCTTCCAGCGGAAGATGTACGACGATCCGGGCGCTAGGGGCATCACTGATCCGACGCTGATTGGACTTTTCAAGCCACAAGTTGATACAGAACTCAAAGCGAACGGAACAATTTACGTCCTGCGGAGCAAGGCAGATATTCCAATTATTGCCAAGCACCGCAATCTCATCCACAAGATTGGCGTGACGACCCAGCCCATTGAGGCGCGCATTGCGAATGCCGTGAACGATCCGACGTACCTTTTGGCCGATGTAGAGATCGTCGCAACCTACGATCTCTACGGCTTCAATCCCCGAAAGATCGAAGACTTGATTCATCAGGTGTTTGCAAAGGTTCAACTCGACATCGAGATTGAGGATCGATTCGGCAAGATGGTTCGGCCAAGGGAATGGTACCTGGTGCCACGATCCGTCGTCGATGAGCTGATTGAACATATCCATCGTGGTGATCTGCTTGACCTTCGTTATGACGAGAAGCAGGCAAGGCTCGTTCACGATTGATTGAGAAGTAGTGGGAAGACTGTCGACACTCAAGACGTCCGCGGAGTTCCTCTCCCCACAAGGAAAAGCCCGATTAACCCGGGCTTTTCTATTTTGAGGAATAGATGGTTCAGACTAAGCCAGGCCGCGATCCCGCATGACGGAACGGATTGCATCCTGCACGCTCATGCCCTGATCCTGGTACTGCTTGATGGCGTTGATGTCCTTGGCTGTGGTGGAATAAAGAAGCTTCTGGAAGTCGCTCACGATGAGGCGTCCTACGCACTGCAGGGGGCCCACGTTTACGAAGATTTCCGAGAAGACGCCGGCTTCGGTATGAACCGACTTGAGCATGTTGAAGGCCCAGTCTTCCATGACGAGCTGATTGTCCTTTCGAACCTGCTCCAGAGTCGTCGCTTTCTGCCCCAACAGGAACATATTGGCCGAGTTCGAGCTGATGGCTTTGCCCACGGAGTTGCCGTACAAATCCTGTACGGACTGCGTGGCGATGATAGCGCTGCCGCCGTACTTACGGAACTTGCGGTAGGCGTGTTCCATAAAGACGGAGACTTCGCCTTCTTTAAGAAGGTCCCACGCTTCGTCGATGATGACGATCTTTTTCCTGTTTCGCTCTCCAAGGAAGATTTCTCGCTGAATCTGCGAAATAAGCTGCAGCAGCACTACCTGACGCAGGTGCTTGCGGCCCTGAAGTTCATCAAGCTCCAGCACAGTCAGATCGTTCTTGAAGCTTGCGTTGTTGTGGCCGGCAAAGAAGCGCCCATAGCTTGAGTTCGATGTGAAGGAGCCGAGCTGTACGCCGACGTCGCGCACGCGGGGATCAGGGGCCTTCAGGCAGCGCTCGGCGATCATGTCGATGGTCATGGTCGAAGGCGGCGTGATTTCCAGTTTCCGAAGATCCCGCTCACGTTCCAAATCCTGGACGAGCACGTCGAGTTTGGAGCGATTCTCGGTGTGAGCCATCACGTCCTTGATTCGTGCTTCGTAGATGCGGTCGATTTCATCGAGCTGCGGCTGCACCTTTACCTGTTCCTGTGCCTGACACTTGAACCACAGTTCGTGCATGTGGCCCTTCAAGGCGGCAAGCTGGTAGTCGTTGAGATGCCCCTCCATAGAGGCCATAGTGGCCACGAGGTTGACGATGGCGTCTTCCTCGTCGTTCCAGTTGACGATGGTTTCGAACGGATTAAGCGAAATGTTGCTGCGCTCGGAAAACTCAACGAAGTCGCCGTTTAGGGACTCGCAGAGCTTCTTGTACGATTTGCCGGCGTCAATGATCCAGACGCGGGCGCCTTCGGACATGTACGAGAGCACGATTTCGTTCAAAAGGAAGCTCTTGCCCGAACCGGATTCGGCTGCAATCACCGCGTTTTGATTTGTGGACGAGTCATGCAGCGACAGGCTCATGATCTGCCCGTTGCGGCTTAGAAGCTGAACGTGATGCGTGCCCGTGCCTTTTGATTCTCCGAAGATCGGAAGAATCACCGGAGCCTCGTTGGAGGTCATCGTCTTGTAGCGCCACAGTTCATTGATGGCAAACCGATCGCAGCACAACGGCAGGCAGTTGCGAAAAACCGGCAGCATGACGAAACGGTCTTCCTTCAAGGTGAAGTGCTGATCCGACCAGAAGGATTCGATAGCCGATGCTGTCGAGGTAATTTCCTTTTCCGACTTTCCAAACGCAATGACGTGGAAACTGATTTTCAGCGGCCGCGAGCCGTTGCTGATCGAATCGTAAATCGTGTCAAAGGAGCGCTTGATGTCGCCCAACACCGGATCGAATTTCAGCAACGGGCCAAACGCTTGATTGTTTGCCCACGTGCGCTTCTTCTCCAAAGAGGACTTGAGCTTTGCCGCATCCGGAAAGATGACATTGCAGCAGATGGCGTAATTCTGGTGAATGCCCTTGTTGGAACCCTGCAAGTCGCCGACATAGTCCATCGCATTGCCGAAGTAAGTGACTTCAGGCATTTTTTTGGCGCTCAAAACCTTCACAAACATCTCTTCGCCCAGCTGGAAATAGTCGGGCTTGGCAATCATGAGACTCGTTTCCGGATCAAAGCATTGCGGCGGAATGGGCTTATCCTTGTCCCACATCGGGACGTAGCCTTTTCGCCAGGATGCTTTGGGGCTCCAGTTGAGCATAACGTTGAGAAAACGCACATACCGGTTGGCATCCATCATCAAAGGAGCCAGGCCTATGGTCTTGAGCGACGAATTGATTTTTGTCGCCCAGTCCAGGCAGGACTCCATTTCCTCATCGGTGGGATGCTCGCCTGCGAATGGAATCTTCACACTGATGACGAGTTTGGTGTCCACGATGCGGCCCACATTGATGACGGCTCCGTTCAAAGCCGTGCCGACGATGTCCTTGTCGGTATTGGCGCGCAAAAAGGCCATGCGCTCATTGAAAATCGGGGTGAGCAGCGGGTGCTTGAAGCCAAAGCGCATGCGTTCGGCCTGCAGAAGCTGCTCTTCGACGTCCGGCGAGCGAAAGAGCAAAAAGCTCATCGTCATATTGGCCGGATAGTTCTGGCTGAAAAGCTGATCGAGCTTGGAGTGCTCCTTTTCGCCTCCTCCGGTCATCGGCATGCATTCAAAACAGAAACCCAGCGTTTTGTCGTCACACAGGAAAATCTTGTGCTGATCGTCAACGGCCACCGGTGCAATCACCTGCTCGGCACGAATCGTGTCCGACAAAAGACCCTCGTCCGTGAAGCGTTTGAGCTTGAAAACGTCCATCTAAGCGCGCCTCCCAAAATTACTTCTTGGCCACTTCGGACTTCGAATCGGCCTTGGGCTCCAAGAAGTCGCGCAGCACCTGAGGCTTGCCGCGCTGAAAGCGTCCGTCCGGAGCGATGATCATCGGTACGCCTCGCACGCCGATAGCCTGAGCGGTAATGCGAGTGCCTTCAAAATTCGTCAGGTCGCAGTCATCGTTTTGCTCCAGTCGGTCGATATTCATGGCACCGCCGACAAAGGCTGCGTACTTTGCGCTCTGATCGTCGGTTTTGGCGCAGTAAAGCTTCTTGGCAAGCTGAGTGGAGCGCTCTCCCAAAACCGGCACGACAACAAAGTCAAAGGCGTACTTATCAAGCAAATCCGGATTGGCGTTGAGTTCGCCGATGAGCTTGTGGCACCAGCCGCATTGCGGATCGACAAACACGGTAACGTGCTTGTCGCCCTTGCCGATGGAAATGTGGTTTACGTTTTCGAGTTTGAATCCCATTCGGGCCAGATCAATGTGGCTGATGGCGCTTGCAATGTCGTCGAGCGTGCTCAATTCCTTACGGTTCCAGACATCGATCATCTTGCCCACGAAGGCAAATCGGCCATTGTCGACCAAGTACATCACCTTGCCGTCCTTGGCCTGAATGGCTCGAATGACATCAGCGTCAATGGCCACGATGCGCTCGATGGGAGAAACGTCTGGTGTGGCTTTCTTTGCCGTTGCCTGCGGCGCGGTTTGCTTGGCCGAACCGCTGATTTCCTTTTTGACGTCCGGTGCGGCAACTCCGTGCTGTTCGGCGATCTGATCGACCTTCTGCTGAAAAGCGTCAAGACCTGCGGCCGAGACGGTAGCGACGGACAAAGAGCCGATGAGCGCGGCGATGTATTTGAGATTCATGCGATTGCCTTTATGTTGGTTTACAAGACCGATGGATGCGGTCAGGGCCGTATCGGCGAGGGTTTGAAAAGAGTTTTGTCGTTTTGGCATGGAGCCGGCCATACACATCCACCTAACGGGTCTGAAACGCAAGGCATTCGAACGCCTCAACCCTTGAGTCCGGCTCCATGACAAAACGGATTCCGCATCTGAAACCACGCGGTGAGATTTCGAGGCGGAATCCGAGCTCTCAATTAAGCTGCGGGCTTGGAGAGATCCACAACCTGAGAGATGCTGTTGTCGAGCATCAGCACCTGAGCCGGCGTTGCATCGGCGGCAGTGGAAGTCACCACGCCTTCAATGACATCCGGACCGTACTGGAAGATGATGGCCATCGAGATGCCCACCACGGCGGCAACCACGGACTGACGAATCAGGCCGAAAGCGATGCCTACGATGAGTGCGCCGAGGGCCAGAATGCGGCCCAACACGCCCTGAGACCAACCTTGGATGAGCTCCCAAATATCTTCGAATTCGGTGCCGCCCGGAGTCGTGCCGCCGACACCGGCGTACACAGCACCACAAGCAGCAACGAGACCGGCAGCAACCGTCCAATCGCGGATGTTCTTCAAATTCATTTAAAAATCTCCATTTATTCGTTGACGTTGAAACAAGTTATTTGCTGCTGGACTGGATATCTCGCTTGAATTTCTCCAGGCTGTTGTATCCTTCATTTGACTGTTTTGTCCTAGCAGCATGGGAATAGGTGTCCGACGCCTGCAGCGGCGCGAACATCCTGTGGTTGCCCCATGTCTCGTCGCCGGGGTAGATCCAGCGGCGAGGCTCTATTTCCGTGTAGACAAAACCCGGGGCAACCAAATCTCCGTTTGTGTCTACATAGGGCGCCACCCAGATGCGCATGATCTGAGCAGGCGTCCTTACAGGAACCGGTTCGCTCGGCAGACGCGGAGCGACGTAGTTGTTGATGATTTCGTCATCGTTGACTTCAAGCGACTTGCGCAGCACGGTCTTGTGCTCGCCCGTTTTGAGGTCGATGACTTCGACGGTTTCGGTATTGCTTTCGCGATTTGAGCCTTGAACGGCGTAGCGGGAGTTTTCGTCCTCCTCAACCTTCAGTTCGGGGTTGATGTCCTCGGCTCGAACGCAGTCTTCACACTCCTCGTTGTACGAGCCTTCAGCCTTGCCTACAGGACTCGGAACGACGCCGTCATTGGTCTTTTCATAGACGTCTCGGGCGGAATGGCAGTACACGCTGCCGGGCATGCCCGTACAGGCAAATTCCTCTTCGCCGACAGCCAGAGCTGAACAGCCCGAGAGCGTCGTTGCACCGAAAGCGGCCATGAGAGCGGCCACAACCAAACGCTTGTTCATTGTTCTTATCGTCCTTGTGAAGCAGTCTTGTTGACCGCGTTGAGATCAAACTGGTTCTTTGCCGTGACGTTGAGCGTGGTGCCGGAAATCACGATGATGTCGACCTGTCGGCCTGCGTTGACTTCCACTACAGGAACCATTTCGTCGGCCAAATCCATGTAGAACTCAGCGACTCGATCCAGGGAGTTCTTCAAGCCTTCAGCAAAGCCAGATTTGGCAGCTTCCGAAGAGAAGTTTTCTTGGTACTGGACGGTGCCCGTCGTTGTTGTGGAAAGCACGGAAACCGGCGTGTAGTCGAAGGCTTCCGACATGCCGCTCAAGAAGCCCGCAACCATCGTTCGCGCAATGAGCTGACCTTGTTTGGACACCAGACGGCCCTTGATGCCTTCCTTGCCGTCTTCGCCGGCCACATAAGAGTTGAGCTTCGTTTGAATCACGGAACCGTCGGTTCGGATGCAGGAGAGCATTTCGCCGCGCAGCTTGGCGCGTTCGCTTGAAAGTTCACCTCGTCCTCCGACAAGGAGGAAGCATTCGCGCACATCGCTCGTGTAGCGGTTGGGCAAAATGGCGTGCTTCGAAATGCGAATCAGAGAAGGCGTGGGATTGTCGAAGCTGCCCTTGCCGGTCGGAAAGTCCGCGCCGGTAATCAGCGTGCCGGTCAGAATGGAACCCGCAGGAATGTAGGCTGCGCGTTCAGCACCGGTGCCGGAATCGGCAGCGGCCTGCTCTTCTTCGGGCTGCTCATCTTCGTCCTCTCCGACAACCGCTATGGTGAGCGTGCCTGCGCGGGAGGAACGAGTTCCGGCCTTGCCTTTCTTGCCGCCGGCAAGTTCTGCTTCCAGCTCGTCGCCGAGCAGTTCTCGGCGCTTCTGGTCGCGAAGCTGGAAAGGATCGTCAATGGTGATGTCGCCCGAGGCTTCACCCGACTGACTTTTTTGCTGGATGAGCTTTGAGGTGTCCTGCTGCTGTGCTCTGAGCTTGTCAAGCTCGGTGGAGAGCGCTTCGAACTTTTCCATCCAGACTCGTTCCTGAGACGCGTTCGTTTTTTCAGCCGCACGTTCGCGTTCAAGCCGTTCGATTTGCTTTTGCAGGATGCTGTTGGAACGATCCAGATACTTGATGCGGCCTGCCATCGCTTCCAGGCCCATGTTTTTGTTGTTCTGGTCCGTGATGACGCTGATCTGCTTGTCGGTAGCCTTGTTCCAACGAGTTTCCGGGCCGGTATCAGTTGAGCCGACCGAGACATAAAGCGCCGTGCCGAGCGCAACGACAGCCGCGGCAATAACCGCGATCTGCTTGGTGCGAGGAGAAAGCCGCGCAAAGGAATTGTTCAAATTCAGTGCCATGCTGCAGCCCTCTTAGTTGTATTCACGCGGAATCAGAGGCTTGCGAATGAGCTCGGAAGGCGTCTCATCCTGACGCTTGACGACAACGTAGACCTCGGTTTGCTGACCGGCCTTCAGAACGGTCAACGGCCAGCTTGTGACGGCAGCCGTTCGCCAGCCGCCGCAGTTTTGGTTTCGGAATTCAATGGGGCCGTCGGTGATGTTTTTGATTACGCCGACGTATATGTCGAGGTTGTAGCCTTCAAGCAGTTGACCGCCGTCCCACTTGAAGTCAAGTCCGGGGTGCTTGCAGGTGGGCAAAGCGTCCGTCACGCGGATTTTTCGCATGTTGTAGCCCGAGGGAACTTCGCCAAGCGCAACGCCGCGCAATGCCGAGCGGATGGTTTCCACGTAAGGCTGAGAGGTTTCCCAGGCTTGAGCCTTTTTGGAGCTTGCCCCGGTGATGGCGCGGCTATTGAGTCGCTCCATGATGTCGGTGGGAAGCGTAAAACGCACTTCGCGCGGAGGAATGGCCTGAGGCACCATCGTCACTGAAAAGGCAATGTCTTCATGCCCCTTTTCGGTAATGAATGCAGTGACGGCCGAAGGCGAATCGGTCGTGATGTAGATCACATCGTCGCGCACGCACACTTCTCCGCATTCGCCTTTCTTGCCACCGCGAAGCGAAGTAGAAATCACCTGCGGATTTTTAAAAGGCGTCAGCAGGCGGTTCGGATGCTCACGCGAAATCGGAATGAAGACGTTCTGGCCCGGACGCATGGCTATCACGGGTTCGGCATTGATCGAAACCTGTCCGACAGGCGCGGTAGCCAGTCGATGCTCCGATTCGGATTGCTTCTTCTTGGCCGCTTTTTCATCCTTCTTTTTGACGTTCTGAGCAAGCTGCTCGACGGCAGCGTCGGCCTTCTGCTTGCCGGCTTCCGTTTTCTGAGGACGAAGATACTTCGAGGGCACAGACGGGTATTCGGCTTGCTTTACGGCGCCAGCTTTTGCTGCCGGCTGCGCGGCCTGTGTTTGAGTTTAGGCAGCCGAAACAGAGCCTGCGGCCAAAACGACGGTCACGATTGCGGCTATGGGTGCAAATTTCATTTTTTGAAATCTCCGGATCAAAGCTTGGTGTCGTCTTCGGTTGTCAGACGCGTATCGGCCTCGGGTTCCTTGTAGCGAGCGCGTTCGCGGATCTCTTCCTGGCGGCGGTTTTCATCGCGCAAGGCACGCTCTTCGCGTTTTTGAACGACATCACGGGTGTGCGGAACGCCTTCATAGGTGTCAATGGACATGATCAGAGGTGCGTAATTGGCGATTCGAATGACGAATTCATAGGTGCGCTCTTCTCGTTTTTCCGCTTCAAAGCTCATGCCCTGGCGAACGAAGCTAAAGCCGTTGACGAAGACCTTGCCGCTTGACTTCTCATAAACAACCCGACGCGGCTCAAAGCGCATCGTGATGCGGTCTTCCTTGAGCTGCTGCGCATTGGCTTCAAGTCCTTCGAGCACCTTGTGGTAGATCTTCGGATCAAGGAGCGGCTTTAAGCGGTCGCTGATGAACTGCACGTTGCCCGGCGTGACGTTGCCGATCAGTTCGGACAAGGCAAAGCCCCACGCTTCGATGTAGGAGCGCGAAGCATCGTCTCGCGTGACCTGAGCATCTTCGGAAAGTGTCCAGGGCTGAAGCGTGATGATGGTCGGGCGCGTGGCAAGCACGGCAACCAGAAACATGATCAACAGCAACAGAATGGTTGTGACCATGCGCGAGAAGTACGCCTCGGTCTTCAAGCCGTGGAATGTCGAGAGATAGCGTTTGAGATCCATAGTGTGTTTTCTTCAAATTCGGTTCAGGGAATGAGGCGCTTGATCCAGGGGTTGAGCATGGATTTGCTGCGGCAAAAGCCGAATCCGTACCAATAAGCCAGATGCAGGAGATAACCGTCCGGATGCAGATCACGGAACTTGCGGTAAAAGTGGGAGATGATCATTCCCGTCACGGTGCAGACGAAGACCTGATTGATCATGATTCCCAGACCGAGTCCCAAGAGCACCGGCAGACATTCGTCGGCCGACCACAGCAGCAGCTGAGGCGGCTGGTCGGCACGAGTCGGAATTCGCGTCTCTTTCATTAGATTTCCAAAAGTTCGGTTTGCAAGAAAATTTTTCGTGTGTGAATTTTGTAAGGCGCGTCAAGGGCGACCTTTCACTTAGAAAGCAGGATTTGCTTTTTGGACGAAATCGGGCGCTCCTACGGGGTTTTCGAAGGCGCCAACAGCAGGAAACACAGCAAAAAGAGGTTCAAAACAGGAAGGAACCCGAGCAGTAGCCACCACTTCGACAACTTGACGTCGTTTAGGCGTCTGACAATGGAAAAGACGGATACGAAAAGCGCTGCGAACCAATAGCCAAGGGCGAGGACGTTCCAGAAGAAAAGCCAGAAAAAGAAGCCGTCTTCAGCGAGCCTGTCGTCAAACATCATGGCTGCAGCGTCTTCGCCGTAGTTGATGACCTGACCGATGTAGTCAATGGCCAGATAAAGGTACGGGGCGGCAATAAGAAGACCGGCGCCAGTGACGACCAGAAAGATTTTCAGAAACTCCCGGCGCGACGCACCTGTTCGCCAATCGAAGATGCGTCCGATAAGAGCATTGAGCTTGTTCATTCCTGCCGGCCCTCCTTGTGTATCCGCAGCGTGAGTTGAACGTAACGGACACAAGGTTAGGTGCCGGCGTCAAGCGACTTGGCAGATTACGAAGCAGGATTTGCTTACGAGACGAAAGGGCACACGCATGCTGGGCATTCCGACGGTGCAGGATAGGGTCATCCAACAGGCCATAGCTCAAGTTCTGTCGAAGCACTTCGATCCGTTGTTTTTGGAGTTCAGCTATGGATTCCGTCCTGGAAAGAGTGCTCATCAGGCCATCGAGCAAACCCGAAAATACATCGCCGAAGGGCGAACCTGGGTGGTGGAACTGGATTTGGCCAAGTTCTTCGATACGGTCAACCACGATCGACTGATGTCGAAACTAGGGCAACACATCGAAGACAAGATGCTTCTGAGGCTAATCCGCCGTTATCTGCGAACGGGCATTATGTCCGACGGCGTAGTGCAAGTACGGGAGGAGGGCACGCCGCAAGGCTCACCTCTGAGCCCGATTTTGTCGCTGATTGTCTTGGACAAACTCGACAAATATCTGGACAAACGAGGCTTGAAGTATTGTCGGTTTGCCGACGACTGCAACTGCTACGCCAAATCGAGGAAGGCGGCAGAACGGACACTTGAGAACATGATTTCGTTTATAGAGGGGACGCTCAAGTTGCGAGTCAATCGCGATAAGAGCGGCGTGTTTCGACCTTCGAAAGCGAAATTTCTCGGGTATACCTTCGTGGGTACAACCGGGGCACCCCGAGTGCACTCCAAGAGCTTCCAGAGACTCCGAGACAAGCTGAAGGAAATCTTCTTTCGAGCTAGGGGAACATCTCTGCTCAAGACGATTGCGAAACTCAACACGGTGTTACGCGGTTGGAGGACGTACTTCAGACTTGATGAACGCAAAGGGATCTTCGAATCCCTTGACATCCACATAAGACGCCATCTGCGCAAACTGATCTGGATTGCGTGGAAGAAACCCAGAACCCGAATGAACAACCTAATCCGACGGGGCATAGACCCCGAACGGGCATGGAAGTCATCGGTAAACGGGCGCGGTGCGTGGTGGAACGCAGGTGCGCTGCACATGCTTCACGCGTTCAACAACCAATTCTTCCAGAAAAGAGGGCTGTATAGCCTGCTGGCACAGGCTTAGCCCGCTTCTTAAGTTCGAAAACCGCCGGATGCCGAACGGCACGTCCGAGCCCTCACTGGGGCTGTGCGGTGTGGGAGGGAGAGCCTGTGAGGGCTCTCTCTACCCGATTTCTATTTCGAGTCCGGATTCAGTTCTTTTTCGATGAGATCGACGAACTGCCAGCCGAACTCCACAACGGCTTCGTCCTCGGGCGTACCGGAGGCATACGTCGCCTCGTCCAGTAAATCCCGCATGCGCTTGAGCATCAGTTCAACGCGTCGCCGAGAAATCCGCACCGAGTTTTCGTTGGTTAAGTGTTCCTCTGAAACGTACTCAATGCCGTCTTCTTCCAAGAGACTCACGAACTCCCGTCCGACTCGGGAGACGCAGAAGAATTGCCCGTAATGGGGACACGGATCGCGCTTAAGTTCAAGGCCATAGTGCGCACTTTGAATCGTCAGAATGCTTCCTTTGACAATGCCGTGTCCTGAGCGGGTTTGCAGATCGCAATCAGCAACGACGCGGCGTCCTTCCAACTCGCGGGCTTGATATTTTCTGGAAATTGGCATACTGACACTCTTGCTGTTAATCAAAAAAGCCGACCAAAGAGTCTTTTCTCGTGTCAAATGCCTTCTGCATGCTTGATTGCTGTTCGTACCGGGTCTTTCGCTGTTCGAATTCCGCGAGAATGTCTTTGTGGCTTAGGTTTCTGTTTTCGAAGATGAATCGCATCTGACGCGTGTAAACAATGGGCGTCTCGCACGTGCCGGCAAAGACCGAAGCCGGTCGTTTGTTCATGCGGGTCATTTTCTGTCGTTCGGAACGAGGCTTAAAGGTTTTTATACGGCCCATTGAAACGGTGCTCGTGATTCGAGGACAGAATGTCGCAAGGCTGTAGCGCCCCTTGAGTGCATCCTCAACCACGGCACCGGTTGCTGCGCCGATTGGTGAAAGAACAGCCGAACGCAGCACCTGCGTGAGCTTGTCAAATTCAAGCTGAATGTGGGCTTCATAGGGAAAGCCGAAGCACAGGCCGTAGAACTCACGAACCAATCCGTCCGGATCGGAACTTACTTCTTCGCATGTTTTCGGCAGCGCCGGAAGTTCCTCTCTTGTTGTTTTGCCGATGGTCACGGTGCCGAAATCCATTTCCTGCAGTTTGGCCTGAGCATAGACTTCGGAATCGGCAAACCGATCCTCGTGATAGGAGTCGATAAGAACCAAGTAGCCCTTTTGTCCTTCCTGAATGCTGACCTTGATCATGGGCGAATCGGTGGTCTGCAGCACTTCGCTGAAACTTTCCACGTAGGTCGGATGCTTGGCCTGAATGCGCGAGGTAATCTGCTTTGCGAACGTAGCGGCACGCAAGGCAGAGGAGAAACTGAACGTTGCTCCGGTGAGCACTTCATTGGTGCGGGAATACGAAAAAATCACCTCACTGCCTTCGGCTTGGAAAACAGCCGGGTTGCGGCAGGCAACTTTGCCGGTTGTTGAAGAAGTGTCCAGGGATTGGATTCGCCGGCACTCCGGATGCTTGCGAAAGAGACTGGCCACATCGTCCTGCAGTATCGTGACGTCGCCCACATCGACCGTGTAATCCGAAAGGAAAGTCAGAAAACTCAAACTCGGATGCCGAAACTTTGTCCGAGCTTCTTCTTCGGCTTCTTTTTTCTGGGTCTCAAGCCTGCGATTGACGATGGTCGGACGACGCTTCGGCTTTTCCTCCGACGTTTCGACTTTGGAAGCTCTGGGATTCCACACGGGTTGCTCATCCGTTCCGGATTGCGCAGCCAAACTGTTTGCGGAGCTCACCCCGAGAGAAATCAAAGCCAGCAGCGTCAATTTTTGGCGTGAAGTTGTGGTGAGTGGATTCAATCGCTTCTCCTGAATATGGTCAGAAAAGTTCGCTCTGCGTGATGCGTCGGGCGGCAATGAGAATGCACGATTCGTTTGCCTGAGACAGATCCTTGGCTGCGCTCACTTTCGGGGCCTGGCAGATGATTTCGCATGCCCACCCGTTGGGAAGCCGAGGCGCAATGCGCTCAATCAGTTCCTCCGCAGAGCACGGCAAATCAAACCGATAGAGAACTTCGCATTTTTGGTTCGATGCCTTGTTTGATTTGTGCAGATCGTTGACAAGCCCGATGAAGCTGGAGAGATCCCATTCAAAGATCTCCCGGCTGCGGCTGTCGCTTTTTAGGATGTCGTCCAATTTCGAACACTGCGGATACGAATGTGTCATAGAGAGGCTTCCTTACCGTCAGATTCGTTTTTGGATGTTGCCCACTGCAATGCCGATGGCCACTGTGATGGCAGCCATGATGAGCGGAAAGACCAGCGGGTCGATTGCAATCGGGGCAAAAAAGACAAGAAATGTCGTGAGGATGCTCAGAGCGATAACCTGCCTGGCCCAGTGATTCATCACGGGAGACGTGTAGCCGAAATCTGTCTTTTTGATCTCACGCTCCTGCAGACCGTGGAAGACCGCCAGAATTGCCAGGGGAATCCAGAGCGGAAGCAGGACGACAAATAGCGCAACCCGGCGCAAAACCCAGTAATAAAGGTCCAGAAATGCTTCTTTACGGCTGTCGATCCAGGTATTGAGCTTGCTGTTTCCTCCGTACAGACTTTCGGTAAAACGTTCCTCGCGCGCCCGCTGCACAGGGTCGTCGGAATACAGTGAGTCAAGATCGCTTTCGGCTTGTTCAAGCTTGCCGGCCGTGGCCAGATACCATTTGCCGGCAAGCTCGTTGATTTTTCGCAGCGTCGAAGCCCCCATTTCAGATTCGATCTTCTGAGCTTCCAACACCGATGTTTTGCGTGTGTATTCGCTCTCGACAATTGACAGTCCGAGCAGCAGCGCCACAGAAATCAAAATGGTGAAGATCCAAATTGCACTGGAGGATTCGCGCCTGGCCATTAGATCTCTCCCAACGAACGGATGGCGGAGAAATCAATCTTTTCGGAGCGCTTGATTTCGGCTTTGAAAAACTTGGCCTTGTCGTTGAGCAGTACCTCGCGCACTTCCGGGCTCGTGATGCGCCGCAGCACGAAGCCTCTGGAGGCAACCTTGTCTTTCTCGCCGTTTGTGAGCAGGCTGACTTGCTGTTCGATTGCCTCGGCATAAGCCGGCACTTCCAGCATGGTTTCGATCATTTCGTTGACGAAGTACGCCAGCCGCTTGACGTCCGAAAACACGCGAAGCACCGTGATGACGTGCGTGTCATAGAGCTTGACGACATGCATCACCAAGTCGTAAATCTGCCTGAAGCTGATGTACGGTTCGAGCTCACGAATAGCAGCCGTGCAGATGTTCTGAATATCTTCCCAATCCTGCATGGCTCCGAAAAGTTCCGGCGTATACCGCATCAGTGAAAAGAGAACCTCCTCGGTGGGAATTCCCTGTTTGTGCGCCTGAGCCAGGATGTTTTCCTGCTGAAGTTCTTTTGCGCGTCCTGCGCTTACAAAATCCAAAATGTTCTCCTTTGAGGGGAAAGCCTTGCGTCTACACAAAAGATGTTAAGGAGGTACGCAAACCCACATGACGCTCTGCGAAGCAGGTTTTGCTACGAAAAAGGCATACTGAACAATTTGGAGAGGACCCAAAAGACGTCGCAACCCTTTACTCAGTATTGTGTGAAGAAAGAGGCTGCCGCTAGAATGAGGGCGTTGTTGAATTTCCTCGTACCGTCTCGGGCGTCACCGACATGAACGACCAACACAACGAAGCATCAGGTTCGTCCAGTAAAACACAAGTTTTCGAGAATTCCCTAAAGCAGCTTTGGGAAACAATCTTTCACGATTCTCAGTCAGTGCTCGCAGATGCGGAACAGAAAATCGCAGACTGTTTCGGAATTGAATTTGAGCGGTTGCTTGAAAGTCCGGCTGGCGACAAGAAAATCGTTTCCGGATTGAATGATGCAGTTTCGGCTGTGGCAGCGGAACTCGTTAATCAGCTGAGCTCTGAAGCCGGCTACCTGCATAAAGAACACGTTCTTGCTCTTGCACGACTTCTTCCCGTTCTGCAGTTCGTTGAGCTGAACGGTTATGCGCCCTCGGATGTCCGGGGATTGAAGTCCTGTCTGGCTGAAGCAGTCGAGCGCCATGAAACAGGCGAACTCGGTCAGGTTTCTCTGGCTTTTCTTGAGCTCTATTGCCGTGAAGTTCTCGGCGACAAGTCGCAGGAAATTTCTCTTGAGAAACTTCACAGTATCTTCCTGCACCTGCAGAGCTGTTCTGCAGATGATCTGGTCGGAATTGGCGAGGCGCTGCATTGCCTGGGTGCGAAAGAACTTGCAGAAATCTGTTTTATGCGTGCGCAGGATGCGGACAAACCGCTTGCTGCCCTGGCCACTTTAAGAAGCGCTCAGTACGACACGAACTTAGATCATATACAGGTACGGTTTGCTGCGGCGGCAAGAGGCATAGCCGTCGGTTGGGCCATCGCGGGGTTTGGGCTCTTGAAGGAAGCCATTGACCTGCTGTTAGATGTTGCAGCACGCGTTAATGAAAAAACTCTGGACTTGTTTTTCGATTTTCTAGACGGCGACGATGTTTTAGCCAAGATCGTTTTTCCGGATACGGAAAGTCGCGGTAAGCTTAAAAATGGGTTCTTTACTCGGGAGGAAATTCTAAACCGCATCATCGATTGTCTGCCGCGGTATCACGTGCAATTAGCTACATCCATGCTTGCCGGAGGCAAAGCCGACGTCGGCCGCAAGGGAAACGCCTAACTTGGAGAAGATATGTCATCTCAGAAATTCGATCTCGGCAAGCTGGAGATTGTTGAAGACTTGAGATCCGTTTGGTCCAATGAAGCACGCCACTTTACCCCGTGGCTCGCAAAACAGGAAAATCTGGACCTTCTTGGTGAAGCCCTCCGGATGGAACTTACTGTAAAAAAAGTAGAGGTTTCCGTCGGTGCGTTCTCTGCAGACATTGTTGCTGAAACAGGGGAAGGTGAAGACACTCAAATTGTGGTAATTGAGAATCAGCTGGAAGATTCGAATCACGATCATCTTGGAAAAATAATTACCTATGCTTCTGGGCTGGATGCGAAGGTCATGGTTTGGGTCGTCGCTCAGGCCAGAAGCGAACATCGCCAAGCAGTCAAATGGCTGAACGAAAATACAAAGTCGGATGTCTCCATTTTTCTGGTGGAGGTTGAACTTTGGAAAATTGATGACTCAAAGCCGGCTCCGCACTTCAACGTTATTGAAGAGCCCAATGAGTGGGAGCGCAAAGTAAAGTCGATGGCTTCTTTAAGCGCTACTGAACTTCTGAAACTGGATTTTTGGGATCACTTTGTTAAACATGCAGAAAAGGACGCCAGCTTCTTGAGCGTGTTTCCGCGTCTTTCGGATACTCGTCCGGCTCATTCATATACGCTTCGATGTGGATCGTCTCACTACTCTATCGGTTTGCTCATTAATACCAAAGACAAGACCATTGGGTTGGATCTGGCAGTCTGGAACAAAGACTTTTACAACTTTCTGGCTCAACACCGGGAGGAGTTCCTCAAAAGCACGGGGTTGGTGCCTGTATGGCATGGTGACGGGTCACACATGCAGCGTATTTTCGTAACGAGAAGCGGCGACATAAAAGGCAATAAGTCCAATTGGCCGGAGTTTTTTGCCTGGTACTGCGAGCTGGCTCCGAAAGTGCGACAAGAAGCCGCCCATTACCACGATCTTTTTGTGGCTCAGAAAGCTTGATTTAGCCGTAATTTCTACCGGCGAATCTCCGATTTGTCCTTAACGATAAGCGGGTAGCGTCCCTTAACAATGTGGCCGCCCGAGAGCGAGGCAATGAACTCAAGGTTCGGGAGCATGTTCAAAAGCTGCGGTGAGAAGAGAGGAACTTCTTCTTCTGCCAGTCGTTCGCTCAGACTGCCGCCTCTCGGTACCGGCTCATACGCAGCCGTTGAAAGCCCTTGCGTGCGCTGAATGGTCATGATCTTGGTCTTCGGTAGCGAGTCCGTGACGAACTTCTGCGTTTCAGGATCCACGCACCTCAAGCAGATGCGGTTATTTAAGTTGCCAAGGAGCTGTGTGGCCTTATCCTTGCTTCCCATCTTGCTCACGAAGTCGGCGTATGTCTGCGTGGCTACGAAAAGCTTTAGTCTTGCTCCCCGGCCCTTGTTGAGAATCTGCAGAAAGCTCTGGTTGACGACCTCTGCAGCCTCATCCACGAAGATGTTGACGGTCTGCTGACGGGACTTGAGCCGATACTTCTTTCCGATGAACGGAAGCTTGCTCAAAAAACGCTCCCAGGAGCTTCGATCATCGAAAACAGGCTGCATCTCGGAGAAGTTGTAGCGGGCGCCGGCAACGCACGCCAAGTCCGACAAAAACATTCCGCCGATGGCTTGCCCAACTGTGGCCTGCGACAGAGAATCCAAACCGACATATACGACGGCATTGCGCTCAATCAGATCCTTGGTGTCGCGCCAGGTGTGTTCGGCCTGCTCGGCAACGGTATCCGGGGGCGAGAGCATGTCGCCCAGAGTGCCTGATGTGAGCATCGACAGAATCGGCAGCACCGACGTGATCATCTTGCCGAAGTGCTCCTTGTTGTGACAGTACATGGCAACCAGATCGTCGATGTCGGAATCTGCCGGGCCTTCGGCTTGGTAATACTGCACCAGCGCCATAGCAATCGTTTCCTGATCCTTCTTGCGCAGCGCAGCCAGATACTGATCCAGCTTGCGGATGTTTTCCGGCCGCGCTTTTCTCAGATATTGGTTCAGGACGTTGATGACAAGCCCGGCAACGGCTCCAGTCCCTGTGCCGGCCAAGTAATGCTTGAGGCTTTTGAGCGTCGGCGTTTCGTAGGCCGAACAAAGGCCGTTGCAGATGGCGTTTAGTGCCCCGAAGGCAAAGTTCTTGAACGGATCGCTGCCGGTTTCCGACGGAATCAGCGCTGCAACGCGGTCTGCAATCTCCGAAGGCCGCGTCCAGTTGGCCAACAGGTTGATTCGAATCGACTCATCTGGAAAGGCTGGATGAAAACTCACGAACTTGTCGCCGCGGCCCAGTTCGTCGCATGCCCGGCGAGCCTTTTCGCGCAAGTCCTGATCGCCCTTGGGGTCGATGATGAAAACGGTTTCGCCGCGCAGGATGGCCTGAGAAATCAAAAGATCAAAGCAGCGCGTCTTTCCTGAGCCGGTTGTTCCGATGATGAGCGTGTGCCCCTCGGTATGCGAAATTTTCTGGAAAATGTCCTCGTCGGTATCGCCGACCCCGTGAAGCCAAAACTGCCCTTGATCCTCTGAGACTCGCTTTTGGATTTCCTTGTAGGATCGAATTGCCTCAAAGGGACGGAACAGGCAAAGGAAAAAGTGCCTGCGAATGAATCGCAGCACATAAATCGACCCGAGCGCTTCTCTGTAGGTCTTGTGCCAGTCGCGCTTGAGCAGATCCGCAACGCGCTGCGTCTGGGTCGGCCCCCAGGCAAAGCCTCTCCCGAGCCACATATCGTCCTTGTGAACCGGGTCGTTCATGATGCGCCGCAGATCGTCGAAGTCGATGAATGGCAGCGGCGTTCCGGCAAGCCTCAGCGTCATGTGAAAGCGCCTTGTTGCCGGCACGAGCTTATAGAGCCCCATCGCGGCGCAAATCAGGGCGCAGCCGAGGGTTGCTCCCGTTGTTCCGAAGATGTCTCCCCAGATCATGTACCAGATGAATCCCGAAAACCATGCAAGAGACTGCCGCAGTTCGAAATTCTGCCGCCACGTCTCATAGGCAGTCGGATCGTACTTCATTGCCATTTCAGTCCAGCTCCACATCGCCGATCAAATAAACACGATGCTTTTCGCGGTCGAGCTCGATTCGAGGCTGCACATCGTTTTCTTCGAGTTCGTCAATCACCAGCCGGAACAGGTTGTCAGTGATGCCGCGCTCGGTCAGCTCCTGCTCAAAAAGTCTGGAGCCCGTAAACCATTTTCCGGTTTCGATGTCCATTTGACGGCCGCCTTCCAGCCAAATCCCCGAGCGCAGGCAAATCTGCTGGGCCATGCTCTCCACGAGATCCTTGGTTCGTTCGAAAACCCTTTCGCCCTCAGTGCGGGAGTCCTTCTTGCTTCTTCGCCTGACGGACTTCTCAACGGTTTGATTCTGGGCGGCATCGGCTGCGCCGGATTGCGGCTTTGCCGCAGCTTGAAGTTGCCCAGGAGAAGAGGAGGCTTCTTCTGCCTCAGATGGCCACAGAGCGCTTAAATCCGGTTCTGCTGCGTTCCGAGGCAATGGGGTTGCGGAATTGGGCGACAGCTCAATGCCGGAGGGCTGCAGTGCCGCATCCTCCATGATGTGCACGGACTCAACCTCGGAAACTGAAACGAGTTCAGCAGAGGAATCGATCTCGGAAGACGTCTGGTGGACATTGGCAGAGGCATTGACCGACTCTGGAGCTTGATCCAGGAGAACGTTCCCTGCGACATCAATGTCGTCGTTCTGAGCAGGTTCTCCCAACAGCGCAGCCATGTCGAATCCGCTCTCGTCAATACCGTGTTTAGCACTTGGAATCTCTGTAGCATCGGGCATGGATGGATGGTCGGGCGCCGGTACTTTGCCTTCTTGACTTGCAGTTGTTGCGGGCACTGCAGGGACTTTCGAATCTGTCGGTTGTTCGGTAAGCAGCTCATCCCACATTTCTTCAGGAACCGTTGATTCGGCTGCTAGAAGCTCCTCTCTTTCCTGCTCTCGGGCTGCGGCTTCCTCGGCGACCTGTTGCGCAAAGTCCTGCGTGTAGCCCATCAACTCTTCCTCCGCTCTCGTGATCTTGATCTTGGGGACGAATTTCCACTTCTGCATCCATGCAGCCTTGGTGATGTCGTCCACGGCCAGACCTTCAACAATGGCTTCTATCGAAGGCGGCACGGCTGTTTCGAAGATCAGCTGGGGATTGGTGATGCGAATGCAGGAAAGCTGCGTGGTGCCCAGAACAATCGGGGTCACCTGCCAGAAAAGATTGAACGTGTTGGAAACCTCATCTGTGTTTCGAACAGCAACGCCTATCTCGGCGAGCATGGCCGCAAGCCGGATGTAGTCGAGCGGAATAGACACGGCACCAAAGCTTTGCGCTTTCTCACGAGCCTGAGAAGCCATGCCTTCGTTCCAAACGATGAAGCAGCCTTGTTTTGTGACGAAAACCCGTCCGTCTTCGTCGTTTACCGGCCATAATCCTTCGGAAATGAGCGCTCGGATGGCCTTGAGCAATTCATTGCCCTGCGGGTGCGAAACGTTCTTGAACTCGGCCTTGATCTGGCGCTGACGCTTCATGTCCAGATTTCGCGAGATGCCGTCTGCATTGTCCAGAATGCGGCCGATTAGGCCGCCCTTGTGCCCGAGCAAAATTGCGTCGTTGAACTCCTTGACCATCTCCTCGCCGTATCCGGTTAGTGCAATGAAGTCCCACGTCTTCTGCGGAATCAACAGAGCGCTTTTGCTCAGCGAAAACGATTTGTGCGCATTGTGGTCTCGACCTTGCTTGAAGGCGATGTAGTAGCTCGCAATGCGATTTTTGCGCAGCCAGTCAAGAATCGGACTCTGATGGTCCCAACGCTTTCCGTCGGCAGTCGTAACCTCCATGTCCGAAAACGGCTTGCCGATGTCGTGAGCCAAAGCGGCAAGCACGGCAATCAAAATCCACCGGCACTTGTTGAAATATTGATCCTTCGGCGGCGCCGAACGGTCGAAGATCTTGTTCTTTGCTGAGTTGGCCGCAAAGTAGGCAACCTCCAGCGAATGCGTAAAGAGTCCGCCGTAGCCTTGATGGTGGTCGAACTCGCTTGCCGGACATAAATGCACGATTCTCGCCAGATTCGTAATGACCGGCAGCAATACCTTCTGGGTCTCTTCGTCGTTGAGCGTCGTGGCGTAGCAGATGTCGCGAATAAGCTTGCCGTTGGCATTGATGAGTTCTTGCACGGCCAGAGCTTCAACAGCATGCGGCGCCGGCGGCCAGGCGGCATCAATGCTTGCGTCAACCGGCTTTTCAGGAATGTCCTTAAAAAGCGGACAGTCGTCGGCATGGCGCTTGGCTTCGGCTTTTTCAAAAGCAGAAACGCCCGCCTGTATCGGCAGGCAAAGAATCAAAGCCGACAAGCGGAAAGGAAAAGCGCAGAGATCAAACAAAAATTTCAGCATCGAAATACGGTCCATGGAATGCCGTAATCCTGCCTTGCCTCAACAGAGCTCTTGATGGTCTCAAAAGCAAAATCTGCTTAGAAGGCACGCAAGGGCCCCCAGCCTTTCCTTGGCCACTTTTCTATGCCGGCTCTAACGACGAAAATGCAAGTTGCTCCGTCTGGTCGAAAATCTCGAAATTTTCCCTGCAACTTCTCATCGCGCGTGCGCGTGCGTGCGCAACGGTAGTTACATTACTTTATTAAAAAAGATTTATTAAATAAGATTTATTAGGGCACCCCTCATCGCTTGCGAAGCCCTGTGTTTACAGGGGTTTCGGCGAGGTTGGGTCTCAGATAAAGTGACGGAACAACGATGATAAAGTGACGGAACAACGACGATAAAGTGACGGAACAACGAAGCCAGGCGAGATAAAGTGACGGAACAACGATGGTTTTTAATGGAAATCAAATCGTCGAGCAGCGTGGGATTTTCAGTCAATGATTTTTTATTGCTTTTCAGAGTGTTTTGGCCGCATTCCGCCATGAAATTGGGGAATTAATGTGCAATCATTGTATGAGATTTCACTTATCCACAGGGTTATCCACAGAAAAAGCACAAGATCTGAAATTGCACTAGAAAGCCCTTGAGTTATCCACAATTTGGGACTTTTAGGCAATAAAGTTATCCACAGGCTCTCTTTTCGCCGTCTCAAATTCGGTTTCAACTTCTCTCGCAATACGTAAGTGGCCAGACGAAAAAAAGGGCACGTTTACGAGCGTGCCCAAGTGAAGACTTCGATTTGTTCCCAAAACCGAAGCGGAGTGTTTTCTATCGGTTATTTCGCGTTGACCACCGCCTTCAATGCAGGTGCGGGGCGGAACTTGGGCACCCGGCAGGCGTTGATCTGCAGTTTTTCACCGGTCGCAGGATTGTAGCCATTGCGGGCCGAACGGTCGGCAACGACAAAGCTCCCGAACCCCGACAGTGTGACCGAGTCTCCTTTTGCTAGTGCTCGTTCAATACTTTGCGTAAGTGCCTCTAGGGCCAACATCGCTTTGGACTTCGAGATGCCTGCTGCCATGGAAACTTGTTCGGCCAGTTCGATTTTGTTCAATTTTGCCTCCTCTCGGGTTGGTTGATGGGATTGATGCTCAGGCTTTCTTGATAGCGCTTTTAGGGCCGTAATACGTACCCGGGCGCTGTTTTGGGTTTGGAATTTGAAACTCGGCGTCGGGAGCTCCTTTGACCCAAACGCACACGACTTTTTTCTCACTTTCGCCGCGCTTGGGCCGACTGATCCAGAAGCTATGGATGATTCCGACCTTTATGAGTTGTTGCAGCGCGTCTTTGAGAATTTTTGTGAAGTCGGTCACGGTTAACGTGTACCCGCATAGTTCTATGAGCTTGGCAACGGAGTGAAACTGCGCTTTGTCAGTGTGCCCCATGAACAGCACCTGTAGTTTCTTGGCCAGTTCGTTTTTGTGGAGCAGCTTGCGCTTCTCCCAGTCAACCAGTGCGTATCCGTAGCCGCTCAAATAGCCGTAATAGCGGTCCAGGCTGTAGAACACTTCAGCATCCTCTTCGCCTCGCATCCACGACATGTGGTTGAGGAAATGAATGACTCCGACGATTCTTGGGCGATTGGTCGCCGCGACGGGATCTTTCACGGCTGTCCTTTTGATGCAGACCGAGGCAGCAGACAACCGCACCAGTGACTTTTCAAGCTTGTTGTACTCCCAACCTCCGGCTTCACGTCCCAAGTGTCTGAGAATCTGGATTGCATTGACATGGCAAACCTCGTTGTATCGACACCCACTGAGGTCGGTAAGCGCCTGCAGCACATCCCAGTCGTACTGATTCAGGAGTTCACCTGAGTATCGAATATCGATGCCGGCACGACAGACTACTTGTTCCATGTAGACGTGCGGTCGGTTTTCGTCAGTGATATTGCTGCGGCCCGCTTTGAACAGACTTGAAGTGTTGACGAAGTTCGGCGAAGCCGTGTTGCCGTCGTTTTTACCGGGCAATTGAAGATGCAGCTTTCCCATGATCTGCATGCTTTGACAATACTTTCTGATCGCGCGTTCGTCTCGTCGAGCTTCCGCCCACGTGCTGTAGGCGGCCTTGATTTCCGGTAGCTCAAGCGCTTCCTTGAGCAGTTCAAAGAACAAGTGTTCCGGAAGTTTGGTGAACTCTTTGAGCACCTTCTTCGGGGTTTCCTGTTCATCGATCCAGTTTTGAAGTTCTTTTGAACGCACTCTGGCTCCTTGATTTGGTTACTACAGATAACCATACGAGGAGCGCAACTTCGACCTGTCAGGTTTGGAAGCAGGTTTTGCGTACAAAAATGCAAAAGCGGCCAGGAAGAAGATAAGACCGTTCTGCTGTGCAAAAGCAGTTTCTGCTTAGAAAAGCGCCAGTCCCCGCCGTCAATGAGCTGACAATGGGGCAATCCAGAAAACCCATTCATCAACTCCTGACGCCTACAAAGGAAAGGTCATGTCAAAAGCCAAACACATCTTCGCCTTGGGAGCTTGCGCATTGATCGCTGCCGGGTGCACTTCGACGCCGCCCGAACCGCAACCCGACAACATCATTCCCTTTGAAAAAACACTTGACACCGTTCACACCCGTGAGGATTCCGTTTGGGAATATGTCGAGAGTCGTGCCGGCGCCGCCATTCGCAACCAGGAAATGTCTCATGTGCTTTACAACGAGCACTACAAGGCTGACCCCGTTAAACTCGCCCTGATGGAAGCCGAGCGCAAAGCCGCCGAAGCTGCAGCTCAAGCGGAGGCTCAAAAGACAAAGGCCGAGTCTGAAACCTCAAAAAAGGCCAAGGCCAAAGCCGGCGCAGTCCAAAAAGACAAAAGCATTTACAGCCAAAAGGGCCGGGACAAGAGCATTTACGCTGGAACAATGAGTCCTGCAAAGCCGCAGAAGTAATTTTGGAAACGGGACGCAAGCGTCCGATATTGCATTTGGTAGCTGCGCATAAACGTCGCCTGCAGCAGGGAATCGATATTGATGTGTCGCAGTACCTGCGGGGTGTGATCAATGTTGAAATGAACGGAACAAATTTTCGAATTGATCCGCCTTCGGTTTTGATTCAGAAGCTCAGAAATCCGAAATAACAAGCGATAAGAAAGCCGGAACAATCGATGTCCGGCTTTTACTTTAGTTCGGCAGAAGTCTCCAAACAGGATGGGCTACGGAGTTCATGTAAACGAGAGCCGGCATTCGGCTGAAAAAACTTGATCGCTTTACAGCTGTCATGACCTTTTGGATTCCCTCGCGCGAAAGAGATAGTCGATCACTGCGCTGCATAACTGCATGAATCACTGATTCATTGCCGCGCCAGAAAAATTCTTGCCCTTGTTCAATCATCACCTCACGAAGCAACTCGGCGCATGACAAATTGCTGGCTTTAAAAAAGCCGGCTTTCCAATCTCGCTTCCAGTCGCGCACTGTGTATACGGGGATGTCAAGAATCTTTGCCGTCGCTTTGTAACCAAAGTCCCGCTCAAAGAGCCGGATGGCTTTCGCCTTGACATCCTCCGAGTGCTTAAATTTTGTTCGGCTTGTCATGCGTTTCGTCCCATGCCTTCAGTGCAACTCATAATGACGATTTCAATGGCCGGCACATCAAGAAATACGGAAGTCTGATCGTATTGAATGCAAACTCGTGAAGGGTCATTGCAAACGACATCCGTCACGAGCCAGCCGTGACGCTCAGAAAAATTCCCATTGAGGTCGCGTGTGATATGCGCAATGCGGAAACGTGCATCACGAATGGCCTTTGTCATTGTGCATCCCTCCGGCAATGCCGGGTATTTGTTTTTGGAAGTCTCTTTTGCAATGTCACTCATTTAATTTTTCCTCATTGACGATTCGTATTTCACCTTTAAGCCACGAATTCGGATCATCCCCAAAACTGACAATCTCAAGTTGTTCGTGGTCGAGCCATTCATTCACTTGTTTCTTTACTTGGTCATTGAACCACCTGCCTTGAAACAGATGCAGTCCCTTTAATGCCTTTCTTAATGCGCTTAACTTTTTTTGTTCCTGCCTGAGCAATGAGAATTTGTCTTCCAGCGCAGCGCCCAATTTTTGAGCCCATAAAGGCTGATCCCGAAAGATCCGATTTGAGTACCGATCTTCCAGTCCCTTTTTGATGTATTCGTAGTGATGAGAAACCGTTAATTCGCCATTGGCCGTTTCAATTTTGTAACGTCGAAAATGAGCGGACGCAACCGGTTGAGTTGATGCTTTTGCCGGCTTAACGCGATCAATGCGGCGAACCCAAGCCATTTCAAGCGTGCTGTAATTGGCATCAATTTTGAGCTTTGGCCGAAGAGAGCATTTTTCATCCGTCCCATTGGACTCTTTGTACATCGCCATGTATTTATCTCCGGCCTTAACGGCACGAAAAACAATAGAGGCTTGCATTACTGCGAAATCATTGAGGATTCGCTGACGGCTTTGTTGGAGCAGTTTTGCGAGCTCGAATTCGGTATGGCCCTTTCGCTCTTCCTGCAGGTCAAAGTTGCATTGTGTAAGGAGACTCAGAAAATCCTTGGTTTGCCGTTGCTCCGGAGTGACGGAAATGAGAGAAAACTTTTTTGGTTCCATCGTCATGGTCTCGTTTTTCCGCACGCAACTTCCCATCCAAATTTTCCGATGTAACTTCTCATATACCTTATCCGTATTGGAAGTTGCGGGGTGATTCTTATATACGCCTTGTGTTCCTGCGGTTAAATTTTGTTCTGCTCAAGAAGTTGGCTTAGTTCGCAATAGCAACAGTAGGATGACTTGGCTCTGCGACCGCCGGTGAAGTACACGAAGTGACTACGACAAAGTGGGCACAAACCGCGCTCGATCTTTTGGGTGCGCTTCCATTTCTTTAAGGGAACAGTGGTAGAAGGTGATGCCTTGACTTCGCGAAGACTGCGGGCTACTTCAAACAGAGAGCCGAGCGTTATCAATCGCGAATCAAAGCCTTCCAATTGGTCAATGTGCATGTTGGCAACGTCATCAACCGTTCTGGCCCAAGCGACGATGACATTGGCAATCTGAACGGAATTTGTTTCCGATTGATCTGCCAGGTATGAGTAATGGCTTGAAAAAATTGACATCACAATTCTTGCAGCCAGCGTCTGCGGCATTGGAACGATTGGATCGGCAGTTTCAAAGGCGGCTTTCACTTGTTTATACAAGTGCCTTGATTTATGAATTGAAAGGCCGGTGCAGATATGGATTTGCCCAGGGTACATCCCGGCTTGAATAAGCCATTTGCTCAATTGCTTGGCCGAGTATTCTTTCAGGTCCAGATTCCCGCCGCTGATCATGGCGTTTGAGGCGGCAAGCGCTTCGAGTCTTTCCAATTTCGTTTCACTGTTTTCTTCAAGCGCTTGGTCATGAAACAGCCTGGCCACGATGTATTGCGAGACTGAAAGTTCATTCGCAATTTCTTCAATGGCCATTCCCTCACAAATGTTTTTGATGATGAGCTTTGCCGTTGCACGATTGATTGTCGTCATTGACGTTCTCCGAGCATGGTTGCGCAATGGTTTGTTTTGAGCAGCTTGGCGAGCATCAAGCGTTTTTCATAATTGTTGGGGAAATGCTCACAGACTTCGATGATTCGAAAGCAGTCTTCAAGAGGACAGGAAAGCTCGAATTTCTGAAGTTCGGAAAAGCCATGGCAAAAATCAATGATTTGTGATGTGCTTGACTCGGCAAGGACATCAACGATGCTTGGCGGAAGACGGAAAATGGAAATGCAATCGTGCTTGCTTTTGACTGCATAATCGCGAACGGAACACCAATAAATGGATGCAAAGCGTGATCGGTAATAAGAGATTCGAAGATCTTGATGAAGATTCTTCCAGGTCTCATGCCTGCCGAAGTAATTCAGGAAGTCGTCCTCGGAAATCAACGCCTTAAAGCTGCAAATTGACGATTCGGAAAGATCCTTGACAATGCGTAATGGCGCATTACGCAGTTCCTTTGCAAAAAGCAGGCTGATGTTGAGCCAGGACAGGTCAAGTTGACTGGACTCGCTTGCCAAGGCTTCTTTAATGGACGACCAAAGACTGGCATCTATCGACTGGTAATTGGGCAGTTCAGTCGAATTCATTGCAAGATGCGTTCTCAAGCCATGCGAAACGTCTTTTGTTGAATATGGCAGTGCTTTGAGCATTACTTTCCTCTATGCCTAATTTGTGTGTAAACACGAAGAACGTGATGCGCGTACCATCGCGCTCTTTCAGGATCGAAACTGTGATAACGACCAATGGCCATTTCGGCGTCGGCTGTCTTGTCAATTTGTTCCGAAAGAATCTGAGCTCCGATTCGAACGTTAGTGAGCGGGTCTAGCAATGCAGTTGGCGAATTGACTTTGTGCCCGTGCCACTTGGTGTTGATTTGCATGAGACCGACATCAATGCTTTTATGCGTTTTCAACAGCCGCAATAATTCCTTTTCTGCTTCTTGGCGATTCTTTCCGTAAAACGGTCGGGTCGAACGAAGTGTCCATGGAAATGGATTGATGAAACCCGCCTTGTCCGGATCGTCAATGGCGCTTTCGACCAGAGCAATGCTGTAGAGCAGCGCGGGATCGACGTTGTATTCGTCGCCGGCTCTTTCAAAAATAGTCCCGGCAAGCGAAAACTGCTGACCGGCGAATGCGCAGTTTTCGAAAAAGGAAACTAAGATGCACACGGTGAGGAGCAATTTCCAAGTGCGAGAACGTCCGTTAGCGTTCGATACAGTCCGGCAAGTTGTCATTACAAGTCTGTTACACAAAACTAGGTGAAACAACCTAGAAAAGAGGGGGGGATGATGGCACGGGGGGGGGTATTGTATTGGTGTTTTCCCGCATCTGCTGTGGTCGACAGTTTACTTGAAAAATCAAGGATTCTCGTAAAAAATCAATGATTCGAATTGTAGTTGTGTTTCTTTTAACGCACAGATTTTTTGAAATTTGAATTTTGTAGCGCGTTACGTTACGATATGATACATGAAGACTGAAGAACTTGTTTATTCTTTGCTGGATGGTTTGGATCCCGCAAAAGACGAAATTCCTTCTGTCAGGACGATCCGTGAAAAACTCGGAAAAGGTTCTTACGGCACAATTTCAGCGGCTCTTCGAAATTGGAAGAAGAGTCATGCTTTTGCAGAAGCTGTCCGGGTGGATTCTGAGATTGAGCTCGATGAGGAAACACTTCGAGAATTTGCCGAAACGTTGAGCAAGATCTTCGGTCCGATCATCCGCTCAAGAGTTGATCGCGTTAAGCGTGAGGACGAGGCGGAAATTGCCCGGCTCGCGACATCTCTGAAGCAGGCCAATCTGAAGCTTGAAGAAGAGATAAATAAACGCGAGGCACTTGAGGATGAGCTTGACAAGCTGCGCAAGGAACTCGATGAAGAGCGCCTGGCCAAAGCTAGGGTAGAAGGCGCATTTGAGGCCATGACGCGCAGCGCATTGCTGGCAGACGATAAAGCTAAAAGTTAGCCGGCGGCGCTATTGCGAGAAAGCTAATTTTTGGGTACAAGAGCGACATATTTGGGTAGAGAAATGACTTCCTTCACAAACGATTTCGACGCAAAGGTCAATGAGCTGCAAAGCAAGCTCGATTCTTTCAACAAAACGATGAGTGAGCTTCCGCACACCTCACGCTTCGTGTGCGAGCCCGGCAATGAACGGCGCGACGGATATATGTCGCGTTCGCCGAAGTTTTACGTTTTCCGGTTCGGTCAGCAGTGGCCGGAACATCTGGTTCCTGTCAAGTTCGGCAAGGTGAAACTTCGCTGCGGGCATACGAAGGCTTCTGAGGCCCTGGAAACAGCCAAGGTCGACATCATCAACCACGGTTTCAATGCATTCATCAACGTAAAGATTGAGCGGCTCATTGACCGAAAAACCGACTATGTAATCGGCTTCCCCGCCCTGCTCGTGAGCAAGAACTATCGAGGAGACGTAAACCTTCTCGCCGAGCGCTGCAATGACGACTTCCAGGATGCTGTTTACTGTACCGTCTGCACGCCGCAGTCGGATGAGGAATTCGAGGCTGCGTTGGAGGAGCAGAGAACACCGAAGGTTTACCGTAGAGGGCTAAGTTCAGGTGAAAAATGGCTGATAAAAATGGCGGAATATGAAGATCTTCGTCTTCACGGAATACATGCCCCAATGCCTGTATTTGGATGTCACTGAAATATCCACAAGTTTGTGGATAAGCTCTGGGGATAACTTTGGATTGGCAGAGTTGTCGCGGCTTTGGCGGCGTGCTTAAATTTTGAGCAAGATCTTTGCAGAAAATCAAGCTTGCAAAGGGGCAACTTGCATTACAATGCTAGATCATTACCTATTCAATTTAATCAATTACAACGGTAGGGCAATCTCATGGCAAATCTGCAGATTCGCATTGATGACTACATTCGCGATCAAGCTCAGGAAGTTGCGGCTAACATGGGCTTAGATCTGACAAGCGCTGTACGCATGTTTCTATACCAGATGGTACGAGTAAACGGTTTGCCTTTTCAGCCAAAAGCAGATCCTTTCTACAGCTCCAGCAATATGGCGCATTTGAAAAAAGTGGTCGAAGACCTTAATGCCGGGAAAAACCTTGTTTCTCATGATTTGATAGAGGACTGAAATGTTGGTCTGGCATTCGAGTGCATGGGAAGAATATTTGCAATGGTTCGAAACGGACAAGAAAAAATTCAAGCGCCTGAATCAGCTTATTAAGGATGTAATGCGATCTCCATTTGAGGGGATCGGCAAACCTGAACCCCTGAAGGAAAATTTATCTGGTTTCTGGAGCCGACGAATTGATGAAGAGCACCGTTTGGTCTATCGAGTTACTGATGACAATATAGAAATTGCACAGTGCAGAGGTCATTACGAATGAAATGAGGCAAAAAGCGATGGCAGGAATGATCTTGACGAGCGCTTTTATGACTCGTAAGATGATGGCGGAATTAGATGGTAATGGCATCTAATCCTCCTTTAAAAGCGGCCTTGGATCGTCTCGAACACGTTCTTGGCCGTTTTGCTTTTGTGGCACAGATCGCGGTAAGCAAACGAAACCGCAATTGCTATGGCCTAAGGCATTCTGCTTGATGCACATACAGCCAGCAAAAACGTCAAAGGCCGCCCGAAGGCAGCCACTGAATTACTTCGTACGGATCAGCCAAGCAATCACAAGGATTGCAACAAGAGCACCGTCAACGTGAACATTGCCCGTGCAGACCGTAATGGCCTGTGGCAAAATCTCCTACGAAGAGAACAGATGTGCTGGCATAACACGTCTCCTCATCAAATGACGAGCCCGGTGTTGGTAGCACTGGGTTTTGTCGTTTTTACACCTTCTGCATTACTGCTTCGGGACCTATTCTTTCGACCGATGAACTACCCGGCAAAAGAACTCTTAAGGAGTTCCGGCAAAGAACAGGCAACTGAAAGCCCTCTGTTGCTGCTACGTGGTAGACCGCATTCTACTTGAGAACGAAATCCCCCACAGTCAGTGGAGGATCTCTGTCGGGCTCAAAACAGTTTTATTTAACCCTCGGTGACGTCTTGAGGCCAAATGCGTGGTTGAACTGCATGATGGACTGCATATTGGCCTGATTGTCAACAGCATGAGCCTCTTCCAATCGGTTCATAAGCGACTGTGTTGTCTGGGTCACATGAGCCTGCTGTTGCGGCGTCAGTTCCTTCTGGCTTGGGTACAGAGTCTGTTGAACTTCATTTCTCAGTCCCTGAATGGCCTCTCTAACCGGTTTCTGATCATTGGGAGCCACATAACGGAAGTTATGGTATGCCTCCATGTACCGCTGTTGTGCCCCTGTAAGCCCGCCGATTGACTGCAGATGAGCGTTTCGGCCCAGATAATCACCGAAGGTTTCTCTGTTCAGAACGGTTGGCTTGGTCGGAGCATTGTCTTTAAGCCACTTCATAGCGGATTCGATAGCCCCATCTTTGAGAACATTGTTCGCCAACATGACGCCGACACCGTTGTTTGTCGGTTGATTGATGGTGTGCAAAGCGTTCGTCCGGGCTTCTTGGGTGGCCGTCGCATCGTTGACAACAGCCTGTTTATCGACTTTATCCAACCCTGCCTCGTGTTCTTTCCTGATGTTTGCATCAGCATTGTTGTATTCGGTCGAAATGTTTTGAGCCGTCCTGTCTTGGGCGTTATTGATGGATTCCTGCTGTTGCTGGAACAAGGAAGATCCGCTGTTGACCATGTCCTGAGTAAATCCTTCCGTCGGTTTTTTGATGTCTCTGACATTCGTCTCAGACGGCATGCCTGAGTTGACGGGCACACTGGATTGCGTGAGGTAATTGGAAAGGTTTTCGGCATAGCCGGCATTGGAAACTGCTCGCTTGGACATGTAATCGAGCGCTGCAACGACTTGTCCTTGAGCAGCGTCGCCGCCAAGCAGCGATTGGTATTTGGTAGATAGATTGGCAAGCTGACCACGTTCCGAAACGCCCAGGGTGCGCCCGAAATTGGCCAACTTATGCCAGGCTTCCGTTCCTCTGAGACTGTTGGCCAACGTCAGCAAGCTCATTGAGGAGGAAGTCGACAAATTGCGACTCATCGTTGTTGCCTGCTCAACAGCCTTGGTTGCCTGGGCCATGCTGCTGAATGCCTGAGAGACATTGCCGTTTTTCTCAGCCTTGGAAAGTTCGCTCCACTCTTGCGAATTCATTTTCTGCAATCCGGCCTGCGATCCGGTTTTCAATGCAGCTTGCAGCATCTTTTGATCCTGAGCCGAAATATTGCGTGTGAAGGAATCGTTCGTTTGTTTCCCGGAACTGAGTGTTTCTGTGCTGCTTGAGGTGCCGCTTGCTGACACACTTCCACTAACACTCAACCCGGCGATGTCTTTCAACATTGAACCAATAACAGAACTAGAAGAGTTCCCAGAAATGCCTGCTTGCATTCGTAGTGCCGTAGTTCCCATTTGTTGAAGTTGAGCGCTACTCAAGTCTGCAGTTTGTCCGATTTGTTGACGGACATAGCTGCCAACAGTTTGCCCATTGCTCATGACGGTCTGAGCAACGGAACGGCCAACGGATTCCGTTACTTGCGAGGTGGCCGTTGAGCTGTTGCCGGACGCGATGGCCTGCGAAATAGTGGCAGAAAGGTTGGCGGCTTCGGAATTTTGTGCTGCGGTTTTGTGCGCAAGGTTCGAAGCCATTGTTCCGCTTACACTGAGTTGCGGTGTTGCCTGCGGTGCGCCGGTAACGTAGGTGCCGGTGAGCCTATCGGATGTGTAGTGAGGCAAATGATTCATCACTGCTGAAGGCTGGACAGCATTCGGAGTCTGAATCTTCTCGTTGAAATGATCCTGACCGCCCATTCGCCCGGCAAGAGCTGTGAAGGCGTAAGTGGAGCCGGTAATGAGGAAGAGTGCCAGCATCGGCGTGGCGGCAGTCAGCATTCCGCCGGTGGCGACCCAGTTCTGAGCCTCCGTCCAGACCGCATTTAAGGTAAAGAACGAGGCTTCCCCAAGCGTGGTTTTCGCGAAAGCGGCTCGCGCACCTACGTTGGTGTACAGGTTTAGGATCGAGAGGATTGGCAGCCAGAGCTGAATCCAAACAACAGTTAGGAAATATTTTCCTGCAAGACTTGCGCCAAAAGAGCCAATAGCGATCAAAAAGCCGATGATCGGCGTGATCGCATAAATAAAGCCTTCGAAGAAGGCCATCAAGCCTCTGGCGACGCTTAGGAACATTGTGCTTTCGGCAGACCATTGCGTGTTTCGTTGTGCAATGGCCTGATTGATGGCGAGAGCGGCAGCTTCGTCCTGCTGCGTCTGGTAGAACTTCTGTGCGGCCGGACCATAGACACCTTCGATAAGCATCATGCGGATCATGTCTTGAGACCCATTCATGGAAATGCCCATTGCACTAATGGCGTCGTTAACTTGATTCAAGTTGTCGGGGATGCCGCCGGTCGGATCGTTCGAGGAGATACGCAAGTAACGGTTTAAAGCAGTTGAAAAAGCTGCATTGCCGATCTTGTCGAAAATGAGCGAGAGTTTGTCATAGCCCTCGTTGCAAGTGACGATTTCACTGGTTCCCATGCCGGCAATCGGAAGCAGTACGGTATGAGCGCTTGATGTCAAACGAAACTCTCCGGATGACCAGGGGGATTGAGCCAGTTTTGTCGGCGTAGTCGCACCAAGCTGAATCTTTGCCATTGTGCATTCCGACAAATAGTTGATCAGAGCCTGCTTGGAATCGCTTGGACGGCCATTGGCCCGGGCCCCTAGCGAATCATCAATAGCGGCATAAACTTCGTCGGCCATGCCGGCATTTCGCATGTTGTTGATGATGCGCAGATGTTCCGCAAATTGGTGCTCGGAGGTTCGATCTGCCTCGCTGTACCCCTGCTCCATAAGCTTTGTGACACCGTAGCCAATGCCTGAAATGGCCGCTCCCGACACACCCACGCCCAGCGGCAGGTTGTCGATGACTTGTGCCTCACCGTTGTAGGCATCCTCAACGACCACAGTGCAGGATGGACCGAACATGCAGAGATAAAAGAGAAAGCACATAAAGGTCTGGTGCAGGTTGATTCTCTGCCCGCCTTCAAAGATGCTCTGAAAGCCAATGAAAAGCAGACCGATGACAAAGCCTGCCGCTACGAGGCGAGTCCAATCCCCGGTTCCGCAAATCATGGCAACGCCGTTAAGAATGCGGCTTAAGAACTCAACGCTGCCCAGAGAAATGATCGTAAATTCCATTTCGTACTCTCTTTCTGGCGTTAAGAGCCGCGACCTTCAGAGGTGACGGCAGCCGTGTTGTTGGAAACAGTTACGGCAGTTTTGTAGATGTTTTGCTGAAGTGCGTTGTAGTACGAAATGAGCTTTTCCATTGTGGTGTGCTCCATACCGTACTTTTCGTAGTCGGTAAAGAGCGCCTCTCGACGAGCTTTCACTTTTGCAAGCATGTCCTTGGTTTCGGTCTTGTCACTGGCGTTCAGAGCTTGTTCCACAACACGGAGCTGCTCATCGAGCAGGTTGTAGGCCATGTACATGGCGACTGCGTAGGCAATCTCTTGAGACATCGAGAGTGCCGTGTCGGTAGAGGCTGTCGCTAAGTTTCTGATCATCATGCCGACGGCTTGCGGAAGATTGCTCATGAAGTTCTCTTCTGCCTGAGTGAAGTCGTTGCCGCCGGTCATGGCGAACTTCTGAATGACGCCTACGGAATTGCCGTCTCCGGTCAACAAAGAGTGGACACGATTGACCATGCCAACAACATTGATGGTTTGCTCAGTGGGATTCATGCATTTGGCGTCGTTGCCGCACGCGTAGTAAACAAGATTGCCGCCGTCGAGCAAATTCTTGAACTCGATCTTGTGCGGCAGATGCCGTGGATTCATCGTTGTGCCCGTGTCCGGATTGGCGACATCTTCTTCGGGAGCCGGGATGATGATCGAGCCGCTCGTGGCCATCAGGATGCCGTATTCCTCAGCGTCAGTTCCGGCGCCAACAATCCAGCCTTTCGCGTTGCTCTTTGAAAGGGAATCCCAAACGATGTTGCCGTAAAGCTTTTTAGCCTGCTCAGGAGATCGTTCGTTAACAACTTTGGGAGTGTCGGTGCCGTCAACTTGGTTTTTGGCCCCGAAGAAATCATCATAGAGACCAGTCATCGTACCTGTGAGCGAATAGTCTCCGTAGCGCTTTCCTATGGCAGCACTTGCCACATCATTGACGATGCCCTGAGCAAGTTGACAGGAATTAGCACTCATGTTGTTGAGCTCCTGGATTTTTGCCTGCAGATTGTTAATCCACGTCATGCACTGAGGGCACGCAATATCCAGAGCAACCTGGAATGCGTAGCCCTTCGCGTTGGCTGCAACCGTGCGCAGAAGCTGCACAAACTGATCCGCGTTAATGAAAGAGAAGCTTCCACCGAAAAGGTCAATACCGCCGCAGCCCGCTTTCCACGATGGGAGCTGGAGGCTGACAAGACTCGTTGTCATCATCGGATTTCGGACGTAAATCGAACCGCCGGAAATCACGCCGCGGCGCTGCGTCTCGAAAACACCGGGATTGGTCACATTGGACATCTCGCCAAACATGGAGTCCATCTTTTCCTGCAGCCCGGCGTGGGCAAGCGGAATTGAAGCCGCAGCAAGAACAGCAGAAACTGCGGCAGAAATCATGAGTTTTTTATTTTTCATTGCTCAATGTCTCCTTCGGTCTGACCGGAGGTTTTGGCTTTTTTTCCAAACATGCCGATCAACTTGTCCGGACTGATGAAGTTGTTTTCGTCGACTAAATCGTTAATTTGCGATTGGGTTAGTTGCTTGGCCACTTCAATGTGATCGTCCCGACCGACGAGTGATGCGGGTTCGGCTGCGGCACGAAGAAGCTTCGGCATCTCTTCGCTGAGATCGAACTGGTTGTTGGGATTGATTAGTGGCTGCGTCTCTTTGAGTTCCTCTTCTTTGATCCAGCCTTCGCGAGCAGCAACCAAAAGAATTCGACGTCGGAGTTCGGAGTAAGAAAGAACTGTTTGTCCAAGGGCGGTAAAGGTGCCCTCTTCATTCATCAAGAAGAGAGATGGTGTTGCTGTGACGCCCAGTGTCTCAGCCTGGCCGGAATCAACTCTGGTGTCCTTGAACTGGCGTGTTTGAAGATTTCCGCCGTCAATGCTGACGGCCAGAATGTTGAAGCCCAGATCTTCAAGGTGACCGACCAAGGGTGCTTGGGCTTCGCAAAAGCGGCAATCGGATTTGAAGAAAAAGAAGATGCCGGCTTTTTCTGCAACTTTCTTCAGGAGAGTATCGGTGTTTTGAGCTGCGACTCGATCAACCTGCATGTTGGCGAAAGTGGCCAGAGGACGACGCATCGTCTCATCAAGCAAGGCATTGCCGACAACGACCTGCTGCGCGACGTCGGAAAATTTGTTCGCACGATCCATCGCAAAGCGTTGAACAAGGAAATAAGCCTGGACGTTTTCCTGTGTAGGGTCATTCCATGCGAGCTCCTGATACTTGGGCAGCATTTCCTGAACCCATTTCAAAGAGAATGGTTCAGGGCCGGCTTTTACGGGAGCGGGCTTTGCAGAATCTGCTTTTTTTGGCGGCTCCGGCTGCGGTTCCGGAGCAAGCTTTTGGGCTGCAGGGTCGTCATACCAATACCACCCCTCTGCTCCATTGTTGTAGAAGGCATTTCTTGGCTGGCTTTTGATGTGGTCAGTGGCAGTCAACCCAAAGGCCGATTGCCAGGCGCATGAGCAAACGCACGCAGCAATTAGAGTCCGGTACAACACTTTGGACACGTGAAACCTCAGGTCAAAAAGAATTCAATCATCTGAGGTTAGTAGTTCCAAGACGGTCAACTGTCAGATTTCAAAGCGGAAATTGCTTATTGCACGAACATAGAGGGTTAACGGAAGGTCAAAAATTATTTTGTACACGCTTGTGACAATAAGCCCCTCGGACCGCCAAGAAATTCGGTTTAGGAAGAAGCTCTGACAAGACAAAAAAATCTCAAAAAGAGCATAGCTTATTATCACAAATGTGATAATATGATGCTGAAATTTGTGAGATTTGCAATGAGTCAATCTGTATGGACCGCGTTTGATGCAAAGGATTCGAGCACTTGGCCCGTTCTTAAACAACCGACCAAAGGTTCTAAGGTGTGGCCGCCGCCGGAATCTTTTTTGTTGGTGTACGGAAGAAAAAACGGAGAAAGAAAGAACGGCTATCACAAAGCGATTTACTTGGGCAGCGGCAAGTTCTGTTGGCCGATTGAGCATGTCGTTGCTTGGTCGCTCGGCCCTATTGCAAAACATGATGTCAATGCAAACGGCATTCCCGTCGTTTGGCACAAAAGAGACGCATCGGAGCCTCCTGGTTCGATTGATGTTTTGGTTTTGTGCACTTTTTTGACGAAGCAGCTTCACTGGTCGGTAAGCCGGTTCAACGAGGCGAAAAAAGAATGGTCAATTGAGAAGAAACAGGCTTCGGTTGAGTTTTGGGCAGAAATCCCGGAGATGTCCGGTGAGGCAAAAACGCTTTTTTGATTAGGTGAAAAAAATGAGCTTTCATCTCAGCAACGAGCAGATGCTTGAACGCATTACTTTGGTTGTTCAGAAAATTTCAGCTGAACTGCAGCATGAAGATGCTGCACTTCTTGAGCTTGACGATGATGATTGGCTCGCAGACGAGCTTGAAGTGATCCTGCGCACGGGCAGCGCGGTATTGGTTGCGCTTGAGGCCCGCAGAAGGGCACTGAGGAAATCGCGCAAGACATTGGCGGATTTGCAGTAAGTTTTATCCGGATAAAACTCAAAGAAATTTACTTATTAGGGGGATTTGATAATGGCAACGGTCATCGCATTCGCCAACCAGAAAGGCGGCGTGGGAAAGACGACATTTGCTGTCCAGTTTGCCTATTTTTTGAGGCTCAAAAAGCGTAAGTCTGTTTTGTTTTTGGACATGGATGCACAGGCAAGCGCTTCTGAAACGCTTCTGGAAGGAGAGGCGTTGACATCTACGACATCGCAAGATTTGTTCAACGACGAAGTGGCCGAGGTTCGCATTCAAAAAACAGCTCGCGGAATTGATCTGATCGGTTCGGAGCAGTCGCCCGAGGGTTACGACGTCGAGGCGCTTCCGCTTGCTCAGGCAATGAATCCGAAGAAGCATCTGGAAGCTGTCGTTCAAAACTATGACTTTGTCATCATCGATTGTCCTCCTTCTCTGGGACGTCGATTGGCAGGATCGCTCATTTGTGCGGATTATGTGATCTGCCCGATCAAGCTTTCAGGTTATGCCGTGAGCGGCTTGAAAAGCCTTTTCGGCACCATCCTTCAGATCAAGAAACGCTCCAATCGTCGTCTGAAAACCTTGGGTGTGGCCGTCAACGAATTTCAGGATACGGCTGCTCAACGAGACGCACTGTTTGCGGTAACTCAAGCGTTGCCGGGACTTCTTTTCAAGTCGAAAGTTCGTTCGCGTTCGCCGATTGACGTTGCTTCCAGAGGCAAGCCTATTTTTGAAGTTCGAAACGGGCAAAGAGCTTCGGAAGAGATGGCAGGACTCTTTGGCGAGATCCTTAAACGCATCAAAGACAATGCCTGACGAGGGTGCTTGACTCGGCAGTTTTATCCGGATAAAACTACCCGCTCAGGATGTTTCGAAAAAGGACTTTGGTATGGCTAAACGCTCGACGATTTCGGGTTTGGATGAATTGGCTGCTCTGGGCATGATGGTCGGAGGTCATGCCGACGACAAGGAGTTTGATCTCATTGACATCGAGCTGATCTACAGCAAGGCTCAGCCGCGCAAAGTTTTTGAACGCATTGACGAGCTCGCCGAGAGCATGAAGTCCATCGGCCAACAGCAGCCCATTGTCGTTAGCGCGGACAGCAACGGTCGCTACGTTATCGAGCAAGGCGAACGTCGGTGGCGTGCGGCTAAACTCGCAGGGCTTGAGAAGCTCTATTGCGTAATTGTTGAACCTGCCGAAGACGACAATGCGAGGATCATTCGGCAGCTCACCGAAAACGTGCAGCGCGACGACATGAAGCTCGCAGAGCTCTCTCAATCCGTGGCCGCTTTAATCAAATCGGGAATGACCGTCAGAGAAGTAGCCAAGCGAATGGGAAAGCAGGAGTCCTACATCAGCAACCTCAACCACGTTGCCGAATTGCCGAAACCCTTGGCAGAAGCAGTTGAAAGCCAGAAAATTCAAGATCCTTTGGCAGTTCGAAAGCTCAAAAAAGCATACGAGGAGTATCCGGAACTGGTGCAGCAACAGCTTGATCAATGGGCTGATGCGAGTGCTTCCGAAGGGGAATTTTCTGCTCCTATCACACGTGCAAAAGTGACATCCTTTGTGAAGTCATTAGAAGCCGGAGAACAACAGAAAGCTGCTGAAGTTACTTCACCTGTTGAACGAAAACGCAGTACAAAGCAGCCCTCGAAATCGAAAACGGATGCACAGTTTTATCCGGATAAAACTCTTCTTCCCCGGGGCTGCAAACTGCATACATCTGCTCCGGTTTCTGTACGTGTTTCAGTGGGCGGCGATGCCGCCGTTCTGACTCCCGGAGTGGTTCCTCCAAAAGGGAAACTGTGCGTGACAATGGATGACACCGGAGAAATCAAGCTGGTGCACACATCTCAGGTCGTTTTGTTGGGCGTTTTCGGTTAACCAGGATTCGCCATGCTCGGAAATAGAAACTCAGAAAAATTCTCTGTTCTTTTCGACGTGCTTGCAGCCATTGCCGACAGAAGCGGAAATCGGTTTGAGCTTGCCGAAAAGATAAAGGTCAGTCCCCAGGTGATCGGGCGTCAGGTGAAACTGCTTCGAAAGCAATTCGGCATGACGATCAAAAGCTCGACCAAGTTCGGTTACTCGATTGAGGACTGGGGAATCATCGATCCGGTCAGGTTCGCCGAACAACGAGAAATCGAAGCAAAGGAACGAAAAAAGAACGAAACCGACAAAAACTCTGGCTCGTAATTCGCGTCCAAGCCTTGAACACCAAGGCTTGGCGAGAAACCCGAACGATACCGGACGAAAATAATTGACCTTAAATATCGTCATGAAAGGGATTTACCACAAAGAGGTCAATTATTTGCGCCTGAAGTCAGATACAGGACTGTGACTGCAAGTGCGAGCGGTCGAAAAAGTCGGCCAGAACAGCGAGCAAAAAATAAGTCACGGAAATGTATGTTTCTAAGACAGATTTACAAAACACTTTCTCTTTTCGCCTTTTTAGTAGGTTGCCAGTTGTGAGTCAGAACGATGTGATTGTGCTCGATGCCTCCGGTGCAATTTCGACCGAGGTAAAAAACGAGACGGCGAATCCTGCTCTTTTGTACGTGCTCACCATGAGCACAAAACAGAGCCGGGAGAAAATCGTGCAGATTCTCAATCAAGTGGCACGTGAATTCGGCGCCTGCGACCTGATGAGCTGCCGATGGGAATCTCTCAATCGCGCTGCGGTGCTGGCATTCAAGACCCGATGGGAAGTGCAGAACAAGTCGCCGGCCACAATCAACTTGGCTTTAACTGTGATCCGGGGAGTCTTCAAGCAGATGTGGCTTTCAGAGGTAATTTCCGACCGCGAATACCACGGCGTTCTGGCTATCCGTCCGACCCGCGGCAAGCGCGAGCTGCGCGGCCGGGCACTTACGGCATTAGAAAGCTCTCAGCTGATTTCGACGTGCGAATCCGAGGGAACGGTTAAAGGTTTAAGAGATGCCGCTGTTTTCGCAGTTGGACTCGGCTGCGGACTACGCCGCTCGGAAATCGCGTCCTTGACCAACAACAACATTCATGCCGCTGATCAGAGCATTTCTTTGATCGGAAAGGGCAACAAGGAACGAAAGGTATTCTGCAGTCCCGATGTTTGGAAGCGTCTCACCAATTGGATGCAATGCCGGGATGAAGGCGCCGGCACATCAGATCCGGCAGATCCGGTCTTTTGTTCAATCCGCAAGGGCGACCACATTAAAGCCAATGAGCCGCTGACCGATGACGGAATCTACCGAATGATGATTCGTCGCGCAGAGCAGATGGGAATCTCGGAATTCTCACCGCATGATTTGCGCAGAACCTACGCCACTCGGCTTCTCCAGATGGGCGGCGACATCAACATTGTTCGACAGGCTATGGGACATGCCTCAATCGCCACTACGCAGCGCTACGACAAGCGGGGTGAGGATGAGGTAAGACGCTTAACCAGTCGTCTAGTGTTTTGATACGAACCAGCCGTTTTCTCGGAACTCTTCATGAAATTTGCTCACTACGGGAAGGACGGGTGCGTCAAACGCCATAGATCAAAGTGGGTAATCATATAAAAAACGGCTCCGCGATTTCTGCGTAGCGCGTAAGAACACACCATAGGCCTGCGGAGCACTGTCAACGCGCATTCTGACTGAGATGCAAGGGCTGGTCAAGTGACTTTGGCCAAACTTTAACGACCGTTGGCAGACCAAGGCGGTTGTCGCCACTGTGTGTCACTTGATGGGCTTCAGCTCGAATTACAAAGATGCGCGGAGCAAAGCGGAAATCCACCTGCTGATTCCCTCTCCGAGTTTCACGAAGAGCTGCCACCATGTCGGCGGCTCTTTTTCTTCAATGAAGTTGTCTCTGTCAAGGTCGGGCGAGGCTTTCTTTTTAGCGGTGCCCGGCTCTGAATCTTCGTCAAATAAGACTCTGCCGAACTTAGAGAACGTTTCCTGGAGCTCTGCTGTAGCGCCCTCTAGAGATTCCGAGTAGGAATACCATTCGTTACGTTGAATCTCGTACTTGTGCTTTCGCCATGTCCAGGGCGGCACAGGGCTTGTAGAAGACCACAACCCGAGACTTTCATAATTGGCTTCTTCTTGAGCCAGTCTGTAGGCGGTGTTCCAATCTTCGGGAAGCTTCATCTGCCCGTAGGTTTCAAAGTGCCATGCGAAGCCTTTCTCGATAAGAAAAAGCCCAGCATCAGTTCCATCAACTGCCAGACTGCCAAGCGTCCTGCCATATCGATCTTTCAAACCGGAATCCCGCACAATGGCCCTTTGACCTTCGGCCAAATTTTTAAGCTGTTGTCGAGCTTCCTGTCCCCATTCCTGGTCGATTTCAGGCGCGTCAATGCCTTGCAGGCGCAACTTTTGAAGCGAGCCGTCGATTTTGATTTCCACCGTGTCGCCGTCAATCACACGGACAACATCGACCATTGTCACGACTGACGCCTTGACCGAAGCCAAGGCGCCGGTTGCGGCTATCAGGGAAGCAAGTGCGAATTGCCGGAATAGCGTCATCAATGGTGCCGGCATTGATTTAAGCGGCCAAGGCTTCGGCTTTGTTGGGATGACTACGAAGCTCAATGAGGCGTGCTACAAGTTGGCGCATCTCCTCATTGGAGGCATTGCGCATCACCGCGTTTGCGACTTCGTCAATTTCATATTGCGGCCATGCTGAAAGGCGAGGTCCTAGTTTGACGGGAGGCGGAAAAAGACCTTGCGCAATGCGTTCGTACAACGTTGTTTTGCCAATTGCCAACTGTTGGAGTGTCGAAGGCAGGCGACTAAAAGAAATTGGCATGAGTTCTCCTAAACAAAATTTTTGATAGGAGAATTTTTGTCGCTTCCACAATTGCGAATGGCAGTTTTCTAAGCAGTTTTTGCTTTTTCGTCCTCCATTTCGGACGTTCACGGATTTACCCGAATGAAAACAAACTAGCTTGAGAGTCGGTCGATCATAAAGCACCGGAGTCGGAACCACGCATGCTCCAGCAATAGTCTCCCCAAGCATCCATGATCAAACGACGCTCTTTTTCGAGGTACGCTCGGTCATACGCTCCTTTGTATGTATCCCGTTTGGAGTGCAGCAGGCATAACTCAACAGCTTCTTGGTCAAATCTGCGGTTATTTCCCAGTTCATCGCTTTTGGCCCAAGTTCGAAAGCTCGCGCGAGCGGTGCCATGCAAGGTGATCACTGCAGGGTTTCCATTGACTTTTGTTGTGACAGGATCAACCCACCCATGTCCGTCCTCTGCAAATCTGGCTTCGTGCATGCCGCGAAGAAACATTGTCAAAGCGGCGTCCGACAGCGGGCGACAACGCAAATTGGGGAAAATAACGTTGCTCTCAGGAAATCTAGGAAGGGTCTTGAGCAGAGCAATAGCCTGAACTGAAAGAAAGATTCGTCTGTCGCGTCCTTCAGATTTGATCTTGTCGTGGTCTACTGGAACTGTCCAGATTCGATTTTCGAAGTCAATCTCATCCCATGTAGCCAGTCGTACAGCTTTTGAACGGGAGCAAGTAAGAATGGCGAATTCCGTGGCCCTTGCAGACATGGAGTCGTAACGAGCAGATTCGACGAAAAATAACGGGATCTCTTCGACAGCACAGGCTGCAAAGTGCGTAGCAGTGGTGACTCTTTTTTTCAAAGGTTCCATCAAAATGCCCAGCGAGTAACGAATGTCGCCGGGATTTTCCGTCAAAGTGCACATTTTCTTTGCAATTGCCCACTGGAAAACCTTGTAAATGTAGGTCTTGGCCTTGCTTGCCGTTGAATGTTTTGTTGTCCAGATGAGCGAGAGCACGTTGAAAACATCGTCGACTGTGATCTTGTTGATGTTTGTTTTCCCAATATGCGGAAAAACATGCATTTCGAGAATCCGAATGGCGCGAGATTCACCTTTGGCGTCATGTTCCCAGTAGTTGAATTTAGAGCGCTCTTCAACCCAGGCACGGGCCACGCTTTCGAAACTTCGCGTGATGCGTTTAGGAGCACGAGAAGCCAGCTTCTGTCGTTCTTGCCGCCGCTGTTCAAGCACGTTTTCGCCTTGGGAGATACGCGCACGTGTAACGGCTGCAAGATCTCTGGCTTGCGCGAGACTTATCTCGGGATAGGTACCAATCGAGAGATCGTGCCGCCCTGTTTGATCCTGGTACCTAAGAAAAAATATGTTCTGATACCTGGATTTGCGGAAATACAAGCCGGTTACTCCGCCGACAGCAACGGTCTTGCCTTCAGCTAGATTTTTTATGTGTGATGCGAGCAAAAGCCTTGTAAATCGGGGCATCTTTGAGTTGATGATGGGTAGATTGTAAAAATAGGCGAAAAAATGCGCTTTTCGGGCATTCTACCCATCAATCTATCCATCATCCCGACGCCGATGGCTACCGAGCGATCCCGAACGATCCCGGGCGCAAAAACCTTGTAAAGGCTTGTAAATAAAGGGAAAAACTGGCGATTAAAAAGAAAAACCGGACGACTTCGAATCGCCCGGTTCAGTATCTTGGCGGAGAAGGGGGGATTCGGATTTTTTCTCTGACGCCAATAAGATCAAAGACTTAGCGACTTATATTTTAGTAAAAAGTGTACAGGGTCACCAAAAAGGTCACCAAAAAACATTAGAGAATTTCT
>CALXKM010000047.1 GCA_944388865.1 uncultured Duodenibacillus sp. | reverse complement strand
TTTTTTCTTTTCGATCCGGTCGGCCTTTCAGAGGCCAACAAAAAAGAGTGTCGGGCACTCTCTTTGCGGAAGACTTGTTTTTGCTCGCTTTCGTTCAAGCGAGGTTGCGCATTATGAAGATCATTTTTGCGCTTGTCAAGACTTTGTCATAAAAAAATTTCTTCTTTCTTTTCTTGCTCAGCCAAGGAGCTTTTGCTGCGCCTCCAAAAGTATTCCTGCTCATGACAATTGCCGCGAGCTCAATGGCGGCAACGCGCTCGCCTTACGTCATCAAAAGTATTGAGATTGTCAAAATCATCATGCCGGTCAAATTCAACCCAGCGCACTGATATGCTCTCAAGCCATGCGCCAACTTTTCTGCCGCCCGTGCGAAGGTACTGTTCAAGCTGCCCAAGACAAGTTCTTCGCAGCATCATGAAAATCGGCTGCCGACGACCTTGAGCCGACACAGCGGCTGCAAGCACATTTTCCTCAATAAAAGCCTCTGAGAGCTTCTTGACGTAATCGAGCGGAATAAAGGGACTGTCGCAGGCGGCAACGACGGCAAATGGCGTTTCAACGACGCAAAGCGCAGCTGCGATTCCTGCAAGAGGCCCTTGATAGCCTTCAAGCAAATCGCCAACAACTGCAAAGCCGTACTTTTCATACTGGCTGCGATTTCGGTTGGCGCTGATCACAATTTGTCCGCATTGAGGCTTGATGCGCTCAAGGACATGCTCCACAAAGGGACGGCCATTGAGTTCAACCAGACCTTTGTCGAGGCCCCCCATGCGCGTAGCCGCACCTCCGGCAAGTACAATTGCCGTAACATTGTCATAACAAACGACTGAGCTGCGATCTCGTTCGTTTCGTGAGATTTTTTCCTCTATCATGACTGATGTTTTTTGCGTAAGTCTTTTAATTTGAAACGCCTTCTACAGATCCTTTATTCAGCAGAATATGCAGCGTACTCAGCAACACAATGAGGCCGACGCGGCGCCTTCTCCGCAATCTATCACAGTCGAACAGGCACGCGAATTCATTCTTGCGCACTGCGGCCGCATCCCAACCGCCGACACAGTCTCCTTGACGGAAGCTCGTCACCGGATTCTTGTCAAAACCGTCGAAAGTCCTGTGCCGATTCCCAGCTTTACGAATTCGGCCATGGATGGATACGCCTTCAAGTTTTCCGATATCGCGCATGAATCGCATGTCACGCTGCCGTTGTTTGGAACCAGCCTTGCCGGGCGAACTCTGCAGCGCACGCCTGAGCAGCCGGGCATGGCGGTGCGCATCACCACAGGCGCACCCATTCCAGAGTGGTGCGATACGGTGATTCCTTATGAGAAGACCGAATTTTCCGATAAATTCGTCTCTTTTGACGTTTCAAACATCCGCGAGGGTGCCAATGTTCGTCACCTCGGTGAGAACATCAAGGTCGGCCAAGCTGTTGTAGAAGCCGGCACCCGGCTTGAATCCTCTCACCTCGCGCTGCTCGCCTCCGTCGGAATCAAAAAGATCTTGGTCTCCCATGCGCCGATCGTCTCGGTCATCATTACAGGAGATGAATTAATTGAGCCGGGACAAGCCTATCAGCGCCACCACGTCTACAACGCCTCCGGCGTCATGCTCACCTCTTTGCTTTCGGAACTCGGCTGCAAGGTGCACTGCACAAAACCAATTCCCGATGACCCCAACCGCATTTCGTTGGAACTGCGTCATGCTCGTGAGCGCAGCCATATGGTCATTTTGACCGGAGGCGCCGCCGACAGCATGGCCGACTACTCGCACAAGCAGCTTGAAACTTTAGGCGAAGTCTTCAACTGGACCGTCAATATGCGTCCAGGTCGTCCGATGCGCTTTGGACGCATCGGGAAAAAACCGGTATTCATCCTCCCGGGCAATCCTGTCGCCAGCTTCATAACATTTCTGGAATTTGTTCGCGGCGCAATTCTGTACATGCAAGGCAACACGAAGAACCTGTGGCCGGCTGAACGGCTCGGAATTGCAGGATGCGACATCAAAAAGAAAGCCGGCAGAGCTGAGTTCATGCGCGCTGTCATCTCCGGCTATGAAAACGGAGCAGCCGTGCTTGAGCCCGTCAGCAATCAAAGCTCGGCTGCTTTTACCTCCGTCACGCAGTCCGAAGCCATCCTGCATCTAGATCATGAACCCGGGCTGATTAAAAAAGGCGAAGTCGTGCGCTTTCAGCTCTTGAGCGAAATTCTCTAGCCGTCATTAGAGGGCACCGTTTTTTTCTCGTCTCGCGTACGGCCGGAGTCGCCTCGAGCAGAGTTCCAGTCGCCGCAGCGACGGTGCTTTCTGCGCATGCGCGGCAAAGGCCTCGGCATAGGATCAAACTGCACGCTGTCGAGCACTTCGGGAGGCGGCTCTTCGCCAGCGGACTGCATTGCAAACAGATCGCGCGGATCAATTTCCGCCTCACGGATCACATTGCCTTGCAGATCGACAATGCCTCGATAGCCAACAGCACGTACAGTCATCCCTTTGTACTGTCCGTACGCGAGATCTTCATGCTGATGCCCGTGAAAAAGCCAGCGTACGCCCAGATTCTTGGCAAGTCTGTCGATGGCCGAAAAACCCTTTTTGTGGCAGCCTGCGGCCTCATGCGTCACAAGCACGTCTGCCCTTTGCTTAGCCAACCCATCATAGACGCTGGGAAAAATAGACGAACGATGGCGTCTCGGCAGGCCACCTCTCCACAAATTGGAGCGCGGACTGCGCTTGACGAAAATCTGAGCTGAACGATAGTTCGGCTCCAAATCCGGCATCCAGATTTGACCGCGAAAAACGCCGCCCAGACCGGCAATCCGAATTCCTGCAACATTTCCCACTCGGCCATGCAGATTCTTGCTCGCAAGCACTCCATGCCAAAGTCTGTCGTAGCACTCTTCGGTATCCGTGTCGTGATTGCCCGGGATCCACCAAACCTGCGTCAACTCAAGCGCTTTGGCAAGCACCTTTTCGATATCGTCATGCGGCTGCAGATCACCCAAAATCACCACAGCGTCCGGACGGTATTTTTCGACGGCCTCGTTGATGAAATCAAAGCTGCCGTGCGGATCTCCGCAAAAAAAGATCTTCGGCAGGGGCTTATTGAACTTTTTTGCCGGACTCTGATAACTGCGGCGCGGTCTGCGCTTGCGGGGAGCCGAAGTGTTGGTCTGCGCCATTTACTCCCCCCTTTGCAGCTGCACCGCTGCACCGTAAATGTCCGTCATGCGCCCCACTTCTTCGGCTAGATACCTTTTCAAAGACTCGGGAGCAGACACCTTGGCATGGCTTCCCATGCTCAAAATGCGGCCTGCAATCTCAACTTCGCTTGCAAAAGGAACTTCAAGCACAATTGATCCGTCGGCACGCTTTTGCACCGTCTGGTCACGATGCCAAACTTCACCTGTCACGTAGGAAGCGAGCACCGGATCAACTTCGATGACGGCCCGCTGCAGTTCGCCGCCTGAAAAAATGCCGTAGGTTTTGTCAAGTTCATCTTCGACCGTGCGCATAGCCACAACGCGGCATTTTTTGCTCAAAATCTCAGCGCTGATAATGTTTTCAACATTAAACGTCCTGAGTCCTTCTGCCTGATGACACCACGCATCCACATACCAGTGCCCGCGGTAATTCACCAGCCTCAGCGGACTGATTTCTCGGGCGTTTTCAGCTGCTCGGCTGCGCGTGAAATACGTAATGCGCAGTCTGTGGCGGCGGCTCAAGGCCTCGCCCACCACGCCAAAAAAGGGAACGCTTGCTTCGACATGCTCGGGCAAGACAACTTTGATTCGCTTCAAAAGCTCGCGTGCGGCAATCTTGTCGGAGCGCACGCAGGCAAGCATGCGAGCCTTCATCGCACGCATATCGCCAGCAAGGAGCCCCTTTTTATCAGCCTCAATCTGATCGAGCTCTCCGAGAACCGTCATGAGAACTCTGAGCTCATTGGCCGAATACCAGGCGGCAGGCATCTTGTCCTGCGCCTTTTCGATTTGGCGGGAAGTATGTTTGGAATCGTTTGAGTAGTAATACCCGTTCTTGGCAAACGAATACTCTATGGGCGCCCCAAGCTGCTCGCGCATGTAGCGCAAGTCCCTTTTTAGCGTCGGCGCCGAACACTGCAGCGCCGCTCTCAACGTTTCAAAACTAACTAACCCGGCCTCTTGAATCATTTGATCGATGCGATAAAGCCGCATCGTAAAAGACATGTAAGACCGCATTACACAAAAAGCAGAAAATTCTTAAGGTGTAAGCATTATAGGGACGCCGATTGCTCATATTGCGGCAGTTCGGCGCCTGAGGCATCAGGACTTTGCCTAGCTCATCTCTTGATCGACCTGTTAGGCGTTGTCGTCGCGCAAAACGTCAGCCCCCTGCGGTATTGCAAATTCGAAGTGCCCCTTAGGAAGGATTCCATTGATCACGATGCCCGAGAGCTTAAGAACGGTCATTTGTCCGAAATGATCGTGAAGCTTCAGATCAGTTACGTAGCCCCGGGAATCAAAGCCCAAATCAATCGAGGCATAGGTGAGATCCTCAACTTTCGGCATGGCTCGCACCCAGCGGCATCCATCAGTCTCGGGGAGCTCTTCGAGCTTAAAGCTCTTTTCGATGTCGCCCTCACCGAAAAGAATTGAGGCAGGCGTACTGGAAATGGCCGCCGAAAGCCGCTTGACGGTGACCTGATTGAGATCAGGGTCCCAGATATAGATCGTCTTAGAATCCGAAACAATCTTCTGCGGATAGGGAGTCTTTACCTCCCAGACGAAACGTCCTGGTCTTTGAAAGGCAAAAACTCCGCGAAGCGGGCCGTCGAGCTTTTTGCCATCCTTGCCGTACATGGTCTGCTCAAAGCCGCCCTCGGCACGCTCTACATCCTCAACGAAGCGCTTAAGAAGCGCTATGCCTCCTTCGCCTTTGGCAGAGGCCGTTCGGACAACGGAAAGAGAGCACACACCAGCCGCCAAGGCTCCTTGAATCAAGTCTCTGCGCTTCACAACACGCCCCCTTCATGCTTGACGAGAATTTCGCGCTTTCCAGCCGCATTGGGTTTGCTCACGATGCCGTCGGCTTCCATGCGCTCAAGAAGATTAGCCGCACGGTTGTAGCCAATGCCCAAGCGCCTTTGCACATAGCTCGTCGACGCACGCTTTTCTTCAACCACAATAGAGACGGCCTGATCGTAGAGCGGATCAATCTCGCCGCTCTTTTGCAGTCCAAAGCCCTGGCCGCCCCCTGAGGCAGAGCCTTCATCAGAATCGGTCACTCCTTCAATGTATTCAGGAGCACCCTTGCTCTTTAACTCATCGACCACGCGAAGCACTTCTGACTCTTCAACCATGCACCCCTGCACGCGCTGAGGCGATTGACCGGGGCGCTTAAAGAGCATATCGCCGCGGCCGAGCAGATCCTGGGCTCCGCCTTCGTCGAGCACCACCTGGCTGTCGTAGCGGCTGCCGACCTGAAACGCTACGCGAGCCACGATATTGGCCTTGATGAGAGGGGTCACGATGTCGGCACTCGGACGCTGCGTAGCAAGCACCAGATGAATGCCCGCAGCTCGAGCTTTTTGAGCCAGACGCATGATCTGGGTTTCGACCTGCTTGCGATTGACAAGCATCAGATCTGCAAGCTCGTCAATAAAGCACACGATGTAGCTCAGGGGCTTGAGCGGCGTATGCGGCTGCGGATTTTCCGGCGTGACGTCAAACGGATCCATGATCGGAGCACCGTCTTTGAGAGCCGTGCCGACCTTTTCGTTGAAGCTGTCAAAGCTTCTCACGCCGAGCTTGCTCATCAGGTTGTAGCGCCGATCCATTTCCTGCACCAGCCAATTGAGGGCGTTGGACGCCTTATTCATGTCCGTCACGACCGGGCACAGCAGGTGCGGAATATCCTGATACAGAGAAAATTCAACAGTCTTGGGGTCAATGAGAACCAACCTCAGACGGTCTGGTTCGTTCTTATATAAGAGCGAAAGGATCATGGTGTTGATGCACACCGATTTGCCCGAACCAGTCGTTCCGCCCACCAGCAAATGCGGAAGCTTGGCCAAATCAACCACAACGGGCTTGCCGGCAATATCCTTGCCGAGCGCCAACGACAGAGGCGATTTGCTTGACTCAAAATCAACGCTTCCGATGATTTCACGCAGATACACCGACAAACGCTGAGAAGATCCGTTGGGAATTTCAAGTCCCATATAGGGCTTGCCCGGGATCACGGGAACAACGCGCACTGAAGGCACGGCAAGAGCGCGGGAAAGGTCTTTGCGAATATCTTCAATCTGACTGCCCTTGACGCCAGGTCCCGGCTCAAGCCAATACTGAGTAATGACGGGACCGGCCTGCGCGCCCACCACAGTCGCATCAATCTTATAGGCCTTGAGCTTGCTCTCAATAAGGCGGCTTGTCACCCGCACGGCATCTTCCGTGATGCCCGCTCGATTGGTTGCCGGCGACTCGAGCAATCCTATGCTCGGCAAAATGCTGCCGTCATTGGGTTTGGGAAAAAGTTCAGGCTGTCGGGCTGCCAAATCGCTTTTTGAAGGTTTGGGAGCAGCCTGAGCAGGCGCCACGCTGATCGGGCGCGTCTTTTTAGTCTTGACCTTGGCGGCGGCAGCATCAGCCTCGCCAATCTGGGCAGAAAAAGGCTCTGCCTGCGCGCTCTGCCCCGTCGGAGAGTCCGACTTCTTTTTGGCTGGGCGCAGACTCGTCAGAATCTTGCCGATGGACTCAATCACCGTGCCGATGCGCTCGGCGACGTCAAACCAGGAAAAACCGAAAACAAAGGCCATCCCAATGGCCACGCACACCAGCGATACGAAAGTCGCGCCCCATACGCCAAGATACGGCGTCACCCAACCGGCAACGTACTGACCATATAGCCCGCCGGCGCCTAGCGGAAGTCCTCCTCCCAGATAACCGAACTGAAGGCACTCCAAACCAACAGAGGCCGTCATCAGCACCGCCATTCCCAGCGTCACCGCCCAAGGATGAATGCGAGGCCCTGCAGACTCGCTGCGCGCCCAAAGAATGCGCACAAGACGAATTCCTGAAGCAAGAAGCGCCGCAACGATCCACCATGCCGAACGGCCGAAGAGCCAGTAGAGAAAATCAGATATCCAAGCACCCAAAATGCCGCACAAATTCTGCGCACGCTCCGTGCCGGTAGCAGAAAAACCAGGATCTCCGGGCGCATAAGTGGCAAGCGCAAGCGCAAGCAGTACGGCTAAAACAATGGCTACAACCCATCCCGTACTGGTCAAAAGATGCTTGAAAAAAGCGCTGACGCGCGCAAACCTGCGGGAACGATCCGCCCGCAGCCGTTCTCGCTCGGCCTGCTGTTCTGCACGATCCTGCGCTGCTTTGTTTTCGCGCCATTCGCTTGCGATGGCTGGTTTTTTATTTTTCCTCATAGCAGGTGATTATACGAAGCCAACAAACATTCTCAGATGTTTTTGCAGGCAAGTGCTTCGCTTGATTCGATCACAAGTCACTCTGTTTTTGATAGTATTGGCAACCACAGGCAAAATCACGTGATTTTGTAGCAAAAAATTTCCTTTTTTTGAGGAGAAGTTATATGCCTCAGGTTCAAATGGTTACTGACCAAAACTACGAAGAAGTCGTGGCCAAGTCCGACAAGCCTGTCTTTCTTGCCATTGGCGCCATGTGGTGCGTTGACTGCCAGCGCATCGCTCCCTTCTTTGCTCAATTTGCCGAAAAGTACGGCGACAAGCTTCTTTTTGCCAGCTGCATGTTTGATGAAAATCCCGGCATCAAGGAAAGGTTCGACGTGCGCCACATCCCGACATTGGTGCTTCTTAAAGACGGCAAGGTCATCGACACGCTCGTTGAGCCAAAAAGCATCGCCCCATTCAAGGAATTTGTGGAAAAAGCACTCGCTCTTTGACTCCCGTCTGACTTGCAATTTCGGCCGCGTTTGTGCACAATACGCGGTCTGAAGCAAACTGCTGATGCAGTTTGCATGAAAAAAAAATTCCGGGGGTGTAGCTCAGCTGGGAGAGCGCTGCGTTCGCAATGCAGAGGTCAGGAGTTCGATCCTCCTCATCTCCACCATTTGATGATCCGTAGATGTCCGTTGATATCCGCGGATTTTTTATTTTTCCCTATTTTTCAAGGCTTTCCGGCAATTCTTCCTTCCGTCCGTTTCCGTCCGCTTCCGCATGCATCCGCGTTTTTATGGTATAAGTTTTGGTATAAGGAACTAAAACGTGGATCGAACTCAGCAAGCCGGAGCCCATCATGCCAAGAGCCGCACGCCTTCTCACTGCCAAGGAAGTCAAAGCCATCAGCAAACCTGGTTTAACCGCTGTTGGAGGTGTCACTGGACTGTACTTGTACATTGATCCCAAATCCAAGGGGCGCTCGTATGTTCTGCGGTATACAAATTCAAATGGCAAACGCTGTCACATCAGCGTAGGGCCAGCCTCAACCATCACTCTGAAAGATGCCAGAGCCTCCGCTGATGAAATGCGCAGGCGTCTTTTGCAGGGGATTGATCCAATTGAAGATCGTCGAAATCGCGCCATGGAAGCAGAGCGCGCTCAGCAAATCGAAGCTGCCGCATTAGAAGAAGAGCAACGAACCGTCGCCTTTTGTGCCGAACTGTTCATCAGCGAGCGTGCGCAATCTGGTTTCTGGAATAACAATAGACGCGGCGAGTCAGTCGCCCGAGCCTACTTTAAGAATCACATCAATCCTGTCATTGGTCACATCCCAATTTCCAAGTTAACAGCAAAGGACGTGTACCAAATGCTGCTTCCCATCTGGCAATCCACTACCGACACGGGCAAGAATTGCCGCAGCAGCATCTTTCAACTCTATCGCTGGGCCCTGGCTCGAGATTGGTGCAGCGGCGACAATCCCGCAGACTCGAAAGGCGTGTTAGCCGTATACCTCGAGCCGTTAAAAACCGCCCGCAAGAAACCTCAAAACTACGCAGCCGCAGATTTCAATGAAGTCCCCACGCTTATAAAAGCCTTGCTCAGCAAAAAAACGTCCAGCTATTTGCTCACGGCCTTTAGCATCGTCACAGTTTTACGCGCAAAAATGGCCCGGCTTGCCAGATGGACTGACGTTGATTTAGAAAAAAGGATTCTTCGCGTACCGGAAGCCAACTTCAAAACCAAAGGACGGGGAGAGCACATTGTCTATCTATCCTCGGCAGCGATAAAAATTCTGAATCTGTTGCCCAAGTACTCTAACACCGGATACCTATTCCCTTCACCCCGGACTATGCTCGCACTTTCAGATAACGCCATGCGTGCCGTTCTTCAGCAGCTGCATGAAGAAAAGTTAGCGAAAGATGGAATTGGTTGGATTGATCCGGTTTTGAGCCAAAAGACCGGAACCCCCTGCATGATCACACAGCACGCCACAGCGAGAGCAAGTTTTAAGACATGGGCTAGCACAGGTGAAAACCGAAAGAAATTCGACGCAGATGCCGTCGAGCTCTGTATGGCTCACCATCTTAGGGATGACTACAACGGCGCATATAACCGAACTACTTTGGAAGAAGAACGTCGCGAAGTCATGGAAGCGTGGGGAGATTATTGCTTATCCCTGGCAAGCAACCTGCTGTGACAAAATTATAAGATTCTCGTAAAAACACCGAAAACCTCTTGAACCCCTGTCGATCAGATTGCCATGCTACTAGAAACGAAAGCACAACATGACCAAACATCAAATCAAGAGCCTGTAAGTCCAAAAGTACGCTTGGCTGATTTTATTGTGGCCGCCTATGGACTAAATGTTAGAGACCTTCACTACAACCGTTTGGGACGTCTTGCCCCACTTCCCCCAGACGCCCAAGAACTGTATATTAGGCTGAGTAAGCGGGTTACAACTAAACCCGAAGGCCTAATGGGAAATAGCGCTACTTTAGGAAATGAAGTTTGCGATAACTTAAGCGACAAAGATGTCAAACAGAACTGGAAATTTTCAGTTAAAACCTATCTTCAAGAAGCTAACAAATTAGAATTTCGCAATGATAAATTCAGGATTATCAATTACTTCAGAAGATTTCTAGCCTATGACCTTGCAGAGCACCTATCCTCATATTTTTTTCTTGTGCTAACTCTCACACTTATAATAATTTCATCCGGTTTTATAGTTTATTATATTGAAAAAGAATCATTAAATGGCACATTATCAATTTTTTACTATGCCCATTCAATATTTTACTTTTCCTGCACTTTTACTTTCCTATTTTATATATTAGCTTGGAAGCTTGGAATATCATTCCTCGAATCCCCCAACAAGAAAAAAATTTTCAAGCCATCCATCGATTTAGATGAAATAAGATTGTGGATTATAACCGAATCAAAAAATACACCTAATCCAAATGACGAAATAAAGAAAATTGTCAACAACGCGATAAATCACGCTAGCAAAGAGTCGTATCAATGTGGCATTCAGATCATTGATGATCAATCATCTCAAATAAGCCAACTAAAACAAACTATTACTTCGCATCAAAATGAAATTAGCAAATTAAAAAGAGAGATAAGGGAAACAACAGAAGAAAACATCAAAACCTCTGCAATCCTAACCTCTATCACCGAGGAAAACAAAAACCTAAAAGAATTGAAAGAAACCTTAGAAAAAGAAGCCATCGAATTGCGTAAAAATATTGATCAAAAAAGCATTTCCAACGCAGACCTTATAAACAGACTTAAATCGGCTAACAATCAAAATGCTGTTTTGACCAAGCAAAACACATCCTCAAAAAATAAAATCAGCAAACTAACCAAAGACTTAAAGAAACAAGAAATCACAATCAGCGAGCTCAATAAAAATCTGACATCGATCACCGATGAAAACAAAAACCTAACAGAACAGAAAGAAACCCTAGAAAAAGAAGCCATCGAATTGCGTAAAAATGTTGAGCAAAAAAGCATTTCCAACGCAGACCTTATAAACAAAATTTCCATTTTGACAGAACAAAATGAATCTCTCAGCATCCAATTGAACAAGGTAAGATCTAACGAGTCCTCGAAGATAACTATCGAAACCAAGAATCTTCTCTTTTCAATTCACTATTTGTTCTGTGAAAAAATTCTTCAGTGGTCCAACGAGGAAACCAAGAATGTACACACATCGTATGATGCAACAAGATGGATTGCTACAAGAATTCATAAATGCACAGATAACAAATTAAAAGGATCATCCATCAACGGAATACTAGGCATACTAGAAAGAGAGACAGCCAGAGTTTCTCAAATGAGAATTACCCCGAAAATAGTTCATCCCTCTTATGATGAATCCTGTCACAAAATATGGAAAATAACATCTAACCTTGCCAAATAAAACAATACTCACGATAAAACAGACCGTTATGCTTCCTTTAACTGCTAGAGAACTTCATACAGCCTTGTGGAGTGCTGCTGATGAAATGCGCCGAGTCATGTCGGCGGACGTATACAAGGACTACCTCCTTGGTTTGGTGTTCTACAAGGCCCTGTCCGACAAAATGCTTGTTGAGGCTTATGATTTGCTCAACGATGAAAAGCCCGAGAGCCTGGATGCAGCCCAGATCGCGTACACAGAAGCCCTAACCGACGGCTCCTGGGGTGACTTGAGCCAGGAACTGAACAATCGATTTGGCTGCGTCATTCACCCCAAACGTACGTTCACTGCCTTCTACAACCAAATCAATGGGCGCACGTTCATGCTGTCCGAATTGCGACAGGCGTTTCGTGATATTGAAGCCGCGAGCGGCGGCATCTACGAAGGCCTCTTCGAAGACTTCGATATCGACTCCAAGGATCTTGGCAAGACACCGGATAAGCGCAACGAAATGATCTCTTCGGTCATCAAGGCTTTGGCGCACATTGACTTCAACGATTATCCCGAAGATGCTCTGGGTGACGCTTATGAATATCTGATCGCTCAGTTTGCTTCTGAATCCGGCAAGAAAGCGGGCGAGTTCTACACGCCGCAAGCCGTCTCGCAGATCATCGCTCGTATCGTTACGGAAGGACAGAATACAAAGTACGGCTTTACTGTGTACGACCCGGCAATGGGGTCAGGCTCTCTGCTTTTGCAGATTCGCAACCAAATCAAAAACGACGAATCAACCGGTGTAGACAACAAAAAGGCCATTCACTTCTTTGGCCAGGAACTGAAGAACCAGACCTACAACCTCGCGCGCATGAACATGATGCTTCACCGCGTACCCGGAACAAACCAGCATCTTCGCAACGGCGATACGCTTGATGCTGACTGGCCGACGGACGAGCCGACGAACTTCGATGCCGTGGTCATGAATCCGCCCTACAGTCAAAAATACGATGCCCGCGAAAGTCTTCTGGCCGACCCACGCTTTGCACCGTACAAGAAGCTGCCGCCGGCAAGCAAAGCCGACTTTGCCTTCCTCCTGCACGGTTTCTATCACCTCAAGGAAACCGGCACGATGGGCATTGTTTTGCCGCACGGCGTGCTGTTCCGCGGCGGAGCGGAAGGGACAATACGCGAGACTTTGCTCAGAAACGGCAACATCTACGCTGTGATTGGTTTGCCTTCAGGCATCTTCTTCTCGACGGGCATTCCTACCTGCATTGTGATTCTGAAGAAAAACAATCCGGATCGCTCGGTGTTCTTCGTCGATGCCTCAAAGGAGTTCCGCAAAGAAGGACCAAGAAACTACCTTGACCCCGAACACATCGACCAAATTGTTGATGCTGTTTTAAAGCGTGAGGATGTTGAGAAGTTTGCTCACCTTGCAACGTTTGAAGAAATTCAAGGCAACGACTTCAACTTAAATATTCCTCGCTACATTGACAACTCTGAAGAAGAAGAAGCGATCGACATTGAATCTACATTCTTTGAACTTACCAAACTAGGTCAACAGGAAGCTGAAGTAGATTCGCAGTTATCAAAGTTATTCAAGGAACTTGGCATTTGTTTTGATGAGAAGGTGACGGCATGACTAATCCCACAATTCGCTTCAAGACGGCCAACGGATTAGATTTTCCGGATACAGTTTCTTGCACCCTTAGCGATATATCTAAATACTCAAAAGGCACTATCGAAAGGAAAAATTGCATATTTATAGGAAATGAACAACTAATATCTAATTTTGGCGGAGCAACTTTAGAGATTCGAACAGAAGCAAAAGGCACGGAATTCAATAGTGGAGACATACTATTTGGAAACATTCGCCCATATCTAAAAAAAGTTTGGTTATCAGATCGATCAGGCATTGCCTCTCCTGATGTTTTGATATTCAAAGCAACGAATTCAATTCCCGGATATCTAAAGTGCATTTTATCCTCCGATCGTTTTTTTAACCACGTAGCCCAGGGGTACAAGGGCTCAAAAATGCCCAGAGGAGACAAACATCAGATCATGGGCTTTAAAATCCAATGCCCCTGTATTGAAGAGCAACAAAAAATCGCCGCCTTCTTCTCTACTCTTGACGAAAAAATCTCTCTTTCCGAGCGCAAGCTTGAGGCTCTTGAGAAGCTCAAGAAGGGGCTGATGCAGAAGATTTTTAGTCAAGCAATCCGCTTTAAATCAAAAGATGGACACGATTTTGAAGACTGGAAAATACTGAAGATAGATGACGTTGCCCTCATCCGCGGAGGAGGAACGCCATCAACCAAAAACGAAGACTATTGGAACGGGAACATCCAATGGATGACTCCAACTGAAATCAATTCAAAATACGTCCATAGCAGTCTGCGTACAATAACGAAGTTAGGTCTCGACAATTCTAGTGCTAAGCTATTGCCTAAAGGCGCAATCTTGCTTACCACAAGAGCAACAATTGGCGCTTGCTCTATCAATAATTTTGATGGTGATGTTTGTACAAATCAGGGGTTTCAATCTTTGATATGTAACCAAAATATTATTCCTGAGTTTTTGTATTATTCAATTACCAATCCTGCATTCCAAAAAGAAATGCAGAAAAACGCAAGTGGATCCACTTTTTTAGAAATTTCTTCTAATAACCTAAAGAAGCTTACCTTGCAAGTACCTTCAATTAAAGAACAAGAATGCATATCGATATTCTTTTCGACATTTGATCAAAAAATTGATTTAATTAAAGCAAAGATCTGCGCGCTAAAAAAGCTCAAACAAGGTTTCATGCAACAGATGTTCGTATAACACCATGCTGTCCGGATACGTCTACATTCTTACCAACGAGTCATTTCGCGAAGACTGGGTGAAAATCGGCAAGAGCTCTCGCTCTGTTGATGTCCGTTCCAAGGAGCTGGACAATACCGCCGTGCCCTTGCCATTTACGATCTACGCCACGATGCAGACCTCCAAATACAACGAGGTCGAAAGGCTCGTCCACAAAACAATCGATCGTTTGACTGATCTGCGCATTCGTCAGAATCGAGAATTTTTCAATGTTTCGCCTGCAGTTGCGCTCGATATCTTCCGCGACATTGCACAAACAATCGACGATGCCAAAATCACCGTCTATCGAAACAATGTTCCCATCGACGATTGCGAGGAAACGAAACCCGAGGCAGCCCAGAATGAGTGCCACACACGGCGCAAACCTTTCCAATTTTCGATGATTGGCCTCAAGCCGGGGGACGCTATTACTTTCGCCCCAACAGGAGCAGAGGTACGAGTTTCAGACGACAAGAAGATCGAATACGAAGGACGCCTATACACGTTGTCTGCATTTGTCGGCACCTTCCTGCCGCAGGAACAACAAAACGCATCAGGTGCCTATCAGGGTCCAAAATACTTCACGTATAACGGCGAACCCCTCTCCGAGCTGCGCGATAAAAAGGAAAAAGGCCAATAGGCCGCCACAGGTGATCTCAATGGCAATGCTTGAATCTGAAATGGAAAAGCTGCTGATCGAGCAGCTTTGCTGCGATGTCTCTCAGTGGACGTATCGCGACGACATCCGTACCGAAGCCGATCTCTGGAACAACCTGCGCAAGAAGCTCAATCAAAACAACATCGCGCTTCTTGACGGCATTCCGCTCACTGATAGCGAAATGAATCAGGTCAAGGAGTTTCTCTACGATCAAGCAGAGACCACCTACAAAGCCGCCCGTTGGCTTGCCGGCGAACATCGCGTTGCACAAATCCCTGTCATTCGTGAAGACGCATCCAAAGGTACTGTGTACCTGATGGCCGTCAACAATCGCGAGGTTGCCGGCGGCAACTCGAGTTATGAGGTCATCAATCAGTACCGCTCAACCATTGAAGAGTCGGGAGGGACGCGTGATCGCCGTTTTGACGTCACGCTTTTGATCAACGGCCTGCCTCTCATCCACATTGAGCTAAAGAGCCGAAATCACCCATTCATGGACGCCTATCGCCAAATCAAGAAGTACGGCGAGGAAGGCAAGTTCCGCGGACTCATGGGACTGGTCCAAATGTATGTTGTGTCCAATGGCTCCCAAACGCGCTACATCGCGGCCAACAACCGAGGCGAGCTAAACGAGAAATTCCTCACGGGCTGGGTTAATGAACACAATGAACCCGTTGAAGACTATCTAGCCTTTGCCAAAGCAGCACTCAACATTCCCGCTGCTCATTTGATGATCGGCAAGCACAGCGTTCTTGATAACGAACGCAAGAAAGTGATCCTTTTGAGACCTTATCAAATCCACGCAATTGAATCGATCCGCAAAGCCTCGCGCGAGCGCAAATCCGGCTTCATTTGGCACACGACAGGATCCGGCAAGACGCTCACGTCCTACACGGTCACGAAGAATCTTCTCGACATCCCAAGCATTGACAAAACGATCTTTTTGATTGACCGCAAGGATCTGGATCAGCAGACGTCCGATTCGTTTAAGTCTTACGCCGACAGTGACGACATTGACGTTCAAAACACGGACAAAACGGCAGATCTGGAAAAGAAGCTCGCAAGCAAAGATCGCACGACAATCGTCACGACAATCCAGAAGCTGCAAACAATCATTCGCCGCTGCACGGATGACTCGCCCTCAGAGAAATACCAAAAGTTCTCCGAGAAGATCAACTCCAAAAGCATTGCCTTTGTCGTAGACGAGTGCCACCGAGCCGTGACGCCCGAAACCAAACGGCAGATTGACAAGTTCTTCTTTAAGAGCCTGTGGTATGGCTTTACAGGAACGCCGATCTTTGCCGAAAACAAGCGAGCTCAGAAAGGAGACCTTGCCCGAACCACGCAAGAGCTTTACGGTGAGTGCCTGCACAAGTACACCATCAAAGAAGCCATTCACGATGGAGCTGTTCTTGGTTTTCAGATTCAAAGCATGGGGCACAATGCCGATCAATTCCGCAGCTTGGCTGTTTCGATGGGGCTCTATGATGAAGACTCCGTCATGGATGTTGCCCCTGATGAGCTTGAGAAGAAGGTTGTTTCAGCCTTCAAAGCCGCAAACAAAAAGGATTTCTATGATTCCGACGAGCACCGCGGCAAGGTCATCGACTACATCGTGAACCGTTCTGCGGCCAAGCTACGCCTCAATGCAGGGGATGGCAACTCTTACGAGGGGCTTCTGACGGTAGCCTCAATTGAGGATGCTCAGCGCTACTACAAGCTCTTCAAGCAGTTCAAGAAAGAAGGCAAGGTTGAAGAAAAGATCAGAAAGCTTCTGCCAGACTTCCCCAAGATGGCCATTACATACACTGTCGGCGAAAATGAAGACGGCGCCACGGCAGACCAAAAGGAAATGTTGGAGTCTCTTGCCGATTACAACGCCATGTTCAGCACCAACTGGGACCTCTCAACACTTGGAGGCTACAACACCCAACTCAACGAGCGTTTGGCTCGCAAGAAGTCCAAGTATGCCAACCGCAGCGAACAGCTTGACTTAGTGATCGTTGTCGATCGCCTGCTCACTGGTTTTGACGCGCCATGCATGTCAACAATTTTTCTTGACCGTGCCCCTATGAAGCCGCAGCACTTGATTCAGGCTTTTTCGCGCACCAATCGCCTCTTTGACAAGAGCAAACGCTACGGTCAGGTCATCACGATGCAAACGCCCGCGCTTTACAACAAACTCATTGATGAAGCTTTGGTGCTGTACTGCAACGGAGGAACCAATGATGTGGCCGCTCCAAGTTGGGAAGAAACCAAGCAGAAATTTACGAAGGCACTTGCAGATCTTCGAAAGATTGCTGCAAATCCTGATGATGCAGCCGCACTCTCAGGAAAAGAAGAATTGGCGAAGTTTGCAAAGGCCTTCCAGGCGGTCGATCGGTACTTTGCAGAGTTGCAGGTCTACGATGAGTTTCAGGAAGAGGATCTCAAAAGGATCTTCAAGTTCGACAGAGCAGAATTTGAGCGCATGACCGGCGTTTATAAAAACGTCATTGAGCAGCTCAAGACTGAAAACGAAGAGAAGCAAGAGCTGACAGCAATTGACATCGAGTACGAACTGGAGTCAATCAAGACGGTTGAAATCGACTACCGCTATCTGGTGTCGCTCATTCAATCCCATATGCCGACAGACGAAGATGCCGCCGGCGCCATTACAGAAGCCGAAGATCAGCGCGTCAGCAAGTACATCGAACAGTACAGCAAAGACAATCCGCAGATCGGTCAGATCCTTCGTCAGATCTGGTTTGAGCTCAAGCTCAATCCAGAGGAGTACCGCAACAAGGACGCATTCACGGTTGTTCAGGAACGCGTGCGAGAAGTATTAGACAAAGCTGTCGGCGAATTTGCCGACAAGTGGAGCGTCAACCCAGAAGAACTCAAGGCCTTAGCCATCAACACGCCTGCGGCAGATGTTGATCCGGGTCGCATCAACACGGCAATGGGCGATTACAAAGCGTACAAGGATGCTGGCGGCGTTGGAAGCAAGCTTGCCTATCTGAAAGGGCTAAGGCAAGCGGTAGCAGAGTTTGTGAGCAAAGAAATTAAGCCTCTGCTTCGCGTTTGATCTAGTTGGCAGTTCGAGAAATTCACATTCCCACATGTATGAGTCTGTTAAAATGTGGAAAACAACATTTCCACATTTTTACAACTCATGAAAGTCATTAGCATTCTCAATCAAAAAGGTGGCGTCGGCAAGACTACATTGTCTATCAACCTCGCGGCCGCCTTGAAGTCTGCAGGTCACAGCGTGCTGCTTGTTGATGCTGATCCCCAAGGCTCTTCGATGGACTGGGCCGCTGCGCGTGAAGACGAGCCGCTCTTTAGCGTCGTCGGCTGCGCCAAACCGACCATTCACAAGACTGTTGCCGACATCGGCGCCGGCAAGGATTTCGTCATCATCGACGGCGCGCCCCGCGTAACCGACCTAGCCCGCTCATGCATCATGGCATCCGACCTTGTGCTGATTCCTGTTCAGCCGAGTCCTTATGACATTTGGGCATCTCAGGAGATTGTCGATCTCATTAAGGAAGCCGGCGTCTTCAAGCCGGAACTGCAAGCCGCCTTCGTCATTAACCGCAAAATTCCCAATACGGCCATCGGTCGCGACATAAAGGATGCGCTTACTGAATTTGATCTGCCCGTCCTCGAAACTACCATTGGCCAGCGAGTGATTTTTGCCGAGTCTGCTGCCAGCGGAATCAGCGTCATGGAGCAAGACGCCAAAAGTCAGGCAGCCATGGAAATCACGATGCTTGCTCAGGACATTCTTAACTTATTGGAAAGTGAAAAATGACCGTCAAGAAAATTTCTCTCAAGCCGAAAGCTCGCACCGCTCAAGACACCGCCGCCATGAACGCCTGGGTAGCGCAAGGAGCTGAAACTCAAACCCTTGTCGCCAAGCCTGCTGTTGTCAAAAAAGAACCCATGAAGCGGCTCTCAATTGACCTGCCGGCTAGTGTGCATAAGCAATTGCTGGTTTATTGTGCAACCAACGGAACCAAGGCTGCACAAGTTGTTCGCGCTCTTATTGAGCAAACAATCCATAATTCTTGAGGTTTGTATGAAAAAACTTGTTGCGTTAGCGCTTTCAATCTCAATTGCGGTGTCGCTTTCCGCATGTACAGGCATGGATAAAATCGTTGTTAAAGAGGACGGAAGCATTGGTCAATCGAAGTCGTTTCGCGTAATTCAAGTTCTTGACCGAATCCACGCTCTGGCATTAACTTGTGAATCACGGTGGTCAGATTACTGCTCAGGCGATGTCGCCCTTATCGTAGTTCCCGATGACACGCTTCTCTATGACGGGAAGCGCATAACAATCCAAAACCCAATTGTTAGAGACACTTACAGCTACGAAACCATGCAAGGCCTGCATAAAACTGTCCCCGTTGTGGAGCAAGCACCTGATTCGACCGTGCCTTAGTCAGTCGTTATCTCGGCCGCACTCAACCGCGTGTAAGAAGAAACTACGCTACGGCAAAAGATTCCACAAATACACAAATACAGAAATGTGTCATTAAACATAAAAACCACACCCCTAGCAAACTTAACCTCGGAGTGCTGGATTCAAGGCTCTCAAATAGCTTCGAGAGCCTATATTTTCCAAATCAGAACGAATAGACAATTGATGCGTTGCCGGAAACGCCACCACGGTCGCCGACAGAGCCCTTGATGCCGATGTTGGCCGACCAAGGACTTGTGCCGTTGGGACGCACCGTAATGCCGGCTTCGACAATGCCTGTATCGCCTTCCAATGTCGGAACATCAAGAGATGCCCGTGTGCCAGAAGCGATTACATCGGATTCGGCATCACCATCGGCCACATGCTCATAGGCAAGGCCGAAACGCCAGCCTGCGCTATCGTTTATCGAACCCGTCAAACGAGCGCCGATGCGGAATGCATGCGTTACGGTATCGTCCATATCGAACGTATCGCCGTCAGGCGTGCCGAGACCGGCAGAATCGCCTTCAAGGTAAGTGAGAACATAACGGCCGTAGACATCAAGATCCGTCTTTTCAGTCAAGCCGAACACATAGCCAGCACCAACATGCATCGAACCGTAGAGGCTGTCGGCATCGTACTTAGCACTCGCATCGGCGTAGCGGCCGTCGAACTCGGTCGATGCCCAGCCGAAACGAGCCGAAGCATCAATGTAGAACGGATTTTCGAAACTGTAGCGAAGTGCCGCACCGAAACCGTAGTAGTCGTGATCGCCGTCGCCCTTGGTACCTGATACATGGCTTTCGGATGTGGCCCAACCGGCTTCAACGAAGCCCGCGAGCATCAGGTTGCCAACCTTGGTTACAGCACCGGTAGCAAGAGTGACCCCGTCGACATCAACATGCGACCCTGTTTCATAGCGAGACGTACCACCGTGAACAGCTCCGAAAACAGAAACCTTGTTTACCGTTACGGCATCAGCCATAGCGCGCATGCCTTCATCGGCGATGAACTCGGCGCCTTGATTAACAAATGCGATCGTTCCGAGGAAGGATTCCGACAAGGTCTTGGAGTTGTCTGTCGGTTGGGCGGTGATAGTCGTGAGCGAAAGATTTTCAGTATTGTTTTCTCCAGTCTCAACACTTAACTTGGCGTCGTAAGCAAGCCACGTACTTTCTAACGTAACTCTCTCATTGTCTAGACCCTTAATGCTGGGAGCGCTTATCAGACTGTACGCGTTTCCTTCCTTCACACTGAAGCCATCGTATCCGCTGACATTGAGATTACGGTCCGCAAGATCCAAATCTTCAGACAAAGTAAGAATCGGACTGGTTGCGTTAACGTCACTTACCTCAACATATAAAGTATCAAAACCGCCGATTGATGTAGCGGAATTAACCCCTGAAATTTTTATCGAATTCCCCTTATCGACCGGGAAGTATCCCTCTATACCTTCAGACAGATTGTACGATCCTCCATAAACCGAACCATCAATATACGCATTGTGGAGCTGAACTTGATTGCCAGTAATTTTTGTTTCTTGATCGTCGTATTCATACGTCGTCCCACCGCTTACGACCACCCGACCATCAGCTACTATGTTGCTGTCTCTAATACTGACAACGTTTCCCAATACCTTCTGAGAAAGATTCATTGAACTCGTAAATGCTCCTTGAATCAGCACAGAACTTTTAGCCAGAATATCCGAATTAACAATTGTTACCTCATTACTGGATAAAACTATCGGAGTGCTTGTCATTGAAAAACCATTGCCACCAGCAATACCAACTGCAACCCAAGCTTGTACTTTTACACCGTCAAGAAGCACCTTGTTGTCCTGAAGAAGTACTTCTGCACTCGAATCAGAAAATGCTGAGGAGACAAATGCTCCTATAACGCTTAAGGCATTATTCGCACTTCCTTCGACACCAGATACCGTACCGGTGACTTTTAGGCTATTAAATTTCGCGGTAATGTCTGCTGTAGAACTGACTTGAACGTGCGCACCACGAAGAAGATGATCATTCCAGGCTGCATTTTGTATTACATTTTCAACAGTAGCCTTATTATTGGCAACAACGACACTTTCGCCGGATCCCAAAATGTATCCGGCGCCAAAGATACGATAAGCAGAAAGATTCTTAGCTATGACACTTCCGCCATCCAGTTCCTTCTTTCCACTAGCCTCTGTCCAACCGATGACACTACCGTATTCTTGAGAAGGATTTTCTATGGTGACTTGCCCGTCAGTGTCATTACCATAGAGATCTAACGCTAATGCCTGGGGGGGGGGCGCACAAGGCGGCCAACACCGCAAAAAAAGACGAGGACCGTAAGGGAGAGTTATGAGACATAAGACCTCCTACAGGTGAATTTTGATCACGCTTTCAACTTACCGCTGCTACTCCCCCTTTGTCAATTTTCGCACCGGAAGACGCAGGAAATACATTTTCGAAAAATCGTCCTTAGCCCCACCCTCGTAAAACAGTATCTGTCCCACTCACAGATGCAAAACCCTGTTACCTGTCATCATCCAAGCATCGTGCCAGCAAACGCTTCCAGAAAGTCCGAGAGCTGCGCGAGGCGGCATAAAAACGCTGACCTTGCGTTCTGATGTCTGAAGTCTCGCGGCCAAGACGGCTGCTGCCTCTTCCATCGCTCCCGACGGATCAATGTCGCAAAAAATGCGTACCTCCCTCACCGTCTCCGGCACCTGCAGCGTTCGCAAACAGGTGGGGCCCAAACACGCCCAGCACGGCACGCCATCCGTTGCAATGATGAGCGCCATGGCGCTTTCAACACCGATTGCAATGCCCAATGCTTCTTCCGGTTCACCAAAATGGACAGCCGCACCTGCAATAGAAGCCTTATCGAAGGCAAGTCGAAACTGTTTGCCTGCATTGGCTAGCGATTGGTCTTCGACTTCAAGCATAAGAATGTTCACCAAACTGCCTTCACAATCACGAACTGCGAATGCAATTCGAGAAGTCTTTTCTTCAAGTGAGGAAGCTAGCCTGACATCATTCAAAAACTTTTCGCCGTGGTTTACCAACGCTTCTACATTCTGTTTTTGAAGATACTGCCAAACAGGATATGGAGTCGGCCTCAAGTTGCAAGGCGTCAATCGGTTCCACTTGTCTTCAATTTCCTTTTGCCGAAGGAAAAGGTTGTCTTTAGTCATAATCATCCTCAATAAAAAATGAAAAGGCGCCTCCATCCAAAAGAATTTCCTCAAGAAAGGAAGCGCCGATAAAAGTTAGTCACAAAGCATTTCCGCCACCGCTTCCTTGCCGTACCAGCAAAGGATGTCGTTGACGTCAATACCCTTGGCACCAGCCGGAATCTCCTCGCGGATCGAAACGATCCTTGCTGAGATGCCCGACTGCTGCAGTCTTTTTCGCAGCTTTCGCGCTGCTTTTTGTCCGGTGCCGGAGCAGTCCTTGTCTTCAAAGATCAGAACCTCTTGCACTCCCACCGGGATTTCGACAGACGCGAGCCCGTGCGCGCAAACGCACGCCCAGCATGGAAGTCCCGTTCCCAGACAAACCGAAAGTGCGGTTTCAATGCCCTCGGCAAGCGCAAGCACCTTTCGCGGCCGTCCCAGACGAATCGCGCAACCGCTGATGGTTGCGTCGCTTGGCAGCTTCATGAGCTGCTTAGGCACTCCCGTCTGCGTCTTGCGCCCATCTTCGGTCAGGTACGTGCAATGCACATCTACAAGCTTGCCTTTGATGTCCCTGACAGCCGCCGCCATCAGGGGGCGCCACCAAAGCGAATCGCTGGCTTCGTCGTAGACGGCGTGCCTTGCAAAGTGAATGTCAGCCAAAAACTTGGGTTCGACCTCTGCAAGTCCTCTGCTTTTGAGATACTCAAGCAAAGGCTTTTGCCTGCGATCTTTCCTGTTGCAGTACCAACTTTTTCGCCATGCATCGGCAATTGCCAGCCGGAGCTTTTCGTTCTTTTCGGACTCAAAAAGGAGCCGTCGCTGCTCGCTTTCTTTGCTCTCGAGCTTGGAGACCAGCCAAATCTGGCGCCGGTACCGAACTCCATTGCTGCTTTCGAGCAGCTCGTCGCACTGCAGGCAGATGCTCACTCGATCGCCGTTGTGAAGATTCTTGTCCGCACAGGCAAGCTCAAGACTTCTCTCTTGAAACGTACAAAGACGCTTTTTGAGTTCGTCGTTGATGAGCAGGAAAAACTTCTTCGGATCAGCCGGACTGGGACCGATGAAAAAGATTTCCCCTTGCCAGTACTTCGCCTTGATCTCACGCGAGACCACCTTCACCGAGCTTTGCGGCTCGAGCATCAAAAAGCGCCCGACAGATTCAAGCGCCTCGCGAAAACTCCAGCCGTTGAGCCACGAGAGCGTCGCAAAGCCGTCGCGCCGCACGCCGCACGTGTTGCACACGCACGAGCCGTTTTCCTGGAAGTTCGGGAAAAGACGAAAGCCGTCTTTTCCTCCATGCACGGGACAGGGGACGTGTTTTCCTGGGCGTCGAAGCGCTGCTTCAAGACTTGGCGCCAGTGCCTGGAATATCGCAGCCCAATGCCCGCGCGCCGCCTCACGGACGACGGAAAGATCAAATCGATAACACATTTTGGGTTCCTCCTTTGCGAGAGAGATTCACCTCCCCCGAAGGGGAGCGACATCCCCCTCGGGTTGGTTGTGTGAATGCGTCCTCAAGCTAAAGGAGGACCTTTTTGGCAAGCACAAAGAGCGCGTCCTTGAGCTCGTCGATGCTTTGCACCGAAGCCGTCGAAGGAATCAGATCGCCGAGATTGCTTTGCTCTCCGATCTGAATGCCCATGACGATGGTTCCGGCTCGATTGAGATCGTCAAGCACGCCCCTGCACTGAGGTGCAGAAAGCAGCCCGTCGGTAATCACGATCAGCACCTTCTGTGGCTCTCGACAAGCCGACAAGCTGATGCCGGCCGCCAGGAGCGCCTGATACAGGGGCGTTCCGCCCCACGCTTCGACGCGTCCGATCTCGCAGGGATTGATCTGACTGAGCCGTTCTCCGTGCCGAAGCAGCGGACAAACGGCCAGATCAGGCAGCCCGCAGGCGCTCCCCGGAAAGATGGTGAGCGCGGACTTTACGCCCCGGATGCTTTCAAGCCCCAGCACAAGTCCAAGGCTTGAGCGCACCGCCAGATCGCCGCCGTCGCACCCCATCGAGCCGCTCATATCAAGAAGAATGTGAACGGCCGTATTGGGCGCTTGTCGGCATTCCCTCCGCGCAAAGACCTTCGGATCGTGCACGGCAAGCCGCGCAAGGTGCGAAGCGCTGAACTTCGTTCCCCGATCTCGGATCCTGACGGTGGTTTGTGCTTTTGACTGCACGAGGCCTGTTAGGGCGCGTCTGAGTGACACTGAGTCTCCCCGAGCCTGCCTAAGCCGCAAGCGTCCCAAATTCCCGTTGCCGGGAACGGGCCTTACGGCACCAGTGATCTCAAAGGAGTTCTGCGCAACAGCATCAGGCGCCTTCACGCGCTTGAATGCTTTTGACAGATCAAGCGGATTCATCACCGGAGCCGGGCTGTCCTTGAGAACCTTCTGCAGGGCTTCGAGCTTTCTGCCGGCTGTCCCGCAAGAGGATTCCTCGGACTCATCTGCTCCTTCTGACTGTCCTGACCGTCCGTTTCCAGACGAGGAACTTGCGTCATCGTTTTTGACGCCGCTTTTGGCGTGCGTCTTTCTGATGCCTGATTGCTCCTGAGCCTTGGCCTCGACAGATTGAGAGGAAGAAGCGGCACGCCGCTTTTCCTTTTTAAGGAGCGCCATGATCTGCTTGCGGATGGCAACAACATCATGTGTGCTGTTTGCTTGCCGCACAGTCAATGCCAGACTCTCAATCTTTTCAGTCAGCCTGGTGCCGAAGGCAGCAGTCATGCGGCCTCTGAGCTTATCAGTGAGCACATGCATCCAGTCTCTTCTGAGAAGCTTTTCCTCAGCCGTGCTCAGCACGAAGAGAAGAATCAGCGATCGAACATTCGTTGTCCGACTCTCGGCGAGCTCCTTGACCTGCTCGGCGTGCGCGGCCTTGAACATCGACTCGGCTCCCGGATAGAGCCTTGTCATTTGAAGCTCAATGCGCGCATCTTCCAGCGCGTTGTCAAGCGCATGCTCAAAGGTCGTTGCATCGCCTGAGGCCTGCATGTCGGTAAAACGCACATGCCCGCACTCGTGGCAAAGAATGCCCAGAACTTCAAGCTCCTTGACGTGATCCTGGCGCTCGGCCACGGGCAGAAAGATGGTCTTTCCGTCCGTTGCCGGCACCGTAGAGCCAAAACGCACCTGTACGCCGCACATCCGGCCCAGGGCGGCTGCAACGATCGGCAAGCTTTGCTCAAAGACGCTGCGCGTCTGCTGCTCTGACTTCACCATGTGGAAATCTCCTTGAAAAAAGAGAAATCCCCGGCGCAGTCGGCGTTCGCAGCATCCCCCTTTCGGGGCGGCAAACGCCCCGGCCGGGGTTATCTTCAACAAACCAAAGAAAAGGCTTGACATCAGAAGTAGAGCCCTTCACCGACATCCACCTCGGGGATGGCGGGATAGAGCACTTCAACCGATGCCGGCTCTTCCTCAGAATTCACGACGCCGTCAACAGCAAGAGTTCCTGCGCGCTCTTGCGGCACGCTGGTTTTCTCTTCGCTGTGTGCGACGCCGGTTTTCTCTTGGCCCTTTGAGTCGTCAAAAAACTCTTCGAGCTGCGCAAAGAGATCGGGCTCAGAAGCTTCTGCCCTCTCTGTCAAAATACTTCCTAATTGTTAATCAGGAGGGCATGGAGACAGACAAATGGGAAGCCCATATCCTATCGAAAAGAAAAATCAGATCCTCGGAAGAATCCTTTCAAAAGAAATCACAG
>CALXKM010000046.1 GCA_944388865.1 uncultured Duodenibacillus sp. | reverse complement strand
AGTTTTTTGTGTGCAAACTGAACTTTACCAAACCCCGATGCTTCCACCCGCCAATCCGCCGCCCGATGCGGATTTTTTTATTTCAGCGTCCGAGTGCAGTTTTTTGAACTTTCAAAATTCAGGCTAGAGCGGCGCAAGGCTGTTGCTCTGAGCTGGAATTCGTTTATTTTGTGCTGTCGACGAAAAAAAAGCGTCGGCGCACTCAGACACAAATCAGTCAATAGAGGATTTTTTCTATGAATGAGACCGGAGTGCCTGAAGTTGTTTCCGGCATGAGTTTTGACTCAATGATGAGTTTTGCTGCGGGGTTGGAGCTCGACTGGATAAAGGAAATTTTTTCTTTCGCGACGCTTTATCAGTTTGCAGCAATCGCCGCGGCCGTTGGCATCGCGCTTTTTGTCCATCGCCGTTTCGGCGCCAGGCTTCATGCCATGGCAATTTCGTTTGCCAACCGAGGCGAAGCATGGCTGATGCGGGTGTGGGTGTTTTTGCTTGATCTTGCGCGCGCGGTGCTGTTTTCCTTCACTGCCGCTGTATTGCTGTCGCTGTGCGTGATTCTGCTGCAGTCAACGGGCTTAGTCGGAGAAGGCGCAAGACTTGTTTTCGTCAGAGTTGCTTATCAGATTTTTTATGCGTGGGCGCTTTTGCTTGTGATCCTGCGCTGCGTGGAGGCTATATTCGGCGCCAATGCCATGGGGCCAAGTCTTAGGAAGTCTCTGTACGGTGTGTTCTGGACGCTGGCGGCTTTGGAGATCATCGGTGTTTTGCCGGAAATCGTGCTCGTCATGAAGAGCTATACACTGCCCATCGGCTCGGATAAGCTCACGATCTGGACGCTCTTTGTAGGCATCATCACGGTGCTTGTCACGCTCGGACTGGCCAATAAGGTTGCAGATGCGGCCGAGCGGGCCATTCTCAAGATGTCCGAGCTTGAGATGAATCTGCGCGTGGTGTTTGCAAGACTTTGTCGCGTGGGGCTCTTGGTGGCGGCGCTTTTGATTTCGCTTTCAAGCGTCGGCATTGATCTGACGATTCTGTCAGTCTTCGGCGGCGCTTTGGGCGTGGGCATCGGCTTTGGCATGCAAAAGATTGCATCAAACTACATTTCAGGCTTCATTATTTTGTTTGACCGCTCAGTCAAGCTTGGAGACCTTGTGGAAGTGGCCGGCTTTGCCGGCGTCATTACGCAGATCAATACGCGCTATTCGGTGATTCGCAACACGGCCGGTCAGGAACTCATTGTGCCGAACGAAAACTTCGTGACGGGAACCGTTATGAACTACTCTCTTACTGAGCGTGAAAGCGCTACGACGCTTGAAGTTTCCTGCGCCTACGAAAGCAATGTGGATCGGGCGCTCGAGATTTTTGCCGAATGTATCAAGGCTCAGCCGCGCGTGCTCAAGACCCGCGAGCCGTGGGTTGTTGTCTCGGAGTTGGCCGCAAGCGGCGTAACGCTGCGTTCGGGTTTTTGGGTGACCAATCCTGAAAACGGCACAGCAGTCTTAAAGAGCAACATTTTGCGCGACGTCATGCGTCGCTATGCCGAAGAAGGCATTGAGATTCCCTACAACAAGCTCGATCTCACGGTTAAAAATGCCGTCGAGCTGCGTGCGTCTGAACAAAACACGGAGCAGCCGCAGCAGAAGGCTCTGCCTGAGCAAAAAGTTGACCATCTTGCACAGGTGCTCGCGCCCGTTGTGCAAACCGTGAAGTAGCAGCGCGCTTCTTTCCGGTTCGGAAAGTTTTGCACCAAAAAAGCCGAGCCGCAGATTTCTTTCGGGAATCTGCGGCTCGGCTTTTTGTGTGAAAAGAAAACGAGTGAATCTAGCCGAAGTTGCCGTTGACGTAGTCGCGGGTTCTTTGTTCGCGGGCGTGATTGAAGATGGTATCAGTTGTGTCGAACTCAATGAGCTTGCCCATGAAGAAGAAGGCGGTTTTGTCGGAGACGCGGGCGGCCTGCTGCATGTTGTGCGTCACGATGATGATGCAGAGATTTTCGCGCAGCTCTAGGATGCTCTCTTCCAGACGCTGCGTAGCAATCGGGTCAAGTGCAGAGCAGGGTTCGTCCATTAGCAGAACTTCGGGCTCCACGGCCAGCGCGCGAGCAATGCACAAACGTTGCTGCTGACCGCCGGACAAGCCCAGAGCGCTGTCGTTTAAGCGATCCTTGACTTCTTCCCAGAGAGCTGCACGGCGAAGACTTTCTTCAACCTTGTCGGCAATGATTGAGCGGTTCTTGATGCCGGCCACGCGCAGGCCGTAGGCCACGTTTTCAAATACAGACTTGGGAAAGGGCGTCGGGCGCTGGAATACCATGCCGACGCGCTGGCGCAGCTGCACAACGTCGAAGTCACGCTCGTAGACGTCTTCGTCGTCAAGCGTGATCTTGCCGGTGGTCGTGGTGTCGTCGAGAAGTTCATTCATGCGCGAGAGCGTACGCAGGAAGGTGGATTTACCACACCCTGAGGGACCGATCAAAGCGGTTACTTCGCGATCTCGAAATTCAAGATTGACGTCAAAAAGAGTCTGATGCTTGCCGTAGTAAAAATCGACATGTTCGGCTCGCATCTTGACTTCGTGTTCGCCTGCAGCTGCCTGCTGATTTTGAGTCTGGGTCATTTTCTTTTCTGATTTTGTAGGAAGTCCTCTCCGAGGAGCAAGACGACAAGCGCAAGCTGCGCAAGGAGACGGTAAAGAATAAAAAATATGAGCCGCATCGTAGGCGAGATACATGTCATTTCGATGGATAAATGGTGACCGAGTGGTGACGAATTCATGACGGCTTCGTCATAGTTGTAACGGTCACAAGGTTGTCACAAAACCTTCTCGAAACGGTCACAAACAAAGCTCAAGATTGCGCCCTGAAAAAAGCGCAAAAACATACTTGATGAATTTTTTCCGCATGCGCTTTTCCGTCCGCTGAGGGCGGCGTACTAGAAAAAAACTGTTTCGCGGGAAGAAAGATCGCAATTGACATTTCTTAAAAAGGAATTAGACCCATGTTCAAGAAACTTTGTGTTGCCGCCGCCATGATGACCGTTGCGGCCTCCAGCTTTGCTGGTGAACTCGTCATCAACGGTTCCACTACGGTTCTGCCGATCGTGCAGAAGGCGACCGAAGCCTTCTCCAAGGAAAATCCCTCTGTGAGCATCTCGCTGTCGGGCGGCGGTTCCGGCAACGGCATCAAGGCTCTCGTTGACGGTCTGACTACGATTGCCATGAGCTCGCGCGACATAAAGAGCTCTGAAGTTGAACTCGCCAAGAAGAATAGTGTCAGCCCCTACCGTATCGCCGTGGCTGTCGACGCCATCGTTCCGGTGGTTAACAACGCCAACCCGGTCAAGAACCTCACGATGGCTCAACTCAAAGCCATCTACGAAGGCAAGATCAAGAACTGGAAGGAAGTCGGCGGCAGCGATGCCAGCATTGTGGTTGTGAGCCGCGACTCGAGCTCGGGTACGTTTGAGACCTGGGAAGAACTCGTCATGAAGAAGGCCCGCGTCACTCCGCGCGCTTTGCTTCAGACCTCCAACGGTACAGTTGTTCAGACTGTTGCCAAGAATAAGAACTCGATTGGATACATCGGCATCGGATATCTCGATAAACAGACCAAGGCTCTTACCGTTGACGGCAAGGTTGCCACTGCCGATACCGCCAAGAGTAAGCAATGGCCGCTTGCCCGCGAACTGTATTTCTTCACCAACGGCGCTCCCAAAGCTGACGCCAAGACCTTTGTGGACTTCATGCTTGATGCCAACAAGGGCCAGAAGTGCGTGAAGGAAACCGGCTTCGTTCCCCTGAAGTAATTCGGCATCGCCGACAAAAGAGTTCTGCCGCAGCGGGACTCTTTGAATAAAGCACAGGCAGGGACGCCCGCTTGAAAAGGCCCGGGAGGGACTCAAAAGTCTCCAAAGGTTTGGCGGACGTCCCCTGAGTGTTTTAACCCTAGCTCAAACCACGAGAGTTAAGAACAAATGACAAAGGATCTCAGAGAGAGAACAGTCGAGATTCTGCTAACCGTGCTCGCACTGTTGTCCTTGGCAGTTCTGGCCGGCATCGTCTTTTATCTGTTTAAGGAAGGACTGCCGATTTTTAAGCTGCTCACGCCGCTGAACTTTATTTTCGGTACTGACTGGTACCCCGTGGGTGATCAGCCTGATTTTGAAATCGGCTCGCTCATTGCCGGCTCGCTTGCCGTGACATTTTTGTCGAGCCTCATTGCTGTGCCGTTGGGGCTGATGACCGCCGCGTATCTGTCTGAAGTTGCCTCCAACAACACGCGCCGCATCGTCAAGCCCTTTATTGAGCTGCTGGCGGCTTTGCCCTCGGTGGTGATCGGCTTTATCGGCATGGTGCTCATCGCTCCCTGGCTGCAGAACGCGCTTGGCATTGCTACGGGCCTGAACCTTTTTAATGCCGCTTTGATGCTTGCCTTCATGGCTGTGCCGACGATTTGCTCGATTTCTGAAGACGCCTTGCACGCCGTGCCGCGAGCATTGAAGGATGCTTCGCTTGCTCTTGGTGCAACGCCCTGGGAAACGCTCAAAAACGTCACTTTCCCCTATGCGCTGTCTGGTGTCGGTACGGCCGTCATGCTCGGCATGTCGCGAGCTCTGGGCGAAACCATGGTGGTGCTGATGGTCGCCGGCGGCGCAGCGATTGTGCCTGAGTCTGTTTTTGATCCGATTCGTCCGATGCCGGCTTCTATTGCCGCAGAAATGGCTGAGGCTCCGTTTGGTAGTCCCCACTATCACGCACTGTTTGCAACCGGCATTGCGCTGTTTTTGATGACGTTTGTCTTCAATGCTGTTGCCTTCCGATTGGCGCAGAGATACAAGACGCCTGCCATTTAATTTGAAATTTCCGAGGGTATAAACAAATGACGACGAAAAGTCTGTGCGCACGTGCTCAGGAAAGGTCTCGTTCCCGTCGATGGGCAACGCAGGTGGCCTCTTTTGCCGCGCTTCGAATTGCTGCCTACGTCAACTGCGCGGCTCTTGTGACGGCATGCGTGTTTTTGCTGGTCAATGGCGTCGGTGCTTTTAGCTGGGATTTCGTGTTTGACTCTCCTCGCAAGATGATGACCGAAGGCGGCGTGTTTCCCTGCTTGGTAGGCACGTTTTTGCTGGCCGCCGGTGCTATAGCAATCGCTTTGCCTTTTGGCGTGGCCTGCGCCGTGTGGCTCAATGAGTACGGAAAACAGGGCACGATTAAAAATATCGTGCGTCTTTCCGTGGCCAATCTTGCGGGCGTTCCCTCCATCGTGTTCGGTCTGTTCGGCTTGGCGTTTTTCGTGACCGCCCTTGGATTCAATGTAAGTCTGCTCTCGGGCATTCTGACGCTTGCTGTGCTGACCTTGCCGGTGATCATCAATACGACCGAAGAGGCTCTCAAGCAAGTGCCCGGGGCTTGGCGCGACGCGAGTCTGGCGCTGGGCGCAACGAAAAGCCAAACCATTGGCCGCATCGTGCTGCCGGCAGCGTTGCCAGGCATTCTGACGGGGGCCATTCTTGCCGTGGCTCGCGCCGCCGGCGAGACCAGCGCGGTGATGTTTACCGCGGCCGTTTTCTATACCCCGAAGCTGCCCGAGAGCGTATTTAGCTCCGTGATGGCGCTTCCCTACCACATGTACGTGCTTGCGACGGCTGGAACGGAGATCGAGAAAACTCGTCCGATGCAGTACGGTACGGGCCTGCTTTTGGTGGCGCTTGTGTTTGCCATGAATTTCATAGCGATTCTGATTCGCGACAAGATGCAAAAGAAGCGCACTGCTTAAATTTCCAATTCGTTAGGGACGCTGCCGCGCAGCGCCCCTTTCAACCCAAAACCTGTTTGAGCACGGGTGTTTTTGCCGGGGTCGGATCCTTCCTCCCCGGCGCTTTTTTTTGGCTGCGACATGCTTTGCCGCAGGGTTGCCTAAACTTTTCTTGAGCGCTGCATCGAAAAGGAAAAAAAAGCAAACAAAAAGAGAAAAGAAAATGCCTGTATTTCAGAAATTGGAATCGGCGGGTGTTCCCGTCAAGATCTGGACGCGCGACATTGATGAGGCGGCGCTGCGTCAGCTTTGCAATGTTGCTTCGCTTCCTTTTGTTTTTCATCATGTAGCCGCCATGCCGGACGTGCATGTCGGACTTGGGGCAACCATCGGCAGCGTGATTGCAACGACCAATGCAGTGATTCCTGCTGCTGTGGGCGTCGACATCGGCTGCGGCATGGCGCTCATCAAACTTAATCTGGAAAAAAGCGAACTTAACCAAGAAACGCTTGAAGCCGCGTTTGCGGCAATTCTGCGCCGTACGCCCGTGGGACTTACGCAGCATCGCGAAAAGAACTGCCATCTCGAAGCCTGCCAGCCTTTCGAAGAGCAAATGGCCGATATCGAGGCTAAAAATCCTGGCATTCTGGCGCCGATGAAGACAATGAACTGGCGCCTGCAGTTGGGTACGCTCGGCTCGGGCAACCACTTCATCGAAATCGAAGTCGACGACGAAGACGGCGTCTGGGTGATGATCCACTCTGGCTCGCGCGGCGCGGGCAACGTGATGGCTTCGCACTTTATTCACCAGGCGCGGGTCAACGCCGCAGAAAAAGGCATTGAGCTGCCCGATGGCGCACTGTCGTATTTCGAAGAAGGCGAAGAGCTTTTCGCCGACTATATGCAGGTCGTGGACTGGGCGCAGCGCTATGCCGTTGCCAACCGCAAGGCTATGATCGCCGACGTCGTGCAATCGCTCGAAGACGTTTGGCCGCATGTCAAGACTGAGGGGAATTTGATCGACTGCCGCCACAACTATGTGGTGCGCGAAGAGCATTTTGGGCAGAGCGTTTTCGTTACCCGCAAGGGTGCCATCCGGGCAGGAAAGGGCGAGCTGGGGATTATTCCCGGCAGCATGGGCGCGGCATCCTACCTTGTCGAAGGACTCGGAAACGAGGAGTCTTTCATGAGTTCGGCTCATGGCGCCGGTCGCCGCTACGGCAGACAGGACGCAAAAAGGCGCTTTACCGTTGAAGATCTCAAGCGTCAGACCGAAGGCGTCGTCTGCCGCAAGGATCAGGGCGTGCTCGACGAAATTCCTGCCGCTTACAAGGATATTGATGCCGTTATGAACAATCAGTCAGACTTGGTCAAGATTGTGCGCAAATTTCGCCAGGTGCTTTGCATTAAAGGCTAGCGTGCAGTTGTTCTGGTCAAAAGTTTGACGCTTCGCTTGTGCGAAGTTTGCTTGTTCAAACAAAAAATTCTGTCTGTCGGCGCTTAAGCCGGTCAGACAGAATTTTTTGGAAAAGCTTCAGTACGAGAAGAGACGGCGCTTACTTTGCCGGGGCAGCTTCATTGACCATGGCAAGTGCATTGAGCGACTTTGGGAAACCGATAAAGGGCAGCATGACGACGATGGCATCAATCAACTGCTTGCGCGTCGTTCCCATGGCAAGATTGCCTGCGGCATGCGCCTTGACCTGCGGTTGGCAGCCGCCTATTGAAGAGATGACGACAAACGTCAAGAATTCTCTTTCCTTGAGCGAGAGTCCAGTGCGCGTGTAGGTGTCTCCAAAGCAGTAGCCGGTGAGCAGCTCAACAGTGAGGGCGCGCTCATCGGCCTTTGCATTTTTATGCATGGCATCAATGGCAGGGCCGAAAATGCGCTTTTGGGCGGCAAGACCTTTTTCAAAGCGATCAGCATCGGTGACGGTTGCTGATTTTTGAGTCGGAAATTCTTTTGCGGCAGCGGCAAGCTGCTCGGCGAGGACATCGAGAGCGGCTAGCACTGTCGGGAGACCTGAATAGGCCATTGACTGCATCATGGCCTCTCTCATTTCCACAGGAGTGACGCCGCTTTGGATGCCGTCGGCCACAACTTTTCTGAGCACGCGTACTTCGCCCATAGCCGTGAGGCTTGCAATCGAAATCAGCGTGCGCATGCGTGCATCCAAATCGACAGCAGCCGGGATGGCCTTATTCATAAGACGATTGAGAATGTCGTCAGCCTCATTGGCCGGTGCGTGTGTGTTTTGTGCTGCCATGGTTTCTCCTATTGGAAAAAGATTGAGCATCGCGGCTCCCGCCGCAGTTTGAAGGATGTGTCTGCGCTTCATAGATGTACCGATTGAAGAAGGTCTCTGAAGAGGCTCGAACAGAAAATGCTCCTTTTGTTTGAGAGCCCTTGATGTGATGGTAGGCGCCAAAAAGATTGATGTCCAATACTTTATTATGATTTTTATTTATGATTTAAGAGCATAAATTTAGGAGTACTTTCTTCGTCAGCAGGCGGTATGCTTCGCGCGGTTTGTATTTTTTTTATCGTCAGAATGCCCGGTTTTGGAACGCTTCTCAACGCAGCCGCCATTATTGTCGGCGGGATGTTGGGACTGGTTTTTCGCTCAAAATTAAGTGCCGCGCTGCAGGAAAATCTCGTGCGTGCTGTTGCCTTGTGCTGCCTTTTCATCGGCATTGAAGGTGCTCTTGAGCAGGCGATGATGATTGTCGAAGGCGGACTCAAGACGCAAGGAACCATGATGGTGCTTGCGAGTTTCGTGATTGGCACGCTCATTGGTTCCTGGCTTGGCATTGAAGCCGCGATTGTGAAGTTTGGTCAATGGCTCAAGCAAAAGACAGGAAGCGAGACCGACAAGCAGTTCGTCACGGCTTTTGTTACCACTTCGCTGACGGTCTGCATCGGAGCGATGGCTGTTGTGGGCGCCATTGAAGATGGTGTTTCGCATAAATATTCCATTTTGGCGGCAAAGTCCGTGATGGACTGCGTATTTGTCATGGCTTTTGCGGCTTCGCTTGGAAAGGGCTGCCTTTTTTCAGCCATTCCGGTGGCGGTGTTTCAGGGACTCATGACATTTCTGGCAACGGTCATCGAACCGTATTTGACGCTGCAGGCGATCAGCAATTTAAGCTTGGTCGGGTCAATGATGATTTTCTGCGTCGGCGTCAATATTCTGTGGGAAACGAAATTTCGCGTGGCCGACATGTTGCCTGCGCTCGTAGTAGCTGTATTTTGGGAGTTTTTCTGACGGCATAAAATAAAAAAGTCTGCAGGCGGCACAGCCAGCAGACTTTTTTGGGAAAGCCGCAAAGCGCCTTAAAACTCAAGTTTTTCGCCGTAAGCCTGTTCGAAGCGGCGGGCGATGTCTTCGCGCGAGGGCTTGTAGTTCTGCGCACCGCGGCTTTGCACCTTGAAGGAAGCAACAACTGAAGCAACGCGCAGCGTCTTCTCCCAATCCCAGCCCTCGGACAGACCAAAGAGCAGGCCGCCGCGATAGGCGTCTCCGGCACCCACAGGATCGATGTCGTTTTCGACGCGCACAGCCGGCACCGTCAAAGTCTTGCCTTGCGCATAGACGGTCGAGCCGGAGGATCCATGCGTGACGATGAGGGCCTTAACGCAGCCCGCGAGCGCTTGGGCGTTCATGCCCGTGGCGCGCTCAATGAGCTCCATTTCATAGGCGCTGGCGGCCACATAGTCGGCTTTGTTGATGAAGTCGCGGATTTCCTCGCCGTTAAAGAGTGAAACGCCCTGACCGATGTCGAAAATGAAAGGCACTTTGTGCGCAACGCACTCGTTGACGCGGTTGATCATGGCCTGACGGCCGTCGGGCCCCACGAGAGCGAAAGTGATGTTTTCTTTTTCGGGGAAGCTTTGCTCGTGCGCACGATTCATCGCGCCGGGATTGAAGGTGGCAAGCTGTGAACCGGTGAGATCGGTCGTAATGAAGCATTGCGCCGTGTAGGTGTCGTTGAACTTGCTGACGGCCGTTTTAATGTCAAGCTCGTCAAAGCGATATAAATAGTCGCTGCCGTCTGTTCCAACAGCTCCGACCACGATGGGGTCTCCACCCAAAAGCTTCAGCGCGTAGGCAATGTTGGCTGCACAGCCGCCATAGTTGCGCGTCATGCTTTCAGTTACGAAAGTCAGATTGATGTGATCGAGGCTGTCGGCAATCAGATGGTCGCTGAAGCGGCCGTTGTAGGAAAGAATGTTGTCGTAGGCAATCGAGCCGCTGATCATGACGGTCATGGAAATTTGCTCCTAATGGAAATGCGTCAAAAGGAATGGTCTGAGTTTAGTTGCTTTGCTCGGGGAACACTGGGGTGACGACGCAACTGGCCGGCGTCACGTTCGTTTGCAGACTGAATCGAATGCTCATCGAGCGGCCCGGCGCAATGCTCTCGGTTTCGACAGGATCCGAAAGATAGTCCTGAGGTTTGAGCGTGCGCTTCATCAACGGGGAATCGGCGGCGTCAACGAGCACGATGTCTAGCGAGGGTACGGCTTGAGCAAAATTTGATTTGTTGACGACAGTGATTTCAAGCAGATAGTTGCCCGATTCATCAACGGCACGCAGGTTGCTGCGCGTGATTTCAAAGGCAGAGGCATCTGCAAGGTAAAACCCAGGGCAAGGGACTTTGCCGCAGATCTCAGTGAAGATGTTCTGTGTTTGGGGAAAGGCCTTGATGATGCGCTGATTGAAGACCACGGAAAGGACGGCAGCCAGTATCAGCAGCAAAATAACGGCCGTTGTTACGCTGGCAATGCCTGCAGCACGGCTTGCTTTGCGTTCTTCTGCATCAGTCGATAGTATCTGCGCTGCAACAATTCTCACCTCTTTACTTTCGGTTTGACTGCGCGAGGGAATGATGTCGCTGGCGGATTTTGGGGCCTCGACTGTTTTGTTCTCCACTTGAGCGGCTTGATCAAGGCTCAGATGGGGTTCAAGCTTGCTTAGGCCGCTTGCCGGCAGAGAGCTCAGATGAGGTTCGGTTTTTGCCCCCGCCAAAGAGGGAAGGTGTGCAACCTCTCCTGCGGGCACTTTTAGGCCGGACAGTACGCCCCCGGAAACAACGCCTGCAGAGCCGTGCAGCGGTACGCCGTGCTTGTGAGGGGGCTGCGCTGGTTCGGCATTTTCGTGTTTGGTTGCGGCTTGAGGCGCAGGTTGAGCCGCGGCGGGCTCTGTCGCAGCAGAGATTATGTTTTCTTTTGGTGCTTCTTCTGGTACCTCTGGGGCAGATTCTTTTGCGGCTGCGGGGGCACTCAGAACTTCTGCTGCAAGCTTTGATTCTTGATGCCGAGCAGAATTTTGCTGCGCAGACTTCTCGGCCGCGTCTTCGCAGAACAATGCAGTCTCCGAATGCGGCTTGGCTTGTTCGTGCGGGTGCAGAAGGTGAGCCGGGGGCTTGATCCGAGGCTTGGGCATATTCGGAAAAAGCTTTTCAGGAACCTGCAGCATGTCGCTGGTGGCGTCAAAACTGTGCTGGCAGTCCGAACACTTGACCGGGCCGCGCTCGGCTGTTTCCCGGTCAGGAAGTAGCCAGACGGAACCGCAGTATGGGCAGCGGGTAACGAAAACCATAAGACAAAACGAAACGAGACGAAAACAATAATCCAGAGAGTCGAGGCGTGTCCAAACAGTGTCTGCGCATAAGTTCAATCCATGCGCAAGCGAGCAAAGATTTTAGCGGCTCAAAGAGGCGATTGGAGATGAGATGTTTTTTCTTCGCGGGTCTCTTTGTCTGTCGAATGCGAGAGTTCAAGGCCGCATAAGACAAGCATTGCTGCTTGTCTTGGATGCGGCAGCAAAAAAAAGCGTCTTCTCGTTCGGAGAAAACGCTTTTTCTGCGGCACTTTCTACTGTGCTTTGCGTGTTCCTGCAATGCACACCCAGCCGGACTCCTCTTGCCAGACGCTGAGTTCGATCGAAGGATCGGCCTTGCGGTAAACCTCAATGACTTCCTCGGCCTGTCGAGCGAGCACGCCTGAGAGGACGAGACTGCCGTTGGGGCCAACGCGTCCTAAAAGCGCTGGAGCCAGAAGTTTGAGCGGATTGGAGAGGATGTTGGCTACGACGATGTCGTAGGTTTTTTCAGCCAGAGCATCGGGAAGAACAAAGCGTGCGGCGACATTGTTGGCCGTTGCGTTTGCGGCAGCCGATTCCACGGCCTGCGGATCAATGTCGGTGCCTTCAACGCTTTGCGCGCCAAGCTTGGCCGCGGCAATGGCCAAAATCCCGGTGCCGCATCCGTAGTCGAGCACACGCTTGCCGGTTTCAACGTGAGCGTCAAGCCACTTTAAGCACAAATGCGTCGTGGGGTGCGAGCCGGTGCCGAAGGCAACTCCGGGATCTAAGCGAATGTTGATGGCCTCAGGGGCGGGCGGTTCATGCCAGGTGGGCACGATCCAAAGTCTGTCGCTTACCCGGGTTGGACCAAACTGCGCCTGCGTGAGCTTCACCCAGTTTTCATCAGGCACGGCGCTGTCGGACTCAATTTGAGGCGTCTCGATGCCAAGGGCTTTGGCGGCAATGGCAGCAGCGGTGATGGCATCAAAATTTTCCGCCACCAGCACGCTTAGCCGAGAGCGCTTCCAAGCCAGGGTCGTCGGCTCAAGGCCGGGCTCGCCGTAAAGCGGCTGTTCGTCGGGTTGATCGCGATCGGCATCCTCAACCGTAACGCTCATGGCGCCTGCGTCCATGAGCATGTCGCCGAAATCTTCGGCATTTTTTTCGTCACAAAGAAAACGGACTTCACGCAGCACGTTCAATCTCCTTTCTCATCGAGAGCCATTCACCCAGACGTTTTTCAAGGTAGTGAATGCTCGTGCCGCCCTTGTTGAATTCGCTGTCAGACAGAATTTGCCGGTGCAGCGTAATGTTGGTCGAAATGCCTTCGATGAGCACTTCCGAGAGAGCTACGCGCATGCGGGCAAGGGCTTCTTCGCGGGTTTTGCCGTGTACGATGAGCTTGCCGATCATGCTGTCGTAGTAGGGCGGCACGGTATAGCCTGCGTAGACGTGGCTGTCGAGACGCACGCCGGGGCCGCCCGGCATGTGCCAGCGGGTCACGCGGCCGGGCGAAGGCCTGAATGTGAAGCTGTCTTCGGCATTGATGCGGCATTCAATGGCCGCGCCTTCCATCTGGATGTCGCGCTGACGCAGGGAAAGACGCTCGCCGGCGGCGATGCGGATCTGCTCGGCAATGATGTCGATGCCGGTGACCAACTCCGTGACCGGGTGCTCGACCTGCACACGAGTGTTCATTTCAATGAAGTAGAACTCGCCGTTTTCATAGAGAAACTCAAAGGTGCCGGCGCCGCGGTAGCCGATGCGGCGGCAGGCTTCAACGCAGCGCGCGCCGAGTTTTTCAATGAGCTTGCGGGCAATGCCGGGCGCAGGAGACTCTTCAATGACCTTTTGGTTGCGGCGCTGCATAGAGCAGTCGCGCTCGCCCAAGTAGATCGCATTCTGGAAGTTGTCTGAAAGCACCTGAATTTCGATATGGCGCGGATTTTCCAAAAACTTTTCGAGATAAACCTTGTCGGAGCCAAATGCAGCCTTGGCCTCGGTCTTGGTCATGTTGACCGAATTGATGAGTGCGGCTTCCGTGCGCACAACGCGCATGCCTCGACCGCCGCCGCCGGCGCTGGCTTTGATCAGAACAGGGTAGCCGACGCGGCGTGCGACGGCAAGTATTTCCTGCGGGTCCTCAGGCAGAGCGCCGTCGCTGCCGGGCACGCAGGGCACGCCTGCATCGATCATGGCCTTCTTTGCGTTGACTTTGTCGCCCATGAGGCGAATTGTGTCGCCGCGCGGACCGATGAAGGCGAAGCCGCTTTTTTCGACGCGATCGGCAAAGTCGGCGTTTTCAGATAAAAAGCCGTATCCGGGATGGATGGCTTCGGCATCGGTGACTTCGGCGGCCGAAATAATGGCCGGGATATTAAGGTAGCTCTCGCTTGAGGAGGCAGGACCAATGCACACGCTCTCATCGGCCAAACGAACGTACATGGCATCGGCATCGGCCGTGGAGTGCACGGCAACTGTCTTGATGCCCATCGTACGGCAGGCGCGCTGAATGCGAAGCGCAATCTCGCCACGGTTGGCGATCAGAATTTTTCCAAACATAGAATCCGCTGCTGAAGAATTGAGAACAGAGGCTTGCGCGATTTAAGCAATCACGAACAGCGGCTGGCCGAATTCGACCGGTGCGCCGTTTTCAACCAGAATCTCCTGGATGACGCCGTCGGTTTCGGCTTCGATTTCATTGAGAAGCTTCATGGCTTCAATAATGCAGACGGTGTCGCCGGCCTTGACGTGCTGACCAACATCGGCAAAGGGTTTAGCTCCGGGGCTCGGGGCACGATAAAAGGTGCCTACCATGGGCGAGTTGATCGTTTGGCGGTTTTCTGCCGCAACAGGAGCAGCAGGTGCGGCAGCGGGTGCCTCTGCAACAGGGGCGGCTGCAACTTGAGCCGCGACAGGGGCCGGTGCGGGCGCGGTTGCGGCGGCAGTGGCGCTGCCCACGCGGTTGACAATGCGGACGTGATCTTCGCCTTCGGTGATTTCAAGTTCGGCTACGCCGCTTTCGCTCACAAGATCAATGAGCGTCTTTAATTTACGAAGGTCCATACGAGTCTCTCAGTGATAGTGAAATTTTTGTTACGCCGGCACTGTTAAAAACATCCTTCAGATGCCATTAAAAGTGCAATTGGTCACGAATTTGTCGCTAATTGTTCTTAATTTCGCAACTTTTACCCGCTATTGTCATTACTTTCGACCGGCTTGGCAAGAGGCGCGGTTGGGGGAAAGCTGTTTAAAACTGTAAAACCATCCTAACGGATGATGCTTTTATGGGTAGAAAAAGAGGCAAATTCTGCTGTTTTGCCGATGCAGGCAAACGGATTGCCGCTAGAAAAGGACGGCGCGCAGCTGTTCGGTCGCGATGCGGCCCTGAGCTTCCCAGGGTTGCTGATGGGCGTCCGGCTTGCGGCGAAAGGGATTGCGGCTGCGATCTGATTTTGCTCTGAGATCAAAGCGCACGGCTTCGGCCGTACGCGAGCCTCGCCTGTAGATAAGCGCCCCCAGTGATTCGAGCGGATCGGGCATGTTCGAGCGCGGGCTGTCGACAGGCTCGAATTCGATGCCGTTGTCAAGCAATGCCGATTCAAAGGCTTTGACGTCATCGGTAAAAACATCAAAGACAATGATGGAGTCAGCATGTGCGCAGCCGTTGAGTACGGAACCCGTCAGAAAGATATCTACATTTTCAAAAGATTCCATCAGACTAAGCGCCAAAAGCCGCTTTTGTCTCAGAAGCTCGGCGTGCTCGGCGCTGCAATACAGATCATAGTGCGCGCGCACGGCTGATTCGATCTCGGCAGAAGAGGGAACGGCGCCCGCTGGGATATGACCAAGGTCGGACTTTAGCTCGCCGAATGCTTTGGCGCGGGCCGTGGTCCAGTCCGAGGCGTTTTCAGCAATGTCGGCGGCAATGCGTTGGGCTGTTTCAATTCTCAGGCGTTGAGCGTCGGGCATGACAAAGGCTCGCGGTACAATCCATAAACCAAAAATCTACACCAAAAGAAAGGTCGTTTCTTATGGACGACCTGCCAACTTCTATGCATATCCACATTCTCGGCATCTGCGGCACTTTTATGGGCGGCATTGCTCAGCTTGCGCTCGCCTGCGGACATCGCGTAACAGGCAGCGACGCACACGTTTATCCTCCGATGAGCGAGCAGCTGCGCGCCAGCGGCATTGAACTTATCGAGGGCTACGATGCGCAGACGCTTAGCGTTGCGCCCGACGTTTGGGTCATCGGCAATGCCATTTCGCGCGGCAATCCGCTTCTTGAGGCCATTCTCAACGCCGGGGCGCCGTATACGTCAGGCCCTCAGTGGCTTTCTGAAAACATTCTCGGCGGGCGTCGGGTCATTGCCGTTGCCGGCACGCACGGAAAGACCACGACGACATCGATGGTCGTGCACATTCTGAACGCCTGCGGCAAACAGCCCGGCTATCTCGTCGGCGGCGTTCCAAGCGATTTGGGCGTATCGGCCATGCTAGGCGAGTCGAAAGTCTTTGTGGTGGAAGCCGACGAATACGACACGGCGTTTTTCGACAAGCGAAGCAAGTTCGTGCACTATCGCCCCTGGACGGCCGTTCTCAATAACCTTGAGTACGATCATGCCGATATTTTTGAAAATCTTGCCGCCATCGAAAAGCAGTTTCACCATTTGCTGCGCACGATCCCTTCGGCGGGGCTTGTGATTTCCAACGCGCAGAGTCAGGCATTGGAGCGCGTGCTCGCTCAGGGTTGCTACAGCAGACTTGAGCGCTTCAACGACGCTCATGGCTGGAGCATTGACGAGGAGCGCGTGGTGCGGCTCGGAGGAGAAAAGCTGGGGCAGCTCGAGATGCCGGCTCCTGGACGACACAACGCCAGCAATGCGCTTGCGGCGGTGGCGGCGGCTCGAGACGCCGGCATTGATCCAGCCGATGCCATTGCGGCGATGAAAACCTTTGCGGGAGTCAAGCGTAGGCTTGAGGTCAAAGGCGAGGCTGCAGGCGTTGTCGTTTACGATGATTTTGCGCACCACCCGACGGCTATTGAGGAAACGATTGCGGCGTTGCGTTCGCAGCTCGGCAGCCGGCGGCGGATTCTGGCGGTGTTTGAACCACGCAGCAATACGATGAAGCTAGGCACGATGAGGGCTCGTTTGCCGGAGGCGCTCTCAGAAGCTGACCGCGTGTTTTGCTATCGCGGCTTGGGAGTTGATTGGGATCCTGCGATTACCCTGTTGCCGCTTGGCATGAAAGCGAGCACCTTCAGCGGATCCATTGAGGATTTGGCGCGTGCCGTGGCCGGCGCAGCCCGCAAGGGAGATGTTGTGCTTTGCATGAGCAACGGAAGCTTCGGCGGCATTCATCAGAAAATTTTGGATGAACTTGCAAAGCGCCAGCCGCAAGCGCAAGGTTAATTTTTTCTAAGGTAGGCAGGTTATGACGCAGGCGCTTCTGTATATGCATGGCTTTCGCTCCAGTCCTCAGTCGCATAAAGCACGGATCATGCAGGAGCTTTGCGGCAAGTCGGGCATCGACTTTACTGCGCCCGATTTGAATATGCCTCCGAAAGATGCGCTCGATAAACTCTCCTGCATTTTTTCCGAGCTCTCCAAAAGTCATGATGAAGTTGCACTGGTCGGTTCAAGTCTTGGCGGGTTTTACTGCGCACGACTTGCACAGCAGACAGGTGCACGCGCAGCGCTTTTGAATCCTGCCGTGCAACCCTGGGAGGTTGTGAAAAATTATCTGGGCGAGCAGACGATTTACGGCACGACGCGCACGATTTTGGTGACGCCGGACTATGCCGATCAGCTGCAGGCTCTGCAGACACCTTCGTTTGATGATCCCGGGCGGGTTCTTCTGGTGCTTGCCACGGGCGACGAGGTGTTGGACTGGAGCGAAGCTGCTGCGCTCTACAATCAGTCCCCCTCATTGGTGATCAACGGCGGCGATCATGGCTTGAGCGGCTTTGCCGAACAGGCGCCGGCCGTGATGCGGTTTCTTTTTGAGAGTTTCTTTTAAGTAATTTGGTCTTGCCTTTGGCGCGGACCTGAAAGTTAGTTTGTTTGCAATGAATTTGTTTTTTGAAGAAGACGGCGCTTTCAAGGCCGGCGTGATTATGAAAAAAGACGGCAGCAGCTATCAGGTGGAGCTGCCGACAGGCAAGCGCGTCAAGGTCAAGGGCGGACACGTTTTTTTTGAATTTTCAGATCCTGCCGCATCCCAATTTCTGACGGCAGCCAACGAAGAGGCCGGGCAGATTGATCCGGGTTTTTTGTGGGAGGTAGCGCCCGAGGAGGAATTTGGCTACGAGGACGTGGCGCAGGAATATTTCTCGTCGCCCACGGCCGTCACGCGCGCCGCTTCGCTGATGGCGCTGCATGGCAACCCGGTTTATTTTTACCGCAAGGGGCGTGGACGTTACAAAAAGGCGCCCGAAGAGATTCTTCAGCGTGCCCTGCAGGCGCTTGCGCGCCGCCAAGCCCAGGAAGAGCGCAGAAAGCAGATGACGGCCGAAATGACGACCGGAACCTTGCCCTCAGAGATCGCTGACAAGGTTTTTGAGCTTTTAATGCATCCGGACAAAAACAGCATCGAGTGGAAGGCTCTCAATGATGCGGCAGCCGAAACGCATCAGTCGCCTCTCAGACTCATGCTTGCCCTAGGCGCCGTGCGCAGTCCCTGGCAGTGGCACGTGGAGAGCTTTTATTTGGAAAATTTTCCGCGCGGCAGAGGCTTTCCTGCCGGATTGTCCGAGCCTCGGGCTGTTGACGAGAATCTGCCCTTGGCTCAGGTGCGGGCATTTTCTATTGACGACTCTTCAACGACCGAAATTGATGATGCCACAAGCGTTGAGCATCTCGCCGACGGCCGTACGCGCATCGGCGTGCATATTGCCGCCCCCGCCTATTTCATTGACCGCGACGCTGATATCGACAAGGCTGCTCGCGCCCGTATGTCGACGGTATACGCGCCGGGGCTCAAGACAACGATGCTTCCGGAAAACTGGGTGCAGGCGGCTAGCCTCGACAAGGACAGAGCGGTGCCTTGCTTGTCGCTTTACGCCTTGGTCGATGATGAAACGATGAGTGTCATTTCTACGGAAACGAGGCTCGAGCGCATTGCGGTGACCGAAAATCTGCGCATTGACGTTTTGCAGGATGAAATCACCGAGGAGCGCATCGCAAACGGCGCGCTCGATTTCCCTTGGGCCGATGAAATCGTCTACTTGTGGCGATTTGGCAAGGCGCGCCGTGCGCTCAGAGAGCAACGCCGGGGAAAGCCCGAAATGAAGCGCCGCATCGATTGGTACATTGAGCTCGACGGCGAGGGTGAAGACGCCCGCATCACGATCAAGGGACGCATGCGCGGCGAGCCGCTTGATCTGTTGGTCGAAGAGATGATGATTTTTGCCAACGAGACCTGGGGACTGTGGATGGAAGAGCACAAGGTGGCGGGCATCTACAGAAGCCAGCGCATGGGGCGCGTGCGCATGAGCACCGTGCCGGGTCCCCACGACGGACTCGGCGTGCTGCGTTATGCCTGGTCCACTTCACCTCTAAGACGCTATGTCGACCTTGTCAATCAGCGTCAGATGATTGCCGTTCTTGAGGGCAGAAGTCCGGCTTATCAGAGCAATGATGCCGATTTGTTCGGCATCGTGAGCAGCTTTGAGAACATTTATGAAACTTATAATGAGTTTCAAAGACGCATGGAGCGCTACTGGTCTTTGCGCTGGATTGAGCAGGAGGGTCTCAAGGAAATTGAGGCCGTCGTTGTCAAGGCTGAGCTCGTGCGCATCGATGGGCTGCCTTTCATGCAGCGCATTCCCGGACTGCCTGAGCTCGAGCGCGGACAAAAGATTCGGCTTGCGGTCCTCGGCGTGGACTACATCGAGCTTTTGGTTGAGACAAAGCTTCTGGAAGTGCTCGATGAGACCGATGAGGTCGACGATGAGGAGGCCGAAGACAGCGCTGCGGCCGAGGTCGACGATTCGCAAAAGGCTGACGAGACTCAGACTCCACATGAGGCCGATGGACAGCGTGCGTCCTGATGGAAAAAATTTTTAGCAACTATCCCTTTGAGCAGGAGGCCGGAATGAAAAAGTTTTACGTCATTGGACACCCTGTTGCGCATTCTCTGTCGCCCAAAATTCACGCCATGTTTGCAGCGCAGTGCGGCGAAGAGATTGACTATCAGAGCATTGATTTCGAGCCAGGCTGCTTCATTGATTCTCTGGGAAGACTGCGCCGCGAGCAAAATCCTTACGGCGCCAACGTCACAGTTCCTTTCAAGCGAGATGCGGCCGATTACTGCACTGAATTGACCGAGCGTGCCCGCGTTGCCGGGGCGGTGAATACGATCACTTTCAGCGGCAATCAGGTCTTTGGCGACAATACTGACGGTGCGGGTTTTGTGCACGATGTCTGCGCTCGCTGCGGCTTTGATTTCGTGGGCAAGCGCGTGCTGATGCTCGGCGCAGGCGGTGCAGCTCGCGGCGTGATTGCCGCCATTAGACCATTGGGCTGCGCGCGGATTACTGTGGCCAACCGCACCGAGAGCCGCGCCGTGTCGCTTGCCGAAGAAATGGGCATTCATGCGGCAGCCTTTACCGATCTTGGCCGCGGCTACGACATTGTGATCAATGCGACGAGCGCCGGACTCTCAGGGGCTGCTCCGGCAGTTCCCAATACGATTTTTTCCGACGCGCAGCTGGCCTACGATTTGGTCTATGCGCAGTATTCGACGCCCTTTATGCGTCTGGCGCGCGAGTCCGGCTGTCCGAGGGTCGAAGACGGCCTTGGAATGCTCATTGAGCAGGCCGCTGAAAGCTTCAAGGTGTGGTTAGGCGTTGCGCCGGATACGGCGCCTGTCTACATGGCGCTCAGAGCTGCGGCAGAGAAGGCTTGACAGGCGTTTTGGCACGGAAAAGTCTCAGGCGTTTCTCGCAATGGCGCCTGAACTTCCCGCGTTGGTTTTTTGCAGACGCCGGCTAGACAGCAAAACAAGTAACGAAGGTAAAAGTTATGACTGAGTCGGCCGAGCAGACAAGGCGACAAGATATTTTGCTCATCACGCTTTTGGGCGTAGCGCATGGTCTTTCGCACTTTTTTCATCTGGTGATTCCATCGCTTTTTGCGTGGATCATGCCGGAATTTGAAACGAGCTTCGCCCAGATGGGAAGCGTCATGACGGTTTTCTTCGTCACGAGCTCGCTCGGTCAGGCCGCAAGTGGGGTGCTCGTTGACCGATTCGGTGCACGCATCTGCCTGTATGCAGGCGTTGCGCTTTTGGCTGCGGCAGGATTTCTGCTTGCCGGCGCGCAGGGCTATGTCTGGCTCTTTCCTGCGGCTGCGCTTGCGGGTCTGGGCAACAGCGTATTTCATCCGGCCGACTATTCAATCATGAATCGCGCCGTGCATGGCGATCGGCTTCCCTTTGCTTTTTCCATTCATTCCATTGTCGGCAATATCGGCTGGGCGCTTGCGCCCGTGATGATGGTGGCAGCGGCCTCAGCCACTGGAAGTTGGCGGCTGGCGGCCGCAAGCGCCGGGGGCGTGTCGCTGTTGGTGCTCGTTGCGCTTATTTTCAATCACGAGATTTTTGCAAAGAGTACGGGACTCGAGGAGGCTGACGCGCAGAAAGATGCAGGCGACGAAAGTCTCAGCAATGGCTGCGATCAGTCTTTGATCTCAAGTTTTGCCTTTTTGAAAATGGCGGCCGTATGGCTTTGCTTTCTTTTTTTCTTTTGCAACTCTTTTGCGTTCGGCATCCTGCAAAACTTTGCGCCTAGCATTTTTCGGGCCGTGTATGACCTTGGGCTGGAATTGTCGACAGCAAGTCTTACGGCTTACATTTTGGGTTCGACCACGGGCATTCTTGCGGGCGGCTGGGTTGCCAAAGCATTTCCCAGAAGTGATCGCGTCATAGCCTGCAGCATGACGATGTCAGCCGTGATGGCGCTGCTGCTTGCCAGCGAACTGCTCGGAACCGTGAGCGTGCTGCCGCTGATGGCCTTCATGGGACTGGGCGTTGGCATCGCTACGCCGTCGCGCGACATGTTGATTCGCGGTACATGCAAGAGTCTTCTGGGAACGGAGAGCTTTGGGCGAGTTTATGGCTTTACTTACTGCGGCATGGATGTCGGACAGACGCTTGCGCCTCTTGTCGTCGGTCCTCTTCTTGATGCACGTCTTTTTTCGCTTGCGCTTGTTCTCGTGGCGATCTTTCAGGTCTGTGCCGTGGCAACGGCAGTTGGAGCCGGGCGCGGGCAGTCGCGTGAGCAGAAGTAAGACGCACAAATGCGACGGCAAAAAAGAGTTTGCGTCATCTTTTTGTCATAGGCAGGCAGGCTTTTCGCGGTACAATGCCCGCCGTTGCGTTTGCCCTTGGGATGGAGTTTCTTTTGATGATAAGAAATTTCGTCTGCAGGCAGACTTTCTCGTTTTCTTATGAACCTCTTACCGCAAGGAAAGCGCGTCGTGACGGATATCGAAAATCGTGAAAAAAGCGACTTCGAGAACGAAGATGCAGACGATCTGCTTTCTCGCGATCCCGAAGAGGCAAGCCGTGCATTAGAGCGCATCACGCAGATTTTTGCCGATGCCAATGAGCGAGACAATCTGCCTGAGCGCGATCCGGACAACCCGGATATGGCTACGCTTGATGCTCAGGGCATCAGCGAATTAAAAGAGGTCATTGCCGAGCTGCATCCGGCTGACGTGGCCTATGTGCTTGAGGCTCTGCCGCAGGACGAACGTCTGGCCGTTTGGAACGAGGTGCGCCACGACCAGGAAGGCGATGTTCTGATTGAGGTCGGCGACGGCGTTCGTGAGAGTCTGATCGACTCGATGGATCATGAAGATCTGGTCGATGCGGTCGAGGGGCTCGATACTGACGAAATTGCCGACCTTGTCGAAGACCTGCCGCCCGATGTGGTGGCAGAGGTTCAGGAAGGGCTTTCGCACGAAGAGCGCGCGCAGCTGCGCGCGGCCATGAGCTACCCGGAAGACAGCGTGGGCGCGCGCATGGACTTCGAGATGATCTCCATCCGGCAGGATGTCACACTTGAGATCGTTTTGCGTTTTTTAAGGCGTTTTGAAACTCTGCCCGATCATACCGATCAGGTCTTCGTGGTTGACCGTCAGGGGAAGTTTCAGGGCTCGCTTCCCGTGAGCCAGATTCTGGTGCATGAGCCGACGACATCCATCACCGATTTGATTCAAAGCGACATTCTGACCTTGAATCCCCTCGATGACGCCAGCGACGCGGCACAGGCCTTCGAGCGCTATGACTTGGTGAGCGCGCCGGTGGTTGATGAGGCTGGCCGTTTGGTCGGGCGTCTGACGGTCAATGAAGTCGTCGACGTCATCCGCGAAGAAAGCGAAGAAGATGCCTATGCAGCCGTGGGTTTGGATGAGGATCAGGACATCTTCGGCAGCGTTTGGAGTACAGCAAAAAGCCGCTGGGTGTGGTTGGGCGTCAATTTGTGCACGGCCTTTTTTGCCTCGCGCGTGATCAGCGCCTTTGACGGAACCATCGCGCGAGTGGTTGCCTTGGCTGCTCTGATGCCGGTAGTGGCAGGGATGGCAGGCAATTCGGGTAATCAGACGCTGACGCTTTTGGTTCGTTCAATGGCCATCGGTCAGGTGACTGAGGCCAATACCATGAGGCTCATTCGCAAGGAGCTCATCGTGGCGCTAATCAACGGCATTGTGTGGGGCTCAATCGCGGGGCTTTGCGCCTGGGCGCTTTACTACGACAGCCCTCAGGGAATGCTGCTCGGAGGCGTCATGGCTCTTGCCATGCTGCTCAACATTGTGCTCGGTGCCGCCATGGGGCTTGCCGTTCCGCTGTTTTTGAAGTCTGTTGGAAAAGATCCCGCCATGGGCGGGTCGGTTCTTTTGACTTTTATGACCGACTCGGGCGGCTTCATGATCTTTTTGGGCCTGGCGACAATCTTTTTTGCCTGATCGGTATAGATCGCAGCAAAGGCCTGAGCGAACTCTGCACAGTTTGGCGCTTCATTGAACTATTTTTTCTGTAGCTGAAACGCTGCGCCTTTGAGCCCGGCAATGCGCCCGCCTTCAACAGCAGGCAGTCTGCCGTTGTTTTCGTCGGCGCTCTTCTTAATATACTCAATCACGGCCTGTACTTCGACAACGCCTTTGCGCGGGCTCAGATCGGGGAGCTGCTGTGCGGCCTTTTGCAACATCAGAAATTTGTCTCCTCCCTGGGCAAGATATTCGGTCAAGACGGTGCGATAGATCTTCTCATCGGACAGGGAGTGCCAGAGACCAGAAGCATCCTTGACTTCAACTTCGCGCAAGCGGCTGCCGACGGGAGACGTGGCATCAACGCGGTAGCGGATGCCAGCGGTCTGCAGCAGCCGCGGACCGGCAAGATCCGGGTCGGACAGACCGTGCTCGAGAGCTTTTCGAATCACGGCTCCGCTTAGATCAAGCACCATCAGACGGTTGCCGAACGGGTGCATACTCAAAAGATCGGCATAGGAGACGGCTCCGGCGGGGATGCCTGAGCGAATTGAGCCGCTGTTGACGATGGCGGCCACAGCGCCGGCGGGTTTTCCAAAGGCGAGATATGCATCGGCCGTCAACATGCCGGCCGGACACTCTGCCTCGCGGCAATAGTCAAGGCCATCGGGCCCCATGTCAGGGGCCTGCGAGAGGGATGTCTTCAGTTTGGCGGCAATGATTTTGCTTTGTTTTGCAACGAGTTCGTCAACGCGAGGCTCGCGCGGCATGCCGGCTGAAAGCTCCTGCAACTCCCCTGAAAATGATGAGATGCAGCCCTTCTCATCAAAGGTAAGGGTCAAGCTGCCCGCAAAGCGCGCGGCAAGCCCTGCCTGTACGACTAGCGAACGGCTGCCGTCGGCCGACTCGATGATGCTCGGGTAGGGACCTTCACTCGCCGGGTGTTTGCCAAGCACGCTGTGCGTGTGCCCGCCCACGAAAAGATCAACGCCTGAGACGCTGCGCGCGAGTTCCATGTCGGCCTCGTAGCCGATATGCGAGAGCACGATGATGTGCTCAATGCCCTGGCGCTGCAGCTCATGAACGGCTTTTTGCAGCGCTTCTTTTCGTTCGATGAACTGCGTATGGGGGCACGCCTTGGAGATTTCTAGGACTTCGTCATTTGCCAAACCGATGACGGCTACGCGAACACCGTCAAAGGAGCGGATTATGTAGGGAACAAAGGGCGCCTTGGAGAGCGGACAGTCCTTGTTTCTGAGTATGTTGGCTGCAACAACAGGCTTGCCGAGGCGGGCAATGTAGTCGGCTGCAGCCTTGCAGCCGAGATCAAATTCGTGGTTGCCGAGTGTGATGGCGTCATAGGGCATGGCCCGTTCGAGTTCAAGCGCAAAGGTTTCGCGCCCGGAACTGAAATAAAGCGTTCCTTGCCAAAAATCCCCCGCATCAAGGACTAGAACATTTTTATGCAAGGCCTTTTGGTTTTGGATAAAGGCGGCAATGCGGCCAAAACCTCCATAGCAGGCCTGAGGGTCGTAGCAGGGAAGACCTTTGGAAGAGGTTCCCGCCGCGTAGCTGTGCGTGTCGTTGACATGCACCACGGTAAGCTCCAGATCGGCCGCTGGTGAGCTGCAGCAGGCAGATGAAAGAACTGCTGCAGCCATTGCTGAGAAAGCTGCGTTTCTGATCGAAGGCGCAAGGAAAGACTTGTAAGGCAAAAAATCGTGAGCAAGCATGAAAAAAAGGACGCACGGAAAAGAAATGTTTCCATTCTATGCATGATTTTGTCAGCAAAGATGACGGCAAACGTGCGACAAACGGCAATTGCCGATGTAGAGTATCCATAGGAAACAAAAAACAACAGTGCCGCAGACCAAATCGCTCTCTTTGCCGTCTGTCGTAAAGGCGGCCTAAAAGACGGTGGAGAGTCTTCGGCCGGAAGGAAAAAAGAGATGAAGAAACTTATGCTTTGCACGATCTCGGCTCTGGTTCTTGCTGGATGCGCCAACGACGGATCGGTTTATCGCTCCGACGTCTACAGCGCTGCGCAGGTCAATCAGGCTCAGGAGGTCAAGGTGGTGCGCATTATTTCAGTGATGCCCGCCCGGGTGGCCGTGCGCAATACTTCTGAGCGCAGCGAAGGCGGCCAGGTTGGCGCTATTCTCGGGGCGCTTGCAGGCGCAGCCATCGGTGCATCGGTAAGCAGCTCTTCTGACGCAGTGATCGCAGGTACGATCGCCGGCGGTGCCTTGGGCGGCATATCCGGACGCGGTTTGAGCGGACGCGCTCAGAACCTTGTGGACGGTGTGCAGATTACTTTCCGTGTGGGCGACAAGATTTACAACTCTGCGCAGGTCGGCCGCGTATGCGAATTCCGTGCGGGAGACGCTGTCATGATTTCTCCTTCGCCCAATGAAACGCGCATTCAGCCTAACAATCCTTACGGTTGCGGACGGTAGTTGCGGAAAGTTTTGTTTGCAAAAGACAAGCTGAAGGGGGAGGTTTATGAAAAAGCTTCTTGTGGTTGCGGCCGCCCTTGTGACGGCAGGATGCACGACGGCGCAGCAAAATCCGCCGCCCTATCAAACACAAGTTCCGCCTGAGTATGTTGGCGTTGTGCCACCCGACTATCCTGCTCAGCAAACAGCTTCAGAGCCTATGCATTACGCAGATCCCATGCAGGCGCAGATCGAGGAGGTGCGCCGCAATTATGAAGAGGTGCGAATCAAGGCTCAGCAAAAGCTCGATGCCAGAAAGGCGGCGCAGGAGCATCAGGCGCAGATCGAGCGTCAGGCCAAGGCAAAAGCTGATGCTCGTCAGGAGGCTTCGCGCAGGGCTGCAGCTAAAGAGGCCGCCCGCAAGGCCGCGCGTGATGAAAAGTACGAAGATGAGCAGCGTGCGCTCAATCTTGAACTCAAGCGGCTGGAGGTAAGAAGGGCGCAAAGCCAGGTCAAGGTGCAGGAGGCCGTCGATGACCGTAAGGTTCAACGCGCCGACGAGATCGTTGACGTTTACATCCAAAATCAGCGCTCGGGTGCACAGCAATAACTTTTGAGCTGGCGCTCTGCAATTCCGGCAAGCGCGTCCAAAAAGAAGAAAGGCGCAGACAGTGCTGATTTTGCTGTCTTTTGCGCCTTTTGTTTAAGGCAAAGATCAATGAGGCTATTCGCCGAAGAGCTTTCTGAGTTCGTCTGGAATGCCTTTCTTAACAGGCTTTTCGACTTCTTTGAGCGCGGTGGCCGAAAGCTCGCTTGAGGTGTACTCCTCGGCAATGACATCGTGGTAGTAAGCAACGGGTTCGGCTGATGTTAAAAATCTTTCGGCCGTTGCCTGACCGACATCTTCGTAGCGCAGCACCCTTTTGGTGTCAAACTCGATGTCGAGAAATCCCCGGACAGGATCATAACCTGCCGAGACGATGCCTCCGCGGTGGATGGGTTTGCGCTTGACCATGACAAGGCCTCCTTTTTTTGGTGCCTGCCCCGATTGTATAGCAAAGTCCGTTGGTCGGATTTCCGCGTCGAAATTTGAGCTGCTTGCAAAAAGCGATTGAGCAAGAAAAAAGCAAAGCACCTCTGCACGAAGCGCTTTGCTGTCAAGAAAAAGACTTGCCGGCAGCGTTTGTCGCTGATCAACGGATGATTGTCAGACGGTGCACATCAACCGTGTTGGGGCCGACCACTTCTTTTTCGTATTCGCCCTCAATGCGCACCTTCGTCTTGGGATCAATGCGCTGACCGGCAAAAACTTCGTCGTCGATTTCAACTTCAATCTGACCGGTGGCATCGCGGAAGGTGTAGTCCTCGTGCTTGATCTGATCGACGATGTAGCCTTCGAGCACGACGAGCTGATCATCGCGCCCGTTGTCGAGCAAAGCTTTAACCGTGGTGCTCTTGTCGGGACCGCCGACAAATTGAGCGTTGGCGGATGCGGCGGCAAAGGCGGCGCAGAGGGCGGCGGCGAGGATGAAGGACTTGGATGCACGCATGGTTTTTCTCCAAAAAAGCTGCTGATGAAACATTTCAGAAAAAGGCTTTGTTTTGAGCAAGAATCTCTTTTTCTTTTCTTGTCAAGCAGTCTAAATGCGCACAATTAGCACAGAAGTAGTGTTTGGGCTAAGTTTGGGCAAAGTCTTTTTTCGTGCGCTGCACTATTTTTTCAAACCGGCAGCGCGCACGACGCACACCTTGCAGTGGGCAAGTTCAGCGTCTTCATTTTCCCCTGGGCGATGATACTGGCTGGCCCATTTGCAGATCTGACGCAGAAACGGCACGAGTTCGCGCCCTTTGCTGGTGAGCGAATACTCTACGCGAGGGGGAATCTCGACAAACTGCTCGCGCTGCACGAGACCGTCGGCGATGAGCTCCTTGAGCGTAGCCGTGAGCACTGTGTCGGTGATGTTGTCGAGCATTTTTTTCAGTTCGCCGTAGCGCTGCGATTGGGAAGAAAAAAGCAGACACAAAATGCGCGACTTCCAGCGGCCGCTGACGAATGCGAGCGCGTGCTCAAGAGGACAGCGCAAGTCTTTGGGAAGCTTGGGTTGATACATAAAAGCAAAATCAGGCAGGAATGCGGAATTTCAATGATTATGGCGCGAAATTCAACTATCCTGGAAAAAAGTCTAAGGTTTTCCCGCAAATGCTACAGGTTCTTTTGCATGACGACGCTTGCTTCGGGCTTTGGTGCGGGAAGCTCCTACGAGCAAGCTGAAGCCTTGATCTGACAGATACTCAGAAATTTCTGTGTTAATCATTGTTTTCTTAAGGTCTTTTGCTTACTACTTTTGGTCAATAGAATCAGTCAAGAGTCAAATAAGAATACGAGTCACACCCCCGGAGAAGAGCCAACCTCATTGATTTGCCTGACGGCGCAAAAAACAAAAACACATTATTTGCGTGCGCCGGCAAGCAGATCTCTTGCTTCTTTGCCTTTGTCAAGGTGCGCCCTTTTGAAAAAAAGGGCTTTCGGGACTGCGTATTTCTTCTCTGACGGCTACAACAAACGACAGTAGGAGAAGACAACGATGTCAGACCTCAACGTTCCCCGTATTTCCCGACGGACTCTGCTGGGTGCCGTCGGCGCCGGTGCTGCGACGGCCTCCATGGCTTGGGCCGCCGTCAAGCAGGAAGTCGAGACGCTGAAGAAAAAAGGCTGGACCGCGCATCCCGTGGCCTGCTGCATGTGCGGCGCACGCTGCGGCATGCTTGCCATGCACAAAGACGGCGAAAAGCCGAGCCGTGCAAGCATTCGCATTCTGCCCAATCCTGATCATCCTCAGCGCGGCTATTGCGGCCGCGGCGCGCAGGCTCTCTGGGCGTGGGATCACCCGATGCGCATCAAAAAGCCCTTAAAGCGAAAGGGCGAGCGCGGTTCGGGCGAATTTGAAGAAATTTCCTGGGATCAGGCTTTAAATGAGATTGCCGCCAAGCTCAAGAGCATCGTTGAAAAAGACGGCGAGCGCGCCGTGCTTCTGACAAGCCACAACTTCACGGCTTATCAGCACTGGTTTGCGCATCCGCTCGGAACCCCCAACGTCATCAATCACTCTTCAACCTGCAATTCGGCCTCAACGCTCGGGCGCCGCATGATTTTTGGACCTACTTTCTCCGGTCTCGGCAAGGTGGAGCCCGACTACAGTCATGTGCGCTATCTGCTTTTGGTTGGCCGCACGCTTAACTGCGCCATGGGCGTTTTCTCAACGGCGGCCTATGCTCGCGAACACGGTGCGCGTCTGGTTTTCGTTGATCCGCGCATGCCCGAAGGCGCTTTGGGCGAATCTGAATGGATTCCGATCAAGCCTGGCACTGACGCGGCACTTCTGCACGCACTCATCCATGTGGGCCTCAAGGAAAACCTCTGCGATCTTGAGTGGGTGCGCAAGTGGACCAATGCACCGTGCCTGGTCAAGGATGATCTCACGCCGCTTACCGAGGAGCTTCTTAAGACGGGCGGCAGAAAGCGCATGTTTGCCGTGATTGATGAAAAAACCGGACAGATGCGCTTTCAGGGCCCCAAGCTCAATGAAAAGGGCGCTCCGGTGGGATTTGATGAAGACCCGCAAGTCCGGCCGGCTCTCAATTGGCAGGGTGAAGTGACTCTGGCCGACGGCAGCCGCGTGCATGCCAAGACGGTTTTGTCGGCGTTCATTGAGGTCAACAATAAGTACACGCCTGAGGCTGCAAGCAAGATTACGGGCATTCCGGTTTCGCGCATTGTCGAAACGGCTCGCGATTTCTTTAATCTGGGCGGCGTGTGTGATGACGGCTGGTACTCCTCGCGCAACGGCAACGACGTCGAGTGCTATGCGCTCATGAACATCATCAATCTCTTTACGGGATGCTTCGATCACAAGGGCGGCTGCATCATCACGCAGGGTGCGGGCTACGGCGGCCCCGGCGTGAAGAAGGCTGGCACAAAGTGCACGGGGCCGACGGGCGAAACCTGGGAAGTTGCCCCCGGCAAGCCTATGGACAAGCTCTTTTTCCCGGAAGGCATCGGCACGCTTTGGACGACGTTTGACGCCATCAAAAACGGCAAGCCTTATCCGATTCGCGCGATGTTCATGACGGGCTGCTCGATGTTTCATCGTGAAGCCAATTCGCAGCGATTGATCGAGGCCTTCAAGGGACTTGAGCTCGTGGTGAGTCAGGATATCCTTCCGCAGGAATCCAACGACTGGGCTGATTATGTGCTGCCAAGCACGTTCTTTATTGAAAATCACGAGTATCTCGGCGTGAACTATGCGCTCGAAGGCTGGGTGCAGAAGTCCGATGCAATGATCGATCCGCCCGAAGGCGTCGAGGCGCGCCACGACATCTGGCAGTTCTTGGAAATTTTGCGCCGCATGTATCCGGAGCGCGCAGCCCGCATGGGGTACACCGAAGAAGTCAAGGATCGCGCCGGATGGAAGAAGTGGTTCAACGAAAATCTCGTTGACCGCGCCTGGAAGAACTTCATTGCCAAGAAGAATGCGGCCAAGCCCGGAGAGGGCGATCGCATTGCGGCAGAAGTCGAGCAAAAGGGCTACGCCAAGGTCGCAAGCAAAAAGTACGACGCCATTCCCTACAAGACGCCGTTTACGAGTCCGACAGGAAAGGGCGAGATCATCAGCTTTTATACGATTTACAACGCAAGCGCCAAGGGCATTATGCCGCTGCCTGAGTACTACCAAACGAAGTGCTATACGCAGCCCAAGCCCAACAGCAATGAGTTCATCATTGCCTCGGGCAAGAACGCATCGTCGTGCGCGGGCGTCTCGCTCTTTACCTATCCGACGCGCTTCATCGGCGACAGAACGCTTTGGATCAATCCGATTGACGCAGCTCGTCTTGGCATTGCCAACGGCGATACGGTCGAAGTCGAAGGCATCGATATGCCCGTCAAGGGACAGACCAAGGTGACGGTCACCAACCGCGTCATGCCCGGCGTGCTCTTTTCCTACGGCTTTGCCTCGGGCGTTCGCACCAAGAAGCTTCTGCCCGAGTACGAGTGGGTGCGAGAAGGCATCAATACCCAATGGTTTGCCACCGGCAAGAGCCAAGTCTCTTGCGGCAACATGAGCAACAACGTTTCTGTTCGCATCAAGCGCGTGTAAGGAGTGAAAAAAGATGACGAAAAAGCAACTTGCGCATCTTTTTGATGCGACCAAATGCATCGGCTGCCAGGCGTGCATCGTTGCCTGCGCGGAAACCAACTATCCGGAGATGGTCGGCAGGGAGGTGCCGGGAAAAGGTTGGCTTGCTTCCAACATTCGCCGCGTGACGCTTGAAACCGCCAAACGCCCGGTGCAGATTCTGGTGCAGTGCCAGCAGTGCGCTGATGCGCCTTGCGTTAAGACCTGCCCGTTCGGCGCCAACTACTACGACGAAAATGGGCTCGTGCGCAACGATCCTGATCGCTGCATCGGATGCAACTATTGCATCGCTTCGTGCCCGTACGATGCCCGCTGGTCGCATCCAGTGACCGGCTTGCCTTCCAAGTGCATGGGAGCCGGATGCTTGGAGCGCATCGAAGACGGCTTGCTGCCGGCCTGCGTATCGGCTTGTCCGGTCGAGGCCCGATTGTTCGGCGACATCAACGATCCGGAAAGCGCTATTTCCACCAAGGTGCGCGTCGCTAAGACGCAAAGGCTTTTGGAAAGCCATGGAACCCGGCCTAACTTCTATGTGGTGGTGCAGAAATGATGGAATACACGAATTTGACGATGCAGCTCCAATCCGCCAACTGGGGCTGGAGCATTGCTTTCTTCCTGTGGTTTGTCGGCTTGTCCGGCATGGGAATGTTCTTAAACAACTGGGTGCGTGAAAAAGCGCTCGTGTATGTGTGCACGGCGGCAAGTTTTCTGGGTACGCTGCTGGTGGTAAGCCACTTGGCGCGTCTGACGAATTTGCCGATGGCCGCAATCAACAGCCTGCTGGCCGGGTCGCTCAACTTCGGCAGCTGGATGATGATCGGCATGCTGCTGCTTTCGGTGCAGTGCATCGGCACGCTCTTTTACTCGCTGTCTCTGGCGGGCGTCTTCCCCGGCTTCAAGAAGCTGGTGCTGGGCCACGGCTACAACCATCTGATGGCTGTGGCGGGCGTGGCCGTGACGATTTACTCGGGCTTTCTTCTCACGCAGGCTGTGGGCGTCACGCTCTGGAACACGGCGCTCATTCCGCTTTTGTGGATCATGTCCGGCATGGCCAGTTCCATCAGCTCCATTGAGCTTTTGATGGTCTCGGGCAAGCTGCCCAAGGAAAAGGTTTTCTGGAGCCGCAGAACCGCGCTTTGGACCGAAGTGGTTGAGCTCTTTACGATCTTTGCCTTCGTGCACGTGGCGCTGAGCTCGACCTCGGCGGCCGCTCGCGTCGGCGCTGAAGCCTTGATCGGCGGTCCTTGGTCGCCCATGTTCTGGGCCGGCGTGGTTGTGTTCGGCTCGATCGTGCCGCTTTCGATCAACCTGATTACGCGCAACCATGCGGCGCTTGCCGTCAGTGCGGTCCTTGGCCTTTGCGGCGCCTTGCTGCTGCGCGCTTCCGTGCTCTTTGCCGGATACTACGAGCCGGTGATCTTCTAACAAATACTCCCTCGAAAAGCCCGCCGTAGTTTTCATCTTCTCGGACTCGGCGGGCGGACTCCTTGAGCTGCCCAAATTCAGATTTCTGAAAAAGGCAGCTCCTTTTTTTGCGTCCTTGCTGCGCAGAAAGCCTTCTCAGCAGAACACTGACCGTGCGAAGATAAGATTTGTCAAAAGACGAAGGTTGTCCTTTTTTGAGTTTGTGCATGCGCGTCGCATTGCATTCGCCATTTGGGATTTTCTTGCATGATTGTTCAATACGCGTCGGATTTGCATTTGGAGTGTTCGGAAAATGGCCGCTATGTGATCGACGGCGGCATTGAGTCCGCAGGCGACGTGCTGGTGCTTGCTGGTGACATTGTCAATTTGTTTGAGATAGAGCGCTATGACTGGTTTTGGGACTGGTGCTCGAAGCGTTTTGAGCTCACCATTTTCGTGCCGGGCAATCACGATTACTACGGCAGCTGGTCGAGTACGGCAAAGATGGCAGAGTCCTTTTGCAGGAACATCCGCAAAAACGTCTTGTGCTGCAGCAACTGTGTTGTGCCCATTGGACGGACAGACTTTGTTTGCTCTACGCTTTGGTCGCGCGTGCTCAAGCAGCACGCGGCCGATGTTGAAGAGGCGTTGCGAGACTTTAAGGAAATTTATGTGTGCGGCGCGCCTCTCACTGTGGCCGATTTCAATGGACTGTTTGATGCAAGCTTTAGGTTTGTGAAAAGAGCTGTTGAAACCTCCAAGGCCGACAACATCGTGGTGGCAACGCATCACGTCCCGAGCATGAGCGCAGTTGCTGAGCGTCGCAAGAATTCGCCTGTTGCGAGCGGCTTTGCTACGGAATTGAGCCACTGGATTGCAAGCGTGCCGATCCGGTGCTGGATTTTCGGGCATTCCCACGATTCTCTTGAGGCCGAAGTCGGCAATGTGCGCCTTGTGTCCAATCAGCTTGGAATGCTGCGCAGCGGCCAGCCCAAGGACTTCAAGCCGGCAAAAACATTCGAGATTTAGGATGAAAAAATCCCGCCGAATCGCAATGATGCGGCGGGATAAAGAGAACTCCTAGGAAAAACTAAGTTTTGCTTTGAAGTTCATGCAGATCAAATTTCTTAGCACCAGGGCTTTTCGGCAGCTACGCAGCGGCCGGCGATGCGGCCGAACACGCAGGCTTCCGAGTTGTTCGTGGCGCCCTGATAGATGTGACCCCACATCGAGCCGAGTTCGCCGGCGCTGTAAAGACGCGGGATGGGCTTTTTGAGAGCCGTCAGAACCTGACCCTTCTCGTTGCGGCGCGGACCACCCTGCGTGTTGAGCAGCGTCGGGTAGAGCTTGGCGGCGTAGTACGGGCCCTTTTCGTCGAAGGGTTCGGAGATGATCGGAG
>CALXKM010000045.1 GCA_944388865.1 uncultured Duodenibacillus sp. | reverse complement strand
CTTTATCTGAAGCTCCCGTTGTATCAGAAATAAGCGCAATACCCGTGTCAGAGAGACACGCACCAAACCGCCTTAAATTGCTACAGATGACGCACCAGATGTGTCAATTCTTCGCGCGCCATGACACTTTCAGCGCAATGTTTTCCGAGATTGATGCAAAGGAATCCATTTCTGGCCTAGAGAAATCGCTTTTAAAGATCGAGGTGCTTCTTTTGTTTTCCTCAAGCAATCCGGGCATTACCCGCATGCTGACCGGAGAGGCCGTCATGGATGCGGATCTAGAGGTTTTTGCTTTGGTGCGGCGGGTGATTCATGACGCTCAGAGTTCCGTGCGAAACTCTTTGAAATTGGCGACTTTGTCGCATGAATTGCCGCTTGAAGCTGATGTTGCCATGCATGCGGAAGTTATGATGAGCTACGTGGAAGGCCGCTGGCGTCGGTTTACGGCGTCCAATTTCAAGGAAGAGCCGACTGTTGGGTGGTCGATTGCAAAGAAATTGTTTAGCTGCGTGCAGTAAAGTAAAAATTCAGTACGAAAGACTCGCCCGTGGCTAGCCCGGCTGGCAGCGATGAAGATATAGCCGTTCTGCTTAGGTTGTGTAGGCAAAAGCTCCCATGGTGTGTTGAGGTAAAACGGGAAAAACCTAAGCTGATCTTGTCGCTTCTTGTTTGTCAGGGCAAGAAGCTCGACGTGAAATGCACAGGATGAAGACGCGGACAAGCGGAAAGCCTTGGATGTCACTGAGGCTTAAGTGAATATTAATCCTTGGTCTGAAAGGGAAATATGTGTTGCTTCTGCTTACAACTGTGCAGGCAAAATTTGCAAATTCGCCTGTTTTGCAGGAAAAACCTTGGCTACTATTGACTGCGTCATCTCAATCTTTCTGTTTAAGAAAGTTTTCCCGTCAGAGGAGCATTTCCTCCGGCGGGATTTTTTTGACCTGACTTAGGACTTTCCAAAGACCTCATTGAGCTGCTGCGTGACGCGAACGAACGTCGTGCGCATGGTGAGCTCTTTGAGTCGTTTTGCGCCAACGTAGGTGCAGGCGCTTCTGACGCCGCCCAGAATGTCACGGCAGGTCTGGTCAACTGGGCCGCGGTCCTCAATGTAGACGATCTTGCCTTCTGCTGCGCGATATTCGGCTACGCCTCCGGCGTATTTGTCCATGGCGGCTTTGGAACTCATGCCGTAGAAGGCACGCATTTTTTTGCCGTCTTTTTCGATTACTTCTCCGCCGCTTTCATTGTGGCCTGCAAACATGCCGCCGAGCATGACGAAGTCGGCACCGCCGCCGAAGGCTTTTGCCACATCGCCCGGGCGCGTGCAGCCGCCGTCGGCGCAGATGCGTCCTCCCAGCCCGTGCGCAGCATCGGCGCATTCAATGATGGCTGAAAGCTGCGGGTAACCCACACCGGTCATTTTTCGTGTGGTGCACACGGACCCTGGGCCAATGCCGACCTTGACGATGTCTGCTCCGGCAAGCACGAGCTCTTCGGTCATGTCGCCGGTGACGACATTGCCGGCCATGATGACGATGTCAGGAAAAGCCTCGCGCATTTTCTTGAGGAAGCTGACGAAAGCTTCGGTGTAGCCGTTGGCTACGTCAATGCAGACATAGCGGACAGCGCCAGGAGCGGCAGCCATGACGGACTTGAATTGCTCAAATTCTGCATCCCCGATGCCCAGTGAATAAAAAGCATCGCTTTTGACTTCCAAGGATTTGAAGAAATCAATGTAGGCCTGAGCCGAATAGTGCTTGTGCAGAGCCGTCATCATCTTGTGGCGCCCCAGCGCACGGGCCATCTCAAAGGTGCCCGTGGTATCCATGTTGGCCGCGATGATGGGGATATTGCGAAAGAGTTCGCTCGACCAGCGGAATTTGATTTCTCGGGTGATGTCAACCTGGCTGCGGCTCGTGAGCGTTGAGCGCTTTGGGCGGATCAGAACATCTTTGAAGTCGAGTTTGATGTCATTGTCAATATGCATGGCTAGAGAAGCTCCATAGTGCCTGCTTGTTCAGGAATTTGATGAAGAGACATCAAAGAAAAAAAGCAGGTTTGCACAAACACGAAAAACGCCGGGCCTCGGGAGAAGCCCAGCGTTGACCAAGTCTACCTGCAATGCGAGCAAAAAGCTCCACTTGAAACGATTTTCTATACTTGCGGCAGGCGGCTTTCGAGCGCCATCTGATCCTCAATCGTCTCACGACGGCGGATGAGCCAGGCTTTGTCTGCATCAATCAGCACTTCTGCGGCGCGGCTGCGGGCGTTGTAATTGCTTGCCATCGACATGCCGTAGGCTCCTGCTCCCGTCATGGCCAGGATATCGTCCTCACAAACAGCAAGGGTTCTGTTTTTGGCAAGGAAATCTCCGCTTTCACAGACTGGTCCCACGACATCGTACTCGAGCGCCGCCCCTTCAGAGCGCTCAATGCAATTTACTAGACGCATTTGAGCCTGATAAAGCGTCGGGCGGATCATATCGGTCATGGCCGCATCAACGATGCAGAAATTTTTGGCTGCCGTGGGCTTGAGATATTCCACGCGCATCAAAAGCATGCCGGTTTGGGCTACCAGCGAGCGGCCGGGTTCAAAGTACAAAGGAAGGTGGCCGAAACCGCGTTCTTTGGCGCATTGCGTCAGGGCGGCGATGAGTTCCTGCGCTTTCGGAGGCTCTTCATCAGCGTAGCGCACGCCTAGGCCGCCTCCGAAGTCGATATGGTCAAGCGCAATGCCTTCGGCGTCGAGAGCTTCGACCAGATCGAGCACTTTGTGCGCGGCATGGATAAAGGGGGCGAGCTCTGTAATCTGACTGCCGATGTGGCAGTCAATGCCCGAAATCACGAGCCCCGGCATGGCGGCCGCCTTTTTATAAGCTTCAACGGCGCACTCAAAGGAAATGCCGAATTTGTTGTTTTTCAGTCCGGTTGAAATATAGGGGTGCGTCTTGGCATCGACATTGGGATTGACGCGCAGCGAAATGCGCGCCTTTTTTTCCATGGAAAGCGCCACAGCATTGATTCGGTCAAGTTCCGGGATGCTTTCTACATTAAAGCAGCAGACGTCGGCCTGCAGAGCTGCCTTGATGTCAGAGACGCTTTTTCCTACGCCCGAGTAAACGATGTCTTGGCCTTTGGCGCCTGCAGCAAGAGCGCGAGCGAGCTCTCCGGCGCTCACAATGTCAAAGCCCAGACCGGCTCTGGCAAAAAGATCAAGAAGAGCAAGATTGCCGTTGGCCTTCATGGCGTAAAAGACGCGGTGCGGAGTGCCCTCAATGCCGCGCTTCCAGTCGGCAATGTTGTGCTCAAGCGCTGCGCGCGAATAAACATAAAGAGGCGTCTGAAAGCGTTGGGCAAGTTTTTCTGCGGCAATGTCTTCGCAAAAAAGTGCCCCGCCTCGGAAGCTGAATCCGGGAATGCCGGGGATAACGTCGCTCATGGTTTGCTAAAAATCGGAATGAAAATAAAGAACTAAAAATTATGGAGCGAGCATTGTGCTCGACTCCAATGCATTGTTCGACGAAGCCTGCCGCTGCGAGGACGCCTCAGAAGATGAATTCTGTTCATCGTCTGCTTTTTGAGCTTTATCTTCAGCAAAGGGGGATGTCGGCACAGGCGTAGCCATGGGTGATGCCGGCTCAGGCATGTGCTCAGGCAGGTAAAGCGGGCCTTTGAGGCCGCAGGCGGTCAGAGACATCAGGCATACAATTGCAAGGACTGTGCGCAGCATAGGTATGAGGCTCCAAAGATAAAAAAGTTTTCAGCACAAAGGCCAAAACCGAATTATGAACGAAACCCAATTTATTGAGGCAACCGAGGCATTGATGGACGACATTGAAGACGCGCTGGAGCGCTCGGGCCTTGATGCCGACATCGACCGCTCTGGCAATGTCATGAATATTGAGTTTGACAACGGCGAACAAGTCGTCGTCAACCGCCACGGGCCAACGCAGCAGATGTGGCTGGCGAGCCGACGCGGTGGGCTGCACTTTTCCTTCAAGGAGGGGCAATGGCTTTGCACGCGCACCTCAGAGGACTTTTGGAAGGCGCTATCGGAGACGATAAGCGGCGTCTGCGGACGACGCGTTGCGCTCTCAAGCTAGCTCTGAAATGAAGCAAAAAACGCGCCGAGCAAAGGCCTGAGGGAGCAGCTTTTCAAGCTGCTCCAGACGATTAGAAGATTTGATCGCGCAAGATGTCGCGGTCAATGTTCTTGTCTTTGATCTTGCCGTCAAGAGGTACGTCTTTTACGGTTTGGTCGATGCTGTCGGCATAGTAGTAGGTGCCGTTGATGAGCACGACACTTGAGGGCTGACGGCGGCGATATATCGGCTCGTCCTTAAGAACCGTCTTCATGTAGTCAATCCAAATAGGCAGCACAAGGCCGCCGCCGTACTCATTGTTGCCCAACGTGCGCATCTGGTCATAACCTACCCAGCCAACGGCGGCAACCTTTCCGGCGTAGCCCGCAAACCAAGCATCGCAGAAATTGTTTGATGTACCTGTCTTGCCGCCCATGTCGCTGCGCTTGAGTGCGCGGTAGGCGCGTCTCGCCGTACCCTCACGCGTGACGCCCGACAGCAGCGTGTGCATGATGAACGCATTGCGCTCATCAATGGCACGAATGGCTTCATTGCCGGCTTTGGGGTTGTTGGCGCGCATGATTACCTTGCCGTTGGCATCAGTGACGCGCTCAATCAGATAGGGTTTGACGCGGTAGCCGCCATTGGCAAAAACTGAGAAGGCGCCGGCCATTTCCCAGGGCGTTGTCGAGCCTGCGCCCAAGGCAGTGGTGAGCTGCGCAGGCGTTCTCTCGGGAGGGAAGCCAAATTTGGAGACGTATTCCTGTGCGTAGCGCGCTCCGATGGCCTGCATGACGCGAATGGAGACCAGGTTCTTGGACTTTTTCAAGGCTGTAGCAAGCGTCATCGGGCCGTCAAATCGGTTGTCGTCGTTTCGGGGCTCCCAAAGTTCCCCGCCGGTAAGGCGCGGATCAATGAAGATTGGCGCATCGTTGATGATGGTGCCTGGATTAAATCCTTTGTCGAGGGCGGCCGAATAAATGAAAGGCTTAAACGACGAACCGGGCTGACGCAGTGCTTGCGTCACATGGTTGAACATATTCAGATAAAAGTCAAAGCCGCCCACGAGTGAGCGAACGGCTCCGGTGTCGAAGTCAACACCGATGAAACCTGCCTGCACTTCAGGAATCTGCGCAAGCGTCCAGCCATCCTTGACGCGAGAGACGCGGATGATTGAACCAGCTGTAAGCTTCTTGTCCTTAGCCTTGCTGGTGAGATATTGACCGGCAAATTTACGGCTTTCCTTGTCTAGATCAATTTCGACAAGATTTTTGCCATCAAGCATTTTGGCTTTGAATGTTTTATCGGTGATTTCGGTGACGACTGCAGGCGCAAAATTAGGCGACTCGGGAGCTTTACGGATGGCAAGACGAATGTGCTCTTCTGCGCTTTGGGGGTCAGCGATGTTGATGCGTCCGCTCGGGCCGCGGTAGCGGTACTTGCGGTCATAGGCCACGAGATGGCTTCTGACGCTTTCCCAGGCAGCACGCTGATCGGTGTCGTGAATCGTTGTGTAGACGTTGAGGCCCCGGGTGTAGGTCTCCTCTTGGAAGATGTCGTACATCAGACGCCGAGCCATTTCTGCGGCGTATTCGGCATGCACCGTCTTGGAGGGCTTGGCGTTGTCTCCCGTCAAAGCAACAGAGCGACGTTCGGTGACAAGCGGTGCGTTGAGCTCCGTCTGATAGGTTTGTTCGTCAATGTAGCCCAGATCATGCATGCGACGCAGCACATAGTTTTTGCGCATAGTCGCGCGCTGTGGATTGACGATTGGGTTGTAAGTCGAAGGAGCAACAGGAAGACCGGCGATGGTGGCCGCCTCTCCAATGGACAATTCATTGAGCGTTTTGCCGAAGTATGTGCGCGCGGCAGCGGCAAAACCATAGGAGCGCTGTCCTAGATAGATTTGATTGAGATAAACCTCAAGGATTTCGTCTTTGCTCAGATGGCGCTCGATCTTGTAGGCCATCGCGATTTCGTAGAGCTTGCGCGTATAAGTGCGCTCTGAAGACAGAAAGAAATTGCGTGCGACCTGCATTGTGATCGTAGAGCCGCCCTGGCCGCGGCGTCCGGTGATGAGGTTGGCAATGGCAGCTCGTGCAATGCCGGCAAATTCAATGCCGGAGTGCTCATAAAAGCCGTTGTCTTCCGCAGCAAGAATGGCATATTTCACAAAGCCGGGGATCTCATTTAAGTGCACGAAGGCGCGGCGCTCTTCGCCGAATTCTCCAATGAGAGTGCCTTCGGCCGAATATACGCGCAGCGGCACTTTGGGTCTGTAGTCGGTAAGCGAATCAATCGCGGGCAGCTTTGAGTACATGACCGCGAAAACGATGAGAAATATAGAGACGGCGGCGGCCGCTCCGGCTGCGCCAAGGCCAAAAATCCAGCCAAAGAGATTGAGCCAGGAAAAGGAGCGCGAAGAAGTTCTTTTTCTAGTGACCACGATGCACAAAAACGCCGGCAGCATGAATGTTATGCTGCAGCCGGCAAGAAAACGAATGAAAAATAAATTAGACAGCTGCCCGATTATAAAAGTGTGCAGGCACTTCTCCGGGGCAAAGACACAAAGCTTTGCAAAAGCTGCAAGGGTGCTTCGCTTCTAAGACAAGAGAAAATGTTGCGCGATGGCGGCTGCGAGTCTGACAACGGAGAATACGAGCCAACGGAAAGCACTTGTCCATTGGCTCAATCAAACAGAAAATGTGTGTGCAATCGCACGCTAAACGCACTAAAGCACTCGTTTTAAGAAGGTGCGCGTGCGTTCTTCTCTGGGGTTGACAAGAACATCTTCGGGACGGCCCTGCTCAACAATCACGCCTCCATCCATGAAGATCACGCGGTCGGCAACCTCGCGGGCAAAACCGATTTCGTGCGTGACAACAACCATGGTCATGCCTTCGTCGGCAAGACTTTTCATGACGGCGAGCACTTCACCGACAAGCTCAGGGTCAAGTGCCGATGTCGGCTCGTCAAAGAGAATTGCCTTGGGATCCATGGCTAGGGCACGGGCGATGCCCACACGCTGCTGTTGTCCGCCGGAGAGACGAACGGGATAGTCGTCTGCCTTGGAGGCAAGACCCACGCGCTCGAGCGTTTGCAAGGCTTTTTCCTTGGCTTCTTCTCGTGAGCGGCCGCTTACAACCATTTGTCCGAGCATGACGTTTTCAAGAACGGTTTTGTGCGGCCAGAGGTTAAAGCGTTGAAACACCATGCCCAGATGTTCACGCAGGCGGTTGAGATTGGTGCGTCGGTTGGTGACCTCGACTCCATCAACGGTAATCGTGCCGCTGTCGGGAACCTCAAGCGCATTGATGCAGCGCAGCATCGTTGATTTGCCCGAGCCTGAGGGACCGAGCACGACAACCTTTTCGCCGCGGTGCACATCAATGTCGATGCCTTTGAGCACCTCCAGACTGCCGAAGCTTTTGCGAAGGTTGGAGATGCTGATCATTACGTCGTTTGTCATCTGTCGTCTCCCTTGCCGAGGCGCTTTTCAAGAACACGAATAAGCCAGGCAAGACCGAGCGTCATCACCCAGTACATGACCGAAATGGTAAGGTAAGGCTCCCAGTAGCGGGCCGAAGCGCCTGCCACAGTGCGAGCAGCGTATGCCAGTTCGGTCAGACCGATGGCCGACACGAGCGAAGAGTCCTTCAAAATGGCAATGGCGTTGTTGCCAAGCGCGGGAAGCATGCGGCGGAATGCCTGAGGCATGACGATGTGGCGCATGCACTGCCACCAGCTCATGCCCACGGACCGGGCCGCTTCGCTTTGACCTTTGTCCAGAGACTGGATGCCGGCGCGAAAAACTTCGCTCATATAGGCGCCGGCGTTGAGGCTGATGGCTACGAAGCCGGCCAGAAATGCACCATAGTCGCCGCGGATGTCTCGGGCGAGCTGACCGTCGATCAGCAAACCGTCGACGGGGTGTACAAAAATGGGCAACACGGCGAAGTACATCAGGAAAATCTGTACAAAAAGCGGCGTGCCTCGGAAAAAGCTCACCCAGATCGTTACGGGCCAGCGCACGCCGTAGTAAAGAATGTTTTTCCAAGGATTGTGCCGGGCCTCGGCCATGCGGGCCATGCCGAGAAGCATGCCGAGCATGACGCCGCAGATGACGCTCGAAATCGTCAGCTGCACGGTCATCCCTAGGCCTTCCATGAACAGAGGCATGTACTCGCCCAGGACGTCAAAGCGAAAAGCAGACATTGGGAAAATCCTGTTGCAAGGTTGTCGGCGCCGCAATTTATGCGTCAAAAAGGCGCAAGGAAAAGCCTTGCGCCTACTCAAGCGCCGAAATAGCGATTATTCGGGAATCGGAAGCTTCGGTACGGGGGTCTTTTCTCCAAACCACTTGGCGTAGACCTTGGCATAGGCGCCGCTCTTGATGACTTTCTTGAGGCCTTCGTTGATCTCGTTGAGCAGCTTGGTGTTGCCCTTGCGAACGGCGATGCCGAAGTATTGATCTTCGAAGTTGGGATCGCGTGCCTGATTAAATGCCTTGTCGGGGTTTTGCATGGAGTAGTAGGCAAAGACGCCGACGTCGCCAACGGCGGCGTCAACACCGCCCGCAGAGAGCTCTTCGAGAGCAAGCGGCGTATTGTCAAAGCGTTTGATGTCGCGGCTTGCCTTGCCGAAGGCTTTGCTGCAGACGATGTCACCGGCGGAGTTGGCAACAACGGCTACACTCTTGCCCTTGAGATCATTAATCGAAGTGACTGTGAGATTTTTCTGGGTGAGAATCAGTTGGTGAGCGGCAAAATACGGGTAGCTGAAATCAACGGATTCCTGACGGGCGGGCGTAATCGTGATGCCGCTCATGATGATGTCTCGGTCGCCGTTGCGAACGGATTCAAAAATAACGCCCCAGAGAGTATTGACGAACTTCACCTTAAAGCCTTGGGCCTTGGCGATTTCCTTCATCAGGTCAACGTCAAAGCCCACGATTTCCTTATCGGGGTTCTGAAATTCAAAAGGACGATAGGTCGCGCCCGTGCCGACCGTATACTCCACCGGTTCGGCTGCTGCGGCAGTTCCGGAAATCATGGTTGCAGCACAGGCCGCAGCCATCAAAAGCTTCTTGATGGACATGAAATGTCTCCCGTTGGTTTGTTTGTGTGCTGAGTCTGCAAGGCGCAAACTCCCCCGGCGTCAGAATTCCCGACACAGAAACACCGACGCAGAGGACAAGCGATACCGCAATTTTGACGCAAAAGCGCGTACGGCGCTAGACGAGAAGGTGCGAAATCCGTGATTTTTTTTTCAGGACTCTTCTTCGTCTGTGCTCAAGGCAGCATCCGAAGCCAGACGGCGGAAGCGAGAAAAATCGTAGAGCGCCTTGTCGGCGAGCTGCGAGCTTGCCACACGCGTCGTGCTTTTGAAAATGTTGTAGATTCGGCTGTCGTACTTTTTGTCCCAGGCTGCCATCATTTGCTTGATTTCCTTGCGTTGCAGGTTTTCTGCGGCGCCGCACAAGTCTTTTGGAAAAAGTGGATAGCCGCAGACCTGAGCCCATTTGGCTAATTCATGTTCGCGCAGATAAATCAGCGGACGAATGACGATGTTGCGTGCGTCATTGCTTCTTAGTATCGGCGGCATTGCTTTGATGCCGCCGCCATAGAAAAGGTTAAGCAGCAGCGTCGAGACCACATCGTCCATTTGGTGGCCCAAGGCGATTTTGTTGCAGCCCAACTCAGGCGCGATGCGATAAAGAATGCCCCTTCTTAAGCGGGCGCAAAGCGAGCAGACATTTTTGCCCGAGGGGATGAGTCGCTCAATGACGGCGTGCGTGTCCTGATGTTCGATGTGAAAGGCGACGCTGCGCGTCTTGAGCCACTCAATAAGCTTTTCGGTGGGGCTGCCGGGGATGCCTTGATCGACATGAACGGCCAAAATGTCAAAATGAATGGGGGCTCTGGCCTTGAGCTTGATGAGCGCATCAAGCAGAGCGTAGCTGTCCTTTCCTCCGCTCATGGCGACCATGACTTTGTCGCCGTCGCTGATCATGCCGTAGTCTGTAATTGCCTGCGCGGTCAGGCGGACAATGCGTTTTTCAAGTTTGCGCACGGCAGTCGAGGCCGGGATGTGGTGCCCTGGGGCGACCTCAATGAATTTGACGGCTTGTTCTCTTGCGGCAGTCAGACGCGAGGGGTGCTGAGCATCGGCAATTTGCGTCATAGGCGTTGAAGATCTGATGATTGAAGACGAAAGGTTTCCACGGCGACCGACTCTGCGGCTTCGCAGGCCATCGGCTTGGCCGTGCGCACTCGCACAGCCGCTACCCGGGGATCTTGAAGGAGGGCGATGATGATTCGATCGGCAAGGTCTTCCTGCAGATCGATATGCCCGCTGGCTGCCGTTTGCTCAATTGTCCTCGCAATGGCGGCATAGTCGTAGACTTCCGAGAGGTGGCGCTCTTGACCAAAGGAGAACTTCACCCAGATTTCAGCGGTGACGGAGACGGGCTGCGTTCCAAGACGTTCGTGATCGTAGGCGCCGATGCGCATCTGCAAGCGATAGTCGTTGAGCGTGATTTTGCGGCAGTTCAAAGCCAGTGTGTCAAAAATAGAAGACATAAGAAATGGCCCTGTTCAAGGGCCGGTAACCAAAAAAACTGAGATCGAGCGCGACAAGACTCTCTATTCGTACCGAGCAGTTTTTCTTTTACAATGCGGCAATGCGCTGGATTTTAACGATTCTTATCTCTTTGATGGTGCTGATGACGGCCGTGCCCTGGCTTTCGAAGTTCGGGCTTGGAAGGTTGCCGGGCGACATCAATTTCACCGTCTGCGGTCGCCGCATCAGCATTCCTCTGGCCAGTACTGTTCTTATTGTCTTGGGCGCCTATTTGATAGGCAGACTCCTTTAGCAGGGTTCTTCTTGCGCGCCCGTTTGGACTTTTTCGAGCTCAGAGCGCAAAGCCGACAAACGCTCGGTGCGTATGGCCCGGGCAATGTCGGATGGATTTTTTTGCCTGCGGGCGACGGCGCCTGCATCAACCGAGCACCAGGTCTGAGCCAGACGAAGAAGGCGCTTTGTGCAGCAGGCCGGCTGCACAGCCTTGAGCGCTCTGAGAAACTCCTTGAAGCGTTCCAGACGGCGCAGACAGTCGCATTTTTCAAATACCAAGGCATACTCTTGGGCCGTGCACGCGCAACCAGCGGCCGAGTGCTGACGCTCGAAAAGATCGGCTAAAGAAATCGTTTGACTCGGCGCACGCAAACTTTCCAAAATCGTTTTGGCCGAAGGGGTGGAGCCCGCAAATAAAAGCACCGCACGTACATCAAGGCTATCGCTTTGAGCTGCCGCTTGCGTGAGAGCTTTCTTTTTTTGCTCGTCAACGGGCACGGCTGCAAGGCATCGTTTCCAAAAGCCGCATTCCTCAAGCACATCAATCATGCGAACCGGCGCTTTTTCGCAAAGGCCGCGCGAGATTTCTTTCCAAACGCGTTCGGCAACCAAGGCGTCAACCTCTCCCTCGTCGACCATGCGGCAAGCAAGAGACATTGTTTCGGGAGCCACTGTAAAGTCAGGGAACCTTGCCGCAAAGCGAGCCAGTCGAAGAATACGCACGGGATCTTCGGCAAAGGCGGGACTGACGTGGCGCAAAATGCGTCTTCGCAGGTCGTTTTGCCCGCCCCAGGGATCAATGAGAGTTCCATCTGTGGCTTGAGCAATAGCGTTGATGGTTAAGTCTCGTCTTTTAAGATCATCTTCGAGTGAAACGTCGGGACTCGCGTAAAAGCGAAAGCCGTGATAGCCCCGCGCTGTCTTTCTTTCAGTGCGGGCTAGCGCATACTCTTCGTGCGTCTGAGGGTGTAGAAAGACGGGAAAGTCGGCGCCTACGGAGATGAAGCCGTGCTCGAACATCCATTGCGGCGTGGCGCCTGTGACAACCCAGTCGCGGTCTGAACTCGGCGCGTGCAGGCCATCTTTGCGTAGCAAGGCGTCGCGCACGGCGCCGCCGACGATGAAAAATTTAACGTCTTTGCTCTTGTCGGTGTGCATGGACTATAGAACCTTTAGCTTGCAGTTTTCGAGGATTTTGCCATTGACTTGCGGTCGGCATTGCCGTGCTCGCCAAGAAAGCTTTGCAGGGCTCTGCCGGTGGGGGTGCTGAGCCTCGCAGCATCAATCGGCTCGCCCTCAAACATGATTTGTCCTCCGTTTGGGCCGCCCTCCGGCCCTAGATCAATAAGCCAGTCGGCTTCAGCCATCACGTCAAGATTGTGTTCGACAACGAGCACCGTGTTGCCTGCATCAACAAGACGATGCAGGACGGCAATGAGTTTTTTGACATCGGCCATGTGCAGACCGACGGTGGGTTCGTCAAGAATGTAGAAGGTGTTGCCCCCGCGGCGGCTTTTAACGGGCGAACCGGCCTTGGCAAGTTCGGTGACAAGCTTGATGCGCTGCGCTTCGCCGCCCGAGAGCGTCGAAGAAGGCTGGCCGAGCCGCAGATATCCCAGACCTACGGCCTGAAGCAGTGCCAGAGGCTTGGCAATCCGCGGGCTTGAGGCGAAAACCTCGAGCGCATCGTCAACAGAGAGATTGAGTACCTCACCAATGCTTTTGCCTTGCCATTTCACCGAAAGCGTTTCGTTGTCAAAACGCATGCCGCGACAGGCTTCGCAAAGAACTTTGACGTCGGGCAGAAAGCTCATTTCCACTGTTACTTCGCCCTGTCCCTCGCATATGGGACAGCGTCCCTCGGGCGTATTGAAGGAAAAGCGCGTGGCGCCGTAGCCTCTGGCCTGCGCTTCATTTGTGGCGGCGTACAGGTCGCGGATGTGGTTGAAAAAGCCCACGTATGTTGCCGGGCACGAGCGTGGCGTTTTCCCGATCGGGCTTTGGTCGACTTCAAGCACTCGACCTACGGCGCCGGCGCCTTCGATGCGAGAACAGAAGATGCCGGGCACGGCATCCGTTGCTTTTTCTGCCACAGCTTGCTTGAGCTCAGAAAGAAGCACGTCGCGCGCAAGTGTTGACTTCCCCGAGCCGGAGACGCCCGAGAGGACAATGAGATGCCCGAGCGGAAAGCGGACCGTGATGTCTTTGAGGTTGTGCTGATGCGCTTTGTGAAGCGTCAGAAACTGCGTATTTGAATCAACGCAGCGCCGTGCACATCCTGTGTGGGACAGGGGGTGTCTGAGCATGCGGCCAGTGACGCTCGCTGAAGCCGCTTTAATGTCAGCAAGGGAACCTTCGACAATCAGTTCGCCGCCTCTGCTGCCGGCTCCAGGACCGATGTCGACGATATGGTCAGCGCGGCGGATCATTTCTTCGTCGTGCTCGACGACAATGACGGTGTTGCCCTTTTGTTTGAGATCGGACAATGTGTTGATGAGCCGTTCGTTGTCTCTCGGGTGCAGACCGATGGTTGGCTCATCGAGTACGTAGCACACCCCTTGCAGGCTGCTTCCTAATTGAGAAGCCAGTCGGATGCGTTGGGCTTCGCCGCCAGACAAGCTCGGTGCATCGCGATCAAGGGCAAGATAGCCCAGACCAACTTTCTGCAGAAATTCAAGACGAGCAATGATTTCCTTGAGAGCATCTGAACCGATGATGGCGCTGCGTCCAGTGAGTCGAAGTTTGCGCATGGCGGTGAGGCACTCGTCGACAGACATTGCCGTGGTTTCACAAATAGAGCGTCCTTCAAAAAGAACGGATCGGGCTATGGGATTTAAGCGCGCGCCGCCGCAGTCCGGGCAAACGACGCCTTCTTCATCTCTCCAGGCTGATTCTTCTCCTGTTTGTTGAGCATCAAAGCCCTTGATGAGCCGCCCCGTGCCAAAGCACGTCGGGCACCAGCCGATTTTGCTGTTGTAGGAAAACAGTCGAGGATCAGGCTCGGGAAAGCTCGTCATGCAGTGAGGACAAGCGCGTTTGGTGGAGAGGATGATTTCCTCGGCTGCAGTCTTTGATGTTTGCTCTGTTAGCGCAAAAGAGCCTGTTAGAAGCGTGATGACGCCGTGACCGTGAAAGAGCGCTTTTTCCACGGCCTGCGTCAGTTCGCGTTCCTGTGCAGGCGTGATTTTCATCGTCTCGGCCGGCATCTCAATGGTGTGCTCTTTGTAGCGCGCAAGCTTGGGAAAGCGCTGCGTGCTCACCCAGATTCCGTCTACGCGAAGATGCTCAACGCCCAGCGTTTCAAGTGCCCATTGAGCTAGCTCAGTATAAATGCCCTTTCGAGCCACAACGACGGGGGCGGCAATGGTGACGGTTTGGTTTTTGCATCGGGTCATGATGTCGGCCACAATCGCTTCCTTGGAGCGGCTTGAGACCTCTGCTCCGCATGCGGGGCAGTGCTGGATGCCGAGCTTGACGTATAAAAGTCGCAGAAAATGTTGAATTTCCGTGAGTGTTGCCACCGTCGACTTGCGTCCGCCGCGACTGGTGCGCTGCTCAATGGCGACCGTAGGGGCAATGCCGATGACGGTCTCAACATCGGCCCTGGGTTGGGGCTGCGTAATGGAGCGTGCGTAGGCGTTGAGACTTTCGAGATAGCGTCTTTGGCCTTCGGAGAAGATGATGCCGAAGGCGAGAGTGGATTTGCCAGAGCCCGAGACGCCCGTCACCACAGTCAGTTCCTTTTTGGGAATGACGACATTGATGTTTTTAAGATTGTGTTCGCGTGCGCCGAAAATGCCTAAGTCGCCGGCGCGGGCGTTGCGCCAGATGCTTTGCATGGAGCGGCCGTGGATAGGGAGAGGGATGTCGGAGGCTTGAGCAAAAAGCCCAGACATGTCGCTAGCTTTGGGGCCGATGACGTCTCTGTAGGCCGACAGGGCCTTGCCTGTGTACGTTGTCTGCTGCTGCGCGAGCTGCTGCGGGGTTCCTGCGGCAACAATTTCTCCACCCTCGTCTCCTCCCTCGGGGCCGAGATCGACAATCCAGTCGCTTGCGGAGATGATGTCAAGATTGTGTTCGACGACAAGGACGGTGTTGCCGCGCGAAACGAGGCGTCTCAAGGCGCGCAGTAGTTTTTCAATGTCGTCGAAGTGCAGTCCCGTCGTCGGCTCATCGAACACATAGAGCTTGCCGAATCCGGCACGGCGGGGATTGCGTTCGGCAAGGATTTCGGCAAGCTTCAGACGCTGTGCTTCGCCGCCCGAGAGCGTTGAGACGCTTTGCCCGAGCAGTACGTAGCCCAGCCCTACCTCGGCCAAGGGCGCCAGACGAGAAGCAATGGCAGCATCGCCTTTGAAGTAAGCCATGGCTTCACTGACGGTCATATCCAGAACATCAGCGATGTTTTTTTCGCCGCGACCGGCAAAATTAATCGTGATTTCAAGTGTTTCCGGCCGGTAGCGGCGACCACCGCAGTCGGGACACTCGAGCAGGACATCGCTCAAAAACTGCATCTCAACGCGTTCGAATCCGGCTCCTAGGCAGGTGGGACAGCGTCCGGTGCCGGAATTGAAGCTGAAGGTGCCTGCGGTGTAGCCTCGTTGGGCGGCCGCTGCGGTTGAGGCAAAGAGTTCTCTGATGCGGGTAAAAGCGCCGACATATAAAACCGGATTGGAGCGTGAACTTTTGCCGATGGGGGACTGATCAACGTAGACGACATCGGAAAAATGCTGCCATCCCTCAATGCTGTCAAAGACGCCGGGGGAGGCAGGGCGAGAAAATTTGCGCTCGAGCGCCGGCACGAGCACATCGCCAACCAAAGTCGATTTTCCCGAGCCGGAGACGCCAGTGACGGCTGTCATGGCGCCGATGGGAAAGCGAAAGTCTACGTGCTTGAGGTTGTGTTCGCTTGCTCCTTTGAGCGTGAGCCAGCGATGAAATTGTTCTGGGCGGACATGACCGATGGGGGAATCGACGCACAGACGTCCGCTTAAATACAGTCCGGTGAGCGTCTGAGCGCTTCTGATGTTTTGTGCCGGACCGTCGTAGACAATGTTGCCGCCCGCGGCTCCTGATCCCGGCCCCATGTCGATGATGCGATCGGCCGAGAGCATCACCTGTGGGTCGTGCTCAACGACGACAAGGGTGTTGCCGGCATTTTTCAATCTTCTCATGACGCTGTTGACGCGATCCATATCGCGTGGATGCAGACCGACGGAAGGTTCATCCAGCACGAAAAGCGTGTCGACAAGGTTTGTGCCAAGCGCCGTGGTGAGATTGACGCGCTGGACTTCGCCGCCCGAAAGCGTGCGGCTTTGCCGTCCTAAGGTGAGATAGCCCAGGCCGACGTCAACGAGGTAGTTCAGGCGCGTGAGGATTTCGTCAATGACAAGAAGAGAGGCTTCGTCTCGGGCGTCTTTTTTCATGGCTTGAAAAAAGCCCTGCAGCCGAACGACGGGCAACTCCATCAGGTCGGGAATGGTAAGGCCGGGCAGCTCGTCAATGCGGCTTTCCGCAAGCTTGCCCATGCCGGCGGGAACAAAGCGCTTGTAAGCGCCGCGCCCGGAGCCGAGCGCAGCGTCTGCAGCCGCTTTCGAGCCGGCGCGCCAGAATAAGCTCTCAGACTTCAGGCGTGCTCCCTTGCAGACGGGGCATTCGTTGTAGCTGCGAAAGCGCGAAAGCATTACCCGCACGTGCATTTTGTAGGATTTGCTTTCGAGGTATGAAAAAAAGGCGCGAATGCCGTACCATTGCTTTTCCCAATTTCCGCTCCAGCCGGGTTCGCCGTTGATGACCCAATTTTTTTCTTCGCTTGTGAGCTCTTTCCAGGGGACGTTTGTGCGGATGCGGTCGCGCAAGGCAAAGCGCATTAAGTCTGTTTGACACTGGCGTGATGCACCGGATCCCTGCCAGGGTTTGATGGCTCCCTGAGCAAGAGAAAGCTTCTCATCGGGGATCACAAGTCCCAGATCTAGACCGATCACGCGGCCAAAGCCGCGGCAGTTCTCGCAGGCGCCGACGGCAGAGTTAAAGCTGAATCGGGCTGGCGTTGGAGCGGCGTACGTGCGCAGGCAATTGGGGCAGGTTAATCCTGCGGCAAAAAAGCGCTCATGCGCATGGCCTTGATCGTCCTGCGCCACGATTGTGACGATGTTTGTGCGCGTCTGGGCCAGAGCTTTTTCAAAGGCTTCAGTACCGCGCGCTGCAGAACATTTGGAAAGTCTGAAGCGATCAGCGGCCACGGTAAGGCGCATTTGCTTTTTAGACGCTTCTTCTTTCACGATGTGGGTAAAACCCTGGGCGCTTAGACCAGCTCGAGCAATCTCAATGTCTAAAGAAATGGGCACGAGAATCGTAAAACATACGCTAATGCGCGGGTCGCCCAGAGGAGCGGCCCATTGTTGGAGCTCCTCAAACATCTGGGCAGGTGACATTTCCTTGACTTCAGTGCCGCAAGTGCCGCAGAAAAGACGCGAGTTTCTGGCAAAAAGAAGCTTGAGGTAGTCGTTGAGTTCGGTCATTGTTCCGACCGTTGAGCGAGAAGTCCTGACTGTATTGTTTTGGTTGATGGCAATGGCAGGAGGGACGCCCTCAATGCGTTCGACCTTGGGGCGATCGCAGCGGTCTAAAAATTGCCGAGCGTAGGGACTGAAGGTTTCGACGTAGCGGCGCTGTCCTTCTGCGTAGAGAGTATCGAAGGCAAGAGAGCTTTTTCCTGAGCCGGACGGTCCTGTGATGACGGTCATCGTGCCCGGCTCAATATCCAGATCGAGATGCTTGAGATTGTTCTGGGAGGCGCCGCGAATCTGAATGATGGTGCCCTTGGCCCTAAGGTCGTTGTTGTGTGTCTGCTCGGTCATGCGAAATGAGAAAGCGGTCTTGTTGAGAAAAAAGAGTATTTGAAGATCAGCATCCGGGAGGCGCCCATTGAGGACATTGTTCGGTAAAAATGCGCCCGTCGCGCAGCCGAATGGCAGTCAGTGCTCCTCCCCAGAGGCATCCTGTGTCAATGGCAATAACGTCTGGGCGCACAAGCAGACCCAGCGTGGACCAATGACCAAAACAGATGCGCTTGTGAATCTTGCGTGGATAATCAAACCACGGGATGCATCCCTGAGGGGCATCTGCAGGATTCATTTTGGGATCAAAATCAAGGCGGCCCTGCGCGTCGACGAAGCGCATGCGCGTAAAGCCGTTGAGAATGCCGCGCATGCGGGCGGCTGATTTCCCTGCGGCAACCTTGTCTTCGTTGCCGTACATGTCCTGAAGATACTTCTTCCAGTTTTTGCCGGATAGTTCCTCATGGGCTTCCTGCGCGTAGGAGCGAGCCTCTTGAAGCGTCCATTGAGGCGGAATGCCTGCATGGGTAAAAATCGTCGCTTCGGTTTCGATCAAAAGCGGCTGGCGGCGCAGCCAGTCGAGAAGTTCGTCGCAATCGGAGGCTTCGAAAATTTCTCTGATGGTGTCCTTGCGATGAATTCGGCCTGAACCGGCGGCAACGGCCAGCAGGTGCAAGTCGTGATTGCCGAGCACTGTGCCTAGCGCGCGGCCGCTCAAACACAAATCCCGCACAAAGCGCAGGGTTTCGAGCGACTGCGGACCGCGGTTGACAATGTCGCCTGCAAAAATGATGCGTGCATCAGCTGGAATCTGCTCTAAAAGACCTTCCAGGCTCTCCAGGCAGCCTTGAATGTCGCCGATGGCGTAAAGATCGTTTGGCATGGAAAATAAGGTTTGTGTTTGTTGCGGTTGGCTTGGGCGCAAAGGAGTTCGATTTTGCAAAGTTCGGTCATTGTAGTCTGCCAGACAAAAACGCAGGAGGCTTTGAGAACGGCCTGAAAAAGAACTTGGTTAAGGATCGTGTCAGGCAGTTAGATCTTGAGGAAATATCGTTTAGCATTACGTCCGTCGGCGGCTTGAGCGAGCAGACGAACTCCTGGGCCTGCGGCAAATATGCTGAATCGAAATTTTTTGTAGGAGCGGATTTGCCTGTGCAAAACGAAAAAAATCGCTTTGCGCCGGAGGTCCAGAAAAGTTATGAAGCCTGTACGCAAGGTTGTTTTTCCTGTCGCCGGTCTCGGCACCCGTTTTCTTCCAGCAACCAAGGCCATGCCAAAGGAGATGCTGCCGGTGGTCGACAAGCCGTTGATTCAATACGCTGTTGAGGAGGCCGCCGCGGCGGGCGTCACGGATATGATTTTCATTACCGGTCGCTACAAGCGCTCAATTGAAGATCATTTCGACAAGAGCCCGGAGCTTGAGAGCGATCTGACGGCCAAGGGAAAGACTGAGCTTCTTGATCTTGTGCACTCGATAACTCCTGCCGGCGTGAACTTCATCTACATTCGACAGCCTGAACCTTTGGGGCTGGGGCACGCCGTTTTGTGTGCGCGTCCTGTCGTCGGTGATGAGCCATTTGGGGTGATTCTGGCCGATGATCTGATCTACAGCACCGGGCGCACCGCTCTGGGGCAGCTCATTGATGCGCGAGCAGCTATGAACGGCGGCAGTGTGCTTGCCGTACAGGATGTCGCGCACGATCAAACCAATAAGTACGGCATTGTGGATGTTGACGATGAAATGAAGTCCACAAGCTGCGTGCGCGGCATTGTGGAAAAGCCTGCTCCCGAAAATGCGCCTTCGGACTTGGCCGTGATTGGCCGCTATGTGCTTGAGCCAGAAATTTTTGATGCCCTCGAACATGTCGAAAGAGGCGTGGGCGGCGAGATTCAATTGACGGATGCGATTGCTTCGCTTCTGCCGCGGGGCAAAACCTACGCGCATCGCTTCGAAGGGCGCAGATTTGACTGCGGCAGCAAGCAGGGATTCCTGACGGCGACGGCGCACTACGCAAGACTTGCCGGTTACGATATCTAAAACTTCACAATTGAGCCCGCGGGATGCATCCCAAACTCCCGGCCTACTAGATCACTAACGATTGAGGTAGCCCGGGAGTTTTTCTATTCCCAGCAAATCCAACAGGTCACGGTGTCGTTTGGCCACGGCACCAACGATGAAAGCGTCTGTCGTACGGTGCTTTCGTGCCTGTACGCTGCGTAACAGCCCCAAGAGCTTGCGCAAAGACTCCTCGGGCATTTTCAAGCTGGGATTCTGATCGCTTATCTTGCGAGCCGTACACAGCATGCTCATGCGCAACGCCTGTGCGATCGTGTAGATAAACAGCTTGCCCCTGTACGTCGCTTCGGTTGCCTCCAGTCTCGAGCCTCCGACTTCGTTTTTGAGCTGATCAAAGCCTCGCTCAATGATTTCTCGTTGGCGATATATCTGCAGCGCCTTAAACGGGTCGGATTCGACATTGCTTCGAATCG
>CALXKM010000044.1 GCA_944388865.1 uncultured Duodenibacillus sp. | reverse complement strand
CCGATCCTTACTTCTAAGGAAGTGGGCGACTGCGGAATCACTGTTGAGCGGAAGCGGTCTGTGTCGACAACAACCTCGTAGCGATCAAGAGGAGCCGAAAAGCTCTTTGCGACTCACGAAGCCGCGGACGACAACGCCTGCGGAACGGGAAAGAGGTCTTCCGCGAACATTTTGTGCAGGAAGTGACGTCCGGTCGGACTGCCCTCTTGGGGATCCCGCTGGAAAAGCTTTCTGTCACTCAAAATGAATCCCCCGTGGTAACACGGCGGGAGGTTCAATGACCGCATGATCAGCAATTTTGACGACAGCGAAAAACCCTCCCGGGAAGAGCGGCTCTCGCTTTTGTCTTTTATGGAAGAGCGCGGCGTTTTTCTCGTCAAAGGCGCTCTTGATCGGGTTGCCCAGCGATTGGGAATCTCCAAGGTAAGGCTCTACGCCGATCTTGATGCCCTCAGAAAAAGCCGCGGCAAAACTTCCGACTCGCTCTGAAACCTTGTTCTAACTTTGCTTTCTTATGGAGGTTTCCCGTCATGGATTTCATCTGCACCAAGTGCGGCAAGCGCACTTTCACTACGACGCACTCCCCGCGCTGCTCGTGCGGCGGGCTTTTTGAACTCGACTTCACGCCTCCCAAGTGGGACGCCTCGCTCATTGATCAAAACGAATGGAGCCAGTTTCGCTATCGCCGCTTCATGGCGCTCGAAGGCGAAGCTTGGCGCGACGTCACGATGGGCGAGGGGCGCACGCCGATCATCTCGCTTGACGACGACGTGATGCTCAAAATGGACTACATGATGCCCACTCTGTCATTCAAAGACCGCGGTGCGGCGACTTTGGTGGCGCATATGAAGTCCATCGGCGTCAAGACCTGCGTGCAGGACTCCAGCGGCAATGCAGGCAACGCCGTTGCCGCCTACGCAGCGCGCGCGGGCATTTCCTGCGAGATTTTCGTTCCCGAAGGCACGAGTCCCTCAAAGATTCGCATGATCGAGTCGCACGGGGCCAAGGCAAACGTTGTACCCGGCACGCGGGACCACTGTGCAGACGTGTGCCGCGCTAAAGTGCGCGACGAAGGCGCCTACTACGCCAACCATGTCTACAACCCATTTTTCTACGAGGGCATGAAGGCCTACATCTACGAAACCTTCGAAGAACTCGGCCGCATTCCGGCCAACATCGTGATTCCGGTAGGCAACGGCACGCTTTTCATCGGCGCCATCAAGGCGCTCGAACATCTGCAGGCCTCAGGCGCCATCGAGAAATTCCCGCAAATCATCGCGCTGCAAAGTGCGCACTGCGATCCTCTCTACCAGGCCTGGACGGCCAAATCTCAGGAACCTGCGCACATCACCCCCTCGCCCACCATGGCCGAAGGGATCGCCATCGGCGTGCCGATGAGAGGCAGGGAACTGCTTGACATGGCTCGCCGCCATAATGTCCGCTTCGTGATCGCTCCCGAAGAAATGATTCTTGCCGCACGCGCGGCCATTGCCGCGCGCGGCGTGTACTGCGAGCACACCACGGCGGCCAACTACGCAGCCTACCTCAACTACTGCCGCATCTACGGACCGACGCCCGATACGCTCATCACCATGTGCGGCGCGGGCATCAAGTCCGATCACTAATCTTGTTTTGCTTTGCGGCGGGTTTTCTCAGCACCTTCAAAAAACTTCCCGTGCGGCTTGCGCGGCATCGCGCAAGCTCCTCGGGCCTGCCTTCAAAAACAAGTTCGCCGCCTTGGCTTCCGCCCTCGGGACCAATGTCGACCACCCAGTCCGCGAGCGCAATCACATCGAGATTGTGCTCGATGACGATCACCGTATTGCCCAAATCCGTAAGTTTTCTCAACACGCGCATCAATGCGGCCACATCATCGAAATGCAGGCCCGTCGTAGGCTCATCGAGAATGTAGAGCGTGCGGCCCGTGTCGCGCCGCGCCAACTCCTGCGCAAGCTTGATGCGTTGCGCCTCGCCCCCGGAAAAGGTCATGGCGCTCTGCCCGAGCCCTACGTAGCCCAAGCCCACCTCTGAGAGCACCGCCAAGCGTCTTGCAATGGCTGGGTAGGCGCTGAAAAATTCCAGCGCCTCATTGACCGTCATGTCGAGCACGTCGGCAATGGATTTTCCCTTGTACTTCACCTCAAGCGTCTCACGGTTGTAGCGCCTGCCATGACACGTCGGGCACGTGACGTACACCGGCGGCAGAAAACCCATCTCAAACTTGATCTGCCCCTCGCCCTGGCAAGCTTCGCAGCAGCCGCCTTCGCTGTTGAAGGTAAAGCGTCCCGGACCATACCCGCGCTCGAGCGCAGCCGGAGTCTGCGCAAACACGTCTCGTATCGCCGTCATCAGCCCCGTATAGGTGGCTGGATTTGAGCGCGGCGTTTTGCCGATTGGGCTTTGGTCTACTTCGATTACCTTGTCAAAGTAGTCCACCCCCTCCATCGTTTCGAAATCCAAGGGCGAGGTCTTTGCCTTGTGAAGACGTCTTTTGAGAAAGTTCGCGAGCGTATCGTTGACCAGAGTAGACTTTCCCGATCCCGAGACGCCCGTCACAACCGAAAGAGCCCCCACGGGAAAGCGACAGGTAATGTGCTTGAGGTTGTGCCCGCTTGCGCCGCACACAACAAGCGCAGGATCGTCCTGACTGAATTCGCGCACGGCCTTCTCAAGTCCTTTGAGCGAATCGGACTTTCCAGCCAAATACCGACCGGTACGAGACTCGGGATGGCGGGCAACCTCTTGGGGCGTTCCCGCGCACACCACGGCTCCCCCCTCAGTTCCCGCCCCAGGCCCCATGTCTATCAAAAAGTCAGCCGCCTTGATGACCTCCGGATCGTGCTCAACGACAACCACGGTATTGCCGGCCTTAACCAGGCGCTTGAGCATGCCGATTACTTTTTCGGTATCGCGCTGATGCAATCCGATCGTCGGCTCGTCGAGCACATACGTCACGCCCGTGAGCCCCGCGCCAATTTGGCCGGCAAGCCTGATGCGCTGAATTTCCCCACCCGAGAGCGTGGCGGCCGAGCGCGATAGCGTGAGATAGGAAAGCCCCACATCAATGAGAAACCCCACGCGCTTTAATACTTCGTCAAGAAGGGGACGCGCCACCGGTTCGCGCAAGGGATCAAATTCCAATTGCGGCAGCCTGTCCGCAAGCTCAGCGAGCGTCATCGACTGGACGTCAATCAAGTTGAGACGATTTTGAGGCGTGCCTACATAGACGAAGCGCACTTCGGGGCGGTGTCTGGAGCCGCCGCAGGCCGGGCACGGCATCGTGCGGCGCAGCACGCGCATGCCGACCTTGACGGCTTCGCTTCGTGCGCGTTTCCACTGTCTTTCCAAATCGGTGATGATGCCCGAAAAAGGCGGCTCGATGCCGGTTCGAGTACCGTACAAAATAACGTCTTTGACCTGTTCGGGCAATTCGCCGAAAGCAACGTCAAGCGAAAAGCCAAGCGTCTTGGACAAAGCCGCAAGCGCGGCGAAGTTTGTTCTGTTTTGGGGCGTGCAGCCGCACACAGCCCCCTCGCGCAGCGTAAGCGCAGCGTCGCGCACGACGAGATCCGGATCAAAGCGCTCAATGCGCCCGGCGCCCTCGCACAACGGACAGGCTCCAAGCGCGTTGTTAAAGGAAAACATCGCTGGCGTCATCTCGGGCATCGTGCGCTCGCACACCGGACAGGCGTAGCGGCTTGAGAACTTGAATTCTTCGCCGCTTTCGAGATCGCAAAGCGTCGCCCTGCCCTCAGAGAGCTTTAGAGCTGTCTCAAAACTTTCTGCCAAACGGGTGCGGTTTTTGTCGTCGGCCTTGAGGCGGTCTACAACCACCTCAAGCCTATGGTGCTGGAGCGCGTCTTCGGCAAGCCTCGGCGCAATGTCTTCAATTGCAAAGACCTCGCCGTCAATGCGAAGGCGCAGAAAGCCTTTTTTCTGCAAACTCAGGGCGCACTTGCCGATGCTCGCTGCCGCACGAGCTTCATCGGCCGGCACAATCGGCGAGAGAATCATCAAACGCGTGCCCTGCAGCCGCGACAAAGCCGCATCAACCATATCGTGTATGCCCGACTTCACCAAAGGAACATCGTGCTCGGGGCAATAAGGCGTTCCGGCGCGGGAAAAAAGCAATCGCAGATAATCATTGATTTCCGTCGTCGTTCCGACCGTCGAGCGAGATCCTGCGGTGCTCGCGTGCTGCTCGATGGCAATGGAAGGCGAAAGCCCCTCGATTGCATCCACATCGGGCTTATCCATCACATCCATGAATCGGCGCGCGTAGCTCGAGACGCTTTCGGCGTAACGGCGCTGCCCCTCGGCATAAAGCGTATCGAACGCAAGCGAGCTCTTGCCCGAGCCCGACAAGCCGGTCACCACCACAAGCTTGTTGCGCGGAATGTCGATGTTGATGTTTTTCAGATTGTGCGTGCGAGCACCGCGAATGCTGATGCAGTTGGGCATAACTATTTTTTCCCGAAATCTGTTCTTATTGGTTTTCTTAAGACACGGATCAAACGAACAGACTAATATAGCGCGTCATTGAGCCGGCTCTGCGCACTGCTTCCGGCAAATGCGACGTTCTTGCCCCGAAACATCCCCATCAGCAATCCAGGCCAATGAGCACAACAACCCTGCCCGTCATGAGCTCTCGCGAGCGTCTCTCCTCGCTTTCGCTCGGGAGCATCTTTGCACTGCGCATGCTGGGGCTTTTTCTCATTTTGCCGGTTTTTTCGGTCTGGGCTCAGCACCTGCCGGGCGGCGGCGACCCGTTTTTGTCCGGACTTGCGCTCGGCATCTACGGCCTCACCCAAGGCATTTTGCAGATTCCTTTCGGTGCGGCCAGCGATCGATTCGGCCGCAAGCCAGTCATCGCCTTCGGACTTATCGTGTTTGCCGCAGGAAGCGCGCTCGCGGCGCTTGCCTCAAGCATCGAAATGGTCATCGCAGGCCGAGCGCTGCAAGGGGCTGGAGCCGTCTCGGCTGCTGTTACAGCCATGATCGCCGACTCCGTGCGCGACGTGGTTCTCACGCGCGCCATGGCCTTTGTCGGCGCATCAATCGGGCTTACCTTTGCGGCCTCGCTTGTGTTTTCGCCAATGCTTGCCGCCAGCATCGGCGTACCCGGCATTTTCTGGCTTACGGCCGTGCTTGCCGTCTGCGCCGTCGGAGTCATCGTCTTCATCGTACCTTCAGTGCCTGCGCCGCCAACAGATTTAAAGCAAAGCCCAGCCAAAGGCACTCGACCTCGGCAAACTGAGAGTTCTTTTGCCGAAGTCTTTTTCAACAAGGAGCTTTTGCGGCTCAACCTGGGCATCTTCGTGCTTCATATGGCGCAAATGACTCTTTTTGTCGTTGTACCCTTAAAGCTCTGCGCGCTTGACTTTGATGTGGCGCACCACTGGATGGCGTATTTGCCAGCCGTCTTGATTGCTTTTGCCGGACTGATGCCGGTGCTGCGAAAGGCAGAACGCCGTGGGCTATTCAAAGAGCTCTTCATTTGCTCAATTGCACTTTTGATGCTTGTGTTTGCCGCTTTTGAATTTCTTGACTGGACAGTACTTGGAATTGCCTTTTTACTGTTAGTATTCTTCTTTGGCTTTAATATTCTCGAAGCTTCTTTGCCGAGTCTGGTTTCCAGAACGGCTCCGCCCAAGGCTCGCGGTCTTGCGCTAGGCGTCTACAACACAACCCAGTCCATCGGACTTTTTGTGGGCGGCGCCGCCGGAGGGTGGCTTGCCGGACGCTGGGGATCTGCCGCAGCCTACGCTTTTTGCGCCGCGCTGATGCTCGTCTGGCTTGTCGCCGCACGCAGCATGCGGTTGCCGCGCACGCATGAGCCCGGTGAAGAAGTTGATTTGAATACAGCTCATTCGTAGTGTTTTTTAAGTAATTTGAGATTTAGTCATGGCTTCTGTCAACAAGGTCATTTTGATCGGCAATCTTGGCCGCGAACCTGAAACCCGCTACACCGCCGACGGCGGCACGGCAATCTGCAACATCGTCATTGCCACTTCGCGCCGCTACAAGAATAGTCAGGGAGAACTGCAGGAAGAAACGGAATGGCACCGCATCGTCTTCTTCGGTCGTCAAGCTGAGGTTGCCCAGCAGTACCTGCACAAGGGCAGCCCGGTCTACATCGAGGGCCGTCTACGCACCCGCCGCTACACTGACAAGGACGGCATTGAGCGCTACGCCACCGAAATCGTCTGCGAAACGATGCAGCTGCTTCCGAGCGCACGCAGCCAGTCCGGCCAACAGCATCGCGACGAGTCGTTTGAAACGGCCTACCAGCCAGCTCGCCAGCCTGCCGCGCGACCGGCCGCCGCTGCCCCCCGTCCCCAGACGCAGCCTGCCAGCGTGACGCCCGATACGCTCAACGAAGACGACATTCCGTTCTAACCGAAAGCGTCGTTTGAAAAAAAAATCCCCGCAAGCCCAAAAATGCCCTGCGGGGATTTTTTTCGCACGCTACTCGTGTCTGACCGCTTCGATGGGATCGAGACTTGCGGCTCTTCGCGCGGGGAAAAAGCCGAAGATGATACCTGTGAGCGCTGCGAACACAAAGCTCACAAAATTGATGAGCGGATCAAACTCGTAGGGAACTCCCATGAAGTGAGTAAAGCCCCATGAGGCGCCGACTGCAATGATCATGCCAAGCAGTCCTCCCATGCAGCCGAGCACCACTGCTTCGATCAAAAACTGCAGCAGCACTTCGCGGGCCGTGGCGCCGATGGCCAAGCGCACGCCGATTTCACGCGTTCGCTCAGTGACCGACACGAGCATGATGTTCATGATGCCGATGCCGCCAACAAGGAGACTGACCGCGGCTACTGCACCCAAAAGCGCCGTCATGATCTGCGTGGTCGAAGCCACGCGCTCGGCCACCTCTGCGGTATCAAGAATGACGAAGTTGTCATCGTCGCCCTCGGACAACGAACGGCGTTCACGCATCAGATCCTTGATGGATTTTTTCAGATGCTCGCGATCGCTGCTCGTGTCAATGTTGATGAGAATGTTGTTGACGCGATTGTTGCCGACCAGGCGGCGGGCTGCGGTATTAAAAGGCAGCACCACCAGATCGTCCTGATCGTTGCCCATGGCCGCCGTCCCCTTTTCGTCGAGCAGACCGATGATGCGGCAGGAAAAGGCATTGATGCGCAGCATCTCTCCCAAAACAGGAGCCCCGGCTCCAAAAAGCTCGCGCTGAATCGTCGTGCCGATCACGCACACGGCCGCCCCTGAAATCTCCTCGGCCTCTTCAAAATACCGTCCTTCGGCAAGCGAGCGGTTTTCGGTCGCAAAATAGTCGACGCTTGAGCCTACGACGCTTGTCGTCCAATTCCTGCCGTTGGCCACGACGATGGTGCTTCGGTTGATCTGGGGCGCGGCGCTGATGACGCCCGCAATCTGATCTTCGAGCGCATTGATGTCTTCGAGCTTAAAGCTCGGAGCGCCGGCCGCTCCGCCAGGACCAAGTCTCTGACCTCGGCGCAGCATGAGCTGATTGCTGCCGAAGCTCTCGATCTGCTCGCGAACGGCCACCGTAGCGCCGTTGCCCACGGTCACCATCGTGATAACCGAAGCTACGCCGATCACGATGCCGAGCACCGTCAAAAGCGAGCGCATCGGGTTGCGCAAAATCTGTCGAAAAGCTAGCAAGAAGGCATTTCCCAGCATGTCAACGCCCCTCCTGCGGCGTATCCGAAGCGATCGAGCCGTCAACGCAGCGCACGCAGCGGCGTGCATACACAGCCATATCGGGCTCATGCGTGACAAGCACGACCGTGATGTTTTCGGACTTGTTCAAATCGGTCAAAAGTTCCATGATTTCCACGCTGCGGTGACTATCCAAACTGCCCGTGGGCTCATCGGCAAGAAGCAGCAAAGGCTTGGTGACGATGGCTCTGGCAATGGCCACGCGCTGCTGCTGACCGCCCGAAAGCTCGGCCGGAGTGTGCTTTTCCCAAGGCAGCAGCCCTACGCGATCGAGAGCTGCACGCGCCATTTCATGTCTTTGAGCTGTCGGCACGCCGCGGTACAAAAGCGGCATTTCCACATTTTCCAACGCCGTGGTTCGCGGCAGCAGATTAAAGCCCTGAAAGACAAATCCCATGAAGCGCCGCCGCAAAAGCGCCCGCTCATCTCGCGTAAGCGTCTCCACATGAAGTCCCTTAAAGAGGTACTGTCCGCTGCTGGGACTGTCGAGCGCGCCGATGATGTTCATCATCGTCGACTTGCCCGACCCCGAAGGGCCCATGATGGCCACAAACTCGCCCTGATCAATCGTAAGATCGACATTGGTGAGCGCATTGAAGGCTGCCTCGCCCACGCCGTAGCGCTTTCCAATGCCGCGCAATTCAATGAGCCGTTCGGTCATTTGCATTCACCTCTGCATGCATTTGTCTTTTACTCTTCGGTCTGACGCAACTGATCGGTGATGACCTTGTCGCCCGCCTTGAGCTCTCCCGAGACAAGCTCAGTCATGCGCCCGTTGGTAAGCCCCGTCACCACGCGGCGAGGCTGCGCGCTTCCGTCGGCTCCCACCACATAAACGGTTTGCTCGCGCTGCGTTTGATTGAGCGACACTTCAGAAGATTTCTTTGCCGCACCCATGCGATGAGGCGGCCCCATCTTGATGGAAAAGCCTTCGCTTTGCGCAGTCTTGACCGTGGGCTTAAATCGCAGCGCCGTATTAGGGACCAAAAGCACGTCGCGACGGCTCGCGGTTTGAATCGTTGCCGTGGCGGTCATGCCGGGCCTGAGCTCGAGATTGGGATTGTTCACCGCAAGATAGGTCGTGTAGGTGATCACGTTGTCGGTCGAAGTGGTCGAACCGAAGGCCACCTTCGTGATTTCGGCATCAAAACGCTTGTTGGGATAGGCCGCCACCGTAAAGGTTGCCTTCTGCCCATCCTTGACCTGTCCAACATCGGCCTCATCAACGTCGACCTCAAGCTCAAGCTCTCGCAGATCAGTTGCCACCGTCAGCAGCTCAACGGCCTGCAGACTGGCAGCCACGGCGTAACCAGGCTCAACCGTGCGGGCAAGCACAACGCCGTCGACGGGGCTCTTGATCGAAGCCTTGGAAAGGTCCGTCAGGCGCGTCTCAAGATTTGCTTCGGCATCGTCAATGGCCGCCTTGGCCGACATCACGCCTGCGCGCGACTTAAGCACCGTCGCTCGCTGCACGTCAAGTTCGGTTCTCGAAGGCAGTCTGCCGCCGGATGTTTTATTGAGTTCCTCGTAGCGGCGCATCTTGGCCTCGGCCTCAACTTGAGTGGCTTCGGCCTCGGCAAGCGCAGCCCGAGCGCTGGCAAGGCTGGCTCGAGCCTGATTGACCTGCGCGGTGAGATTGGCATCGTCAAGCTCGATGAGCACGTCGCCCTTTTTCACAATGCTGTTGACGTCAACGAGCACATTTCTGACGATGCCCGAGAGTTCCGAACCGATTGAAACAGTGCGCACGGGATTGACCGTGCCGTTGGCCGTGACCGTCACCATCAAATTGCCGCGGGTTATGTCGGCTGTACGGTAGTTGGGAGCAGCTGCAGGAGAAAATACGCCGGCATACCAAGCGCCGCCAGCGGCAACGGCAGCCGCAGCCAGCGCCGTCAACAGCCACTTTCTGCGCGAAGTCTTATTCGATCCGGTCAGATCCGCTTTTGTCAAAGTCTTGTTGTTGTCTGCCATTTTTCAAATCCTTTTGGAAGATTTCCTTCGTGTCTGAGCAAAAAGCGCTGCTTACGAGGCGCTTGGCGTTTGTTCGCTGACGGCGCTGCGCTCATCGAGCTCACGATCGAGCGCCTTGACGGCTTGCGACGGCTGCCAGCCGCCGCCCATAGCCCGGTAAAGAGCAATGAGCTGCGTGGCGAGATCAGCCTTGTTGCTTTGCAGCGTTTCGCGAGCGGTGTAAAGGCTGCGTTGTGTGTTGAGAATCGTTTGATAGTCGGTGAGCCCCGCCTTGTACTGCTGCATGGCAAGATCGGCTGCCGACTCGGCAGCATCAAGAGCTCGCTGCAGCGCGTGCTCGCGGCGCTGGGCGGTCGTAATGCCGGTCAGTGCATTTTCAGTTTCTTCGAGCGCTTCGAGCAGCACGGCCGAATATGCAGCGCGAGCCCGGTCAAGCTCAGCCAGAGCCTGTTCTGAGGCTGTGACCTGAGCTCCCCAATCGAAAATAGGCATCGACAGCGCGCCGATCAAAGCTGCCACGCCCGTGCCCGAGGCGCCCAATGCACTGATGGCGGCAGCCTGCGTGCCGAGACTTCCGGTAATCGACAAATTCGGGAACCACTGCGAACGAGCCTCATAGACGCGATCGGAAGCGGCCGCCAGCGCATAGTAGGCCGAGCGCATGTCGGGGCGCTGCTTTAATGTTTCTGCGGGCAGCGACACAGCAAGCGCATCGGGCGCCTGCGGGACGATTTCTTCATCGCTTACCTTGAGCGTTTCCGCCGCCTGGCCGGTCAACCGCGCAAGCGCATTGCGATACTGCACGATTGAGGACTCCGTCAGAGGAATCTGCGCTCGGGCGCTTTCAACGTTGCTGATGGCCTGATCGAGCTCGGTTCTGTCGGAGAGCCCCGCGTCGTAATTCCATTGCGCGATGTCGCGGGCCTGCTTGTAATTGTCAAACGTCATCTCGGCAATGCGCTTGCGCACATAGGCAAGCCTGAGATTGACGTAGGTCTGCGCCACTTCGGAGGCAACCATAATGCGGGTGTCTTCTAGCGTCATGGCGCTTGCCATCGCCTCAAGCTTCGCAGCGCGCTGCGCAGCGACGTTTCCGCCGGCGAGAGAAAACGACCAAGCCGCCGACCCTTCAAGTCCCCAGCTCTCGGAGGTCTCGCCCGTGCTGCGGCGCTGCCCGCTGCCGTTCATGCCCAGCGAAAGACTAGGAAAGAGATCGGCCGTTGCCTTGTCCGCGAGCGCCGCCGCGCCTCTTAAATTAGCGATTGCCGTAAGCACGTCAGTATTGGCATGCGAGGCTGCCTCAAGCAGCTCGTTTAACTCAGGATTGTCCCAAGCCTGCCACCAATGCGCATTCTGCTCGAGCGAGGCCGCTGCGAGCCTTGGCATGTGCGCCGACCACTCTGCGGGCTCGATGTCGCGCTGAGACTGAAGAAACTCTGCATTGCTTGCGCATCCGGCAAGAAGCATCGCCGCCAGAGCTGCCGCCGTCGCGGCCCGAACAGTCTTTATTCTTGTCTTGATCATGTCTGCTCTCTTTTATTGTCTTTTCTAGCCTTGGCCAAGAAAAATGCACGCTCGTTGAAAAAGCTAGAGACTGCGACTGTAGCCGCCGCAGTTTAGGCAAAACTGAAATCTCATAAAGACGCTGATGCCTAATTGGATTCTATTTGTTTTGCATCTGCAATTATTCTCTTGTCTGCGACCGTAAACTTTTTGCCTGCAAATGCAAAGTTATGCAAAAAACGATGCCTAAAACGTGCATCGTTTGCCCGCTCCATGCAAAAATGAATCAGCCCTATCAGGCTTGAGGCGACGCGAGCGCATTTGCCGCATGGCGGTCGTGCGCTTCGGCTCCCGATCAGGCCTCTTGTTTTTGCATGATCTCAAACAAGAAAACTGTCGGACAAGCCGCAGCACTAAAATGCGATACCCTTCGGCCTGGCTCGACGAGCTCAAGCATCAATCGCTGCAGCTGTCGCCTTCGGGCAGAAGCATTGCGAAATACTTCAAAATCAATCTCAATCAGCAAGCTTATGTACACACGTCCGCAAAAAATCCTCATCATCGACGACGACGTAGAGCTCGCCACGCTTCTTACCGACTACCTCACGCTTGAAGGTTTTGAGGCACGCTCGGCTCAAAACGGCCTTGACGGCCTCACCATGCTTGCCGGCGACGAGTTTGATCTAGTCGTGCTCGATGTGATGATGCCCGGCATGTCGGGCACTGAAACGCTCACCAAAATTCGAGAAAAATACAAGATCCCCGTACTGATGCTCACAGCCCGCGGCGATCCCGTCGACCGCATTCTCGGCTTAGAGCTCGGCGCCGACGACTATGTTCCCAAGCCCTGCACGCCGCGCGAGCTCGTCGCTCGCATGCGCGCCATTTTGCGCCGCACCGCCTCCGGCGAAAACTCCAACGGCCCGGTTCAGGTCGGCAAGCTTGCCGTTGACCTCTCTCAGCGACGCGTCACGTACGACGGCCAGCCAATTGCTTTTACGGGAACAGAGCTTGCGCTCGTCGAAATGCTTGCGCGCCACGCCGGCAAACCCGTTGCCAAGGCCGACATTTATCCGCGCATTCTCGGGCGCCCGATGGGGCGCTACGACCGCGCCATTGACGTGCACATTTCATCGATTCGCCACAAGCTTCAGGAATTTGCACACGACGACATCGCCATCGAAAGCGTGCGCGGCGTCGGCTATCAGCTCATTGCCAGAGGCGACTCCCACCAATGAGCTCCTGAGGCAGGATTCGGGCAATGCAGGATAAGTTCAAGGGCGCTGCAGGCGGCATTTTTCTAAAGTTCTTTTTAGGACTTTGGATTGCAATTCTTCTCGTGGCCGGGCTTGCCTGGACGCTGAGCGCCGACCGCAGGGATGCTCCGCAAAACTATGGCTCCATTGAGCGCGGTCCGGGCGTGTGCCGAGCCATTGACGTTGCCCGCAACATGGAGCGCTGGGGCGGTACCGAAGCCATGCTCAACTGGTTGCGCGACAGCTCCTCCAACACCAAGCCCGAAGTCTTCGTGCTTGACTACAGGGGACAAGAAATTAGCGGCCGCACGGTGCCTGCGATGGCACTCGAGGAACTGCGCAGCATGGATCCGCGTACATTCCTGCGCGGCCACAGACACCGGCACTGCGGACGCATCGGCGTGGTCGTTGCGCAGGTGGAGGGCTTTGGCGAGTGCACCTTCTTTACGGTGCGCACCGACCCGCCTCCTCCTCGCCCCGGACTCGGAGCTTTGTGGAGGCTCCCCCTTTGGGTATGGATCGTGATGCTTGCCGTCGTCACGATACTCGTTTCCGGCGCTCTGGCTTGGAATCAGGCCAGACCTGTACGAAAGCTGCACTGGGCCATGCAAAAAGCCGCCGAGGGCGACCTTGATGTACGCATTGCCGGCGAAGTTGGCAACCGCCATGATGAAATCGGCGCTTTGGCACGGCAGTTTGATGAAATGGCCGAGCGCATTACCGGGCTGCTCAAGAGGCAAAAGCGGCTGTTTCACGATGTCAGCCACGAACTCAGAAGTCCCTTGGCGCGCATCAGCATTGCGATTGCGCTTGCGCAGAAAAATCCGCAAAAAACCGATGAGCTTCTAGAGCGCATTGAGCGCGATGTTCAGTCGCTTGACGCTCTCGTTGATGAATTGCTCACCTATGCTCGGCTCGATGACAATGCCCCGATGAATTTTGAAGTTCTCAACATCGTGCCGCTCATTGAGGGCGTTGTCGACGACGCCAACTTTGAGGGCAGCGCCAAGGGCGTTTCGGTGCTCTTTGCCGCCCCGCAGGAGTGCATCATCAGTGCGCATGTCGATACGCTTTTGCGCGCTGTGGAAAATCTCATTCGCAACGCCATTCGCTATTCACCTACGCAAAGCGCCATTGACGTCAATCTGACGACAACCCAAGGCAAGGCAATCATTACCGTTGCCGACCACGGCCCGGGCATGCCCGAAGACGAAATCGAGCGAATGTTTGATCCCTTTGTGCGAGGCAAAAACCAAGCTACCGGCAACGGCTTCGGTCTGGGACTGGCCATTGCCAAGCGTGCCGTTGAGCGCCACGGCGGGACTCTGTCGGCAGCCAATCGCCCCGAAGGCGGACTGATGATGACGATTGCGCTGCCGCTGGCGCAGAAAAAAGCCGCAGGCGGCTAGGCCGAGGCAATCTCGCTTTTCTCAGAGCACCCGGCCCGGCATTCGGCGCGGGTGCTCTTTTCGTTTGCTGACAGCTTAGGCGAGCAGTCCGAGAACCTCATCGTGCAGCGAGCCGCCCGCCGTGCACACCGCCGAAAGCTCAGTGAGCGGATTGCCGCCCGTCATGGATGTGATCATGCCTCCTGCGCCCTCGACAACCGGCAAAAGCGCCGCCAAGTCCCAGTAGCACAAATCGGGATCAATCATGACGTCGGCCCCGGCGCTCGCCACGGCAAAATAACCGAAGCAGTCGCCCATCGTGCGGTAGAGCTTTGCTCGATCAATGAGCTTTTGCATGCGCTCGTCTCCCTTTTGCTCGGACGTCGTCCAGTGACTTGTCGTCAGAAGCGTCGCCTGCGAGAGGCTCGCGCAAGGGCGCACTTTCAGAGCTCGCTCAAAGCTTCTTGAAGCCGTTTTGACCTGCATGGTCGTCGCCTCAAGCGTGCCGATCGTGCGCACGCCGGCTGCCGCATGGCTAATTGAGGAAATAATCGGACGAAACCCTTCGCCATCGTCTCGCTCAAGAGCGATCAGCGTACCGAACAGAAAGCTGTTGGTAATAAAGCTTCGGGTGCCGTCAACAGGATCAAGAATCCAGCGATAGCGTACGTTGCAGCCCTCGTGCGCCTCCTTGATGCCGAACTCCTCACCAAAAATGCCGTGCTCAGGGAAACGTTTTTCAATAATCGCCCGCATAGCCTGTTCGGCCCCTTTGTCGGCTTCCGTCACCGGCGTGCCGTTGGACTTGTCATCAACATGAATGCCGGTGAGAAATTTTTCTCCGATTACAGCAAAAGCCGCGTCAATGAGTTCATGAAAAAATGGAATGAACTCTTCTTTTTCCTGCGCCGTTGCAGGCATCGTATAGGTCTGCCGCATTCGAATGCTCCGATGATTGTTTACTAATGTCCTAGAAAAAAACTGTTTGCCCTTTGTCTAGGCCTTATCAGAACTGTTGATCATAACGAACGAATTTTGCAATTCGATGTTGGCCTCACCCGAGCGAACCGCTTGCGCTCGGTCAAAAACCCTGGCTTCAATCAAATAAGACTATAAGCATCATAGGCTTTACAGGACGCGGCAAACCGCAACGGCCTCCGAACCCAGACAAATTTTCCTTTCAAATCAACAAATTCGCCCGATTTTCCTCTCAAGCAAAAACAAGAGCCCCAGGCATTCGCATTTTGTTGCATTTGTCCGTGCTGACCTGCGCGCAACCTCGTGATAAAGTCCCAATCACTCAATACAAATTGAGAATGATTTTTATTTATTTGGAGACTTTGACCATGTCGATTCTTCGCACTGAAGTACTTCCTTTCTCCGCCAAAGCATTCAAAGACGGCGACTTCATCAATGTTACCGAGGCCGACCTGCACGGCAAGTGGTCGGTGGTTTTCTTCTATCCGGCAGACTTCACTTTTGTTTGCCCGACCGAACTCGAAGATCTTGCCGAGACCTATGCCGAATTCCAAAAGCTCGGTGTAGAAATCTATGCGGTCTCAACCGACACGCACTTTACGCACATGGCCTGGCACGGCTCGAGCCCTGCCGTCGGCAAAGTGCGCTTTCCCATGGTCGGCGATCCGACAGGCACAATCTGCCGCAACTTCGGCGTCATGATTGAAGCCGATGGTTTGGCCGAACGCGGCACCTTCGTCGTCAACCCGCAGGGACGCGTGGTCATTGCAGAATTGCACGACGGCAACATCGGCCGCGACGCCCGCGAGCTGCTGCGCAAGGTGCAGGCCGCGCAGTACGTTGCCGCCAATCCCTCCGAGGTTTGCCCGGCCAAATGGCGTCCCGGCGAAAAGACGCTCACTCCGTCGGCTGAACTCGTCGGCAAGCTTTAAACAAATTTTTTCACTGCGCTTTTTGGCTTAAGGCCTTCGCAGCACGCCTGCGAAGGCCTTTTGTCTAACGCAAAAAATTGAAAAAAATCGGCGTTTTGAGTGACGGCCGTCAAAAGGCTTTCTTTTGAAAGATTTCGATGTTTGGCTTTCTGGGCGGCTTAGGTGCAGAATGAAGCATTATTTTGTGACAATATCGGAGGATTGGTATGTCGAATTTCCCCACTGAAAACCTTCGTACTGTAGCGTTGGTCGGGCACGGCGCCAGCGGCAAAACGAGCCTGATTGAAGCCATGCTGATGCGCTCGGGCGCCATTGCCGAAGTCGGCAGCGTTGAGCGCGGCACCACGGTTTGCGACAACGATCCCCAGGAAAAAGCCGTCGGCCACTCTCTGCGCATGGCTGTCGTGCATCTGGAAACGGCCATGCCCGACCTTACCCCCGTACGCATTCACGTGCTCGATACGCCGGGCAATCCCGACTATGTCGGCCAGGCTCTCTCGGCGCTTGACGCCGTCAAGTCGGTCGCAGTCGTCGTCGACGCCACCAAAGGCATTGAACTGATGACCCGCCGCATGATGCAGTGGGCCGAAGAGCGCGGCCTTTGCCGCGTCATCATCATCAATAAGATTGACGCCCCCGATGTGGACCTCGCCGGTCTGCTCAAGGAACTTCAGGATACCTTCGGCAGCGCCGTTCTTCCGATCAATCTGCCCACCAAGGGCACAACGCGCGTGATCGACTGCTTTGACCGCGATCAGGGCGACGCCGATATCATGAGCGTGCATGACGTGCACCGCGCCTTCATTGAGCGCGTCGTTGAAGTCGACGATGAAACGATGGAGCGCTACCTCGAAGAGGGCGACGCTGATCCGGCCACGCTGCACGCACCCATTACGAAGGCTCTGCGCGAAGGCCACATCATCCCGGTTTGCTTTACGAGCGCCAAAAAGCTCATCGGCATTCGCGACTTCATGAAGGTGATCATCCGCCATCTGCCCTCGCCTGCCGAAGCCAACGACGCTCAGTTCATCGACAAGGAAGGCAACCCGGTCGTGACCACCCCCGACAGCACCAAGCCCGTCATCGCGCACGTCTTCAAGGTCGTCAGCGACCCCTTCGTCGGCAAAATCGGCGTCTTCCGCGTGCATCAGGGCCGCATTACCCCGGGCTCGACGCTTTACGTCAACGACAACAAAAAGCCCATCAAGGTTGCCCGTCCGCTGCTGCTTCAGGGTAAAAACACCTCTGAAACCGACGAGCTGCACCCGGGCGACATCGGTGCACTCAACAAAATCGACGAGCTCACCTACGGCTGCATCCTGCACTCGGATCCGGCCGACGACGGCATCAGCATGCGTCCTCTGCCGTTCCCCAAGCCCATGTTCGGCCTGGCCATTGCACCGGCGCGCCGCGGCGATGAAGGCCGCATGAGTGAAGTCTTAAACAAGATGCTTGCCGAAGATCCGACGCTTTCGGTTGATCATGACGTCGTTCTTAACGAAACCGTTTTGCGAGGCCTCACTGAAATGCACGTGCGCACTGTGCTCGAGCGCATGAAGGATCAGTTCAAGCTTGAAGTCGTCACGAGCAATCCCTCGGTTCCGTATCGCGAAACCATCGGGGCAGCAGCCGAAGGCCACGCCCGCCACAAGAAGCAGACGGGCGGCGCCGGTCAGTTCGGCGAAGTGTATCTGCGCGTTGAGCCGCTGCCGCGCGGAGCCGGCTTTGAGTTCGTCGATCAGGTCAAGGGCGGCGTGATTCCCTACAACCTGATTCCGGCCGTTGAAAAGGGCGTGCGCGAAGTGCTCGCCACGGGCTACGTTGCCGGCTATCCGATCGAAGACATCCGTGTGGTCGTCTACGACGGCAAGTCTCACCCCGTCGACTCCAAGGAAGTCGCCTTCGTCGCAGCCGGCCGCAAGGCCATGCTCGACGCTCTGGCCAAGGCCAACCCGCAGGTGCTCGAGCCGATCGTCTCGATTCTGATTACTGCGCCGGATGCCTTCATGGGCGACATCACTGGCGACCTTGCCAGCCGCAGAGGTCAGATCGTAGGCACCGACAATCTGCCCGGCGGCCTGATGGAAATCCGCGCCACGGCGCCTCTTTCCGAACTCGACGGCTATGCCACGCGCCTGCACGCGCTCACTCAGGGCGCAGGCGCCTTCACGATGGATCTGGCGGGCTACCAGCCGGTTCCCGCTCAAAAACAGGCCGAGTTGGCAAGCAAGTTCAGCCGCAAGGCCGAAGAGGACTAGTCGGTCCGTATATGCATGCTGCCGACAGGATTCTGCCGGCAACATGCATGCATCAAAAAAGCCGACGTGCGTTGCTGCCGTCGGCTTTTTGATGCGTAGTTTTTTCAAAGATCAATTTTCCAGCCAAATCGTCACCGGACCGTCATTGACAAGCCGCACAGCCATATGAGCGCCGAACTCGCCGGTTTGAACCTTCAGGCCGCCTGCGGCGCACTCACGGGCAAACAGCTCATAGAGCACTCGCCCCGTCTGCGGATCCGCAGCGGGAGAAAAGCTCGGACGGTTGCCGCTGTGCGTGTCAGCGGCCAGCGTAAATTGCGAAACCACCAGAATTTCTCCGCCTACATCGGTCACCGAACGGTTCATTTTGCCGGCTTCGTCTTCAAAAATTCGATAACGAAGAACCCGGGATGCAAGCGAACGCGCCTTGGCTTCATCATCGCCCTTGACGGCACAAACCAAAATCATTAGCCCATGTCCGATGGCACCGATCGTCTTGCCTTCGACCGACACATCGGCCATGGATACGCGCTGCAGCAAGGCAATCATCTTAAAAAAACGCTCCTCGTCAGGCGACCGTCACCTTGGCCCAGCGGCGCTTGCCCACCTGGACCGTCATGACCTCTCCGGTCTTGATCTGCAGCTTTTTGTCAGAGATCTTTTCACCGTTGATCCGCACGCCGCCCTGCTCAATGTTGCGGTTGGCGTCGGTCGTGCTCGACACCAGACCTGCCTCCTTGAGCATGCGCCCTACGCCGATGACGCCATCGGTGCTCTGTACGGTCACCTCGGCGATGTCCGACGGCACGGCGCCTGCGCGGAAACGCGCATTGAACTCAGCCTCGGCCGCCTCTGCCGACTTAGCGTCATGGAAGCGTTCGATGATTTCCTTGGCAAGTAAAACTTTTGCCTCGCGCGGGTTGCGCCCTTCGGCGCACTGCTTTTTAAGTTCAGCGATTTCGGCGTTTGTCTTAAGACTCACCAAGTCGTACCAGTTCCACATCAGCTCGTCGGAGATGCTCATCACCTTGCCGAACATCTGATCGGGCGTATCGGTAATGCCGATGTAGTTGTTCTTGGACTTGCTCATCTTATTGACGCCGTCAAGCCCCACCAGAAGCGGCATCGTCAGAATGCACTGCGCCTCCTGCCCATATTGGCGCTGCAGTTCGCGTCCCACGAGCAGATTGAAGCGCTGGTCAGAACCTCCGAGCTCCAGATCGGCCTGCAGCGCAACGGAGTCATAGCCCTGCATCAAGGGATAAATGAGTTCGTGCATGGCAATGGGAGCCTGCTCGGCATAGCGCTTGGCAAAATCATCGCGCTCCAGAAGGCGCGCCAGCGTATAGCGGCTGGCCAGCTTGATGAGTCCTTCGGCTCCAAGCTTATTGCACCACTCGGAGTTGTAGCGCACCTCGGTTTTATCAAGATCGAGCACAAGCCCAGCTTGAGCCAGATAAGTCTCGGCATTGACGCGGATCTGTTCGTTTGAAAGCGGAGGACGCGTGACGTTGCGGCCCGAAGGGTCGCCGATGGCAGCCGTAAAATCGCCGATCAAAAAAATCACCTTGTGGCCGAGATCCTGCAGCTGACGCAGCTTGTTGAGCACCACCGTATGTCCGATGTGAATGTCCGGGGCCGTTGGATCCAGGCCGAGCTTGCAGCGCAGCTGCGTTCCCTGCGCCTTGGCGCGAGCGAGCTTTTGCTCTAATTCGCTTTCAATGAGAAGCGTATCGACGCCGCGGCGAATGGTATTCATCGCCTCGACAATGTCGGGGGTTACTTCGTATTTGGGTTCGTTGCGTTCAATGATTTCTTCCGACATCGGTGTGAGTATCCGAAAATGCTGAGTATTTTTTCACGTTGAAGAAGCAGGACTGCACATCCTGCAAGGGTCGATATTTTAGCAAGCGCAAAGTTTGGCGCCTGAGATCACACCCCAGTCCTTTGCCTAAAGGAGCGCCAATGGACGCCATTGAAGTTTTTTTCGATTCCCGATCTGCAAAACATTACAATGTGCACTTGCAAAAGTTTCGAAACACTTTAGTCTGCCCCTGAACGCCCTCGGGCAACGGGCGAGCCTAGCTGAAAACATTCCTTCAACATCAATGGCCTCACAGTATCTCGTTGGCAAAGAGCTCTGCCGCATCGGCCGCGCAGTCCTGGATCTTGTGCGCTCGCGACACCTCTCGAGCGTCGGCGCAGGTGGCTTCACCCGCTCTTCGCTTGTGGCGCTCGGCATCTTCTGCGCGCTGCCCGTAGCCGCCACGGCCGCTCTTTACCTATCGATTCCGGACGAGACGCTTACTGCCGCCCCCAATCAGGTGCTCACCACAGAAGTGGTGAGGCTGCCCGATCTGCGCGGACAGATGGCTGCCATTGAGGCCGTTCCCGATCCCATCTCGCACGACATTTTCGTGCGGCCGGCCGAGACGCTCTCTTCGCTTCTAGCTCGCCTTTCCATCAGAGACCCGCAGGCCGCCGACTTCATCGTCAGGCACCATGAAGCAGGAGCCCTGATCTATCCGCATGCCGGGCAATTCGTCTCGGCTACGGCAAGCGAAGACGGCCGTCTGCAGGATCTCAAGCTTTATCTCGACAGCAACGTCACCGATGCGGGAAGCTTGATTCATGTCTCGCGCGATGCCAAGGGAAAGCTCTCGCTTGAAGTCGCTCCCTATGAATACGAAGTCGAGCTCACCATGGTCAACGGCTTTGTCGGCAATTCCGTAGATGAAAGCCTGCAAAAAAGCGGCGTTCCCCAACCTATCGTCAGGCAGATGCACTCGGCCTTTGACTACGACCTTGATCTTGTCAGTCAACTGAAAAAAGGCGACGCCTATCGTCTTATTTATGAAACAAAGTTCGCTGACGGAAGCTTTGTGCGCTACGGCAGGCTTTTAGCCATGCAGCTCGATCACGACGGCCAAACCACTGAGCTTTTCTGGTTTGGCGGCGACGGCATCGGCGGCAACTACTACGACGCAAAGGGAAACATCGCAAAGCGCATCTTCATGCGCGTGCCACTTGACGTCAAAAGCGTCAGTTCGGAATTCTCTCCGCTGCGCCGGCACCCGATCACGGGAATTGTTCGTCCTCACTGGGGCACCGACTTCAGAGCTCCGTGGGGCGCCATTGTGCGCGCAGCCGCCGACGGCGTCGTCACCTTCGCAGGCGTCGGCACGGGCTACGGCAAATACATCCGCATCAACCACGGACCGGACATTCAGACGCTCTACGCGCATCTGTCATCAATTGATCCCGACATAAAGAAAGGCTCGGTCGTCAAGCACGGCCAGATCATCGGCCGCGTCGGGCAAACAGGACTTGCAACCGGTCCGCACCTGCACTATGAACTCAAGATGGACGGCGTGCAGATCAATCCTATGACCGTGCGCCTGCCCGATGAAAAAACACTATCTCCCTATCGCTACGCGCAAATGGAGGTGCTCATTGCCCCGCTGCGTGCGCGATTGTCGCTGCTCAAAAAGGTTCAGACCGTCGGCTTGTCTCAGCTCGAAAAAGAAGACAAGAAAAAGACGCAGCCTTAAGTTGACATGCTGACAAGCCGCTTCGATCGGGACGCTGTAAGATCAAAGCCTTGGAGAATCGACCCCGCGCCGATGTCCTGAGGCAAGCCAAAGAGAAAAAATCAGACGCACACTGCGGAGTTCAGACATGCAAAAAACCATCACTTTGGGCCTGATGTCGGGCACAAGTCTTGACGGCGTGGATTCGGTTGCCGTGGATTTTTCCGGCGCCACGCCCCGACTCATTGGGCACCATCACACCTCATTTGATCCTGACTTAAAGCGCAAGCTCTATGCGCTTTGCAAGCCCGGCGACAATGAAATCGACGAAATGGGCCGCACCTCGGTTGAGCTCGGACGCTTTTACGTCAAAGCAATTGACGAGCTGCTAGACTTCGCCGACATCGGCCGCAAAGACGTTGCAGCCGTCGGCATCCACGGCCAGACGATCCGCCACCGCCCCGAGCAGGGCTGGACGCTGCAGCTCAACAATCCTGCGCTTGTGGCCGAACTCTCGGGACTTGATGTCGTCAGCGACTTCAGAACACGCGACATTGCCGCCGGCGGCGAAGGCGCCCCTCTTGTGCCGGCATTTCACCGACAAGTCTTTATGGGCGAAGTCGCCCGCAGCGTCGTCAACATCGGCGGCATTGCCAACATCACTTTCCTGCCGGCGCGCCGCAGCTACGGAAAAATCATCGGCTTTGACTGCGGTCCGGGCAACATTCTGCTCGATGCCTGGTGCAGAAAGCACCTGCAGCGCGACTTCGACGCCAACGGCGCCTGGGGCGCCACGGGGCACGTCAAGCAAGATCTCCTCGAGAAACTCCTGGCAGACCCCTACTTTGATCGTGAACCGCCCAAGAGCACGGGACGCGAGCACTTCAACATCGAGTGGCTCGAATCCATGCTCGCCGACGAAGAGCCCGTTGATGTACAGGCAACGCTCATGATGCTCACGGCCCGCACGATTACCGATGCGGTCAAGAAATTCGCCCGCCAGACGCAGGAAATCTACCTGTGCGGCGGCGGCGCTTTAAACGGCGCTCTGGCGCAGATGATCCGACAGGCCGCAGGCGACGAGATGTACGTGCGCTCGACCTCCGTTCTGGGCGTTGACCCCATGCACGTGGAAGCCATGGCCTTTGCCTGGCTTGCCTGGGCATTTCTCAACCGGATCCCGGGCAACCTGCCTGAAGTCACCAACGCCACCGGCGCTCGCATTCTTGGTGCGCTCTATCCGCACTAATGCCTTGATCTCAAGACTCTGCGCACCAGACTGATCTGCACAGAAGCCTCGCGACAAACCTTCAGCAAAGCCGCCCGCAGGCGGCTTTGCTTTTGATCCTTAACCTGCATCAAGATTCAGTACAAAAACGCCAACGCCTCTGAGGATCGAGTTTTGGAAAAAAAAAGATTTCTCGTAACGTTTTGTTTAGAATTTTCGTCTTTCATGCGCATGCTCTCCTCATGCGAGCAAAAAGAGAAAAGACGACGCCCCCGCACCGTCAGGCTCTCGAACAAAGCTTTCAGAGCCCGCCTGCCTGTCCGCCGCCTTTTTAAACGGCAAATTTTGAGCACCACCCAAGCACCGCACCCCTGCCATGTCGCGAGCCTCGTCACTTAAAGCAGCACTAAAGAGTCTTCCGCTGCAAAAGTTTCACCCCGTCACGATTGACGCGCTTAAAAACTACAACTCCCGCCATTTCGCCCGCGACGTCAGTGCAGGCCTTACGGTCGGCATGGTTGCGCTGCCTCTTGCCATGGCCTTCGGCATTGCCTCGGGCGTGCCTCCAGAGGCCGGCATCTACACGGCCATCATCGCCGGCTTTCTGATTTCTCTTCTGGGCGGCTGCCGAGTGCAGATCGGAGGTCCGGCCGGCGCCTTCATCGTCATCATCTACGGCATCATCGCCAATTACGGTCTGGGCAATCTGTTGCTGGCGACCATCGGCTCGGGCGTGATTTTGTTCCTGATGGGACTATTCAAGCTCGGCAGCTTCATCCGCTTCATTCCCGTCTCCATCGTCATCGGCTTTACCAACGGCATTGCCGTGCTCATTGGTCTCAGCCAGGTCAAAGATTTTCTGGGACTGACGATCGAGAAGATGCCCGCTGACTTCTTTCATCAGATCGAAGCGCTCGCCGCACACATCTCTACCTTCAATCCCTGGGCTTTTGGACTGGCTCTGGTGAGCTTTCTGGTGGTGAAGTTCTGGCCCAAGGGATACGCCATGGGCGGTGCGGCTTGGAAGCGCTGGCTCGCGCACCTGCCCGGCACCGTCGTTGTTCTTGCCGGCTCCACCATTGCCGTCACTGCCTTTAATCTTCCCGTAGAAACCATCGGCACGAAGTTCGGCGGCATTCCGCAAAAGCTCCCCGAGCTGATGCTTCCTGATTTTTCCTGGAGCGCTCTTAAAAACCTCATCGGGCCGATGATCACCATTGCGCTGCTCGGAGCCATTGAAAGCCTTTTGTGCGCACGCGTGGCCGATGCCATGACCGACGATCGCCACGATCCCAATCAGGAGCTGATGGGGCAAGGCATTGCCAACTTCATCGTGCCCTTTTTCGGCGGCATCCCGGCAACCGGCACCATCGCCCGCACTGTCACAAACATCAAAAGCGGCGCGGCAAGTCCCGTTGCCGGTCTTGTACATGCGCTCACGCTTTTGGTCGTGATCCTCGCCGCCGCCCCTCTGGCCTCGAACATCCCGCTTGCTGCTCTTGCGGCCATTTTGATGTTCGTTGCTTGGAACATGGGCAATTGGAAGGAATTCCTGCGGCTGCGCCACATGACGATGAGCTACAAGGCCACGCTCGTGACGACCTTCATTCTCACCGTCGTCTTTGATCTGACGGTTGCCGTGGAAGTCGGTCTCATCGTCTCGAGCATCTTCTTCATCTACCGCATGAACACGCTCACTCGCGTCGTCCCCCAGACGCTTTCGTTCAATATGCCCGAGGGCGTCGAATGCTGGAAGCTCACCGGAGCACTCTTTTTCGGCTCCGTCAGCAAGCTTGAGTCGGTAACCGACCCCAAGCGCATCACCGCACGCGATGCTTCCAAAGTGGTCATTCTCGACTTTACCGATCTTCTCAACATCGACAATTCGGCCATGGATATCCTAGCGGGGTTTATCCGCGCACTCAGGCGGCGCAATCATGAACTCATCATCGTGGGCGCCAGCGGCCACCCCTTGGCGCAGCTGCAGCGCACAGGCATTGCCGAGGCCTTGGGCAAAAACATGGCCCCCGACATGGTATTTGCCGAACATCGCGCCCGTGAATTGATGGAAGAAATCGCCAAGCGTGAAACAAGCGGCAAGCCGCTGGTTTGAAATTTTTTCAACCCCTAAGCACGCCCGAGCCTTGCCAGCAGTATCCCAACTGCAACGCAAGGCTCTTTTTTTCGCTGCGCGAAGTCTCCTTTGACGCATCCGTCGCCAACATCAACGCAAGCACCGCAGGCAGTCATCAAACCGTCACCAAAGCTTCACGCTTTCTTCACCATTTCTGCATCTGGCTGAAACATGCGCTTCCCATAATGCGCTTCCGTAACCAATCCTACATTCGGATCCTGCTTTTATGTTGAAGCTCAGCCACATTTGCAAGCGCTACGGCGACCGCGACATTCTCTCGGACATCTCTTTGTCGATTCGCAAAGGCGAAATCGTCTCGATCCTCGGCCCTTCGGGCTGCGGCAAAACCACGTTGCTCAACCTGATTCTGGGCCTCACCCAGCCCACCTCGGGCAAGATCATGTTCGATGGCGAAGACCTCACCAATGTTCCCATGCAAAAGCGCGGCTTCAACATCGTGTTTCAGGACTTTGCGCTTTTTCCCAACCTCAATGCCTGGGAAAACATCGTCTACGGGCTCAGAAACAATCCCAACGCCTCTACGCGCGAAGAACTCGAAGAACTCATTGATCTGCTCGGGCTGAGAAAACACCTCACGCAGAGCATCTCGGAGCTCTCGGGCGGACAAAAGCAGCGCGTGGCCATTGCCCGCACGCTCGTTTTAAAACCTCGCATTTTGCTCCTTGATGAGCCTCTCTCGGCTCTTGACGGACTCATCAAAGAGTCGATCAAAGAGCGCATCCGCACCATCGCACGCCAGTTCAAGCTCACCACACTCATCGTGACGCACGATCCCGAAGAAGCGCTCACGCTCTCAGATCGCGTTCTCATCATCAACAACGGACAAATTGCCCAGTTTGCCGATCCGCTGAGCATCATCCGCGAGCCTGCCGGCGACTTCATCCGCAATTTCATCATTTCACAGCTCATGGTCAAGCGCTCCAATATTCTCAAGCTCTTTAGCGACTGCCCGCCCAAATCTCAGGCCTTCGGCGATTCGGCTTGCGAACCCTTTGCCGCTGTTTCTTAAAAGGCTGCACGCGCGATTTGTGCGGTTTATTGATTCTTTCTTTTGTTTGTTTGACTTCTTAGGCATGTCTTCGCTAACAGATCGTTTTCTAGGCCGTGAGCGCTTTGAGCTCAAGCTCTGCTTTGTCGTTGTCGTGCTCACGCTGGCAGCCATTTTGATTTACCCGCTGGGCTGCGTGCTTTTTCAATCAGTCATCGATGCCAAAGGCTCTCTTACAGGGGGCAACTACTCTGCTGTATTGAACGAACCGCGCTTTTGGAGAGCCTTGGGCAACAGCTTCACGGTATCGGGAATTTCAGCCCTGATCGCCGCTTTCCTGGCCTTTTGGTGCGCCTGGGGACTGCATTTTTCGCGCATTCCAGCATCGATTAAAAAGCTCGTGCAAATCGTCGTGCTGCTGCCGCTGTTTTTGCCCTCAATCACCTACGGCTTTGCCGTGATCTACTCTTTTGGCCGGCTTGGGCTCGTCAGCCAGCTCTTTGGCGTTCTTCCGTTTTCCATCTACGGCTTTTGGGGCTTGCTGATTTCGGACGTCATCTACACGCTGCCGCCGGCCTTTCTCATCCTCATGAATGCCTTTCACTATGTAGATCGAAACGTCATTACGGTAAGCCGTCTAATGGGCGACAGCCCCCTGAGGACCTTTTACGTAAGCTCTCTGAGGCCGATTGCAGGCGCTCTTTGCGCGGCCTTCATTCTGAGCTTTTTCCTGTCGTTTACCGACTTCGGCATTCCGGTGTCGATCGCGGGCCAGTATGAGGTGATCGCCACCGAGCTCTACACCACCATGATGGGCGCCGTACCTGACTTCGGCCGCGGCGCAGTGATCGCCATGGCCATGCTTGTGCCGAGCATTGCCTCGGTGCTGCTGCTCAAATTCGCCGAGCGCTTCAACTTTCGCTACAGCCGCATCAACTATCGCGCACCGGAACGCAACCGCATGCGCGACGCTCTGCTGCTTGCCTATTACGGTCTCATCGCCATGATGCTGCTGGCTGTCTTTGCGGTGATGTTCGTTGTGCCCTTCGTCGAGCAGTGGCCCTACAAGCCTGTCTTTACTCTTGAAGTACTCAAGCGCATTCTCTCAGACAGTTCGATTTGGGAGGTCTACGCCCACTCGGTGGGCGTTGCTCTGGCCACAGCCGTCGTCGGCACCATATTTTGCTACGTTGCCGCTTTGGTCAATGCACGCTCTCAGCTCTTGGGCTGGTGCCGCACAACGATGGACAGCTTTGCCATGCTCACCAACACCATCCCCGGCATGGTGCTCGGCATCGGCTTTCTGTTTGCGATGAGCGGCACGCCGCTTGCCAACACATTCCTCATCATCGTGCTGGTCAATGTCGTGCACTTCTTCACTTCACCCTATCTCATGGCCGCCTCGGCGCTCTCCAAGATGAACGCCGGCTGGGAAACCACGGGCGCACTGATGGGCGACACCTGGTCGCAGACCATACGCCGCGTCGTGATTCCCAACTCGGCGCCCACGCTGTGGCAGATGTTTGAATACATGTTTGTGAGCGCCATGGTGACCATCAGTGCAGTGGTCTTCCTTTCGGGCGCTCGGACGATGCTCATCACCACCAAGATCAAGGAACTTCAGTACTTCGAAAAGTTCGAAGAGATCTTCGTGCTCTCGCTTTTGATCTTCTTTACCAACGCGGCCGTCAAGCTCATCTGCGATGCGCTCGCCGCACGCGCCAAGAATCCTTCTCAGAGCGGATTGATCAAAAAGACGCTCGCTCGCCTCGGACTTGCGCGCAACACCCTTTCACCCATCTCCACCGGAGCTTAAAACAATGCAAACGAATATTCTGATCAAAATGACTCTTGCCGTCTGCGCCTGCGCTGCCCTCGTCGGCTGCGGCGACAGCGGCTCCTCGGCCAAGACCGACGATTCAAAAAAGGCTGCCGCACCGGCCAAGGTCTCTGAAGTCATCATCTACACCAACGCCGACGAAGAAGCGCAAAAGGCAATGAAGAATGCGCTTGACGCCAACGGCATGAAGGGCGCCTACCTGATGCAGTCCTTCGGCACGTCTGAACTTGGCGGCAAGCTTGCCGCCGAAGGCAAGAACATCGAAGCCGACGTCGTCACGATCAGCACCTACTACCTCGACAGCTTCCAGAAAAAGCAAAAGCTCTTTGCCGACCTGAACAACAAGCTGAAGACCATCAGCGCTTCACCGTCGTATTGGACGCCGATTCTGGGCAACATGGGCGCTCTGTTCGTTAACACCGAGGTCTTGAAGTCTTCCAATCTGACTGCTCCGAAGGCCATCGCTGATCTTGCCAAGCCCGAATATGCCGGTCACATCTCGGTGCCTGACATCATAGGCAGCTCCACTTCTTGGCTCATGACTCAGGCCGTCATGAGCGCCGAAGGCGAAGAAGCCGGCGCCAAGACCATTGCCGCCATTGAAAAGAATGCAGGCGCGCATCTGGAAAAGTCCGGATCGGCTCCCTTAAAGAAGCTGCGTGCGGGCGAAGCCGCTGTGGGCTTCGGTCTGCGCCATCAGGCTGTGGCCGACAAGGCTCGCGGTCTGCCGATTGACTACATCGACCCGGTTGAAGGCAACTTCCAGCTGCAGGAAGCCGCCGCCGTCATCGACAAGGGCGACAAGACCAACCCCAATGCTCAGAAAGCCGTTGAGATCATCGTCAAGCACGGCCGCGCCGAGCTGCTCAAGTACTACCCCGTGGCTCTCTATGAAGGCGAAACCGTGACGGCCGACAACAGGCCCGCCCGTCCGATGCTCTACAAGGAGCCCCTGACGGTCGAGCTGCTGCAAAAGCACCAGAAGCTCGTCAAGGATGCAGGCAAGTAAAAACGTCTAGTGCGTACTTCCCTTATGCCGGCCGCACATTTTTTTCGTGCTGTCGGCAAAAAAATAAAATTTTTATCGACACCCGATCATGACCATCACTGATCCAAACACCTACAAGCTGCTCACGCCGGGACCTCTGACGACTTCTATTTCCGTTCGCAAGGAAATGCTGGTCGATCGCTGCACGTGGGACGATGACTACAAGCAGATGACGCAGTTCGTGCGCCGCGAGCTTCTGAAGCTTGCGCACGCCGACGAGTCGGCCTACAGCACCGTGCTGATGCAAGGCTCGGGCACCTTCGGCGTAGAGAGCGTGCTCAGTTCTGCCGCAGGCAAAAACGACTGCGTGCTTGTGCCTGTCAACGGCGCCTACTCCGAGCGCATGTGCCAGATTCTGGAGCGCCACGGCATTGCCTATGTGCGCGAAGACTTCGGTTGGGACGAGCGCGTGGACGCCACGCGGCTCGAAGACGCGCTTGCGGCTCACCCCGAAGTTACGATTTTGTCGATTGTGCACAATGAAACAACCTCGGGCCTCATCAATGACCTTGAGAGCGTCTCGCGCGTTGCGCACGAGCACAACCTCATGTTCATCGTGGATGCGATGAGCTCCTTTGGCGCCGTCGACGTCGACGTGGCGGCCCTCGGCATAGACTTTTTGATTTCTTCAGCCAACAAGTGCATTCAGGGCGTGCCCGGCTTTTCCTTCATCATTGCGCGGCGTGCGACGCTTGAAGCAACCGAAGGCCGTGCGCGCACGATTTCTCTGGATCTGCACGCACAGTGGCGCACAATGCAAAAAGACGACGGCAAGTGGCGCTTTACATCGCCTACGCACGTCGTGGCTGCCTTTGCTCAGGCGCTCAAGGAGCTTCACTGCGAAGGCGGCGTCGCCGCGCGCGGTCGCCGCTACAGCGCAAGCAACAAAAAGCTTCGCGAGGGCATGCGCGCACTTGGCTTTGAACCCTTCGTCTCAGAAGCCTTCCAGGGTCCCATCATCACGACATTTCTCTATCCGCAGGGCCGCACGCTTGACTTTCATCACATGCACGGCTGGCTCAAAGAGCACGGCTACGTAATCTATCCGGGCAAGCTCACCGATCGCGACACATTCCGCATCGGCAACATCGGCGAAATCTACGAAGACGATGTTGAGAAAATCCTGGCTCTTTTTGCTCAATACTGCGAGGAGTTCCTCAAATGAAATTCATCAAAGGCGTCATTTTCGACTGGGCCGGCACAACGGTCGACTTCGGCAGCACGAGCCCGGTTTCGGCCTTCAAGGAAGCTTTTCGCCGCGCAGGCATCAGCGTCACCGACCAAGAGGTGCGCGCGCCGATGGGGCTTTTGAAGCGCGACCACATCAAGACCATGCTCGCCATGCCGCGCATCCATCAGAGCTGGATTGAGGCATACGGCAAGGCACCTGATGCAAACGACACAGAGCGCATTTACGGAGATTTCGAACCCGCGCTGATGGCTGTGCTTGATCGCCACTGCGACCTGCTGCCGGGCATCGTTGAGACGACTGCTTATCTGCGCGCCAACGACATTCGCATCGGCTCGACCACGGGCTTTACGAAGGCCATGATGGCCGTTGTGGGCACAGGCGCCCGTCAGGCAGGCTACGCTCCCGAGACGCTGCAGACGGCTGATGACACCGGAGGCTTCGGCCGCCCCTGGCCCTACATGATCTTCGGCAACATGAAGCAGCTCGGGCTGCTTAACGTGCGCACCGTCATCAAAGTGGGCGATACGGCCTCCGACATGGCCGAAGCCCGCAACGCCGGCGTCATTGCCGTGGGCGTGTGCGAAGGCAGCTCCATGATTGGTCTGGACAGAGCCTCGTGGAATGCGCTAGAAGAGCAAAAGCGTCAGACTCTATTGAAAGACGCCCGCAGCCGCTTTTATGCGGCCGGAGCCGACTTCGTGATCAACCGCATGAACGAGCTGCCCTTGCTCATTGAGGATCTCGAAGCCAGAGGCCATACGCTTTGAGCAAGCCGTGCGGACGCGAAGCGAAGTCTCCTTCTTTGCGTGCGCAAAAGGCGCCGAAGATCGCTCAATCGCAAGCAAAAATTTTGTTTTGTTTGTCGAGCAGCAAGGATCAAGGCGCCTTTTCTGAAAAAACTCAAAGCACGCGCCGACGAGGAAGTTCAACCGTCGCAAGAAGTCCTCTTTGCTTGTCGGGATCGGCCCAGTCCAGCGAAATCGATCCTGCAGCCTTGTCAACGATGGCGCGGCAGATCGCAAGCCCGAGCCCTGTTCCGGGCGCAGAGCTGCCCAAAATCCGATAGAAGGGATCAAACACGCGCTCACGTTCGTCTGGTGCGATCCCAGGGCCCGTATCGGCAACGCAAATGCGCACTTTGTCGGGAGTATTTTCTACGCGCACGCACACCGAGCCGCCCTGCTGCGTGTAATTGACGGCGTTGTGCACGAGATTTCTTACGATTGCCGCAAGATCAGCCTCTCGAATGTCTGCCCTGAGCTGATCGGCGTCAGAAGCTTCGAGCCCTTCGACGTTGAGCGAAATCTGCTTTTGCTCAGCCACCCAGTACAAATCAGCAATCACGGTTGAAATCACTTTGAGGCACTCGGCGCCCTCATTGGGATGAAGGGATTCTTCGCCTTGGGCTTGCGCGCGCTTTAAGGCAAGCAGCTGCGTGACGAGATTCGTGGTGCGCTCAATGGCGTTTTTAATGTCTTGCACCCGCGCCTTCACATCGTCGGAAAGGGGCATCTCCGAGAGCCTGTCGACCTGTAGGCTCAAGGCCGTCATCGGACTTCTGAGCTCATGGGCGGCATCGGCCACGAAGCGCGCCTCGCGGCGCCTTAGCTCGCCGACGCGCTCTAGCAGCCCATTGGTTGCCTCTACGAGCCGCTTCACCTCCTCGGGCACTCCTTTCGTATTAATGGGCTTGAGGTCCTCAGCACGGCGCTCATCGAGTTCGCCGGCGAGCTTTTTCAGGGGCCTGAGCGCCTTCCAGAGCACGAAAAGAAGCACCAGGAGCATCACCGGAGCAAGAATCAGAATCGGCGCAGCCGAAGTGAGCGCAGAAAATAAAATGGAGCGGTTGCGCTCGGTCAAAAGCTGGCCTGCGGCCACATGGGTGCCGTCTGAGAGCGTGCGCAGAAAAATGCGGTACTGCTTGCCGAACAACTCCACAGTATGCGCACCGTCCCAATAGGGGCGATTGAAGGTCACCGACATGGCGCGCCCGCGCTTGTGCAGCATGCGCACAAGCACCGTATCTCCGGCCTGCACCATAGCCCTGGGGCTGTCATCGTCGAGCTCAAAGCTGTCTTCGAAAACAGAATCATCCATGGTCAGCACTTCGGCATTGGAAGCCTCAACGCTTTCGCCAAGCATGGAGCCAGGTCCGTAAAAGCCGCCACGGGTGAGTTCAACAATCTTGTCGCGGTAGCGCTCCTGCACGATGTCGCGCGAGAGGATGCCGACGACTTCCTTTAGCACTCGATCCTGACGCGACTTGGCAGCTTCATACCCGACGGCAAAGCTGCCAAGCGCCGTGATCACCGTAAAGACAATCAACACGGCCGAACAGCCGACGACAACGCGCCGAATGATCGAAGATGAGTGCGCAAAATTGGGAAAAAATCTCATGATTTGGCGCGCTGCACCATCCAGCCCAGCCCGCGCACGTTGCCGATTGCGGAACTGCCGAGCTTTTTGCGCAGTCCGTGAATAATGAATTCGATGGCGTTGCTCTCGGGCAGCTCGCCGTCGACATAGACGCGATCTTCAAGTGCCGAACGGCTCAGAATCGCCCCGGGGCGCGTCAAAAGCGCTTCAAGAAGATCGTATTCGCGGCGCGAAAGCGCCACCTCCTTGCTGAGGCCGTCGCGGCGCACCGTGACGGTTTTCGTCTCGCAGTCAAGCGTCAGTTCGCCGTTTGAGAGCATCTTTGCGCTTGCAGCGTCGTGCTCGGCACCTGAGCCCCTGCGTCTTAAGACAGCCCGCATGCGCGCGAGCACTTCGCTCATGTGAAAAGGCTTGAGCACATAGTCGTCAGCCCCGGCATCGAGCCCTGCGAGTCTGTCTTCGAGTCCGTCGCGCGCCGTAAGGATGATGACGGGCGTCATGTTGCCCTTGGCGCGCATGTCTCGAAGCACGCTCATACCGTCGCGCCCAGGCAGCCCCAGATCCAAAAGCACGAGAGCGAAACTCTCCTCGGCAAGAAAGCCCATTGCCTCCCAGCCGCTTTTAGCCCACTGAGCCTCAATTTGAGCCTCAGCAAGCGCACCGCACACCGCCTCTCCGATCATCGGATCGTCTTCAACAAGCAAAACCTTTTCCGTCATCGCATCCTGCTACAGCTGCGCCCAAAAATAAACAATTCGAAAGGGCAAAGCTCTCCATTCATGTCGCCTTGCCCGAAGCACCATTTTGCCTTAACGCACAATCGTCAGACGATGCACGTCCACCGTGTTTGGCTCAACGAGTTCCTTTTCATACTCGCCTTCAAGGCGCACCTTCGTCTTCGTGTCCACGCGTTGACCGGCAAAAACCTCATCGTCGATTTCCACTTCAATTTGCCCGGTGGCATCCTTAAAAATATAGTCCTCGTGCTTGATCTGATCGACGATGTAGCCTTCGAGCACCACGAGCTGATCGTCGTGCCCGTTTTCCAAAAGATTCTTAACCGTCGTCACGCCGCTCGGGCCGCCCACGAACTGAGCAGCAGCGCTGCCTGCGGCAAGAGCCGCGCAAAAAGAGGCACAAACAACGAACAACTTGCAAGCACGCATGATCTTTCTCCAAAAGAAGTTAACAGCTCAGAGCAACAGGCTCATGCCTGAAAAAGCGTGCCGTCGGCGCGCTTTTTTTATTGAACCTTTTTGCTTTTCCTGTGCAGCAGTTTAGGCAGTGAAAATTAGATGCGGCCTAGCTCTCTTGCTAAGTCTAGGCAAAGTTTTCACAAGGTGTTTTGTGCGCCCTCCCTTGGAACACCAGTTCGGCTTATTCTGCAACCGGCCCGCAAACACTTTTCGGTCGGCTTTCTGAACAGCGGGCCAAAACCGCATTTGCAGAGACTGCATCGGCTACACTTGCGCTCGCAAACCCAGAATTGGCTTATCCATCCCTAACACAAGGAATCCCTTTCACACATGCGAAAAGCACTTTTCGGCATTGCTGCGGCCGCCGCAGTTTGCCTTGCCGCCCCGAGTCTGGCCGCCGACACTATCGAACAGCAAGTCTCGGCGCGCGTCTATTCCGTCACCAGCATGAAGCCCGACAGCGTGCGTCCTGCGCCCATCAAAGGGCTCTGGGAAGTCGTCGTCAACCGCCGTGTTTTCTACGTTGATGAGAAGGTCACGCATCTGCTCGTAGGCCGCATTTTTGATGCCGCCACCGAAACCGACCTCACGGCCGCGCGCATCGAAGAGCTTTCGCGCATCCACTGGAAGGATCTGCCGCTAGACGACGCCATCAAGGTCGTCTACGGCAAGGGTGAGCGCAAGGTCGTCGTCTTTACCGACGCACGCTGCACGTACTGCCAGATGCTCGAAAAGAACTTGCGCGAAGCAGGCAACGTCACCGTCTACAATTTTCTTTATCCCATCCTCAATTCCCGCGATGTTGCCCGCAACATCGTCTGCGCAAAGAACCCTGCCAAGGCTCTGCAGGATCACATGCTCAACGGCACGGAACCGCCTCCGGCAAAGTGCGACGACTCTGTTTTGGACCGCAACCTTGCCCTCGGACAGAAGTACGAAATCACCGGCACGCCGCTCATCGTCTTCGCCAACGGCGCACGCGTTACTGGGGCTTTACCTAGCGAGCAGCTCAATCGCGGCTTGAATATGAAATAATTTAGGTGTTTATGGGGAATTTCCATAACTATTGACCGGGATGTGTCAGTGGATGCAATTTCTTGCAAAGGCGATTCCCCTTTTTGCAGGTGTTTTCAACGAGGAGAACAAAACCATGCATTCTCTTGACAAAATCATGCGCCCCAAGAGCGTTGCCGTGATCGGCGCCTCCACCAAAGCCCACACCATCGGCTCGGACATCATGAAGCGTCTGCAGGAGTACCACTTTGCAGGCAAAATTTATCCGGTCAACCCCAAGGGCGGCGTTATTGAAGGCCTTCCCGCCGTGAAGTCCGTGCTCGAAATTGAAGGCCCCGTCGACATGGCCATCATCGTCGTCAACGCCAAGTTCGTGCTCTCGACGATTGATCAGTGCCACGAAAAGGGCATCACGGGCATCGTTGTGATTTCGGCCGGCTTCAAGGAATCCGGCGCCGAGGGCGCTGCTCTGGAAAAGGCGCTGCTCGAAAAGGTGCGCAGCTACGGCATGCGCTGCGTCGGCCCCAACTGCCTGGGCGTGGTCAACACCCATCCCGACATCAGCATGGACGGCTGCTTTGCCGAATCGCTGCCGGTGCGCGGCGACATCGGCTTCGTCTCTCAGTCGGGCGCTCTGGGCGGCGGCATTCTCAACATCCTTAAGGATCTCAACATCGGCTTTGCCCAGTTCATTTCCATCGGCAATCAGGCCGACGTGAACGCCGAAGACGCCATCGAGTACTGGGAAGACCAGGACGACGTGCACCAGATTCTGCTTTACATGGAATCCATTCAGAATCCGGCCAACTTCAGAAAGCTTGCCACGCGCATCACGCGCCGCAAGCCCATCATCGCGCTCAAGGCCGGCCGTTCGGCTGCCGGCGCCTCCGCGGCAAGCTCTCACACTGGCTCTCTGGCCGGTTCGGACAAGGCGGCCGAAGCGCTTCTGCGTCAGTCAGGCGTGATTCGCGAATACTCCCTGAAGTCGCTCTTTTCAACTGCCAAGGTCTTTAGAAACTGCCCGATTCCCAAGGGAGACCGCGTGTGCATCATCACCAACTCGGGCGGCCCCGGCATCATGGCAACCGATGCCATTTGCGACTACGGCATGCAGATGGCTCAGCTTTCCGAAGAAACCAAGGCCAAGCTCAGAAGCTTCCTGCCGGCAGCCGCCTCGGTCAAGAACCCCGTCGACATGATCGCATCGGCCCCGCTTGAGCACTACCAGCAGACGCTTACCACCGTGCTTGCCGATCCGGGCGTGGACATGGTGATTTCGATCTATCTGCCCTTCCTTGGCCTGCGCGACATCGACGTTGCCAAGGCGCTCATGGAAATCAAGGCCGAGCACCCCGAAAAGCCCATCGTCGGCGTATTCATGACCAAAAACGAGTTCTTCTCGACGATCTCCGACATGGACGTCAACATTCCCTTCTTCCAGTTTGCCGAAGAAGCTGTCGACGGTCTGGCTCGCCTCAACATGCAGCGCAAGTGGCTCGCTCGTCCCGAAGGCAAGACGCCTGCTTATGAAGTGGCCCGCGACAAGGTCGATGCTCTTTTTGCCGCAGCCCGCAGCGAAGGCCGTGCAGAGCTCACCACCCGCGAAAGCCTCGATGTGCTCGATGCCTACGGAGTGCGCGTGTGCAAGGCCGGCTTTGCCCGCACCGAGGATGAGGCCGTGGCCATCGCCGAATCGATCGGCTGGCCCGTCGTAATGAAGATGACCTCCAAGACCACCTCGCACAAGACCGATGTGGGCGGCGTTCGCGTCAACCTCGGCTCGGCCGAAGAGCTGCGCGCCAACTACCAAGATCTCGTCGCCAAGCTCAAGGAAAAGGGCCTTCTCGACGGTCTTGAAGGCGTCATCATTCAGGAAATGGTCAAGAGCAGCCGCGAGCTTGTCTGCGGCGTAGCCTGCGACCCGCAGTACGGTCCGATGGTGATGTTCGGTCTGGGCGGCGTCTTCGTCGAAGTGATGAAGGACGTCTCCTTTAGCCTGGCTCCGCTCACCGATCAGGATGCGCATGAGCTGGTGCGCTCCGTGAAGGCCTTCAAGCTGCTCGAAGGCGCTCGCGGCACCAAGCCCGCAGACATCGCTAAGGTCGAAGAAATCCTGCTGCGTCTGTCGCAGCTCGTGACCGACTACCCCGAAGTAATTGAGCTTGACATCAACCCGCTCATGATTTCGGACAAGACGGGCGAAGCGATTGCCGTTGACGGCCGCATCAAGATCAAGCTCTAAAAGCTGTTCAGCCTTCCCATAGGCAAGAAAAACAGCCCTTCGGGGCTGTTTTTCTTTGCGTCAAAACTTTTTTGTTCCGTCTGCCGGGCCGGCATCAGCTGCCGGCCCGACTGGATTTTTTCCCGGAAAGCTTTCCTGCTGTCGTCACGATGATGACTGCGGCAAGCACAAAGCCTGCGCCAAAAATTTCAGCCTCAGAGATGCGCATCTGCAAAAAGGCAACCGACAAAATGTAAGCGCTCAGAGGTTCCGAGCAGATCAAAAGTCCTACGATCACGGGCGAAATCAACCGCACGGCAAGCAGGTAGCACCAGAATGCCACGACGGTGCCGACGCTCACCACAAACAAAACCAAAAGCGTCGTTTTCATCGACCAGTCATAGGATATCGCCCAAGGCGGACTAAAGAGCGAGGCAATCACGCCGCCGAAAAACATCGCCCAGCCCATGACGGCAACGGCCGGAGCGCGCATCAAAAGCGCCCGCGGCTGAATCGTATAGCCCGTTGTGGCAAAAGCCGACCCCAGTCCCCAGGCCACGCCGCGCGCATCAAAATTCAAGCTCGAAAAGTCTCCATGCGTAACGATGAGCACAACGCCCGACATGGCAAGCACAAAGCAGAAGATTTCGGCCTTGCGCGGCACTCTTTTTTGCGCAATTGCCTGCCAAAAAGCCACCCAAAACGGCACGGTCATCAAAACGATGGCCGCCGTGCCGGCATTGACGTACAAAAGCGCCTGCATAAAGCAAAACTGTCCCAGAAAGACAAAAAGCCCGGCAAGCAGCATGTCGAAGGCATTGCGGCCATTGAGCATCACGCCGATGGCCGAAGGGCCCGCCGTGATCAAAAGAAAAATGCCGGCAAAAATCAGCCGCAGCGTCACCAAATCAATGGGCGCCATGCCGTCGGGCTCAGCAAAGATCACCTGCGAACAAACGCCCATGCCGCCCCAGCAAATGCCGGCGCACAGGGAAAGAACGACGCCTTTGGAAAATGCAGAACCAGGAATTTGCAGCATGGCTCAATTCATTACGTACAGAAAAAAACGCACCGCACTAAAGACCGTGTGCGCCGCAGTCCTCTTAGAGTGCGGCCAAAGCGCAGGCAAAAGAAAGAAGAGATCACGCAGACGGCTGCGCCTGTAAGCCGGATTATGTTCCGGCAGAAAAAATTTTTCTGCCGACGACGATCATTCATCTAGGACGTCGCTCGCGCGACGCCTCAAGCTACCTACCCGCAGTCATCCTTCGGGCCGGAGTCATGCGACTGCCTATTTGGTATTGCTCCCCGTAGAGATTGCCCGTTTCACCCGGACTGAACCGGCTCGTCTCTGTTGCTCTAATCCTCGCCTCGCGGCGGGCAGGCGTTACCTGCTACGGCGCCCTGCGGAGTCCGGACTTTCCTCGTCAGATCAAAGTCTGCCGCGATCGTCCGTCGCACCCGTCTGCGTGAACGGCAGACTTTACGCGCAAAGCCGGCGCGACGCAAGAATCTCGCGCTCAAAACAATCCGCTTCTTAAGCAAAAACAACAACTTGGCGTGATAAATTTGCGTGTTTGCGCAAAAAAAGCTTTTGCGCTTTTTGCCATGGACTTACATCAAAGAAGGATTTTTAGAAATGGGCATCAATGAATCGCTTTTTGAACGTGCACAAAAGACCATCCCGGGCGGCGTCAACTCCCCGGTGCGCGCTTTTAAGAGTGTCGGCGGTGCGCCCCGCTTCATTGAACGCGCCAAAGGCGCCTACATGTGGGACGCCGAGGGCAAGCGATTTATCGACTACATCGGAAGCTGGGGCCCGATGATCCTCGGCCACAACCATCCGGCCGTCATTGAGGCCGTGCATCAGGCCGTCGACAACGGCCTGTCGTTTGGCGCCGTCACCGAAGGCGAAATCGCCATTGCCGAGGAAGTCGTCAAGATCATGCCCAACATTGACGAAGTGCGTCTGGTGAGCTCGGGCACCGAAGCCGGCATGAGCGCCATTCGTCTGGCGCGCGGCTTTACCGGCAGAAACAAGATCATCAAGTTTGAAGGCTGCTATCACGGCCACTCCGACAGTCTGCTGGTGAAAGCGGGCTCGGGCATGCTCACCTTCGGCAATCCGTCTTCGGCTGGCGTTCCTGCCGGCACTACCGAACACACGCTCGTACTTGAGTACAACAACCCGCAGGCGCTCGTTGATGCTTTCTCGCAGTGGGGCGACGACATCGCCTGCGTCATCGTGGAAGCCGTTGCCGGCAACATGAACATGGTGCCTGCTACGCAGGAATTCATGGACACGATGCGCGAGCTGTGCACCAAGCACGGCGCCCTGCTCATCGTCGACGAAGTGATGACCGGCTTTCGCGTGGCGCTGCACGGCGCGCAATCGATCTACAACGTCGTGCCCGACATCACAATGCTCGGCAAAGTCATCGGCGGCGGCATGCCGGTGGCCGCTTTCGGAGGACGGCGCGACATCATGCAAAAGATTGCTCCCTTGGGACCTGTTTATCAGGCAGGCACGCTTTCGGGCAACCCGGTTGCCGTGGCCTGCGGTCTGGCCACTCTCAAGGAAATTCAAAAGCCGGGCTTTTATGAGGCGCTCTCGGCTAAAACCACGCGTCTGGTCAACGGCTTGCAGGCTGCGGCCCAAGACGCTGGCGTTGACTTCTGCGCCCGCAGCCTTGGCGGCATGATGGGACTTTTCTTCCTCAAGAGCTTGCCCAACGGCTTTAACGACGTCATGAAGGCCGATCCTGCCGTCTTTGCCCGCTTCTTCAACGGCATGCTCGAGCGCGGCGTCTATCTGGCTCCCTCCATCTTCGAGGCTGGGTTCGTGTCTGCCGCTCACAGCGATGCAGACATTGATCAGACAATTGCAGCAGCCCGCGAATCGTTTGCTCTCATCTAAGACCATGGCGCTCACTGGAATCACCATGCGTTTGACTCATTTGCTGACAACTGCGCTTTGCACGGCTGCCGCCGCCTTCTGCGGGGCGGCGCAGGCCGCGCCGGGCGACTTTGCCAAGGCCACGGCCGGTCAAGGAGCGCCTTTTGCCGCAGGCGCTCCCAAAACCGTCACTGTTGATATTGTTGCCAACCGCACGGCAGGCACGCCGCGCTCGGACTATGAGATCGGCATTCGGCTGCGCCATGAACCGGGCTGGCATACGTACTGGCGCTTTGCCGGCGACACGGGCTACTCGCCATCGGTCGTCTGGAGTCTGCCGCGGCGCTGGAGCGCTGAGCCTTTGGGCTGGCCGATTCCGCAAAAGCACAAGACGGGCACGCTCACCAACTTCGTTTATTCGGGCGAAGTTCTGCTGCCTTATAAGCTCGACATTCCCTGGGGCACGGCCTACGGAACGGCAGCGACTGTCAAAGCCAAGGTCGAGTGGCTTGCCTGCAAGGACGTCTGCATTCCTGGCGAAGCTGAAGTCAGCATGCGCGTGCCCGTTGAAGTCGCAAGCAAACCCTCGGCTCAAGCGCCTCTTTTTGCCGCTGCTCATCAGCGCATCCCCGAGAAGGTCGCCTCTGAGTACATCTCGGCCGTCATTGAAGAAGACCGCATCCGCATCGATCTGCTGCCTTTGGCCGGCAAAGTAGAAAAAAGCATTGAATTTTTTCCGCTTGAGTCAGGCCTCATCGACTTCAAGCAGCTCGACCGCAAGCACACAGGCGAAAAAGAAGGCGTCACGTCTCTTTATCTCAAGGCGCACGCCAACTACATGAAGGACGCCGCAGCCGGCACCCTCAAGCCTCTGCCGGGCGTCATCGTTGCCGACGGCGGCCCAGGCAAAGGCGGCTGGGCCATTGAAACAACGCTCACCCCCAGGACAGGCGCCGTCACGCTACCCTGGAATACGGCCGAACCCGAAGCTGCTCCCGCCCATAGAACAACCGTCACGGATCTCTCAGGCGTCGAAAAGCTCACGCAGGCAACAGCGCTTGGCTTTGCCTTTTTAGGCGGCTTGATTCTCAATCTGATGCCCTGCGTCTTTCCCGTATTGAGCTTGAAGATTCTGCACCTTGTCGACGGCTCGCGCCGCAAGGGATCGCTTGCGCTGCACGGCTTTTCCTTTACCGCCGGCGTCATGCTGAGCATGATTGCACTGGCTGCGCTTTTAATTGCGCTCAGAAGCGCGGGCTGGGCCATCGGCTGGGGCTTTCAGCTGCAGACCCCTTGGGTTGTCGCCGTACTTGCGCTTTTATTCTTTGCGCTCGCGCTCAATCTCTTCGGACTTTTCGAATTTACTGCCGCATCGCACCTTGCCGACAGTCGAGCCGTCAAAAAGCTTCCCGCCACAGGGCCGCTTGGAAGCTTCTTTTCGGGCGTTTTGGCCGTCGTCGTGGCCAGCCCCTGCACTGCACCCTTCATGGGTGCCGCACTGGGCTATGCCGTGCTGCAGTCCAACCTGCAGAGCACGCTGATTTTTGCCGCCCTCGGTCTTGGCATGGCGCTGCCCTGGCTTGTGCTTACGCTCGTTCCGGTTTGGATCAAGCTGCTGCCCAAGCCCGGCCCCTGGATGGTGACCTTCAAGCGCATCATGGCCATTCCCATGGCAGCGGCTACCGTGTGGTTGCTCTGGGTGCTTTCGCGTCAGGTCACAATCTACGGGCTGCTCACGGTGCTGCTCTCCACTGGATCGGCAGCCGCCCTTTTGTGGGCGATAGGCAGAGAACAATATGGCCGCGGCCGCTCGCAGGTGCTCAAGCTCATCAGCGGGGCCGTGACGCTTGTATGCGTAGGACTTGTTGCCATCGGATCGTTTGACAGACCCAATGCAGCAGCCGCCGACGGCAAATGGCAGAGCTGGAGCGAAGAAGCCGTTGCCGCCGCTGTAGCCCAAGGCAAGCCCGTCGTTGTCGACTTCACTGCCGCCTGGTGCGTTACCTGCCAGTTCAACAAGGCAACCGCGCTGCGCACCGAAGCCGCAGAAGCCGAGCTCACAAAGCTTGGCTACGTGCGCTTTGAAGCCGACTGGACCAACAGGGATGCGCGCATTACCGAAGTGCTCAATCGCTTCGGACGCACCGGCGTGCCGCTCTATCTGCTCTACTCGGCTCAGGGCGATACCACGGTCTTGCCCGAGCTTTTGTCTGAGACAAGCTTTATCGAAGCTTTGCGCAAAAATGCGCAGAGTTCGGATTAGGCTCATTGAGCAGACGCTCTCAAGCTTGCAAAGGAAGGATTTCTCATAGAGTCCTTCCTTTTTTTTCGACTCAAGAATCAGATGCACTTGAGGCCCGTATCGCGCGTTCTTCCTCACGCTAGGTAGCGTGGCCGTCAACCCGAAGTTTTAAGCACTCAATCCTCAAGGCACATGGCTGAGAAGCATTGCCGCGAAATTTTGAATCTCATTTTGGAGCTCACCGGCTCCTCAACCGTTTCCCGTGCACAGGAAAAGCAGGCGCCGCAAGAGAAGGATTTTCAAGCTTCTTTCCTCTGCTCGGCCTGCTCTTGACGATCGCGAGCCTCCATCTTCTTTGTCGTTACGGCAGCCGTCACGCCCGAAGCCAAAATCAGACTCATGCCGATAAGAGAGGCAGCCTCAACGGCGTCATCAAAGAGCACGATTCCCATGACGGCCGAGAAAGGAATGGCTGAAAAGCCCAGGCACGAAGACAAGAGCATGTTGCCGTAGGCGTAGGAGCGCGTCGTGCAGATTTGGCCCAGCGTGGCAAAAAGGCCCATGGCCAGGATTCCCCCAAGCGCCTTTGCGTCGAGCGCATGAAAGCCCCCGGTGAACATGGTGCCTGCGGCGGCGAAGACGATGCCCAAAACAGAAAAATAAAACACAATTCGCCAGCTTGGCTCCTTAAGCCTCCCCATCTGCTTCATCTGCCAGTAGCTTGCAAGATCGATGACGGAAACCCCCAGACACACCAGCGCGGGAATGAACTCATCGCTGTTGAAATTGGGCTTGAGCATGCAGATGATGCCGACAAAGCCGACAAGAATGCTTGCCGTCATCAGCCAAGGCGCCCGCTGAGACTTGATGCGGGCGAGAATGATGAAGTTCAACGCCATGAACAAGGGCGTCGTGTAAATGAGCGTCATGCACGCGCCAAACTGCATGCGTCCGAGCGCGTAAAACCACAATACGATCGAGAGCACGCCCAGAAAGGAGCGCACCACGTGCATGCCGAAGTGCTCGGTTTTGAGCGTCTGTCCGCGCGAAAGAACGAAAAAGGCGATGAAAAGAGCGCCGAACACCGAGCGATAAAACACAAGCTCAAACGAGCCCAGATCAGCAGCGCAGATTTTCACAAAGGCCGCCATGATCGAAAAGCAGGCCGCAGCGGCAATCGCCCAAAAAGACTGCATCATAGTCAAGATCCTTTCTGCGAAAGCCTGCTTCGCGCCCCGCCCGAAGCACACCAGTTGAGCACGGCATCGGTAAAGCTGTTTTCTCGACCATTGAATTTGGCGCTATTGAGCATCACAACCACGCTCCAGCGCATGCCCGCATCATCGAGCACATAACCCGCCGCCGAGCGCACATTTGAAAGTAAACCTGTCTTGATGTGCCCTGTGCCCGCATTAAGCGATCTTTTGCGCATCGTTCCATCTTCGCCCGTGACCGGCAGACTCGACATGAATTCAGGCATGACGGCGCTGCGCCAGCCATAGCTCAACACCTTGCCGAGCGACTGAGCCGTCGCCCGCGTTTTTCTTGAAAGCCCAGAGCCGTTGTCTACAAATATGTCTTGCGGCCGCACGCCTGTGCGCTGCGCGAGCCAAGCCTGCAGCACCCTACGGCTGCGCACGAGCGCAGCGGGTTTTTGCATGCCCTCCTGGTCGGCAAAGGAAAGCGCAAGAAAAATCTGCCGCGCCATCGGGTTGTTGGAAAATTTATTGGTCCAGTTCACCATCAAAGGCAGTGGCTCTGAGGCTTCGCTTAGCAGCACCTGCGCGTTCTCTGGAATATTGCCCGAAACGGCTCGCCCCTTCCAGACGATGCCCGCATCGTCAAGGACATGCTTGAAGACGCGCGTAAAGTACTCGTTTCTTTCCCAGTGCGAAACGTGAAGCGAGCGCTCGCCGCAGGCTCTGGGGTAGCGGCCTTTGAAGCGAACCCGCGCAGGATTGGAAAAATCAGCCCCGATTTGATCGCGCCAGGCGCCGCACGGACCCGACTTCATGGCGATGCGCGCTGGAAAACTTACCCCCTGCATCTGGGGAATGGCGGCAACTCTTGCCCACTTTCCGTCAGGCTCCGGGGTAAAGGTGAGCGACACGGCCGACAAATTGACCATTGCCGCATCGGGGCCGACGTTGTAGGTGCGCCAAGCCGCTCCGTCGAATGCGCCGGGATTTTCAAAGGGAACATCAAAAATGCTGCGGTCAATGACGATATTGCCCTCAATTTTTTTGACGCCCATGCTCTTGAAGCGCTGCACCGTCACCCAAAGGCGCTCAATCATGTAGTGCGGATCTCCTCCGCCGCGCACGCCAAGCCCCCTGACCGTACCCGTTTTGCGCGCAAAGGACTGCATCGTGAAGTCCGTCTTCCAGACAAATCCAGGCCTGAGCAGATCCAAAGCCGCCAGCGTCGTCACAGTCTTGATGATGCTCGCGGGCTGCATGGATTGTTTTTCGTTAAGAGCGAGCACGGGCTCGTTGCTGCCGGCCGGGGCAACCCAAACCGCAGCCGTCGACTCGGGTAATCCCGCACGCTTTAAGGCCTGCTCAATTTCTTCAGGAAGCTTTCCGGCCAAAGCGCAGGCGCAGCTTGCGGCAACGATGAAAAATGCCGCAACACATTGTTTTATAAGGATTTTTCCCTTTTGCACGATGGCGCCGTAAAAAGAGTTTGTAAAAATTTTTGAGTAGTTTAGCGATCAGGGGTTGAAATTTGAAAGGGCAACCCCATATTAGGTTTTGTCGGCACCGTCATGATCGTCATCGTCGTTCGGTGCAGTGATTCTTTTCTCGTGATGTCGGCATGAGGCTCTTTTGCTCAAAGCCGGCAGCAAAACATTATTTAGAAACTGTTTGGAGTTTGAAAAATGCAGATTCGTCCGTTGCATGACCGCGTGATTGTCAAGCGTCTCGAAGCCGAGCGCACCACTGCCAGCGGCATCGTTCTTCCTGATACGGCCGGCGAAAAGCCCGATCAGGGCGAAGTGGTTGCCGTCGGTCCGGGCAAGCGCGACGATGCCGGCAAGCTCATCCCGATGGATGTCAAGGTCGGCGACCGCGTTCTCTTCGGCAAGTATTCCGGCCAGACCGTCAAGGTCGACGGGGAAGAATTCCTCGTAATGCGCGAAGAAGACATCATGGGCGTGGTTGCCTAATTGGTCTTGACCGCCTGATACGTCAACAACGAATTTATCGATCTAATTTTTCGGAGATTTAAACAAAATGGCTGCAAAGCAAGTTCTCTTTGGCGATGACGCCCGCGTTCGCATGGTTCGCGGCATCAACACTCTGGCCAATGCCGTCAAGGTGACCCTTGGCCCCAAGGGCCGCAACGTTGTACTCGAGCGCACCTTCGGCGGTCCGCTCGTGACCAAGGACGGCGTGACCGTTGCCAAGGAAATCGATCTCAAGGACAAGTTTGAAAACATGGGCGCCCAGATGGTCCGCGAAGTTGCTTCCAAGACCAACGACAACGCCGGCGACGGCACCACGACCGCCACGGTTCTCGCCCAGGCCATCGTCGACGAAGGCATGAAGTATGTCGCCGCCGGCATGAACCCGATGGATCTCAAGCGCGGCATCGACAAGGCTGTTGCCGCTGCCATCGAAGAGCTCAAGAAGATCTCCAAGCCCACGACGACCACCAAGGAAGTCGCTCAGGTCGGCGCCATTTCGGCCAACTCTGATCAGGAAATCGGCGACATCATCGCTCAGGCCATGGACAAGGTCGGCAAGGAAGGCGTGATCACGATCGAAGACGGCAAGAGCCTCAACAACGAACTTGAAGTCGTTGAAGGCATGCAGTTCGACCGCGGCTATCTGTCGCCGTACTTCATCAACACTCCGGAACGTCAGGCCGCCGTGCTTGAAAATCCGCTGATCCTGCTGCACGAAAAGAAGATCAGCAACATCCGCGAGATGCTGCCGGTGCTCGAGCAGGTTGCCAAGACTTCTCGTCCGCTGCTGATCATCGCTGAAGATGTCGACGGTGAAGCTCTGGCTACGCTCGTTGTGAACTCCATCCGCGGCATCCTCAAGGTTGTCGCCGTCAAGGCCCCGGGCTTTGGCGATCGCCGCAAGGCCATGCTCGAAGACATCGCCATCCTCACGGGCGGCACGCTGATCTCGGCTGATCTCGGCCTCACCCTTGAGAAGTGCACGCTCGAACAGCTCGGCTCGGCCAAGCGCGTCGAAGTCACCAAGGAAAACACCACGATCATCGACGGCGCCGGCGACGCACAGGCTATCGAAGGCCGCGTCATCAACATCCGCCAGCAGATCGATGCCTCCACGAGCGACTACGACCGTGAAAAGCTTCAGGAACGCGTGGCCAAGCTCGCCGGCGGCGTTGCTCTGGTGAAGGTTGGCGCTGCAACCGAAGTCGAAATGAAGGAAAAGAAGGCTCGCGTTGAAGACGCTCTGCACGCCACCCGCGCTGCTGTGGAAGAAGGCGTTGTGGCCGGCGGCGGCGTTGCTCTCATCCGCGCCAAGCAGGCCATCAAGAACCTCAAGGGCGACAACGACGAACAGAACGCCGGCATCAAGATCGTGCTACGCGCCATGGAAGAGCCGATGCGTCAGATCGTTGCCAACTGCGGCGACGAACCGAGCGTTGTGGTCAACCAGGTCGCCAACGGCGAAGGCAACTACGGCTTCAACGCTCAGACGGGCGAGTACGGCGACATGGTAGCCATGGGCGTGCTTGATCCGACCAAGGTGACCCGTACGGCTCTGCAGAACGCCGCCAGCGTTGCCGGTCTGATCCTCACGACCGACTGCATGGTTGCCGACATCCCCGAAGACAAGCCCGCCATGCCCCCGGTCGGCATGGACGGCGGCATGAGCGGCATGATGTAATCAAGCCTCTGGTGCTTTCGCAGAGCGGGCACACATAAACCGGCCCGCTCAAAAAGCCAACGGCTCAGTTTGCCTGCAAAGGCTCTGAGCCGTTTTCTTTTTTCTCTTTGCCTGAGCGAAGACTTTGAGCCTGCGGCTCTCTTGTCTTATGGCTTATTTGCGCCTGCGCCGCGAGCACGTCCGCGCATCAGATCATAGCGACTGGGCTTGATCTGAACCTGCAGATTTTTCATACGGCGAATCGACTTCAGATTTTTGAGCGCCGGAAGCCAAGAAAACAAAAAGCGATCGTACGGATTCCAAAGCGCAACCCAGCCCAAAACCAAAAGGCCTTCCGAGATCGTCTGCGTGATCGTCGGATACTCGGGAAAAGCAAGAAGCCAGCGCAGAATCTGACACAAAAGCATAAAAGCGACACCCCAGAAAAAAGCTGAGATGACATCTCGCAAGGCGGCTCGCTCCTGCTTTTTGTAGCGCTTGAGCTTTTGCTCGACATACAGCCCGAGCACCGTTTGCACGACTTGCTCATCGCCTTCATGAATGTTTTGCTCAGGCAGACGAATCACCAGCCGAAACTTCGCGTCTTTGGGCACCGATTCGAGCTGATCGGCAATGTAGGCCGCGACATCCGCATCCAGGTCCACATACGGAAGAGGCACGGGCACGAGCGTACGCACAGCATCGGTTACCGAGGCAAGATGAAGCTCTATTTCCCAAACGCCGTCATCGGCCTGCCGCGCTTCATAGTGCGTCAGCGCCTGCTTGAGTTCTTCTATGGAAAGCGTGCTCACAGGAAGCCTCCCAGCCGATCGTTGACTGATTTTTTCTGCCTATTTAGTCAGTCTAGCTCAGCAAAGGAGCATCCCGAGGCTGCAGCAAGTACAGCTTGTCGTTTTCCCGAACTTTACAAGGAATCTGAATCGTAATGTCTTGGCCCTTAGCGCAAGCATCAACTCTTTGGTCATCTTTCATCATGCTCTCGGCGGAAAACTCCACAGCCCCCGTCGTCGGCCCCGTGACCAGAAGCCGAGCGCCTTTTTCAAAGCCTTCGGCTTGAATCAAAAACTGCGCAACCCGAGCGCGAGAAAAATACTTCAGGCACTTGCCGACAAAGCGTTTTTTGAGCTTGGCCTGCGACCCGTAGCCGCCTGCTAGCTCAACGGTGGGCGTCCCGAGATAGTAGCCGTCCCAAAATCCGCGGTTGAACACTTCGGCGAGGCGCTCATTCCAATCGGCAACTCGCTCAGCCGTAAAGCCCCCATCGGCAATCGCGCGCAGCGCCTCGTCGTAACACGACACAACCGTGCGCACATATTCCGGCCCTCGGGCTCTGCCCTCGATTTTGAAAACAGACACGCCCGCATGAACCATCTTGTCGAGAAAGCCGATCGTCTTCAGATCCTTGGGACTCAAAAGGTAGCCGTTGTTGAGCTCAAGCTCGATATCGCGTTCGGCATCTTTGATGACGTACGATCTGCGGCACGTCTGCAGACAGGCGCCTCGATTGGCGCTCTTGCCGCGAGTGTGCAGACTCATGTAGCACTTGCCGCTGACGGCCATGCAAAGTGCTCCGTGGCAGAACATCTCCAGCCTCACGGGGGCGCCCGAAGGGCCGCAGATGTTTTCTTGTTTGACGGCCTGTGCAATATGCGCGACTTGCTCAAGCGTCAGTTCGCGGGCAAGAACCGCGACATCGGCCCAGCGGGCGTAAAAACGAAGCGCTTCGACATTGGCAATGTTGAGCTGCGTGGAAAGATGCACCTCAATGCCCGCGCGGCGGCAGGCTTCAATCACGGCCACGTCGCTGGCAATGACAGCATCGATGCCCGCCTGGGCAGCGCTTTGAACGATTTCGCGCATGGCAGGCATATCTTCGTCAAAGATCACCGTATTGACCGTGAGGTAAGACTTCACGCCGGCCGTGCGGCAAATAGCTGCGACTTCAGCAAGATCGTTGACCGTAAACGCGCTGGAAGCCAGAGCTCGCATATTGAGTTCGCCGACACCGAAATACACGGAATCAGCCTTGGCTGCAATGGCCGCTGCGAGCGCCTCGCGCGAGCCTGCAGGAGCCATTAGTTCAAAATCGCTTCGCTGCATGAGATTTTTCTACAGATTGTCCGAAGCGCCTTCAGAGGCCGCCTTAGGCGCACCAAGCTTGGCGCTGAAAAAGTTCACAACGCGCGCAATCACGGCCGGTTGATACCAGGGCAGATCCCCGTGACCGGCGCCGGGCACGAGAACATACTCAACGTCGCTTTTTGCAGCCTTGAGCGCTTCGTACATATACGCGCTTTGCAGCGGGCTCACAACCTTGTCGCCCGAGCCGTGCAGCAAAAGAAAAGGCGGTTCGCTTCCGTCAACATGTCCGATGGGGCTTGCGTTTTTTGCCTTGGCTTCGTCAGAAAGAATGCTCGCGCCGGCAAATTCCTTAAAAGCAGGCCCGTGTACGAGCAGCGCTTCGGTCACCGCAGGCGAAGCATGAATGTTGTCCTGTCCGAGCCCTTCGCCGATCGTTCTCAAATCCGAGATGCCATAAAAGGACACCACGGCCTGCACGTCGGAATTTTCCTGCAAGAAGTCGCCCTTGTCCCAGTCTTTCTCACCGTTTGTCGCTCCCATCATCTGCACGAGATAGCCGCCGGCAGAATCACCGAGCACGCCGATGCGCTCGGGATCAATGCCGTAGTCGGCAGCATGCGCGCGCAAAAAGCGCACCGCCGCCTTGGCGTCATTTAAAAGCGCAGGAAACTTGTCGGGAACCGTGCGGTACTCGCAAGCCGCCACGACAAAGCCGGCGCGCGCAAGCGCATAGCGAATTTCTAAAAATTTCTCATGGTCTGAAGACGTGAAGCCCCCGCCCGGAAAGTAGATCACGGCAGGCTTCTTGGCGCGCGTGCGCGGCACCATAACCGACATCTTGAGCTGGCGCACGGCCCTCAGCGTCTTGATCTGGTTGTAGACAATGCCTGAGACGGCATCAATGCGTCCTTGCACCACTGGAACATCGGCAATCTCCGCACCTTCAACATAGCCCATGAGTCGAGCCACATCAGGCGCAGCCGAGGCCGCCGCAGCCGCAAATGCGCAGGCTCCGGCCGCAAGCGTCATCTTGACATCCATGCATTCTCTCCTTTTTAGAAAAACCAGACGGCGCTAATTATCACCGCTTTTAGAACCGACTTGGAAGGTACGGCCGCAAGAAAAGCTCCTGCAGCTCGACTAAAATGCATGCGTTGGCCGCCTTGAGCCTTACGGGCACCCGAACAGGCGGCAAGTCCCCCTCAAGCACTTTTTTGATTCTTCAAACTTTTCATATGTTTACCTCCAAGCTCAATGCCCGCATTCAAGCCGTCGACTCCATGCTCTGCGTCGGACTTGATCCGGATTTCAAACGCATTCCTGAACACTTAAAAAGCGAGGAGGACCCTGTCTGGTCTTTCTGCAAGGCCATCATCGACGCCACGGCTCCTTTTGTCTGCGCCTTCAAGCCGCAAATTGCCTACTTTGCAGCCATGGGAGCGGAAAAGTCGCTCGAGCGCATCATGAGATACCTGCGCGAGCACTACCCTGACATCCCCGTCATTTTGGACGCAAAGCGCGGCGACATCGGCTCGACCGCGCGCCAGTACGCCAAGGAAGCCTTCGTACGCTATGGCGCCGACGCCGTCACCGTCTCGCCCTACATGGGCTACGACACCATCGTGCCTTATCTGGAATATGCCGACAAGGGCGTCATCATTTTGTGCCGTACCTCCAATCCGGGCGGCGCCGATATTGAAGAACTCATCTGCGACGGCGAAATGATCTACGAGCGCATCGCCAGACTTGCTGCCGGCCCCTGGAACACCACCGGACAGCTCGGACTTGTCGTCGGCGCCACGCAGCCCGCAGAAATCGCCCGCGTGCGCAAGATTGCCCCAACAGTACCGCTGCTGGTGCCCGGCATCGGCGCTCAGGGCGGCGACGTCAACGCAGCCGTTGCCGCCGGTCTTGATGCGGCCGGCCGCGGCATGATCATCAACTCAAGCCGCGCTATTATTTTTGCCGGCAGCGATGAAAACTTTGCGCAGGCTGCGGCAGAGGCCGCACGAGCAACGCGCGATGCCATCCGCACAGCTAAAGTCAAGGCGCTCTCCTGACGCATTTTCGCAACAATTTATTCTTTTCGCAAAATCATACAAAAACCAAACGCGAATTTAAGGCAACTCCCGACAGTTCTTCTTCTGCCGGGAGCTTTTGTTTTCTTTTTCAGAAAACTTTTACCCTGTCTTCACTTCTCTGATAGGCAACGTCATCGGCAATACCCAGCCTGCCTCAACCGATTTTCCACCATGCAAAAAATACGCCGAAAGAAGTAATGGTATCTACTAGATTAAGGCATTTCTCCCGATGGTATTCGCAAAAAATCCTCAGAAATAAACTTCCGGAGCATTGCCAGATTAACTGGCTCTTAAGAACACTACTAAAGGAGAGATCAAAGTGACCCAATCCATCACTCGTCGCAACTTCTTGGGTTCAGTCACGGCCGCTGCTGCAGCCGGTCTTGCCGTTCCCGGCATTGCCATGGCAGCCAAGGCCCCTGCAAAGTGGGACAAGACCGTCGACTTCCTCATCATTGGCACTGGCTTTGCCGGTCTGGGCGCAGCCATTGAAGCTCATGAAATCGGCATCAAGAATGTGCTCGTGGTCGACAAGATGCCCTCTACCGGCGGCAACTCGATCATCAACGGCGGCGCCGTTGCTGCCGCAGGCACCGACATGCAGGCCAAGGAAGGCATCAAGGACAGCGCCGATCTGCTCTACGCCGATATTCTCAAGGCCGGCGGCGGTCTGGCTCACCCGGAACTGGCCCGTCACATCGCCGACAGCTGCGTTGAAAACTACGAATGGCTCAAGAAGGTCGGCGTCAAGTTCAAGGCTGTTACCTACCATGGAGGCCACAGCGTTCCCCGCAGCCACGCCGTGGTTGAAAACACTGGCGCCGGCTTCATCAACCCGATGCTTGCCAAGTGCAAGGAATACGGCATCCCCGTTCAGCTGCGCACGATGGTCGATGAGCTCGTCACCGACGACAAGGGTGCTGTGCTCGGCGTCAAGGCCCGCGTGAACTATCGCTTCGGCCGTGAAAAGTCCGGCAAGGTGACCTATATCCGCGCCACCAAGGGCGTGCTGCTTGCCTCGGGCGGCTTTAGCCGCAACGTCGCCATGCGCATGGAACACGATCCGCGTCTGAATGAGAAGTTCGGCTCGACCAACCATCCGGGCGCAACCGGCGAAATGATTCAGGCCGCTCAGATGATCGGCGCCAACACGATTCAGATGGACTGGATTCAGCTCGGCCCCTGGACGAGCCCTGACGAAGAAGGCTTCGGTCTGGCTCCGCTCTTTGTTGAGTCTGCCGTGGGCTACGGTCCGATGGTCGATCCGGCCACCGGCAAGCGCTTCATCATGGAAACCGGCAACCGCAAGGTGCGCGCTGACGCCATCGTTGCCATCGGCCACCCGACCGTGATCTATCTGTGCGAAAAGAACGCCATGAACAAGATCTACGGCAAGAACATGACGCCTGAGCTCTTCAAGCGCGCCGTCGACAACGGCGTGGTCCGCAAGTTCGACAATCTCAAGGCTCTCGCCGACTTCTACAAGATCGACTACGCCGAGCTCAAGAAGACCAACGAGAAGTTCGACAGCTACATCAAGGCTCAGAAGGATCCGGACTTCAACTGCAAGATGTTCAAGGACGCTGTGCCCAACGGCGACGGCCCCTTCTACGCTTGCCGTCTGTGGCCGCGCGTGCACCACTGCATGGGCGGTCTGGTGATCAACAACAAGGCCCAGGTCAAGAACGCCCGCGGCGAAATCATCCCGGGGCTCTACGCAGCAGGCGAAGCCACCGGCGGCGTGCACGGCATGGTTCGCCTCGGCACCGTGGCAGTGGCCGACTGCATCATCTTCGGTCGTACGGCTGCCCGTACTGCCGCAGGAAAGTAATCCTCTGAGAACTCCTCACTCAGAAGACGCCTAGCGATTTAGTTCGACTGCGCATCGTTGTTTCTCCCCCGAAACAATGTCGCGCAGTCGACTAAATCCTAAAAAAGGCAGAGGCAGAAAAAACTTCTTCAAACGTAAAGAGATGTTCTGCATGTGCCCTTTTTCTAACACAATTCTCAGGCACCTCAAGGAGAAAACAATATGGCCTTTACCAAAACCATCCTCGCAGGCGTATGCGCAGCTGCGCTCGCCTGGTCAGTTTCGGCCGTCGCTGCCGAAAAATTCGGCGCCGACCGCCACGTTGCACGCGGCGTTGCCTGCACGGTCTGTCACGGTCCCGACATGAAAAATCCCAACTACCCTGACGAACAGACCTGCGTGCAGTGCCACAAAAAAGACGCTCTGGCAGCCAAGACCAAGGACATGAAGCCCGTCAACGCACACGCCGCACCGCATAACGGCGACTGCACGCTTTGCCATCTGCAGCACGAACCGACAGAAAACTATTGCGCACAGTGCCACAAGTTTGATTTCGGCAAGATTCCCTAATTCGCAGGGACTGCAGCTTCGGAAATCTTCTCGTTATTTCTCTCTCGTTTGTACTTTCTCCCGCAGACCTCGGCTGCGGGATTTTTTTCGCCTGCAGATTGCTCTTCAAAAAAATTTTCCGCAAAGGTCACAAGAACGAATTCTTGAATCTTTGCGGAAACTGATTTGACTATGAGCCGCTCTCTTCTGAGCGGCATCAGAGTCGATTAGAAGCGGTGCAGCAGACCGAAGGTGAATTCACCGCCGCTCGGTGTGATGTCGTCGCCGGCGCGATTTTCAATCTTTTCCTGCGTATAGCCCGCCATGGCGTACACGGAAGTACGCTTGCTCAGGCTGTAGTCATAGCCCAGAGCAACAAACCAGCGGTTGAACTCGTAGTCTTCGCTGTTTTCCATATCGCGGTAGGCGATCTGAGCCTTGGCCACGCCGCCCAGCATCGGGTAGTTGACGCCCACGCTTGCGCCCCAGCCGTCGTTGTAGCCGTAACCGCCAGTACCAGCCGTATGTGTAAAGCCCTGCACGCCGTCCTTGGTGACGCCGGCGCGAGCTGCGGTATTGATCCACTGATCCTTGAAGTACTGACCAAAGACGATCATCTTCAGGCCATTGCCGAAGGTGTAGTTGCCGCCGAGCGTTACGGTCACGCCGTCGCCGGGATGATCGGGGTTTAACTAGTCGACAAAAAAAACGAACAAATTTGTCATAGCCTCTGGAAAGAGGCACGATAAACTTATCATTAAGAAGAGGACAGGAGGAGCGAGAAGCAAGGACAACAACCCATTGGAGGTAG
>CALXKM010000043.1 GCA_944388865.1 uncultured Duodenibacillus sp. | reverse complement strand
GGCTTGTACGACGATCCCGTCGGCATCCAGAAGCTCCTGTCGACGGAAGATTGGATCCATCACCTGGAGCAGAAATGGTAGTAGCGCATTAGTTACGTTCGACACTCTCTCTGGTCGAGATTTTGGACTGTAAGCTCTTGGACTTTTTGTCCATAACGCAAGCTCAACGTATAAAAACGACTGCGAAGTGCTGCAAATTCAGATTCATAATGCTTGGTTTTAATTCTTGCTTCTCCTGTACACTCTTTCTTGCGCAGTTGAATAACAATACTCCGACTTGTGAGTGTGTCCTTGATTTTTTCTGCCTTGATTCCTGCTACAGCTTTAAAGCCAAAGCTGTAGTATTTTTTGAGGTCATCAGTAAAACCTCCTCTGGCATTCGTAGCTGTTCGGCAGATATCATTCCCGCGAGTATTGCCGTCGTTCAAAATCGAAAAGAATCCCTCACGGTAAAGCAAATACTGATCGACTTCGTCGAGCAAGAGCGTTCGTGTTTCCTTACTTAGGATGCGGAATGTAGCAGCTGGAGTGATATCGCTGACTTTGGTCGGCTTTTTTACAAGCAACGACAGACATTGAAGCAACCTCGACTTTCCACACTCTTTCGTCTTAGACGTGATCAAAAGGTATGGAACAAACTCAAATTCATCGACAAACCATGTAGCAGCAGCCCATAATGATGTGACGATTGCCTGTTCGGGTTTCATCTCCACGAATTTGTTCAACAGAGCTACGCAATCGCGCATAGCGTCTGTAAATGACACTTCGCCTTCCTGTATCGGAGGCAGCTCTGGATCAATCGCACTCGGCAGAGGTTCACTAGCCAGGTCTTCAATCAAAAGAGTCTTTTTTGTCATTTCAGAGCTCCCGTGAGCTTGTAGTAATCGTTGAAATCCGTAAGCTTCTCGCCTTTAGAAGCTTGAATCAGGGCTTCCGTAAAAACAGGAACAGCTACCTGGGCACCAATACTGTGTGCTGCAACGTGAGCTTCTTTTTCGCCATTTCCTGCATCAGCAATGAGGTAAATCTACTGATCTGGCAATAGCGTCCGGATTTTCTTAGCGACTTCAAGCAAGTTGCTGCTGCTCATCGCTGCTATCACAGGAAATTTGTTCACAGTGGCCACACTGATTGCTGTTGCAACGCCTTCAGCGATGCCTAGCGCTTTTGCAGGATTTGCCTTGCCTGTAAACCAATAGGCACCTTTAGTTTTGTGCCCTTTAAGGAAACTTTTTTTCCCTTGGATGTCGATGAATTGCATCGTCACCAAGTCGATACCATCGGTCAAGGGAATACATAGAAGAGGATCAAGGAGCTCCCAGGGAGCCCATCCAAAAATTTCATAGATTTCATTGCGCGTAATTTGGCGCACACGCTTTGTCGGCTTAATACCTTTGCGTTCGCAGTACGGGTGTGTTTTCACCGGTTGCGCTTTACGCCACAGCACCTTAAGCCGCGCATCGTATTTGACCTGGGGCTTCTTACGTGGGCTTACCGTGCTAGTTTCACCCCAAGTGGCCTTTTCGCCATTTTTGAAATTGGTGACACAACCACCGTTGCCATCTGGGAAGGTATAGATGTTGCCATCCCCCTTACCACGGGGATCGCCACTAACATTAAGACGACGGTTGGTTCCACCTTCGGGCACAACACCGTCAAAATCAACGCCGACGGCTAGACAAGCCTCTTCGGGGGTACGGTAGTGCTTCTTATTAAATGTCATTTAATTTCTCCAAAGTCACCCACACCTGAAGTCGAAATGGACTACTCAGACGAAGGCAACAAAAAATTTCTATTGAATAGACGAACCTCTACTTTTCTTCCATAACACGCACCTCCTTCTGTTTTTGGTTATTCAGCCATTCTTGAACTTCTTCAGAAAACCACACTGTCACTCCCTGAGAAATTTTTTTTGGCTGTGGAAAACCTGGTTTTTCTTTCACCCAACGCCATATCGTTGAACGGCTAACTGAGAACATTTGAGACAATTCAAACACACGAACCAGTACTTTCGAAGATTTATCTTTTCCTGCTAATAGTTGATATTCAATGGATTTGTTGTGTTGAAAAATGCACATAGAGCCTCCCGGCTTTAGAGTAGTTTTTGGAACTTAAATAACGTGTGAAGCGTTTTGGTCTCCACACACCTTTCATTTACGGGGCACCAAAAACGCAAAGCATTTGCACAATGCGTTCGCGAATAAATTTGCTTTTAGGCAGCCATGGTGTGTGGTGCTTCACTTACTCTTTACGAAATTTTTAGCCAGAAAAATTTGTGCAATATGCCCGCGAATAAATTTGCTTGTGTACAGCTGTGCAGTACGCCTGCAACACCTCTCCTTGTTATTTATGACTGGCAAAAAAACAGCGAAGATTTTTTGACGCACTCGACTGGATTACTAACTGAAGATTTTCATTGGTCACTGCTTGATCCGCGCCAGTGTGCACACTGCTGAGAAAATCAAAAAATTAGGGCCCTAAGACTAAGGCGGCGAGTGTGGCCTGTTCTTACTGTTTTGTTGTTGAGCAACACAACGAACTTCAGCGAACATGGCAGATATAGAAGCAGTGCTTACTTCTGCAAACGAGAACACATCAAGTTTTTTGTGTAACGCTTGGACAGTTGCCGTTGCACATTTTTTATTTACAGAATCGCATTGGTGCAATGTGTACTCACTTGATAAAAAAGTTGCGCATGTGTCTGACTAAATCAAGCTGTCAGTTTCTTCTCCATCAAATGCTTGCATCACGATTTATCGACAATCCAGAAAAGCGCAAAAAATCCTGACCTCTCACTAGTTAAATAATTTCTTGCGTCGTGATACCGCGTAAAGAAAGTGTGTTCTCACACCTATCATGTACGATTTGTAAAGTCGCAGGAATTTGCGCTCTGTTTGACTTGCTGGCAATTTGTGCACACCTGAAACATGTATCAGCGATGTTCACCCACATTTACTTATGCAACCGCAATACCCAGCAAAATTTCGTGAGAATCAGCCACGAGCATTTTTTTGCACAATGGAAACGTGCGTCTGTGATGCGCACACCAAACATTTACGAAAAAAAAACAGACACGAAGAAATCTCGTGCAGACGACTATCTCACGAGCATTTTTAGACTCTATCAATAATCAACTCTAAAGTTGATAGGAACCCTCGGCCATTGGTAAAATAGTACGTTCCCTCTCTGGCTAGCTTCTCTGAGAGCATTTGAGCCCCAGGCAACATCCAGAAGAAAAAACAATTCCTGCACGCTTTATTTGCGTGCATTTTTCGCACAGTCCCTATGTCCGACAAAAATAGCGTCATGACGGTTAGCGGCAGCGTCAACAAGTTGCAGAGTGCTACCGTCTTTATTCCGGATTCTCAATTTCCAGTCATTGATCCCAAAAACGTCGCCGCCCAAATCAATCTTCTTCAGGAAGCCAAGGCTCTGGGAGAAAAAAATCTGCCTCCTACCAATCAAGCTTCTCGTTTTGGTACGCGTGAAATGGATATTGATACCGAAATCCAGCGTGTAGTTAGCGGTTATCAAGAGCGTGCTATCGCACGAGTTGAAGCACTTGACGCGGTAGAGCTTAAAGCGATTGGCGACACAAAAGAAGAGATCACTCAGACTCGCTTGCTGCCAAACCTATTCAAGCAAGAAGTTCAAAGCTATCTCAATAACGCGTCCACTGAATATGAAGAAACCCGGGCTGATTTCCAAACAACTCAAAAGGAATACGAAACTTTCCGTCGTGAAAATGGGCTGGAAAGAACGTGCAACTTTCCGGGAAGAGGACGAACAATTCTTTCTTTAGCGCTTCTAGCACTATTGATTCTTGTCGAAGGTTGTGCCAACAGTTCCCTCTTTGCGACCAATCTTGAGGGCGGTTGGCTAGATGGTTTTATTTACGCAATTCTCGCCTCCGCCATTAACGTGGGCATTGCCTTTTTCCTTGGTTTTCGTGGAGTACGTTACATCAATCACAACAAAAAGCAGTGGATTGGCCTCGCCTCATTGACCATTTGTGCTTTGCTAGTTTTATTCATTGGATTTGTGGTTGCTCACTACCGAGATGCACTACAAATCCCTGTTGAAGAATTATTACCAGGACAAACCGCTGCCAGCATCGCACTTCAAACATTCTCTGAAAACCCCTTTGCACTCTCAGACATCTATTCATGGTTGCTTTTACTTCTAACCCTCTTCTTTGGCGTCTCAGCTTGTTTGGACGGATACTGGTTTGATGACCCCTACCCTGGATATTCAGCTGTGGCTAAAAAGTACCTTGCTGCTACTGACATATGGGCCGAAGTAATTGAAGATCGACGTATTGAAGTAAACAGCATCAAAGAAAAATTTCTGGAGTTATTTAAGGAACACATCTTGTCGGTCCAGAACGGACTCGTTCATGCAAAAAAAACGTTTCACTCAAAACAACTCACTCTGACGGCGTATCAGGACGCTCACCGCAGTGCTGACAAGGCCTTCCAGACATTGGTAAGTAAATTTCGAAGTGAAAACACCAAGTACCGTACGGAGCCGCCTCCTCAGTATTTTGGACAAAAAGAAGTTTTGGATTTAGATGCGTCCCCAAACGTCCCCACTACTGACTTCACGCAAGCACTGGATGAACTCGCAAAAATGGTCGATGACCTGCGTAACGACTCCGAAAAGATCCGTGGCGAAATCATTCAAGCCTTTGATAAAGAAGATGCCAAATTGTTAGAAGAAAAAAAGGTGATCTATGCGTAGAAACACATCATCGCGGCACCAATCCCGGTATAAGCGCACTCAAACAGTCACAGGTAAGCAATGGGGTATAGTCATAACAATCTTTCTCATCATCATTTCGGTAATTGGTTTTGTCGCTTACAAAAAATTCCAAGGCAAAGTTGAATACGACAAAGTGACTGCTTGTCCCATGGTAAATGGTGTTGTAAAACCAGCCAAACAAACCGTGGTTGTCATTGATGAAACCGACGTTCTTTCCCCCCACCAACGCGACTATCTCAAGGTACATCTTTCCAATTTCGTAAAAGACGAGATGGTATCAGGGGAACTTCTAAGCGTTTACGTCCTTGATAGCGAAATAACAAAGAAACGCAAACCCATTTTTGAGATGTGTAAAATGCGTGATGGAAGCGATGCCAATGACTGGACCGAAAACCAGAAACTCATGGCCAGACGTTTTCACAAACAATTTCAAGGACCTTTGATGAGTCGTCTTGATGCAACACTCACGCGTTCGACATCTTCCGAAAGTTCTCCCATTTTCGAAACACTTCAGACAATCGCCGTCAACGCTTTTGACAAATACAACATCGACGGAGAAAGACGCATGTTGGTGTTCTCTGACATGTTGCACCACACCCCGGAATATTCGATGTTCACACTCAAACGCTCCTTTGAAACCTTCAAAAAAAGCGACTACTACGCCCAAATTAAAACTTTTCTGCCAGATACCGCTGTTCGACTCTATGTCCTCAATACTTATCCCAAATATCAAAAACAAGAGTTGATGGACTTCTGGAAAAGTTATTTCAAAAGCGCTTCCGCCTACGTTGAACAAGTTTCACCTGTAGGGCGTTGATTTCCAAAACAAGGATAAAAAATGACTCCACTCCTGTCCAACTGGACGCTACAAAAAGCCTTTGTGTGGACACTTTCTGCAAAAATTTTGTCAGCAACGTTAGCGGTGCTTCTTAACAGCACATGGTTCTTCGGCTTCTTTTTGCCTCTTAGCTTCATGCTTGTCTATATGTGGTATGGCAACAAAAAGACCAAAGACAGTGGGCACAGCATGCGCCAAAGCTACGGTGATAGCTGTTACTACTTGGGTTTCTTGTTTACCGTCGCTTCCCTTATAGCGGCCCTGTTCGTTCTTGGGCTTCACGACAACTTAGAAACTGCTGAACTTGCCATTCGCTTTGCGGCAGCCATGGTAACTACACTGCTAGGCATGTTTGTGCGCGTCTATATGGTGACCTTCGCCAGAAACGAAGACGATTCGCAAATGGCAGCTATTGGCATCGTTCCTCAACAGATTTCTCCCGGCGACAGTTATGAGGTGCGCGTTCAAGCCAATCTTGACAATCTACGTACGCTCAATGAAGTACTTATCAACAATATTGACTCTGCTGAGAAGATGCGAATGTCCCTTCAAAGTCTCGTAAGTCGTGTGCAATCTGACCTTGAAGAGATGACTAAAGATACAAAGAAGTATCTCGTGACCCTCACCAAAGGCGCTGCGAGCACACTCGAAAAAACACAAGAAAAATTTAATGCGTCGATTGATCAGAATGTCCAGGAAACCGCTGATCAAATGAAGCGTCTAGTTGAAGCCAGTGCTGAGAGCACCAAGCATTATGTACAGGAAGCTCTTAAAGGCCTAGAAATGACTTCCAAAGCATCCGCTGAGGTGGTCCGAGAGTCTGCTCAAATTGTTGTTCAGGACTTTAATGAATCGGCGGCAGACCGTGTCAATACCTTTGCCAAACATGTTGAGTCACTGGGGCAATCAATTGAGACTTTTTCACAGCAACTATCCCAAGCACGCAAACCGCTTGACGTTCTTGAGTCTTCCGCACACGGACTCAGCAATACTTTGAATAACGAGGTAGGACTTGTCGTTTCCCAGACTAAATCCTCCGTCGAAACAGTTAACAACCATTTGACAAGTTTGAATCAAACGATGCAAACAAGTACGGAAACCGTACGCAAAATCGTAGACGACGCAAACATCAAGTTGAGTCGCAATCTTGAAGAAGCTGCCCGAATGAGCGGAGAAATTAACAAAACAATAGCGGACGATGTTGATTCGCTCCGACAAAACGTTCGTGAACTTAGTACACACGTCGAAAAATTGACAAGCCAAGCTGAAAAAACCGCGACTGCACTGGAAAAAAATCGAGAAAAGAAAGGCTTCTTTGGCTTTCTCAAGCGAGGCTAACTCATGTCAAAGAAGGACGATAGCGTTTTTCAGGTCTCGCTCACAGAGATTGCTTTTACGCTTGTTTTGTTGATGCTGTTGTTATTGGGGCACCGCCTTGTTGTCACACTTCAAGAGATTTCCCAACAAAAATCTCTTATCGACCAGCAGCGCGAGCAAATTCAAAAATATGAGTACATCCAGAACAATCTTCAAAAATTTGGCGGCATGTGCACACCAGACCCTGAAGATCCAATCGACACCATGATGCCGTGCGTCAAATGTCTTTCCGTCGCCGGACGCCTCACTAAAGAGGATTCTGCGAAGAGCATTGATCTCGGAAAAAACATGGTCGAACAATGGAAAGCGCAGGGAGAGAAAATAAATTTCGATGACTACCAGCAAAAACTCGCTGAGGCCGCTGTAAAGATTGCCCAGGGAAAAGAAGTTTTATTGGGCGAAGAAATACAAAAACTTGTTGCTGAAGCCAAAGCTGCTACTATGGAACGAGAGCAACTGATTGCCTCCAACGAAAAGCTCACAGCTCAAAACGCCTATTTCCAGCGACGTGCGGGAATGGATGATCCTCCTTGTTGGCTTTCTGATAAAGCTTTTCGCCCTCAATATCTTTTCGCTGTAACAATTCTTCCAGATCAGAGTTATGTAGTCGCTCCAAATTGGCCCAGGGAACGAGAAGAAGAAGCCTATGCCATTCCTGGTGTTAAGGAGATGGTGCAGAAAAAACACCTGTCGCGTGCCGAGTTTAATCGATACAGCACTATGATCATGGAGCACAGTCAGCAACGCAAGCCGCAGGCGTGCCGACATTTTGTAACTATGACAAGCCAAGTTCTTGATCGTGTCAAAGGCGATAAAGCACGATTAAATCTTGAGCAGTTTTTTTATAAATTCGAAATTGTTCGATAATGCAACGGCCGTCTTGTACAAAATATCGAGCAATATTTGTGAGCGGACACCCATACCTACCTCTAAGAGATGGTTCTGAGTGTCCGCCAATAGTCTGAAAGTAGCTTACCTCATATTTAATTTTTGACACTCTTATGGTAAGCCGTATACGTATAACAGTAATCAGCCCACGCTTGCATCATCTCGATGCGACTTTTCATTGCTTGGTTGCGTTCATAGGCGCCGTTGTAGGCGTCACCCACCTTGTGGTGCAAACACAGTTCAGCGATCTTGTCAGAAAAGCGACGATCGTTGCCGAGTTCATCGTCCTGTGCCCAAGTGCGGAAAGAAGCGCGTGCTATGCCGTGAGGCGTTGCGATAGCAGGTTTCCCTGTTCGCGTTACTTGGTTGGGATCGAAATAGCCCTTACCACCATTTAAAAGAGATTCTGTGTGCATTTCGTGAATGACCGAACGCAGGGACATGTCCGAGAGTGGCGCGAGGCCGATTGGCGAGGGAAAAACGTATTTCGTAGGTAGTTGCTGTGACCCAAGGGACTTCAGCAATTGAATTGCTTGTTCACTCAGAGGAACTTCATGATCGCCATTCATAGCAACCTTCATTTTGCTTCTCGGAATTACCCACAGCTTGCGTTTGAAGTCAATTTCACTCCATTCTGCAAGCCGTGCATTGCTTGAGCGCACAGCAGTCAAAACTGCGAACTCCAAGCATTTTGCGGACATACTGGGGCGCCGATGAAGATCAGCCATAAAGCACGGGATTTCCCGCACAGGTAGCATGGCGTGGTGCAAGTCTGTGGTTTTCTTGTACTTGGGGAGAAGGTGCTTGAGAACTTGGGGATCAACTGGATTTTCAATTGTTACGTAGCCTTTGGCTCTTCCCCAAGTAATAACTTGCCGCATGATCTGGCGCAATTTGGTTGCCAGTGCGTGGTGTTCTTTCCAGTGTGGTGAAAGAACCTCAGCAATATCGTTTGGAGTGAGGCTGTTTAGTCGAGAATTTCCAATCTTCGGAAGGATGTGGTTTCCAAGGCGGCCGATTAGAAGGTCTTTGTCCTTTTCTTGCCAGTCTGGTGACAGTGCTTCAACAAAGCGATCTGCCAGTTGTCCGAACGTCAGTTCTTCAAGAAACTTTTTGGAGCGTTCTTCTTCAACTCTGCTTTTCTGCTCTCGCTTCCAGTCGAGTGGGTCTAGGTTGTCAGCAATGAGACGCCTGTATTCGGCGGCTTTGTTGCGCGCGTCAGCGAGGCTTACGATGGGGTAGTGTCCAATGGAAATTTCGCGGCGCCGGCCGTTGCAGGAATACCGAAGAATGAAAGTTTTTTGCTGAGACTGAATGCGAACACTCAATCCTGCAACACCACCGACAGCGTACACGCCGTCAGCTTTGAGAGAACGAACTTGCAGATCAGAAAGTTGCTTGGCGACCTTTGGCATATTGATTACCCACCAAAAGAGTTAAGGTAATTTTACCAACCCACCAAAAACACCACACAAAAACTTAAGACCTGCTGAGATGCCCTGAGATTGGATGACTCAGAAGTCCCTTGATTTTATTGGGGCAAAATAAAAATCCGACACTGCTTGAAACAGTATCGGACTCTCATATGGCGGAAGGGGAGGGATTCGAACCCTCGGTGCCCTATTGGACACGCCGCCTTTCCAGGGCGGTACATTCAACCACTCTGCCACCCTTCCGCATCTGGTTTTCTGATCTGCTGCACTTGATTTTTCCTGCAACAGACTACGCATTGTATATAAGGAATGCTGCTTTGTAAAGAGGCTCGGCCACAGGCTCTATCCGAACGCTTTGCTCCAAAAAGCACGTCTCGCACAAGGCCTTATACAACTGCTGCTTGGTGCTCTTTGGTTTCAGAGAAATCCAGAAGCCGCTGCCCTGCCCTCAGTTTGGCGGCTTCGATCAGATGCGTTTTTTTAAATCTCAAAGAGTTCGTACCCGCGCGAGCCCATGCCGAGTTCAGCGGCAGCCTCAATCGTGTGAATGCCGTTGCGGCTCGTGACGCGCTCCATGAAGTGTTCGCGCCCGGGATCGTCTGATTTCATCACGAGATCGATGCAGGCCTGATCAATCGCGACGGGATCAAGCGAAGCGAGCATGCCGATGTCCTGCATGCAGGGATCTTCAGCAACCACGCAGCAGTCGCAGTCCACGGAGAGATTCTTCATGACGTTGATGAAGGCAATGTTGTTTTTGAAGTGCGCGACGATGCTTGAGGCTGCGTCGGCCATGGCTTCGGGAAAAGCAGCGCTGTCGGCGTGGTGCTTCCAGGTCTCGTAGCGGTCATCGGAAACGCCGCCGGAGTGAATCAGCGCTTTGCCCGCGCGTGAGGCGCAGCCGATGGCAAGCTGCTTGAGAGCGCCGCCGTAGCCGCCCATCGGATGTCCTTTGAAGTGCGCAAGCACGAGCATGGAGTCGTAGTTGACGATGTTTCTGCCGACGTGGTTTTCCTTCAAAATCTTGCCGTTTTCCACGGGCCAGACCAGATCAGGACCTTCTGCGTCCATCAAGTCAACGACAAAATGTTTCGTCCAGCCGTGTTCTTCGAGAAGCTTCAGATGCGACTCGGTATGATCGCGCACGCCGCCGAAGGCGTCGCCGTAAGCCGTGTTGCACTCGACGATCGTGCCGCGGACAGCTTCGACCATCGGCTTCCAAAATTCAGGCTTGAGAAAATTTTGGTTGCCTTTTTCGCCTGAATGCACCTTGACGGCAACCTTGCCCGCAAGCTCAATGCCTAAGGCATGGTAGAGCTCGACGACTTTTTCGGGCGCAATCGTTTTGGTGAAGAAAACTTTAGACGGCATGACTCCTGCTCCTCAAATTTATTCAGAAAAGAGCAAGCCGAATTTCGCTGCTCTCAAAGGATTTTCAAACAATAGCCAGGTCGCGTCAACAAAAGTTGCTTTCTTTGCTTGCCCAATTTGCGACGCGTCTTTTTCGCTGGGTGTTATTCTTTGCCAAGCAATACTTTTTTCTTTTGCGGCGTTTTTCTTTTTTCGATGAACCATAAGCTGCGTCTTGCTTTTTTCTTTATTCTTGTGCTTTGCACGGCAGGTGCGGCGCACTATTTTTTCTTTGGGCAATACCGTTACGTCAATTCGATTGCGCTCATCAATCCCAAGGCTTATGCGCAGATGTTCTTGGCGGCCGAGCGCTACAAGGATGCTGAGGACTACGTTGAGTTTTACCGCTCTTTGCCGGGGGTGAGCAGCGACGAAGCTGCTCGTCTCGAACCGATTCTTTATGAGGCCAGGCAAAAGCGAAGTTCGCTTTCCTACAAAGCCTCGCAGACTTTGAAAGGCTTTTTGCTGGGCAGCAGCGACGAAGACTATGGGAAAGCCGCTGAACTTGCCTCCATCATCGTCGGCGTGAGCGACGTTCGCGATCTGATCACCGCTGGCCGCAGCTGGGTTGCAGATGAAGAAGTTGATGCGGTGACGACTACGCTTGCCGCAGCCGGCCTTGCCCTGACGGCTGTTTCTGTTGGTCCTCAGGCGCCGCTGGTGCAGTCTGCCAAAGTCGGCATGGGCATCGTCAAGGTTGCCGCGCGGGCTGGAAAAATTTCCAAGCCTTTGCGGCAAAGCCTCAAAACCACCGTCGCCAAGCTTTTCACCAAAGGTTCTGCGCAGGCCGCTTTCGAAGAACTCGCCCGCCCTATGGCTCAGTTGTCAGCCTACGCTGCGCGCTCTGACCTTGGAAATGCCTTTGAGGTTGTGGGCCGATCAAGAAGCCTTGACGAGATGCCGCGCGTCATCAAGGCTGCCGAACAATTCGGCGACAAGGCTGGCGCCGTGCTGCGCTTTGGCGGGCGCGATGTCGTTGCTGCGACGCAACGCAGAGGCGCTCAGGAAGTTCTCGCAGTTTCCAAATACGGCGACAACGCTGTGAGCGCACTCAAAAACGTTTCGGCCCGCAAATTGCTCCACGACATCAAGCGCTGGAGCGCCATTGCCGCCTCATCGCTTTTGCGCGCTCTGGATGTTGTGCTTTGGATTGTCGAGGCAGTTTTGAGCATTCTGGCCGGCGCCATGAGCTTGGCCGGCGTGCGAATGCTCAGAAAAGCAAGGCGTCAGGCTCGCAACGGCTTGCGCGGCGAGCAATAGAAAAAAGAAATTTTTGCCGTCAGCTTTGCGATGTAGCCGCTCGTTTTTCGATTTCTTTTCCGATCTCTTCGAGTACCTGCGGAATCAGCGAGACGGCGCTGCCGTAAATTCTGCGCGTGAACTCAATTTGAGGGACATTTCCATAAGACAAGCCCTCCTCATTGTCTCTGCTAGGTGAGTCAAGCGTCACCAGAATGCGGTCGCTGCAGCCGTATTTTGCAGCCGTATGCACAAATCCTGCCGCCGGATAGACCGTACCCGAGGTTCCGGCGGCCAAAAAGACGTCGGCGCGCTTAAGAACGCTCTCAATCCAGTTCATGCCGAGCGGCATTTCATTGAAAAACACGACGTTCGGACGCACGACGCCGCCGGATGCTTTGCATGCAGGACAGACATTTTGCAACTCATAGAAGCGAAGACGCGGAAAGACGGCTCCGCAAGCCGTGCAGCGGCTTTGAAGAAAGCTGCCGTGAAGATGAAAGACGCTCGTGTCGCCCGCCTCTTCGCACAGCGAGTCAATGTTTTGCGTGATGTGCAGGATGTCGGCCTGCATTCTGTACTTTTTGGCAAAGCCTGCAATGGCCAAATGCGCTCGATTGGGTTTGGCATTGTCGTAGGCCTTGATGCGCGCATTGATGTTGTCAAAGACCGCGGAAGGATCGCGCTTGAAGTCTTCAGCGTACAAGGGCGCTGACCGCTGCCAGCCGTTGGCCGCGTTTCGATAGGTCGGAATGCCGCTTTCGGCCGAGAGCCCTGCCCCGGACAAAATTACGATGACGGGTCTTGGCTTGCGCCACTTGCGCGAGCGCAGCTTGAGGAATTTGGTGCAGCCGTCCATGCAAAATTCTCCTATTGAAGAGGTTCATGTAAGCTTTTGCACCAGCTATTGTTGCGCAAGATGCGTCCGGTTATGACGCATGGGCGGCAGACAATGCTGTCATGCGATGCTTTCGTTTTGAGAGCTGCAGCCAAAAGGCTTTCGTCAAAAGAGGAATCGGTTTTTCATGCACTACGACATCGTTTCAGCCCGCGAAGAAGACTGCGCCGTCGTCAGCGAGCTCATCCATGCTTTGGCGCAATACGAAAAGCTTGCCGATCAATGCGAGGCAACGCCAGAGAAAATTCGCCGCTCGCTCTTTTGCGAGACTCCCGCAGCGCACTGTCTTCTGGCCTGGGAAGTTGACGACGAAGCCAAAACGCGCAAGCCTGCGGCTTTTGCTTTGTACTTTTTCAACTTTTCGACCTTTGTGGCTAAAAAAGGCCTTTATCTGGAAGACCTTTTCGTGGTGCCGCAGGCGCGAGGCAGAGGTTTGGGTACAAAGATGATCCAGCGGCTGGCCGAAATTGCACGAAAAGAAAAATGCGGGCGCTTTGAGTGGGTTGTGCTTGACTGGAACACGTCGGCGCAAAACTTCTATCGCAAGCTTGGCGCGCGCATTCTCAAAGACTGGTGGATCTGCAGGCTCGATGAGAAAGCACTCGAAAACTTCGCGCAGGACGATTCTCAAGGTGCTTAAGAGGCAGCTGATTTTTCGTCTGGATTGAAAATTCGGCACTTGGCGGCAGCGCTTAAGCCAAGAGCCGCGGTGGTACTTGCCGCAAAAGCAAGAGTGCTTTTTTATTGCGAGCTCGTTCAAATTGTGCCGAGCATCATCGGAATGCCGAAGCCAAGCGCAAGCAGCCAATAGGCTGCGCCCGAGGCGCGGTTGATCCAAACGGAAGCCGAGTCGCTCAGAAAGCGCTCAGCCGCGCCAGAAGCCATGGCGCCGTAGATCGAGTGAATGACAAGCAAAATGAGCGAATAGTTCACGGAGAGCAAAATCACCTGCGGCCAGTACGAAAGAGCCGGATCAATGCACTGCGGGAAAAGCGAGAGATAAAAAATGATGAGCGCCGGGTTTGAAATCTGAAGCAAAATGCCTTCAATGAAAAGCCTCAGAGCGCTTGGCGCATCGTCGAGCTGCCGGCCGCGCGAGAGCTTTTCTGCCCCCTCTTTGATGTGAGCATCAAGCACTTTGAAGACAAAGGGCTTGGCGCGAAACTTCTTATAGCCCAAATAAATCAAAAACAAAATGCCGCAGGCCTTGACCGCTCCATAGATTGTTGGAGAGGCGGCAATCAAAACGCCCAGACCTGTGACCGAAATGCCTGCTACGACAAGCGTGCCTGCAGCGCAGCCGGCCACGCCCGGCAGAGCACGCCAGATTCCGCAGCGAATGGAGTTGGTCACAACCATAAGCACGCCGGGACCGGGCGACATGATGGTGCTTACCGAGGCAACGAGAAAAATCCAATATAAAGAGGTATTTATCATAATCGGAGTTTTGCCGCGAACCGGCATCAAGCAGGCGTCTTGCGCCCGATTCTAGCGCTCGACGCAAGAGATGCGGGATGCGCGCTTAGAGTAAAGCGCGCAATTTGCGCTGCGAAAAACGAACATCCGGCGCCGAAATCAGGCGTGCGGGCTCAGCAGGCCGCGCTGTTGATTTTCTTGACGAGATTGCAGAAAACGCCAAAGCCAATCGGCATCGATTGTTCATCCTGCAGGTCAAAGTCTGACTTATGGTGCCCGTTGTGCCTGCAGCCCCAGCGGAAAAGCGCGCCCTGCCCTCCCTTGTCCGTGACGCGCTTGAGAAGCGCCGTAAAGTCTTCGCTTCCGCTCGGGTTGGAGAGCTCAACGATGTTTTTCACCTCGGGAAGAGCTTGTGCGGCTTCGCGTACGAGTTTTTGCATCTCGGGGTGATCAATGATCGTTGTGGCCTCGCCCGTTTTTTCAATTTCGTACTGCGTCTGGTAGGCCTCGGCGGCGCCCTTGACGATGTGTTTGACGTTCTCGACCATATAGTCGTTGACTTCGGCCGTCTCGCCTCGCACCTCGATTTGGATGAGCGCATGCACGGGCGTGACGTTGCGGCCTTCGCCGGCAATCATTTTTCCTACGGCAATGCGCGAGGCACCGCCGCCGTGGCGGGGGATCCCTGCAAGCATAAGCGATGCGGCGCAGGCTGCCATCAAAGCGCTGCGGCCTTTGTGCGGTTCGTTGCCTGCGTGCGAAGCTTTTCCTGTGAAGCGAATGTCAAGCTTGGTGCTTGCAAGCACGCCGCCGCGTACGAGCGCAACCTCGCCCGGCTTGGCTTTGCCGCCGCAGTGCGAGCCGAAAATGTAGTCGACGTCATCCAAAAGCCCCGAGGCGGCAATGGCGGCCGCGCCGCGCACGCCCTCTTCGGCCGGCTGAAAGATAAGCTTGATGGTGCCTGAAAGTTCGTCTTTGTGTTCAATGATCCAGCGTGCAACGGCTAGCCCCACGGCTGTGTGTCCGTCGTGACCGCAGGCGTGCATCAGTCCCTTGCGTTCGGAGGCAAAGCCGCCCTTGTTGGGAGCGTGTTCGGGATCGTCGGTTTCCTCGACCAGCACGCAGTCGATGTCAAAGCGAAGTGCCGTGACGGGGCCCGGGCGGCCGGTTTCGAGCACGGCCAAGGCGCCTGTGTAGTCTTCACAGGCGTCGATGAATGCGCGCGGCACGCCGGCTTGAACGGCGCGCTCCTTTTCTCTGGCGACAAGTTCGGCGCTGCGCCCGAGGACAGCCTCTTTGTTGATGCAGGAGGCTCCGGCGAGAATTTTTTCGTAGCCCAATGTCTTGAGTCTGGAAACGATATAGTAGGTCGTTTCAAACTCCGTCCATCCTTCTTCCGGACGGCGATGAAGTTGCCGGCGGGTGTTGATCATCGCTTCAAAAATTGCTCTGTCCATGGCTGGAAATCCTGCAAAAAATAACGACTGCAACAGCAGCAGCGCACTGTTTGACTTGGCTTGGCAAAGTATCTGCCGTCAGAACGATAACACCAAGTACTGAAAAAACGGTGTGCGGGATGGGACAAACGAGAGCATGACTCACTTTAGGCTGCAGGGCCCAACGGCATGTGCAGTGCTTTGAGTACAATTCAATCATCCGGACGACCGGAGGTTTGTTTGCGTGCAGACTTTTCGGTCGTCTTTTGAATGCTGAAAGTAGTTTTCAATATAAAAAATCGAAATATTATGTCCGGTAAACGAATTGCTGCGGCTTTTGCCGTTCTTGGTGCCTCGCTTGCAAGCTTTTCTGCGCAGGCCGATTCATGGGTAGCCTCGGGCGCGGCCGCTTCCTTTGTCGACGTATCAAAGCTTGTGCGCGAAAGCGTTGATGAACGCGCCGTCGAGCACATGCGCGGCACTCGGGAAGACGGCGGCAGCATCTGGCTTGATCTTAAGGGTGCGGTTTCTGAGTCCGATACGGCTGTCTCCGGAGCCATGGGCTGGGACAACGACATGTATGCCGTCAATCTTGGCGCCGACATCAAAAAAGGCGACACCTTTTTTGGCGTCGTCTATACCTATGCCAATTCGGACGGAGACTCCTCCTTCAGTTCAACTCAAGCGAGCTATAAGGCTCAAGCTGAGACAGACTTCTTCGGCGTGACGATCTTTGGCGAGCAAAAGTTCGGCGCGGTGGGCATTTTCGGTTCGCTTGGCTGGCTTCACGCCAGAGGCGATGTGAAGTACCGCTCTGCGGGCAGCGACTTGCCTGCTGCGGTCGACGACAACATGCACGGCGACGTGTGGACGGCCGACATCGGGGTGCGCGGCGAGGCCAACTTCGGCAGCCTTTCTCTTGTCCCCTACGCCAAGGCCGAGCTCACCTATCTTGCTCCGGACAACTACTATCAGGGCGAGCCCGACAATTTGCGCATCTATCAATTCCCGGTGGGCCTCAATGCCTCTTATGCTTTTGAGGCCGCGGGCTGGAACTTTGTTCCTGTTGTGGATCTAGCCGTCATTCCTACGGCTGGCGACACGAACGCTACTGGAAGGTTCAACGGCGCCGCCTATGATGAATCCTTTTACAGCGACGGCACGTACTGGCGCGCGGCGCTCGGCCTTGCCGCACGCGCCGAGCATGCGGCGTTCGGTCTTTCCTACCGCTATCTTGACGGCGCCGACGGCTATAAGATGCATTCCTTCGGAGCCCGTGCGGAGTACGTTTTCTAAGGTGCGAAAAAAAAAGCGGATTTGTTTTTTAGGGCAAAGCGCATGACGAAAAAGAAAATTTTTCATCCCTGTCTAGATGAAAACGGCGAGCGCGTTCTCGTTAAAAATCCGATGGATTCGACTTCGCTTAAGACTTGGCTTGACGAGCGCCGCTCAGCCATTGCCTCGCGCACTGACCGTCCGCAGCTGCCGGATTTTTTAAATGATGTTGCCTTTGACGAGGACTTCTCGATTGCCGACAGCCCCGAGCCCTGGTTTGATTTGTGCCCGGACGTTGTCGAGGGAGAGCCTGACTTTGTGCTGCCGCCCGGCTATCGAGCAACCTCAGGCTGCGTCGTGGCCGAACCCGATCAACGTGTCTGGGTCGTCTACCCCACCAATGCCTTCGGAGGCGTGATCTGCTCGTTTCCCAAGGGACGGCTTGAGCCCGTGTTGTCGCTGGCGCAAAATGCGGCCAAGGAGACGTGGGAGGAAACAGGACTTTTGGTGCGGCCGGTGCATTTCTTGTGCGACATCGTCAGGCGCCGCGTGGTGACGCGCTACTATCTGGCGCTTCGCATCACGGGCTCGCCCGTTCTTGCCGGCTGGGAAAGTCAGGCCGTGGGGCTCGTACCGGTCGATGATCTGACGCTTTTTCTCAATCGCGAGTATGACCGCAAGGTTGTGCCCTACACAACGGCACTGCTTTCTAATAGTGCTGGACTGTTTAAGAATTTTGGGAAACTATCCTAAAAGGACTAAATTGCAGTTACATCGATAGCGAAAGACTAAAGTTGATTCTTTGTCTTAAAGAATAGCCGCCGAAATCCTCATGGACTCGGCGGCTTTTTCACAATGAGCTCAGGGCTCTGGGCATTAGTTCTTGGACTTGTCGACGAGCTTGTTGGCAGCAATCCAAGGCATCATGGCGCGCAGCTGAGCACCGGTCTTTTCAATCGGATGCTCGGCCGTCATGCGACGTTCGCTTCTCAACTGCGGATAGCCCAACGCGCATTCGGCCAGGAAGCTCTTGGCGTAGGTGCCGTTTTGGATCTGCTTGAGGCACTCGCGCATGGCCTCGCGGCTCTTTTCGTTGATGACCTTGGGCCCCGTGTAGTACTGGCCGTATTCGGCGTTGTTCGACACCGAGTAGTCCATCGTGGCGATGCCGCCTTCGTAGATGAGATCAACGATGAGCTTCATTTCGTGGCAGCACTCAAAGTACGCCATTTCGGGAGCGTAGCCTGCTTCAACGAGAGTCTCAAAGCCCGTCTTGATCAGTTCAACGATGCCGCCGCAGAGCACGGCCTGTTCGCCGAAGAGGTCGGTTTCGGTCTCGTCGCGGAAGGTGGTTTCAATGACGCCGGCCTTGCCGCCGCCGTTGGCGCAGGCGTAGGAAAGCGCGATGTCGTGGGCCTGTCCGGAGACGTCCTGATAGACGGCGATGAGCTGCGGGACGCCGGCGCCTGCGGCAAAGGTCGAGCGAACCGTGTGGCCGGGAGCCTTCGGAGCAATCATGATGACGTCGAGATCGGCTCTCGGAGCCACCTGTCCGTAGTGGATGTTGAAGCCGTGAGCAAAGGCAAGAGCCGCACCCTCTTTGAGGTTGGGTTCGACCTGTTCGCGATAGACCTTGGCGATGTTCTCATCGGGCACGAGGATCATGACGACGTCGGCGCCCTGCGTGGCTTCTTCGATCGTGGCAACCTGCAGTCCGGCAGCTTCGGCCTTGGCCCAGGAGGCGCCGCCCTTGCGAAGGCCGACGACGACGTTGCAGCCCGAGTCGCGCAGGTTGAGAGCATGTGCATGGCCCTGGCTGCCGTAGCCGATGATGGCGACCTTCTTGCCCTTGATCAGAGACAGATCGGCATCCTTGTCATAGAAAACTTTCATTTTTTTCCTCTTGATTGATTAGACCGCACGTGATTGCGGCAATGGTGGTGAAACAACTAATGAAAAATGCGTTTTAATCGGTTTACGGCCTCAGAATGCGTTCGCCGCGGGCAATGCCGCTTGCGCCCGTGCGAACGGTCTCAAGAATGAGGCTGCGGTCGATGGCGGCAAGAAAGGCATCGAGCTTGGCGCGGTTTCCCGTCACCTCGATCGTGTAGCTCTTGTCGTTGACGTCGACGACGCGGGCGCGAAAGATCTCCGAGACGCGCAGCATCTCGTCGCGGTCGCGTCCGATGGCTCTTACTTTAACGAGCATCAGCTCGCGCTCGACATAGTCGTTTTCCATCAAATCGTAAACCTTGACGACTTCAATGAGACGGTTCAAGTGCTTGGTGATCTGCTCCATCGTGACGTCATCGGCCACGCTTACGATGGTCATGCGCGAAATGCCCTCATTTTCTGTGGGTGCCACGGTGAGCGACTCAATGTTGTAGCCGCGCGCTGAAAAGAGTCCCACGACGCGGCTCAGCGCCCCGGAGGCGTTCTCAATGAGAACGGAAAGAATGTGTCTGGATTCCATTTGCATCAATCCTCCTCGGCCAGAACCATTTCCGTGAGTCCCTGTCCGGGACCGACCATCGGCAGCACCGGCTCGGTGCGCTCGATGTGCACGTCGACAAAGACGAGTTCGTCCTTGTATTTGCCGAAGGCGAGCTCGATGGCTTCATCGAGCTCCTCGTAGGTGCTCGCTCTAAGGCCGATGTGGCCGTAGCTTTCGACAAGCTTGACGAAGTCGGGCTGCACGTCCATCACCGACTGCGACATGCGGCCTCCGTAATAGGCTCTCTGCCAGACCGCCACCATACCCAGATAGGCATTGTTGAAAAGAAAGATTTTGGGATTGAGTCCATACTGCTTGGCGGTGCCGAGCTCTTGAATGTTCATCTGTATTGAGCCATCGCCTGTAAAGCACACGACGGGCGCCTCGGGGTGCGCCACGCAGGCGCCGCACGCTGCGGGAAATCCATAGCCCATCGTGCCGAGCCCGCCGCTGGTCATCCAATGGCGGGGTTCGTCAAGCTTGAGGTACTGCGCAGCCCACATCTGGTGCTCGCCCACATCGGTTGTAAAGTACGCGTTGGGGCCGGCCTTGGCCTGCACTCGCTCGATGACGGCCTGCGGCTTGATGGCCGCTGCCGGATCTATGCGGTATGCCAGACACTGCTTGGTTCGCCATTTGGCAATCTGCCCTCTCCAAGCTTCAGTGTCGGCAGGATTGGGCCTAACGTTGTTTTCCGTCATCAGACGCACAAACTCGGTGAGCACCTCTTTGACGTCGCCCACGATGGGAATCGTGGTGCGCACGCACTTTGAAATCGAACTCGGATCTACGTCGATTTGAATGACCTGACGTGCAACGCGCTCAAAATCCTTTGGATTGCCAACGACTCGATCATCAAAGCGTGCGCCGATGGTCATCACGCAGTCGCTTTGCTGCATGGACATGTTGGCCTCATAGGTGCCGTGCATGCCTACCATGCCGAGAAATTTGGGATCGGTGCCCTTAAAGGCGCCCAGTCCCATGAGCGTGCAGACAACAGGGAAGTTCAAAAGTCCGGCAAATTGATTGACAAGGCCGGCGGCATCGGCACCGACTGCGCCTCCGCCTACGTAAAGAATTGGGCGCTTTGCGGCAAGCAGCACCTGCAAGGCTTTTTTGATCTGGCCCGTGTGTCCGCGCAAAACCGGTCGATAGCTCGGGATGTCAACATGTTCGGGATAAGCAAAAGAGGTCTTGGCGCACTGAACATCCTTGGGCAAATCAATGAGAACGGGGCCAGGTCTGCCCGAGCAGGCAATGTAGAAGGCTTTTTTGATCACCACTGGAAGCTCACGCACGTCCTTGACAAGAAAATTGTGCTTGACGCAAGGGCGAGTGATGCCCACCGTATCGCATTCCTGAAAGGCATCCGTGCCGATGAGGCCCGTGCCGACCTGGCCGGAAAAGACGATGATGGGAATGCTGTCGGCATAGGCTGTTGCAATGCCCGTGACGGCATTGGTGGCGCCCGGCCCCGAGGTAACGATGGCAATGCCGGGGCGCCCCGTCGAGCGAGCGTAGGCGTCTGCGGCGTGAACGGCTGCTTGTTCGTGACGAACCAGAATGTGTTCGAAGTAGTCCTGCTTGTAGATTTCGTCGTAAAGCGGCAAAACAGAGCCGCCCGGATAGCCGAAGACATGTTTGACGCCCTCGGCGTGAAGCGCTTCGATGACGATGCGCGCGCCCGTTATTTCGCAGGCTGCATTCGTCTGGTCACTTGTTTGCATGAAGCTGGGTTCCTCTTGTCGCGAATCCCAAGAATGTCGCCCGAGGATGGTTGAAAAAGCGATGTTTTTCGCTGAAACGACTTGCAACAGAAGGGCACAGTGACGCGGATGTTGGAACAATCCGTGACGGAACCGTTCGCTGCAACTGCCTGCGGTAACAGACAGCACCCGAAGGGATGCCGCGCGCCTTGGTATGCATGAATCGCGGCATTCGGTGAATCTAGCAAAAAACTCCCGTACAGTGAAGCGCCAATAGCCATTGAAGGCCCGGGCTGACTTTGTTTTTTCACTATCTTTTTTCTTAGCTCAAATCTGCTAGGCAGAAAATGCTAGGCACTTCAAAGTACAGTGCAAATCGTCTTGCGCTTTTTTTCAGAACTGTTAAGCTTTCGCCTTTCATTTTTTAGATTCGCCGTTTTGCGCCCGCCAACATCGCAAAAACAACGCTTAAGGCAACTGCGGCACTTCGTTTTCAACGATTCTTGAGGCGGAGCGCTGCCTTGGCATGCACGGCAAACAAAAACAAAGACAATCACCACAAGCATCTATGTCGACAAACAGCAATACGCAGTGGGGTTCGCGCATCGGATTTATTTTGGCCGGTGCGGGATCGGCCATTGGACTTGGCGCCATTTGGAAGTTTCCGTTCTGGGCCGGCACCAACGGGGGCGCAGCCTTCATCATCCCCTATATTTTCTTTACGTTTACGATCGGCATTGTGCTTTTGATTGCCGAGCTTACCGTAGGACGCTCCGGCCGTGGTTCGGCCATGCATGCGCTCAAAGTCGCAGGCGGCCCTATTTTTGCTGTTTTGGGAGCTTTGACGGTCCTGAGCAGCTACATCATCTTGTCCTACTACAGCGTCGTAGGCGGCTGGTGCGTGAAGTATCTCGTTGACAGCGTGCTGGGCAATTTGGTGAGCAACGACCCCAAGCTGTTGTCTGCAAATTTTGAGGCCCTCGTCACCAACGGCCCCGTGAATCTGGCCTGGCACTTCGTGTTCTTGTCGATAACCTGCGGCGTGATTGCGCTGGGCGTTGTACGCGGCATCGAGCGTCTTTCAAAGTATCTGATGCCAACTCTGTTTATTTTGATGATCTTCATCATCATTCGCTCGCTCACGCTTCCTGGAGCCTTGCAGGGGGTGGAGTTTCTCTTTAAGTTTGATCCAAGCACCGTGACGCTGGGCAACATCCTCAACGCCATGGGCTTTACATTTTTCTCGCTTTCGATTGGCTCGGGGATCATGATCACCTACGGAGCCTATCTCAAGAACAACACCGACATTCCCAACTCTTCGCTTTGGATTTCGTATCTTGCGGTGCAGACGGCTATTTTGGCAGGGCTTATGATCATGCCGGCGGTGTTCGCGCTCGGACAGAACCCCAATGCGGGCCCAGGGCTTGTATTTGTGACGATCCCGCTCGTGTTCTCGCAAATTCCGATGGGCGGACTGTTTGCCGTGCTCTTTAATGTGTGTCTTGTCGTTGCGGCTTTAACGAGCGCCGTGTCGCTTCTTGAAGTGGTGGTTGCCTACATGCAAAACGAGTGGCGCATGTCGCGCCAGAAGTCGACCATGCTCTGCTACGTGACGCTCTTTTTCGTGGGCGGCGTCTCAGCCCTTTCATTCGGCCCGGGCGCCGACTTCAAGATCGGAGGCAGGATTCTTTTTGATTTTCTTGACTACATCTGCACGAATGTGACGATGCCTTTGGGCGGCCTGACGGTAGCGGTTCTTGCCGGCTGGATTGCCTGGGATCGGACGCTCAAGCAGATCAATCTGGTGCGTCAATACTCCGATGGAGTCAATCGCTTCATTCGCTTCTCGCTTAGAATACTCGCTCCGGCACTGGTGGTTGTGGTGATTGCCACGGGCATCTGACGATAAGCAAAATACAAACGGGCCGCAGGCCCAAGCCAGAGGCCGCTCGGTGAGCTTTGCGCGTTGAGTGCACAGGCAAGCCGTCAGCGGCCTTTATATTTCGAACAAAGCGCAGCAATCAGGGAGGTTTGCGCATGCAGCAGCAAAGATCAAACTGGAAGAGCCGACTGGGTTTTATCCTGGCCAGCGCCGGTGCAGCCGTGGGACTGGGGGCGATATGGAAGTTTCCTTATTTGGCTGGTTCAAACGGGGGAAGCGTCTTTATGTTTCCCTACATCATCATCTCTTTTACGATTGGGCTTGCGCTTTTGATTGCTGAAATTGCCATTGGGCGCACTGGCAAGGGCGACATCGTGACGGCCTATCGGCGAATCGGCGGCAAGGGCTGGGCCATATGGGGCTATGTCGGCGTTTTGACCGGCTTTTGCGTGCTGTGCTTTTATTCGGCCATCGGAGGCTGGACGCTTTCCTATACGGTCGACGCGTTTCTCGGCAACGGTCTGGTGACCAATGAAGCCGAACTCAACGCGCACTTCGGCGCTCTCGTCTCCAATCCCTATATTGCGATTGGCTATCAGGCTCTCTTTTTGTTCTTGACGGCGTGGGTTGTTGCCTACGACATCAGCAAGGGCATTGAGCGCATCAGCAAGGTGCTCATGCCGCTGCTGCTGGTGCTGGTGCTCATTGTGATCGTGCGCGGGGTGACGATTCCTGGGGCGCAAAAAGGTCTGGAATATCTCTTTAGCTGGTCGCCCGAAGCCTTTAGCTGGCAAGGGCTGCTTGCAGCGATGGGCTTTACGTTTTTCAGTCTGTGCGTGGGCTGCGGCTGCATGCTCACCTACGGCTCGTATCTTGCCAAAGACAGCAATTTGCTTAGCGGCTGCGCTTGGATTACGTTTTTGGCAACGCTCGCCTCGATTTTGGGCGGCCTGATGGTCATGCCCGCGGTTTTTGCCTTCAATCTCAATCCTTCGGCTGGTCCCGGGCTGACCTTTTTGACAATGCCGGCGGTTTTTGCGCAGCTGCCGGGCGGCCAGTTTTTTGCCATTGCCTTTTATTTGTGCCTAGTGGTGGCGGCCATCACAAGTTCGGTCTCGATGCTTGAGCTGGTCGTGGCCTTCATGGTCGAGCAGTGGCGCATGACGCGCATCGGGGCGGTGGCTGCCGCTTCGCTTGCGATGCTTGTCGTGGGCAGCTTCTGCGGCCTGAGCTTTGGACCGCTTGCAGACTTCAAGATTGCCGGACGCACGATTTTCGACAACTTCGACTTTTTGACCAGCAATATTTCGCTGCCCGTGGGCGGCATGGTGGTCTGCATGTTGGTGAGCGTCAAAGCCTGGGATTTGATGAAGGAAGAAATCCGCTGCGGCAGCAATGCGTCGGCCCGCTTTATGGATGCCTTTCGCTGGGTGATCATGATCGCCTGTCCCATCCTGATTCTCACCGTGCTCATTACAGGCCTGATTTGATTGGGTTTCGCTATTGGTTTTGAAGAAACATTTTCGGCCCGCAAAATCAACGGTGATTTGCGGGCCGAAGTGCGTTTAAACGAGACAAAATTTTCTAGTGCGCCGGCATCAAGCGTCTGCGGCGCTGCTCAAAAAGGCACACGGCTGCTGCCGCCCCTACGTTGAGCGACTCGCAGTCGCGTTCGATGTCGATTAAAAATCTGGCGTCGGCCGCAGCAAGCGCTTTTTCGGACAGCCCTGGGCCTTCGGCGCCCATCATCCACACCGTCGGCGTCGCCTCCCAGCCGGGAGTTCTGAAGAGATCTCGGCCGCCGCGGGCGTCTGCCGCAAGGCGCCGTGCATCAAACATCCCGCGCAGATCCTCGACATCAACGTTTTCATAAAGATGCGCTGCAAAATGCGCGCCCATGCCCGCCCGCAAGACCTTTGGCGTCCAAAAGCCTGCTGTATCGCGGCTTGCCGCGATGTGGCGAACGCCCGCGGCAACGGCTGTGCGAATAAGCGTGCCGACATTGCCCGCATCCTGCACTCCGTCAAGATAAAGCGCATCGGCTTTGATGGGCTGCATGGGTCGCTCGGCAAGAAGCGCCTCGACTTCAATCATGATCCCGGTTCCGTTTTCCACCGGACAAACGGCGTCGTACACCGCCGCAGGCAATTGATAAATGCGCGTCTTGCCGCTTGCGACAGCAGCCGCTTGGGCGAGCTCTTTCGCCTGAGCGCAGCAAGCTTCGGAGAGAATCACTGAGCGTGCAGCGATGCGCCGTTCGCAGATGACTTGCGCAAGGTGCAGACCTTCGGCGAGCGTTGCGCCGAATTTTTTGACCGCACGCGTGCTCTCGCCAAGTTTGCGCCAGCGCTTGACGTGCTCGTTGGAAGTCGATGTGAGGTAGATGCTTTCGTCGTGCATGTATGGCTGCGGCAGGAATGAAAAACAGCATTGTAAGCTCATTGCTCAAGTGCGCTTCTTTTTGCATCTCCGAGCTTGTGGTCAGATCTCGTGATTTAGCGGGGCGGCTTGCGTGCGGCAATATCCTTTGCTCTCAACGATAGCGACAGCGTTTGACCAGGAGAAATGACGCCTCAATCGCAAAAATTTGCACCGCTTTGGTGCACTCTCATGCATAAAGACCGAATCTTAAGAAAACAGGTTTGTTGATTTAAATCAAGGCGATTTTTATGGGTTTGTCTTTTTCAGCTCTGAAATTATGTGGGCAATTTGGCTTTGAGCTCTTTTTGAAGCACTTGAGCATCAAAGCTTACCGGCGGCAAAGACAAGGCGCGGGCAGCTCGTGCCGGACACGAATCGCAGCCATGCGTTGGAATTTGAGTGCATAAGGCTCAAGGCGCCGCTGCCAGATGCTGAAGGCCGGCCTGGAGGCTTTTTTGCATGATCCGGCCAAGTCCGCGGCAGGCGCACCGACCGGCGCTGCTCAGAGCGCTTTAATCGCGCAAAAACGAAAACACTCAATAAAGCAAAAAGCTGTCAGCGTTTCCCTTATTCGCTGACAGCTCTTTATGGTTTCTGCAATAGAAATCACGACGACCAAATCGTGTTTCTGACGCGAGGAGCATCACATTGGCTTTGTTGCAGATGGAAACACTTTAACACAGTGAAATCCCCGACTCAATGCTTGATTTTGTTCATTTTTACCGCTTGGATGAAATCCTTAGGTGTTTGCCCAGAAGACTTTTTTCGTAGGTCGTTCGTATGCACCAAGTTGGTGCGTACAAGTTTTTTTGGGTTTTGCCATCCCGCGTTTATCATCCGTAAGGATGATTTTTCATTGCTTTTTTCATGCCGCGCCGTTGAGATGCGCTAAAGTGTGCGAGGCGTTGCGCGCGGCAATTTTTGCGACATAAATTTTCGACGCTTTGCAAAAATTTTTGACCGGACTAATTCCGGTTCCGGCGCAGGAAAAAGACAAACGAAAAACAAAAATCAGCAAAGGATCAGCCTTGACTCAGACAGCGGATACCCGTCAATCCCGCGCAGCCGAAATCGAATTGCTGCGCACGCTCCCCGAACTGCTTTTTCACCACTTGCAAAAGCGTCCGGAGATGCCGCTATATCAGTTTTACGACAACCGCACCAAGGAGTGGACGACGCTGTGCGTGCGTGAAGTCTGCGAGCGTGTGACGCGCTGGGCCCGCGCATTTGCCGCGATGGGACTCACGCGCGGCGATCGCGTGGCGATGCTTCTTCCAAACGGAATTGATGCAGTATGTTTTGACATGGCTGCGCTTACCTGCGCGCTGGTGCCGGTGCCGCTGCATGCCATCGACACGCCGGGATCTTCAGCCTACATTTTGAACGACTCGGGCGCGAAGTATCTCGTTACAAATAGACTTCTCAAGTGGAAGGCCATTGCCGAGACTGGCCCCCTGCCCAATTTGCAATGTGTGGTCATCACCGATGAGGCTATCGAGACGACCAAGGTCGGAGAGCTCACGCTGACCAATGCCGATCACTGGCTTGCGCAAGGCGCTCAAACTCCGCTGCCCGCAGGACCCGAGCCAACTGATCTGGCTGCGCTTGTTTATACCTCGGGCACCACGGGCCGCCCCAAGGGAGTGATGCTCACGCACCGAGCGGTTTTAAGCGACATTTGGGGCGTGATGGGATTGATCGTTCCCGAGCCTGAAGACGTGTGGTTTTCATTTTTGCCTCTGTCGCATACCTTTGAGCGCACTACGACGTACTACTATGCGCTTGGCATGGGCTGCCTTGTTGGATTTAACCGCAACATCGGTCTTTTGCAAGACGACATGCGCATCGTTCGCCCGACGATCATGATGAGCGTGCCGCGTGTTTTTGAAAAAATCTACGCCAAGATTCATGATCGCCTTGCGCCCAAATCTAAATTTGTGCATTTCATGTTCAATTGGGCCGTGGCTGCCGGCTGGAGGCGCTTTTGCCGCGCCAACGGCCTGCCTGTCGAGCCCTCGGCGCTTTCCTTTTTAGATCCTTTCGTGACGGGATTTCTCTCTGCCAAGGTCGGCCAGTCCGTGCGCAACATATTCGGCGGCCGCATCCGTGCGGTGATTTCTGGGGGTGCTGCGCTAAGCGGCAACATCGCCCGCACGTTCATCGGTCTTGGAGTCAATATCTATCAGGGCTACGGGATGACCGAAGCAAGTCCTGTGATTGCCGTCAATCGCTTTGAGTGCAACCACCCCTCCACAGTCGGCGTGCCGCTGGTGAACATCGACGTCAAGCTCGGCGACAACGATGAGTTGATGGTCAAGGGACCGATTCTGATGAGCGGCTATTGGAACCGCCCTGAAGACACCCGTGCGGTCATTACTGAAGACGGATGGCTCAAGACGGGCGATCAGGCCGACATCTACTCTGACGGCCACATCCGCATCAAGGGGCGCATCAAGGAAATCATCGTCACGAGCACGGGCGAGAAGATTCCTCCGGCAGATCTTGAGCAGGCCATTGAGGTTGATCCGCTCTTTGAGCAAGTGATGGCAGTGGGCGAAGATCGTCCGTACATCGCGGCGCTTGCGGTGGTCAATCCCACGCAGTTTGAGATTTTTGCCAAGGAGCTCGGAAAAGATCCTCAGGCTCCCGACATTCTTATGGACAAGGAAGTGCGCACGGCTGCGCTCAGACGCATCAAAGCGTTGGCGGCCAACTTCCCCAACTACGGCGTACCGAGAAATGTAAGGCTGCTTTCTGAGCCCTGGACCATTGAAAACGGGATGCTCACGCCTACCCTAAAGCTCAAGCGTGCGCGCATTCGTGCGCAATACGCCGAGGCGATTGCAGAACTCTACGGCGATCGCAGAGCGTAGCGCCTTGAGAATTTTGCTCGGGGAAGTTTTTTCTGATCCCGCTTGATTTCTAAGAAGTTCTTTGTGAACTCATCTTGAAGCCAAGCGGGATTTTTTTGCTTGGCAGCCGCTGACGACCTACCAGCGGTTGCAGCGCGGCCAGAGGGCTGTGACATTGTCGCCTTCGACGACGTTGTAGCCTTCAAAGGCTGCCGCCGTCGGACAGGCGTGATTGGGAAGGATGCGAAGCTTCGTGTCCAGGCCATAGGCTTTGACGTCAAAAGGCTTGCCGTCGCGCCGGCAGATGACGCCGTGCTCCTGATTGCACTGCTTGACCCACAAATCGGGGATCAGATTACCGTAGACGTCGCAAACGAGCCCGTAGCCGCAGTCGACGCTCTGAGAGGCCGTGCCTCGGTCGCGGCTCATGGCAAGAAAGCCGCCGTCGGTGATGATCCAGCTTTTTTCTTCCTGCCAGCCGATAACGCTCACAAGCACCGAAAGTGCAATATCTTCAACCTTGCACACGCCGATGCCGGCCATCACCAAGTCGTAGAAGGCTCCGACGCCGCTGCGGTATTCGGTAACGGCTCCCTGGCGCTTCTGGGCACGCACAAAGGTGGGCGTTGAGCCCACGCTCACAATGCGGCTTTCAAAGCCCGCGGCGGCTAAAAGGTCGCGCGCTGCGGTAAGAGCGAGCGCTTCGTTTTCAGCAGCCGCTTCAATTTCTTCGGTTGTGCGCGCGTTGTAGCTTTCTCCAGCGTGCGTAAGCACGCCGAGAAAGCGCGCTCCGTCGGTGAGGCTGCGCGCTACTTCAATCATGACCGGATCATGGGGCTTGAGGCCGGATCTGTGTCCGTCGCAGTCGATTTCGATGAGTACGCCGATATTGCTTTGATGCTGCCTGCAAAAATCTGAGACGGCTTTCGCAGCAGGCACGTTGTCCAAAATGATCTTGACGTCGGCTCCGGCGCGATTGAGCGCATCAATGCGCGCGAGCTTGTGCGGGGCAATGCCTACGGCGTAAATAAGATCCGTGATGCCGGCTGCGGCAAAGTACTCGGCCTCGCGCACCGTCGAAACCGTTGCCGGTCCTGGGGTGCCGGAAAGCTGCATGCGGGCAATTTCAACGCACTTGTGCGTTTTGAGATGCGGGCGCCAAACAACGCCAAGCTCGCGGGCTCTTGCCTGCGCAAAGGCAATGTTTTTCTCAAGCTTCTTTTTGTCGAGAATTAGGCTCGGGGTGTCAAGCCGATTGATGCTGCTCATGAAAACTCCGGTCAAAAGATAGATGACTTTTTTCAAAAAGAAAGCTTTCGCAAAAACCATTTGCTTTCTTTTTCTCAAGCCGATGATAACGCGGCCCGAGCGCGGACAAAGCTTTCAGCGAGCAGACATCGTCAAGGCCTGAGTTCAAGTGACCGCTAGAGCGCGGCTTAAAAATTCAGGGCCGACCAGGCTGGCCGCAGGATGCCCCCGCATGTTGATGAGATAGCGTGTTTGCCCAGCGGCAGCGTTCTGACAGACTTGATGCGTGTGCCTGTAAATTTCAGTTGTGGCGATTTGCTCGCACTGCGCTGCTTCGTTTTCCTCGAGCAGCGACGGGTGAATGAGCAGGCAGTAAGGCTCGCCGTTTCTGACAGCGAGCACTGCATGGCCGAGCCGCACCTGCTGAATATATTGTCCGAAGTGTCGGGCAAAGTGTGTGAAGTCAATCGTCAGCATGCAGTGCTCCCTGTGCATGGCTGGCGCCGTGGGATTGATGGCCCGCACGACGAGATGAAAGGATGCCGCTTTTTTTAATGAAAGCGGCTCATATTCTTCATATTGTATCGTTGACTATACATTTGCGCCAAGCCGGTCATTGGCCTTAAGCAATGCTTAAGCGATATTCTCCAAAAGAAGGGAAAAAGACGAGCTCGAATTACTTCTTTTTACCTAATGTGTTTGTCCTTGCCTGCTTGCGAAGGATCAAGAGCCGTGCGTTGAGCTGCAGCATTTCGCTTTTTGCTCCCCTTTTTTGAAGCTTTCCTGTCAAAATCCATAAAGTTGCGTTTTTGCGCTCAGGCGTTTTCGAGCCCGCAGATACGAGAAGAAAAATTTTTCAACCGTTTGCCGAAGACGTTTTTTGCAGCACAACGCACATGGCTATGTGTGATTATTTAGGGAGACAACCGCACCTATGGCGATCATTGTTCACAAGTACGGCGGCACTTCAATGGGAAGCCCCGAACGCATCAAGAATGTTGCGCGCCGCGTCGCGAAATGGCATCGCGCCGGTCATCAGATGGTGGTCGTCGTATCCGCGATGAGCGGCGAGACCAATCGTTTGATTGCCCTTGCCAAGGAAATTCAGCCCAATCCCGATCCGCGCGAACTCGATGTGGTGGCAAGCACCGGCGAGCAGGTGTCAATCGGGCTGCTCGCGATGGCGCTCAAGGCCATCGGCGTGGATGCCGTGAGCTTTAACGGCTCGCAGGTGGCCGTGCACACGGATTCAAGCTTTGGCAAAGCCCGCATTGAGAGCATCGACAGCGAGGCGGTCATGAAGGAGCTCAATGCCGGCAAGGTCGTCATCGTGGCAGGTTTTCAAGGGCGCGACGCCGCTGGCAACGTCACCACGCTCGGCCGCGGGGGATCTGATACAAGCGGCGTAGCGCTTGCTGTTGCGCTTAAAGCTGCCGAGTGCCTTATCTTTACCGATGTCGACGGCGTCTACACGACCGATCCGCGCATCGAACCCAAGGCGCGCCGCCTTGATGCGGTGAGCTTTGAGGAAATGCTTGAGCTTGCAAGCCTTGGCTCGAAGGTTCTGCAGATTCGCAGCGTGGAATTTGCGGGCAAGTACCACGTTCCCCTGCGCGTGCTCTCGAGCCTGACCGATCCCGACATTCCCGTTGACATTGAAGCCGTCAGCGGCACTCTGATTTCTTTTGAGGAAGATCCGAAGATGGAGAAAGCCCTTGTTTCCGGCATCGCCTGCACCCGCGATGAAGCAAAAATCACTCTGAACCAGGTTCCCGATACGCCGGGCGTGGCCTACAAGATTCTCGGGCCGATCGCTCAGCACAACATTGACGTTGACATGATCGTGCAAAACGTGGCCGTCGACGGCACCACCGACTTCACCTTCACCGTGCCCAAGGGAGAACTCGAACGTGCGCTCAAGGTGCTCAACGATGAAGTCGTTCCTGCGCTCAAGCCGCGCAACATCACGACGGCGACCAACATCGCCAAAGTCTCGGTTGTGGGCATCGGCATGCGCAGCCACGCCGGCGTTGCCTGCCGCATGTTTGAAACCCTTGCACGCGAGGGCATCAACATTCAGATGATTGGAACATCGGAAATCAAGGTCAGCCTTGTGATCGAAGACAAGTACATGGAGCTTGCCGTGCGCGCTCTGCACGATGCTTTCGGTCTGGATAAAGGCGCCGAGGTCAAATAAGTTTCCGAGGTGTTTCTTTTAGACCTCCCGTGGCAGGCTCTGGGTTTTCGTCCGGAGCCTGTTTTTATGAAGGCTCTGGCCCGAAGTCAGGCAAAGCTAATCGCTACAAAGCCGACGCAGAAGATTTAGCGGCTTTTATAATGCCATGGCGCTTTTGCCACCTGACCGGGTTACTCGACCCGGGCCTTTCTTAGATCTTTTGATATGACTGAAGCTTTTCCCATCATTGCGCCGTCGATTCTTTCGGCTAATTTTGCATATCTCGGCCGCGAGGTCGAAGACGTCGTGCGCGGAGGCGCCGACTGGATTCATTTCGACGTGATGGACAACCATTACGTGCCCAATCTCACGGTGGGGCCTCTGGTCTGCGAAGCGCTGCGTGCGGTTACGAAGGCTCCCATTGACGTGCACCTGATGGTCGAGCCCGTCGACAGTCTGGTGCCGATGTTTGCCAAGGCTGGAGCCGACATCATCACGTTTCACTGCGAGGCTTCGCGCCATATCGACCGAACGCTCTCGCTGATTCGCGATCTGGGCATGAAGGCTGGTCTCGTTTTCAATCCTGCCACACCTCTTGAGTATCTTGACTATGTGCTCGACAAGATTGATCTGATTTTGCTCATGAGCGTCAACCCGGGCTTCGGCGGGCAAAGCTTTATTGCCTCAACGTTCGACAAAATTGCACGCGCACGCGCCAAGCTCGACGATTACGAAAAGCAAACGGGTCGGCATGTTCTCATCGAAGTCGACGGCGGCATCAAGCCTGCCAACATCGCAGACGTCTCTCGAGCCGGAGCCGAGGCCTTCGTGGCTGGCAGCGCCATTTTCGGCAAAAAAGATGCTGCGCTTTATGCCGAAGTCATCAGCGACATGAAGAACAAGGCTCTAGCCTCGCGCCAAGCCTAAGAGAAAAAACAGCATATGATAGCCTAAAAGCAAAAACCGCAGTTCATATCTCTGCGGTTTTTAGCTAATTGACGCGATATCAATAGCGTTTGATTATTGAGCGATGCGTTCTCTAACGACGTGCTCAACGGCCGTGCGCACCGTCTTGTCAAGCGCCTGATCAAAGTCGGCGCGGATCTTTGAGGCGGCGCTTTTCATCGTCATGTCAACCATAATCGAGACTTGTGCATGGATGCGCTCAAGAATGAGCGGAATCAACGCATCAATGAGCTCCTTTTCAAACTCTTCGCCGAGTGTTTTCTGCGCAGGCTCTTCTTCGCGCACTGAAGCTCGCGCGGCCTGCTTCAACTGCTCCCAGTCATAGGGAACCCGATCGGAAAGCACGGGGGTTGTATAAGCCTGCATATCAGCCTTTGCTCCTGTCGTACGCCTTTAAGGCGATGCCGGCTGCGTGGTAGACGCGGTAGCGCTGACGGGAATTTTGCAGCTCGGACGGGTTGGTGGAAACGATTTCGATGACGCGCTCGAAGCGCTGCAGTTCCTGCTGCCAGTTCTCGGGCACGCATTCATCCAAAAGCACGATGACGCTGCGAGCGGCAAGCGCGCTGATGTCGGTGGAAAAGACGACGGCAGCATCCGTCTCCCATTGGCTGCCTGCCCATGCATGCGAGATGAAGGTAAGGTCCTCAAAACGCCAAAGATCATCATAGACGCGCGATAAAAAGCCTTCGTTGCTGCTCCAAACAGCGCAGGCAAGCCCCATGCCGGTCACCTTCTTTAAAAGCCGGCAGGCGTACAAGCTGCGGTTTGCAACATTAAAGTGAAAGTCGATTTGCTGCATGAGGGGCAAAAAGGAACAACGAAGCGTTTTTTAGTGCGCGGCGGCTATCTTAACGAAAAATTGCGCGCCGCGCGTGCGGCTTTTCTCAAACAATGCCTTTTAGGCCTCGGCAACAGCTTTCTTGTCTGCCTTTTCGGCAAGACGCATCAAAAGCCACTCAAACACCAAAGGCATTGGGCGCGATGTCGACTGGCGATCAGCTCCGGACGTATTGGCCGGCCCCGCTATGTCAAGATGCGCCCAAGCGCAGGCCGGCGCAAACTCTTTGAGAAACGTCGCCGCCGTGCAGGCGCCCGAGTGCGGCAGATTGCCCGTATTGACGATGTCGGCGCAGTTGCTCTTTAAAAGCTCCCTATAGTGCCCTCCCATGGGCAGGCGCCAGGCCGCGTCGTCGGCTGACTTGGCCGCTTCAAGAAGATCCTGCGCAAGTTTCTCGTCATCGGTAAAAAGCCCCGTCGTCTCGGTGCCGAGCGCCACGATGCAGGCTCCGGTGAGCGTAGCAAGATCAAGGCAGGCCGCGGGCTTTAATGCTGCGGCGTAGACGAGTGCATCGGCCAGAATGAGCCGTCCTTCAGCGTCGGCATTTAAAACTTCAACGGTTTTCCCATTAGACATCGAGATCACGTCCGAGGGCTTGAGTGCCTTGCCCGAAGGAAGGTTTTCCGCACAAGGCGCAACAGCCGTGATGTTTACGTCAAGCTCAAGCTCGGCGGCGGCCTTGACAAGCGCCAGAGCTGCTGCTGCGCCGCACATATCGTACTTCATTTCGGGCATTGAGCGTCCGGGCTTAAGATTGAGGCCGCCCGCATCAAACGTAATGCCCTTGCCCACGATCACGATGGGGGCTTGAGCGGGCTCTGCGCCGCAGTAGGAGAGTTCAATAAGACAGGGTTTTTCTTCGGAACCCTGCCCTACGCTTAGAATGCCGTTCATGCCGCGCTCTTGGAGCTCATCGGCTTCAAATACGACGCAGCGCACGTGCTTGCCCTCTTTTTTGCCCTTCTTTTTGTCTTTCCATCCTTTTTTCTCGTTGATTTCTCTGGCCTCTGTCTGAGCAGCTTCAGCCACAAAGGAAGGCGTACAGACATTGGGCGGCAGATCGGCAAGCTGCTTGCCCCAGATCATGGCCTGGGCAAGAACTGCACCCTCGTGCATGGCGTGTTTGACTTCGTCGAGCATCTGCTCGTCGTTGGAGGCCCAAAAGATGCTCTTGATCGTTTTTTCCTCGACCGGGTTGGTCTTGAGGCCTTTGATTTTTGCTGCGGCAAAAACAAGAGCTCGCACAGCCGAACGGGCTGCCCAGGCATAGCTGCAAGCCTCGGGCGTCCACTCCTCGGAAGTAAGAACAACGCTTTGGGCACGAAGCTTTGCAGCAAGTTTGCGGTGCACGGCGATATAGGCCTTTTCATCGAACTTGTCGATTTCGCCCAGTCCTAAAATGTGTACGCGTCGCGCCTGGACGCCTTCAGGGGCGTAGAGCACGACTTCTTCACCGCTTTTGCCTGTGATGTCGCCCGACTCAACCAGACGCGAAAGCGCCCCGCTTGAGGCCGACTCGACTTCAAGCGCCGAGGGAGTGTAGATGGGACCGGCGGCAGAAGCTTCTTTTTTATTTTTGCCGGCATCGGGGGCAAAAAAGCCTATGACCAAAACATCAGCCTGAACCTGAGCAGCATTGCTCGAAAAGACTTCACAGTGCATTGCAACAACAACCTCAATTTTTTTCAACGGCAAAGGGCTCTGAAACGTGCCTTTTTTTGCCGCACAGGACTAGGATTGTACGCGTTGTGCAAGCTCTATTCTTCTCAAACCAATGCATTGCGTAGACAAAGCGCCGTCCTTTGAACTCGAAGTCGAATTGCTCTCGGGCCCAAACTGCTTGATGCCTTCAATTCGAAGGCAAGAGCCAACCTCGGGCAAGGCGCTGCCGCGCACCGATTCCGAATTGGAAAATCTTTTTGAGCGTTTGTCAAAAAGCACCTTTCGAAGCCGCTTTCATCTGGATGCCGCCGAGCGGCAGACCGTTGAGCGGCTTGGGCTTGATGTTCTGCGCCGGCACGCGCATGAAATCATTTCCAAGCGATTGGCAAAGGCCGTGATTGCCAACGACGGGCGTCAGACGCCCATGAGAGGCTATCCTGTGTTCAAGGCGCAGCACGCAACGGGACTATGCTGCAGAGGCTGCATGAAGAAGTGGTACGGCATTGAAAAAGGACGCGAGCTCACGCCGCAGGAAATCGCCTGGGCGGCCGATCTGATCGTGCGCTGGATTGCACGCGACATCCGCCGCTTCGTTTCGAGGCCAAATGCCGCCAGTCAAAAGACGAAGACAAAAACATTAGCCGCAGGCAGCATGCGGCAGCGCGAGCTTGATTTGCTTTAGGCTTTTTACTTGCGAACAGCTCTCAGGCGTCAACACAAACGGCCTTTGCTCGATTGATCCAGCCCTTGCAGGTCGACTTCGGAATGCCGGTTTTTTCCGAAATTTCCCTCACGCTCAACCCCTTGGCGTCAAGTTCGAGAACACGCTCGCGAGCGTCGTCTTCGTAGCGGTACAGACGACTGGAAATGTCTTCGGCAAAAGTGCCGCGGCGAAACCGCCTGCCCCAGTCTCTGACCGTGTAGACGGATACGCCGATTTTGGCTGCAACGGTTTTGTAGCCGTAGCCTTTTTCAAATAGTTCAATGGCCTTGCGGCGCGTCTCAATCGAAGCGCATCCCTGAGGCCGTATCTTTGTAAATGCTGTCATGGAGGTCATCTTCTTGGGACTGCTCGGTTCGTGCGGGGCTTGGCCGGCGCCGTGCGAGGATATTTTGCTTCCTGCAGTCGGGGACTTGTGTAGTATCGATTTCTTAAGCCTATGGTACAGCCTTCAAGTCGCTCTGATGGTCCCAGCAAGGGTAATTCCGTTTAATTTTGTGCAAAGAAGACGACAAGCAGCATGTTCGCAACTCGCTAAACCTACAAAAAAGCTCGGCTAGCAAATAAAACGCCCGCTCATGCTTTCTGAAAAAGTGTTTCAATCAGCGCTTGTTTTTAACTTCGTCAACGCGCAGCGGCGGGAACGTATCCCACTGCTCGCACCCCGGGCACTGCCAGCAGAAGGTGTGAGCCAGAAAGCCGCAGTGCCGGCACTGGTAGCGCGAAACGAGCTTTGACTGACGTGCCGAAATGTCGGCCAAGAGCTTTGCCTGCTCGTCGCGCGGATTGGCTTTGGCCTTGATGCTGCTCATGACGGCAAGCGTCGACAAAGACGGGCTCTTTTTGAGCGCCTCGGCTGCAAAGCCCGCTGCAGACTGCGGATCGACCCAGGCGGCGGTGCGCTGCACGGCCGCCTTCAGAACGTCGACAGAGCCCGTCTTGGCAAAGGCTTCATGCAGGTAGGCAAGCGCGGCCTGCTGATCGGTTTCAGCAAGGACATCGGCCTTTTTGGCAGCGATCAGCGGAAGATATTCGCTTTGAACCGACTCGATTTTGTTCCAAGCCTCTAGCGCTTCGTTCTTGTCGCCGGCTTCGAGCGCAAGATCGGCGCTCACCGACAGAGCGCGGGGATTTTCCGGGTTCTGCTCGAGCGCCGCAGCCGTATATTGCTGTGCACGCGCGGCGTCCTTGGCCAGACGCGAGAGCGCTGCAAGTTCGCAGTAGTAGTGGCTGATTTCGTGATTGAGCTTGCGGCCCAAACTCGAAAGCTTCTGGGCGGCGTCGATGGCCTTTTTCCACTCGCGCTCGGTCACATAGATATGCATGAGCGCTTCATGGGCCTCAATTTCATGGCCTTTGAAAAGAGCAAGACTTTCATAGGCTGACTCGGCACGGTCGTACATGCCGGCTTTCAGATAGTCCAGGGCAAGCTCAGAGAGCGCTGCGGCACGCTCCTTTTCAGGCAGCTCTGCTCTGTTGACCAAAAAGCTGTGAATGCGAATGGCGCGGTCAAACTGCCCGCGGCGGCGAAAGAGATTGCCGAGCGCATGATGCAGTTCAATGGTTTCCTCATCGAGCCGCACGACTTCGATAAAGACGTCGATGGCCTTGTCGGGTTCGTCGGATAAAAGAAGCGAGAGACCCTTAAAGTAGTGATCGTCAATGCCTTGACGTTCGTTTTTTCTCTGCCGCGCGTCAATGCCGCGCAGCCACCAGCCGGAGGCAAACAAAATCGGAACGGCGATCAGATACCAAAGTTCAAATTCCATGATGCTTTTTCGTGTTTTTCTTGTGTATCGGTTGCTTTGTCATGCCAAGAAGCTTACAGCGCCTCAGCTGCCGCCCTTTGCCCGTCGGCATCGGCAGCCTTGGCAAGCACGGCCTTGGCAAAGAGAAAATCGTGCCAGCCCTTTTCCTTGTCGACGGGATTGCGCAGCAGGCTTGAAGGGTGGTATGTGACGACCACAGGCACATCGCGTCCGCCAACGGCAAGCGAGAACGTTTTGCCTCGAAGCGCATCAAGCCTGTCGGTGCGATGCAAAATGCGCTGCATGGCCTGCCGCCCCATGAGAACAATTACCTTTGGAGCGAGCAGTTCAAGCTGTCTGTCGAGAAACGCAGCGCAGGCGGCCGCCTCTTCTGGCTGCGGGTCCCTATTGCGCGGAGGCCTGCACTTTAAAACGTTGACGATGGCAATGTCCTTGCCGCGCTTGAGGTCGCAGGCGGCAAGAATATTGTTGAGCAGCTCGCCGCTTTTGCCGACAAAGGGGATGCCTTGGAGGTCTTCGTCGCGTCCGGGCGCTTCGCCGATCAAAACCATAGGGCAGCCCGGAGCCCCATCGGCGCACACGACGCTTTGCCGGGTGTTGGCCATCGTGCAGGCGCGGCAGCGACTGATGATCGGACCAATTTCTTCCCACGAAGCGTGACGAACGGCTTGGACAAGTTCAGCGTCTGGCTGCACGACATGCTGCTGCGAGCTTTTTTGGGGTTCGACGATCGGCAAGATGGGCCGCGCGGCAGGCTTGAGCGTTCGGGCCGGCCCTTTGAGGGCCGTGCGTTCCGCGGGTGCTGCGCTTTTTGCGCGCGGCGCCGAAGCCGTGCGCTTGGCCGCAGACGTGCCGGAGAGTCTTTGCAGTTCGTCGGCGGCAAGAAGACTGCCGCCAGCGGCAGCAACTGGTTCAGAAGCCGGTGCGCGGCTCTCGGGCTTTTTTTCAGACAGCAGGGGATCTTCCGAGGTTCTCAGAATCCATTGCACGCCAACGTTCATGGCCTGCCAAATCCGGCTTTGTTCCCGAGAAAGCGTCATGAAGTCAATGTCCCTGCCTGAATAAAGAAATTCTTGATGCCCACTGGCCTAAAGCAAACTTATCAGAAATCGAGCCGCATCAAAAGAGCATGTTCGCGGCCGTTTTCCGTCGGATAGTAGTTTTTGCGAAGACCGGTTTCGCAAAACCCGGCCGAAACGTACATTTTACGCGCCCTCGCATTCGAAGCGCGCACTTCAAGATGCATGCAGCGGCAGGCCTGCGCACGGGCTGCGGCCGCAGCTGCCTTGAGAAGCGTTTTTCCGTATCCTCTGCCCTGCACATCAGAATCCACTGCAATTTCCAAAAGCTCTGCCTCGTCGACGACGATCATGACGACAAAGTAGCCGACGATGCGGCCCTCGGCCTCAAGGACTGTCATTGTGTAGCCGCCGGCCATCGCATCCTGAAAGTTGCGCATCGTCCATCCGAAGGGGTCCGCTCGCCGGGCAAGCGCAGCAACAGCCTCTAGATCGGCGGGCATCATGGCCCGGACTTCAAGCGCGCTCACAGCCTTTCTCCAGCAAGACGCTCCTTGATGGTAAGCGCCACGCGGTTGCGTACGTAAATCGGCGCGGCCGCCTGCGGGGCAACAGTTTTGCCATCTTTAATCATCGCCATGGCAGCAAGGGCGATGTCGCGCGCCGTGGTTTCAAACGGTGCGAGCCGAATGGCTTGCGCAGGCAGCTCGATTTCTTCGGCATAAACGACAAAGCCGCTTCCAGCTGCCCCAGTTGCAGCAAATTCTCGAGCCGTCTCGGCTATCATCGTCGGCTTGACGAGCTCGGCGCCTGATGCTTCTTCAACGCCCGCGTCGTGCACGTCAAACACTGCGCAATAGCACTCGTGCATGCGCGCATCATGCGCGGCAATCAAGCGTCCCCGAAAGCCGAGTTCTCGGGCGTGCCAGGCTGTGGCTTCAAGGTTTGAAACGGCTGCAAGGGGTTTGCCTGCGGCCCACCCAAGGCCCTGAGCCACGCCGCAGGCCACGCGCAGACCGGTAAAGGCCCCGGGACCGGCGCCAAAGGCAACGGCATCGACATCGGCTAGCGTCAGATGAGCGCGAGCAAAAATTTCGTCAATCAAGGAAATGAGCCGCTCGGTGTGTCGATTGGCTTCATCCAGACGCAGTTCGTCGGCAACGGCGCCGTTAACGGCAAGCGCGGCTGAAACCTTTTCCGTGGCCGTGTCAAAAGCAAGTATCGTCGTCAATTTCGTCAGCTTCAACTAGTTAAAGAGGTTGCGCTTGGGGCTGCGAGGCATCGCTTTCTTGAGCCGCAGGCTCTTGCAAGGGGGCGCTGCTTTGCTCGGCGGCTTGAGAGGAATCGCCGGCGGCCGCGGCGGGCAGCTCATCGGCATAAAGTTTTCGCAGCTCAGCAATTTCTTTTTCATTGCCAAAGAGTTCGGCAATCGGCGTGGTGAGCGCTGCCGAAGACTTCATCGCTGCCCACCAGCTCTCGAGCGAACCTTCGGCAGGCTCGCCTTTTGTCGCCTGTCGTACGAGCGTATTCTGGCCGCTGACGGCAAAGGCTTCAAAGGCGCGCATCAGATTGACGCTTCGGCAGTCTGCCACAAGCACCCAGCCCTGTACGCCGTCGCTTGCCGCAGCAGGAGCAATGTAGCGCGCGCTCGCCAATACGCTCAGAATGCGCTCGGCCGCTTCCGGATAAGTGTCGACGGCTTCGCACATTTGTCCCGTGGTGAGCATCGGCGTTGCACCCGCAAGCCGCATGAGCACCAGTTCGCGCAGCATGGCAAGCCCCGTGAGAAAATCGTTTCCCGCCCGGTAGCTGTCAAGAAAGCGCCCCGCGGTAAGCTTGGGAATCGTGGCCGTCACGGCTGCTCCCGTAAAGAACAAAAACCAGGCGACGTAGATCCAGACGATCAATGCGGGCAGCGCGACGAAGGCGCCGTAGATGCTCGTGAGCGTTCCGGCCGTGATGTAGTACTCAAAGGCTTGTCTGACAATTTGGCCGGCAAGCACCACGATCAAGCCGCCCATGAGCGCGTGCGAAAACTGCACGCGGCAGGCCGGAACGTACTTGTAGATCACGGCAAAGCAAAGGCTTTGCAGCGCAACCTGACCGATGTTGTACAAAAGCGAGGCCGTGCCCGAACTGACGCCTTCGAGCGCCATGGCAGTGAGCTTGCCCGTCATCGAAAGACTAAGGGCTAGCGCTGCCGGTCCGATCGTCAATAGCGCCCAGTAAATAAGCGCGCGCTGCGACCAGGGGCGCATGGCTCGCACCTTGAAGATGCGATTGACGGTCACAAAAAGCTTGTCGATCAAAAGCAAAGCCGTCACAGCCAGGCCGATCAAGCCGAAAGTCGTCAGACCCGCGGCGTGGCTGGTAAATTCATTGAGGTAGCCCACAAGCACGCTTGAGTACTGCTCGGGAAGAAAACTCATCACGATGAGGTCTTCAAGACTTTGCCTGGCCTCGGCAAAGCTCGGGAATGCTGCAAAGACTGCAAGCGAGAGAGCAAGCACGGGCACGATGGCCAAAAGCGTTGTGAGCGCCATGGATGAAGCCACTTCGCCGATTTCGATTTCTACGGCTCGATCGGCCACAAAGCGCATCAAGGTGCGAAAGCTGCTGAGCCACCCCTTTTGCTTGATTTTGTCTTTGATTGTCTTTTGCTGCGGTCGGGTCATGATCGGCAAAACTAAAAAATTTTTTACAACGGTTCGATATTGTAAAATAACGCGTTTTCGCGTGCGTCGCGCCTTATGCCCGTCTTGGATGGGCAAAGTTAAAGAGCGCGAGCGCCCGCGCAGCGGTCTTTTTGCGAAATCGTCAAGAAATTTTCGTGAAAACGTCCGCGCTTTGAAATTTTTTACCAGGAACATTTCTAGGCGTCCCTGCCCTGTCTGCTTGAGATCGCTCGGTGCGCGCAGGCGCACGTAAAGGCCGGACTTCAAGCGTTGACGCAGCAGACGACGCCGTCAGGATCATCCATGCGCGCGAGCCAATTTTATATTTCCACTCTTAAAGAAGCTCCGGCTGACGCTGAAATCCCCAGCCAGATTTTGTCCATTCGTGCCGGTCTTGCTAAAAGACTTGCCGCAGGCGTCTACACCATCATGCCGATGGGTCTGCGCGTGCAGAAAAAAATTGAAAAGATCATCCGCGAGGAAATGGATGCCGCCGGCGCCATTGAGCTCTCGATGCCCATCGTTCAGCCCGCAGAGCTCTGGCAGGAATCCGGCCGCTGGGCCAAGTACGGTCCCGAGCTTTTGCGCTTTAAGGACCGCCATTCCCGCGACTTTGTGATTCAGCCCACGAGCGAGGAAGTCGTCACTGATCTGGCGCGCAATGAATTTACGAGCTGGCGTCAGCTGCCGGTGAATTTCTATCAGATCCGTACGAAGTTTCGCGATGAGCGCCGCCCGCGCTTTGGCGTGATGCGCGCCCGCGAATTCGTCATGAAGGATGCCTACAGCTTTGACCGCACGCCTGAGGCTGCGGGCATCTCCTACGACAAGATGTATGCGGCCTACAGCAAGATTTTGAACCGCATCGGACTTACCTTCCGAGCCGTTCGCGCGGATACGGGCGCCATCGGCGGCTCGCGTTCGCACGAATTCCAGGTGATTGCTGAAGTGGGCGAAGACGTCATCGCCTACTGCCCTGACTCTGACTACGCGGCCAACATCGAACTTGCCGAGGCCTTCTCGGTTCTCGACGGTCGTCAGGCGCCTGCTCAGGAGATGGTCAAGAAAGCGACGCCCGGCAAGGAAAAGTGTGAAGACGTCGCGCCCTATCTCGGCATTGATCTCTTAAAGTGCATCAAGAGCGTTGTGCTTGCGTGCGACCATTTCGATGAAAAGGGCGATCCGCTGCCCGCAACGATCGTTCTCGTGCTGCTTCGCGCCGACCATGATCTCAACGAGATCAAGGCAGGCAAATTGCCTGAGCTCTCCGAGGGCTTTCGCTTTGCTACGGAAGCCGAGATCGCCGAGCACTTCAACGGCGCCAATCCCGGTTCTCTCGGTCCTGTGGGCATTTCCAAGGATGTCGTCGTGTATGCCGACCGCACGGCTGCCGACATGAGCGACTTCTGCTGCGGCGCCAACGAAACGGGCTACCACTACACGGGGGTCAATTTTGGCCGCGATCTGCCCGAACCGCGCGTAGCAGACCTGCGCAATGTCGTTGAGGGCGACAAGAGCCCCGATGGAAAGGGGGTGCTCAAGCAGCAGCACGGCATCGAAGTCGGCCACGTGTTTTTCCTCGGCACAAAGTACTCTGAGGCCATGAACGCAACCTTCCTTGACGAAAACGGCAAGCCGCAGCCTTTGCAGATGGGCTGCTACGGCATCGGCGTCACGCGTCTCGGAGGCGCAGCGATCGAGCAATGCCACGACGACAAGGGCATCATTTGGCCCGAGTCGATTGCGCCCTTTGAAGTAGTGATCTGCCCGATGAACTGGTCCAAGAGCGAAGCCGTGCGCGAGGCTGCCATCGCCCTGCACGATGAGCTTCTTGCTCAGGGGATCGACGTCATTGTCGACGATCGCGACATGCGCGCGGGCGCCATGTTTGCCGACTGGGAATTGATCGGCGTACCGCACCGCATTGTGGTGGGCGAGCGCGGGCTCAAAACGGGCGAAGTCGAATACGTCTGCCGCCGCTCGCTTGACGTCAAGGAAATGCTGCCGCGCGCCGAGGCCGCCCGCATCGTGGCCGAACGCGTCAAAGCCAATCTGAGATAAGGATTGCTTGAGCCAATTCGAAAGCCTTCCGTCAGAGAAACCTTCTCGTCTTGGAAGGCTTTTTTTCTAGCCGCGAAAATGTTCGCCTAACCATGCATTTGTCCAATGAATTGGCGCCTCAAGCCTTTCCTCGGGCAAATGCAAAGCTTATTCGAGTACAGCGAGAATTTTTCCCGTTAAACTTTCAGCTTTCGATTTGTCTGCGTTGCCGTCGGGCCGCTAAACTATCTATTTTGCAAGCGGCCCGGTGAGCGAGCTGCCGCACTTTGTGCTCATTTGGAAATTAGCCTTGCGTGCTTTTTCGATTGACAGGCATGCAAGACAGGACACATCAAGGAGATTGCCGTGGAATCATTAAAGCCCCTGGTACGCGTCATTGATGATGATGACGCAATGCGCCGTTCCTGGGCCTTTCTGATTGAAGGCGAAGGCTGGGATGTCGTCACCTATTCGGACGCCATCGATTTTCTCTCGTCAAACGATTTTGCCCGTCCGGGCTGCCTCGTGCTTGACGTGCGCATGCCGCGCATGAGCGGGCTTGAACTGCAGGACAAGCTCCGAGAGCTCAACGTAGATCTGCCCATCATCTTTATTTCCGGCCACGGCGACATCGACATGGCCGTACACACCCTCAAGCAAGGGGCTGTGGACTTCCTGCAAAAGCCCGTGGACGACCAGAGGCTTTTGACGGCCATTGGCAATGCCGTCATGAACAACCTCAATCATCGCCGCACGGAAATGGAGCTCTCAACGTTTCGCAGCCGCCTCGAGCAGCTCACGCAGCGCGAACGTGAAGTCATCCGCATGGTGGCCCACGGCATGAGCAACAAGCAGGTTGCAGAAAATCTCGGCATCAGCGAAAAGACCGTGCAGGTGCACAGAGGCTCGGCCTACCGCAAGCTCGACTTGCACAACGCTGCGGAAATCGCTCGACTCCTGCTGCGCTCAGGCGACCCGCTTTAAGGTTTTTGCCGGAACTCTTTGCGCCGGCAAAGAGGCGCCTTTAGAAACCGCGCTACGGAAGTTTGCCCATGCGTGCATGCTTTCCGGCGCGGTTTTTCTCTTGATTGATTTTGGGAGTTCCTGTGCAGTCAATGTGCTTGCCGTTGGTCGCTGAATTCTCTGTCAAAAGGAGATTTAATAAAAATAATCTATATTGCACGCCAGAAAAGAGGCCTTAGCAACGTTGAATTTTATGACGCATCAAACAAGAAACTATTTGCTTCTTCTCATCACCGCCACGATTTGGGGCTCTGGCTTTGTGGCTCAGGCGCTCGGCATGGAGTATGTGAGTCCCTTTACCTTCACGTGGGCGCGCTCGATCATCGGCGGCCTTTTTCTGCTTGCCGTGATCCCTGTGCTTGATGTTTGGGCTGGCAAAGAAAAAAAGAACTGCAAAGCGCAGGCTTTTGAAGAGCCTTTGCAGAAACGAGCCTCCAGCGAGTGGAAAAATCCGCGATTGTGGCTGGGCGGCTTGTGCTGCGGAACGGCGCTTTTCATTGCCGAATCGCTGCAGCAGTTTGGACTTTTGCATACGACCGTGGGCAAGGCAGGCTTTCTCACAAGCCTTTATGTGGTTCTGGTGCCGGTGATCGGCATTTTCATCGGCCGGCGCACGAGCCTCAACGTTTGGGCGGCAGTCGTTCTTGCCGTGGCGGGGCTTTATTTTTTGTGCATGAAAAAGGGAGAACTGAGCCTCTCGTTGGGCGACAGCCTCGTGATTGCCTGCGCCTTTGCTTTTTCCATACACATTCTTGTGATAGATCGCTTTGCCCCATTGGTTGACTGCGTGCGCATGAGCTGCCTGCAGTTTTTTGTGGGCAGCGCCTGGGGCTTTATCTTCATGCTCATCTTTGAGCCGCCTACCCTGGAGGCGCTTTTGGGGGCGCTGCCGGCAATGCTCTACGCGGGCATTTTGAGCAACGGCATCGCCTACACGCTGCAGGTTGTGGCTCAAAACGGCGTGCACCCGACGATTGCTTCGATTATTCTCAGCACCGAGAGCATGGCAAGCGTTTTTTTCGGCTGGCTCATCATGAATCAGAATATGAACGCGCGAGAGCTTCTGGGCTGTGCATTCATGATGGCGGCCATTGTATTGGCGCAGCTTCCCTCCTCTCTTTTTAAGAGATTGTTCAGGGCCTGATTTTGCTGGGATGTTCTGCCAGTGGGCTCATAACAAATCAGCGACCTCGCTGGAGATCGCTGATTTGCGCTTAGGCAAAATTCATAGTTTGGCAAGCTTGCGGCAGAACATCAGTGAGGATCTCGTGGAAGGCTCGGTGCTCAGTTCCGTTTGGGCATGCAGGCCTGCGTCTACGGCAAACTTGAACGCACCTCAGGCGGCGGTGTCGTTAATCCGTATCTATTCAACGTAGGCTGCAGATGGAATTTCTAAAGTCGATGATGCCGGATCCGTCGGTTACTTTGATCTCCGTGTTGTCAGCATCGCTAAGAGCAGACGTTCTGAATGGCGGGTCGGCCACGTCGGTTCCGCTCTGAGAACGAATTCCTTCTGTTTGGGCATTAATGATGAATTCAGCAGCTTCTAGATAAACGGCGTACTGCAATGGACGGGCGACACCACCTTCCTGCTCGCTCTCTCTACTTTTCACAAGTTCTCTCAAGTTCTCCCGGGTTCTTCCCACTTATCCCAATTTATGCTGACTCATCCGGTGCAGCCCTTCGTTAAGTGCAACAACGGCGCGTCCAGTTCCTGACGTGGACGAATTTAATGACAAAGCGCTCTGTTTTTGTCTGAACCGACGACAACAGTGCCGCCAAATGCCTGGATAGTGCGCAATTCACTTCTGAATCGCTCGAAAAAGAAGCAAAAAAGAGACGCATGTCTTGCAGGTATTCGCTTTTGCACTGAAGCTGCTTTTTCTTTTTTTCAATCGATGAAAAACGGGCTGAGAAACTTCCCAGCCCGTTTGCGAACGTCAATGAATAAGGCAGCGCTTATTTTTGAACGTCTTCGGCCTTTTGGGCCTCAATTGCCGAAGGCTTGTAGTCGTCGTGCAAAATCACGGCCTCGTGCTTGACGCGCAGAGCATCGTAGTAGATGGTCATATCCGAGGGGCCGTACATCGAACTCAATTCACGCGCATTGGCGGCAACGGAATTTTCGTTGGGAGCAGGCTTTTCGGACTTGATTACGTGCGCAATCTGATAACCCGTGGGGGTGCGCACGCCGACGTACGTCGGAAGCTCGTTTGCGGGCACGCGCATGGCGGCATTGATCAGATCAAAGCTCTGGCCCTGAGGGTTGCCGCGAGAAAGCGACATCGTCTCACCAAATTTGACCGCATCGCTCTTGCCCGAACGCAGGCTTTTTAAGAGTTCAGAGCCCTTGTCTGCGGCCTTGTCCAGGGCGGCATTTTGCGTGAGCGCAGCCATGATGTCGCTTCGGGCTTCTTCAAAGCTTCTGATGTGCTTGGGGCGGAAAGCCTTGACGCGCGCAGCCACAAGCGTATTGGGAGCGACTTCAATGGCCTGCGTGTTGCGCTTTTCGCGCAGACACTCGTCAGCAAAGAGGCTTTCGAGCACATGCTGATTGATGAGCTTCTTTAAGGCAGGATCTGCGGATCCGTCAGCGGTAAGCCCCTTGGCTTCTTCGATCTTGATGCCGTACTTTTCTACGACAGGCGCCAGGGTGTCGCTTTGCTCATAGACCTTGTTGGAGAAGTTTTCTGCTTCTTCGGCAAAGCGCTTCTGGCTTTCCTGCTCCTGATACAGACGCACGATTTCGTCGCGCACTTCTTCAAGAGGCTTGACGTGCTCGTCCTTGACGTCGGTGATTTTCACGATGTGAAAGCCGAATTCCGTCTGAATCGGGTTAGTGATCTCGCCCTTTTTGCCTTTGAAGACTGCTTCTTCAAAAGCGGGCGTCATGACGCCGCGTCCGAAGTAGCCCAGGTCTCCGCCTTCGCGGGCGCTGCCCGGATCAGCAGAGTTTTCCTTAGCGAGCTTGGCAAAGTCTTCGGGCTTGCTCTGCAGGTGCTTGTAGAGCTCTTCGGCCTTGGCCTTTGCCTTGTCGATGCCTTCAGAGAGGTCAATCAGGATGTGGCTTGCGCGGCGCTCTTCCCCGCTGCGGAAGCGATTGGGATTTTGTTCATAGAAGGTGCGAATGTCTTCTTCCGACGGCTTGACGTCGGCAAAAAGAGCAGGCGTGAGCACGACGTACTCGGCATCGATTTCATCGGGTCTCTCAAAGAGCTTCTGATTGTCGCTCCAGTATTTTTTGGCAGCTTCATCCGTGATCGAAACGTCTTTGACGAAATCGGCCGAGGCAATCGAGAAAACGGCAACGTCTCGCTTTTCGTTGAGCATTTCGTAGAGACCGACGGCAAGCGTCTTGGGAACAATCACAGAGCGGGTGATGCCGCTAGTGAGAAGCTCTCGGGCGATGTCGCTTCTCATGATGTAGACGAAGTACTCGTCGCTGTAGCCGCGGCTTGAGAGAAAGTTTTGATAGAGCTCAGGGCTGAACTTGCCGTCTTTTTGAAAGCCCGGCAGCGTTTTGATGAGCTCAATAGCGGTGGCCTCGCTCACTTCCACGTGCTCGGAGACGGTTTCGCCGGCAAGCGCGCGATCGTTCATGATGCGCTCGAGCAGCGCAACGCGGGCTTCGGGCGATTCCAGCATATTGCTGCGAAACGCGTCGCCTAGTCTGGCACGCAGCGTTTCGAGCTGCTGGCGCTTGGCTTCGTCAAACTGCTGAGGCAGAATCGAGACGTCGTCGACCTTGGCAATGGCTCCGTCGTCGCTGATCATGCGGTTGTAGGAATAGATGCCGGTCACGACAAAGCTGGGAATCACAAGGATCATGGCGATAAACATCAGCCAGCGCTTGTGACTGCGAAAAAGCTCAAGAAGCATGAGTGTGAAATTCCTTTGCGTTAAAACAAGAAGACGCGCAAGGAGCTCCGTCAAAGAAAAGAGCGCCTGTTTGGTCCTCCGCTCTGAGAAGTTGATTTTTTTTGGGCGCAACACGCCCTCTCCAACGTTCAGAGCAAGCGTGTTATTTTACCCTACCGGCCTGCGCACAAACAAAGGCCGTCAGCTTTGCGCGGATGGATTTTCCGCCTGCGGATCAATATCGACGATTCGGAAGGCGTCTGAATCAAAAAGTCCCTTATCGGTTACGCGCAGGTGCGCAATGACGGCCAATGGCAGAAAGCTCATGGCCATGACCGGATCCAGATTGCGCGCAACGCCGAAGGCATCATGCGCAGCCGCAATGAAGCTTTGCTTGCGCCTTGCCGTGCCAAGCGCATCGGCATCGGTCATGAGGCCTCCGATCTCAAGCGGCAGACTTGAGACGACTGAGCCTTTTCGCACCAAAACCAGTCCGCCCTTCATGCGCTTGATTTCATTGACGGCGGCAAGCATGTCGGCATCGTTGTCGCCCAAAACGACGATGTTGTGCGAGTCGTGGGCAATGGTGCTTGCAATGGCGCCGTCAAACGCCCTTCCCTCTTCGACAAAGCCCTTAACGAGCCCAAGACCTATGTTGCCCGAGGCGTGGTGGCGCTCGATGACGGCAATTTTTAAAAGTCCGGGGCAACGCCTGCAGTCGATGACGCCCTCAGCTGCTGTCGGCACATCGCAGACAATCCGGCGCGTGACAAGATCGCCCGGCACAAGACCGATGACGCGAGCTTTGCCCGAATGCGTGCGCAAAACGAAGTCTTCTTCGCGAAGATCCTTGATGTTGACGCGCCCCGTGACGCAACTCTTCTGAGCGGCATCGGCGGCTTCGGGCTCTGGCGTCGTCATCCATTGGTTGCGGGCAACTTCGCGCCCCTTGGCAAAAGTGCGCAAAACAGTGAAGTCGGCAAGGTTGTCAAACACAACCAAATCAGCGTCAAGGCCCGGCGCAATGATGCCTTTTGTCGTCAAGCCGTAGTGCTGGGCCGTGTTGACGGTTGCCATGCGCACAGCCTCAATCGGATCAATGCCGCAGGCCGCAGCTTTGCGAACGACGTTGTTGACGTGACCTCTGGCAAAGACGTCGTCGGGCGAGGCATCGTCCGTGCACAGGCACAAAAAGCGATAGTTTTTGGGCGTTGCCGCAGGCGCAAGCGCCGAGACGTTTTGCCCGGCCGAGCCCTCGCGCATCTGCACGACAAAGCCGCGGCGAAGCCGATCGACGAGTTCCTGAGCGGTGCTGCATTCGTGGTCGCTTCTGACGCCCGCGCAGGCATAAGCCGAAAGCGCAGCGCCCGAGGTGAGCGGACTGTGGCCGTCGATGCGCTTGCCGGCCGAGAGCGTCATGGAGGCTTTTTTAAGCAGATCCGAGTCGCAGGCAAGAACTCCCGGCACGTTCATGAGTTCGGCCAGTCCCAAGACGCGCTCGTCATTGATGAGCTCGGCGAGATCTTCAGCCGTCAAAACCGCCCCCGAGGTTTCAAAGGGCGTTGCAGGAACGCAGCTCGAGAGCATGAAGTACATCGTGATTTCTGCTCGCAGCGCCTCGCGCATCATGAAGCGAATGCCCTCGAGCCCGGCGACATTGGCAATTTCGTGCGGATCGGCGATGATCGTCGTCGTGCCAAACGGAGCAACGAGTCTGGCAAAGCGCACGGGTGTGAGCATCGAAGACTCAATGTGCACGTGTGCATCGATAAGGCCCGGCGCCGCAAAGGCGCCCTCAAGATCAATGGTTTGTCGTGCATTTGCCTTGCATTCGCAGCCGGCATCGATGATGACGCCGTTGTCGATGAAAATCTCTGCATTGTCAAGAACGACGCCGTTGACGACATCGATCATGCGCAAATTCCTCAGGCGCAATTCGCAGGGCCTGCGGCCCATGGCGCAGTCAATGCGGCGATGGAGCATTTCAGGCAAGACAAAATTTCGAGGCATGGTGCTTTATAAAGACAAGAAAACACAAAAACGCGGCTTTCTGCCGTCCAAGACGTCAAATGAGATGCTGTGATGAGTATACGTCGTTGTTCTCGAGATGACACGCAAAAAAAAAGCACGCCTGCAAAAGAAAAACTTCGCAGCGAAAACCTTCGCAAGAAAACTTCTCGCAGTGCTTTTTTTTGTGCACGATCGTCTCAAGAGCTTGCCGCCTCCGGGCGGTTTCGGCGCGGGCTCAATCTTGCCTCATCGACATCCTTTTAGAATGCACTTTCGAAAGCTGTGCGCCTTGCATGAGCTTCTAGCCTCAGGCGCGGCTATTTATTTTTTTATTTTGAGGTTCTAAAAATGCCTGAACTGATTTCTGTCGAACTTGCCAACGTGTACCGGCTCTTTAACGTGGGCGGCACGGCTTTGGTGTCAGCCGCTTTCGAGGGCAAAGAAGACGTCATGCCCGCAACCTGGGTGTGTCCTCTCAACATTGAGCCTTCGCGCGTGACTGCCTGCGTTGATTCGACGCACTATACGCGGCCTCTGATTGAAAAAAGCGGCATGTTTGCGCTCGCCCTGCCGATGAAGTGCATTGCAAAGGAAGTCATGTTTCTGGGCTCGGTGAGCCGCAACGACGACGATGCAAAGCTCGAAAAGAGCGGGGCGAAATTTTTCAAGATGCCCGGCTTTGAGATGCCTTTCGTTGAAGGCTGCGCCTGCTACGTCGTCTACAAGGCTCTGCCCGAAGAGCACATTGCCAAGGCCTACGATTTATTCATCGGCGAAGCTGTAGCAGCCTGGGCTGATCCGCGCATTTTCGATGGACGGCACTGGAAGTTTGAGTCGGCCGACGACAAGTCTCTGAGCACCCTGCACTACGTCGCCGGCGGACATTTCTATGGCATCGGAGAAGCAATCGACGTGCCGGGATACGAGGATCTCTAAATCAGTCCGCCCAGCGCCAGTGCCGCGCCGGCCAAAGCATCCGATCCCGAAGTCCTCCCATGGCGGCTCAGTCGTACGCATGCTGCTGACAGAAAATCATCTCGGCCACTGAGGGCGGCACGCAGAACGCCGATCAGATGGCTGGCAAAGCGTCCGCGGCAAGCCGCCCGAAGATACGTGCAGCTTGCGGTCGTTGTTCGCAGCTCAAATGCTGCGCTTAGCGAATTGAGCTTTGATAGCCAAAGCTTTGATCGCTGCGCCTGCACTGAGCTGCCGGACTTTGCCGACATCATGAAATGCACGGCCGCTGCCCCAATGAGCATGTCGTCGCCCGCTGGCGTCGATCCTTCTCCGCGGCCTAGCAGCCCGGCCATGAGCTTTGCATCCTCGTTGACATCTGCACTCAATGCTCGAGCCCATCGCCAGTCAGGAGAAAAGACTTCCTCCCATTTTCCGAGCCCTCCTCCGTTTGAATGCCCGGCAAGAAACCTGCGAATGCTTGCCGCTGCCCAGGATTTCTCGAGCACCGACTGATCGAGCCAAAGGTTTTTCATGCCATCGGCCAGTTGAAAGATGCGCAAGCCTCGATTGCTCGACAAAGGCATCGTCAATTCGCTCTCAAGCTCTGCCGTGGACAGGCTCTCGAGCACCGTCGATGAGGCTACGACTTGCATCGGGAGAAGTCCTCGCCGCGCCGTGCTGATGTATGCGGCGACTTTGATGCTGTCGAAATAAAGCAGCGCCCCGTGCTGAAAATGCGCGATGATCCTTGCCTTGGCGCAAATCCCCTGCCCGGAATCAGCGAGCATTTGATGCAGATCGGCATCCATTGCCTTGATTGTGATCGGCAAGCCGGCAGGATATCGCATGGAAAGCTCCTAAAAGTTTGCTTTTTCAGTATATCGGCAGCCTTTTTGAGCAAGCTTTGAGATTTTCAAAATTTTTAAGCAAATCAGAGATTTACTCTGCAAAAAAATCATTCATTTCGCAATCTCCGCCTCCATAGAATGGATTGAGCCAAAAGCCTTCCTTCTCATTCGGTTCAATGGAGGCAACACATGACTTGTCCGACCAGCGTGAGCAAAAACCAGACCAACTGGAAAATTGCCGTTCTATTCTTCTTTCTTGGCTGGATCTTCATCTATGCCGATCGAATGATCCTCAACCCGGTGCAGACGCTTATTCGAAGCGAATTTCAGCTCACGAATGCCGAAGTGGGTCTAATCAGCAGCATCTTCTTCCTGACCTACACCTTCATGCAGGTTCCTTCGGGCATGCTGGGCGACAAGTTCGGCAAGACGAAGGTCATTGCTTTGGGCTTTGCCATCTTCGGCCTGTTTACCGGCATCACCGGCATTGCAGGGTCTTTCGGCGTTTTGCTGGTCGCGCGAGCCTTGATGGGCATCGGCCAGGGGTTTTACTACGGGCCGCAATACGGTCTGTCCTCGGAATTGATTCCGACGAAGTATCGCACTCTCGGCAGCGCCATCATCAACAGCGGCCAGGCTTTCGGCATTACGCTGGGCTTGGTTGCCTCAAGCTGGATTGCCGTTGATCTCGATGGCGGCTGGAGAATGCCCTTTTACGTCTTTGCCGTGCCGACGCTGCTGGTGGGTTTGGCCATATTGGTTTTCATCCGCTCGCCGAAATCAGACCCTGCCGTCGCTCAGCATCAGGAAAAGCCCAAATTCATGGATTTGCTCAAGAACAAGAACCTTGTCCTCACCTACCTTCTTGTCTTCTGCAGTCTTTACGGATTCTTCGTCATGTGCACGTGGCTGCCGGTCTATCTTGAGGAAGTTCGCCAGATTTCACGCTCGGATACAGGATTCGTGTCTTCGCTCGTGGCTTGGACTTCGATTCCTGCAGCGCTTCTGTACGGCTACATTTCGGACAAAATCGGTAAGCGGCGTCCGGTCATCTTGTGCCTGCTGCCTCTTGCGGCCTGCAGCATCGCGCTGCTGCTTCTCACCGAAAGCCGCACGCTCATGATCGTTGCGCTCGTCTGCTACGGCTTTTTCGGCAAGCTTGCAACTGATCCTTTGGCCATTGCGCTGATCGCCGACAATTCGCCCCGCAATCAGCTTTCAACAGCCTTTGGAATCTTCAATTTTGTGGGCATGAGTTCGGCCATCGTCGCACCCTATGCAACGGGCTTGCTGCGCGACATTACCGGATCGTGGAACAGCGGCTTTTACGTGGCGGTAGCGCTGCTTCTGATCGGCATCGTCGTTGTGCTGTGCATCGATGAGCGAAAGCGCATCAGCTAGAGACTTTCCATATTTCGCAGTGCCTTCGTGCGTGGCCCGCTTTGCAAGGCACTGCAAACGACAAACGACGAAGGTTTTTTATGACGACCGCAATGACTAAGCAAACAACGACAGGAAAGCGCTGGATGCTCACATCGCTGCTGTTTTTCCTCGGCTGGGTTTTCATGTATGCGGACCGCACAATCTTGAGCCCCGTGCAGGGCGTCATCAGGGATGAATTCGCGCTGACCAATGCAGAAGTCGGTCTCATCAGCAGCGTCTTCTTCATCGTCTATACAGCCGTGCAGATTCCCTCAGGGCTGCTCGGCGACAAGTGGGGGCGCACCAAGCTGATTTGCGCCGGGTTTCTGATCTTCGGCTGCGCGACTGCGCTCACAGGCTTGGTTTCGACCTTTGCAGTGCTTCTTGCGGTCAGAGTTTTGGCCGGATTCGGCGAAGGGTTCTATTACGGTCCGCAGTATGCCGTCTCTTCGGATTCAACGCCCAAGCAGTATAGAACGATGAGCTTTGCGATCATCAACAGCGGCCAGGCCGCCGGCATCTCCTTGGGCTTGATCGGGTCGAGCTTCGTATCGTTTGAGCTAGGATTGGGATGGCGAACGACATTTTTGCTCTTTGCAGTGCCGACGATTCTGGTGGGGATTGCCATTTATCTGTTCGTTAAGGAAGGCATCCATGCCCATAGGTCCGAAACGGTTGAGCTGCCGCACAAAAGCGTGCTTGGGCCCGTAAAGGAAATTCTCTCGAACAGAACACTTGCAACGATCTTTCTGATTTCTTTCTGCAATGTCTACGGCTTTTTCGTGATGGTGACTTGGCTGCCGGTCTATCTGGCCGACGTGCGCGCAATACCGCTTTCTGAGACCGGCATGTTTTCCTCTCTCGTCGCGTGGACGAGCATTCCGATGGCGCTTGCGTTTGCTCGAATTTCGGATCGCTTCCATGCCCGCAAGCCGCTTTTGATGGTGCTCATTCCGCTGACGATCGCCTCAATTCTCTCTCTCATCAGCACGCAGAGCTGGACAGTCATGATCGCCTCATTGGTGGCCTACGGATTCGTCGGAAAGCTTGCCTGCGATCCGCTTCTGCTGGCCTTGATCGCCGACCATGCACCGAAAGACAAGATGTCGACCGTCTACGGCCTCTACAACTGCATTGCCATGGTCGGCGCCATTGCCGCCCCCTACGTCACAGGCTGGCTTAAAGATACCGCCGGCACGTGGAACAGCGGGTTTTACTTTGCCGTTGCTCTTTTATCAATCGGCTGGATTGCCCTCTGCACGCTCAAGCCGCAGACCGGCGCAGGCGCTTAAGGAGTCGATATGAAAGTACTGCGTTTTGTTCTTCCGGGCGAAAACAAGGTTCGTCTGGGTCAATATATCGATGGAATGGTCTATGAATACGCTGACCGCTTCGAGTTGATCGGCGTTTTGGAAATGCGCGAGCTGCCGGACGAAAACTGCCCGGTCTACCGCTACGAAGACGTCAAGCCGATTCTTCCCTTTATGCCGAAAACCATCTACGGCATTGGACTCAACTATCCCTCGCATCCGTTGCAGGATTCACTCGGTCAAGTGCAAAAGCCGGCCGTTCCTCTCATCTTTCTGAAGGGATGCAATGCCGCTGCTGGTCCTTTTGACGATGTTCGCTGTCCTGCCGTCACTCAATGCATGGACTATGAAGGGGAGCTCGCCGTCGTCATCGGTCGCGGCGGTCGTGTTCTTGGTTATTGCGCAGCCAACGACTTCACGCTTCGAGACCTGCAAAAAACTGAAAAGCAATGGACAAGGGCCAAAGGCTTTGACAGCTCCTGCCCGTTTGGTCCGTGGATTACGTCGGCCGATGAAATTCCTAACCCCTACGGACTTAGTTTGCGCACTTGGGTTAATGGCTGTCTGCGTCAGGACAGCTTGACTCAGGATCTGCTTTTCAAGATTGATGAACTGCTTGAAATCATCAAGCAGACGAACACGTTGCAGAGCGCAGATTTGATTCTTACCGGTTCGCCCGCAGGCACCGGCATCTCGCAGCTGCCCCCTGTTTATCTCAAGCCCGGCGACACTGTCCGAATCGAGATTTCAAATCTAGGCAGCATTGAAAATCACATTTGCGGCCAGTGATCAGTGTTTTTCATGTGAAACGAATGTGATCTTCACATTTTTTTATAGGAGACTCGTCATGTCCCAACAGACTTTGCTCAACCTCCCGCGTCTGGACGTTTCAAGCGAACCTCCGTACGACCCGCTTCAGGCTTTCGTGCGTGAAAACCATATTGCCATCCAAGGAAGCGGCAGCGGTCCGCTCGAAGGACTCAAGTTCGCCATCAAGGATGTGTGGAAGGTGCTCGGCAGCACGTGCGGAAATGGTCACCCGGATTGGCTGCGCACGCACGGACCGGACGACTTTACCTCCAGCATCGTGACCAAGCTCTTGGATGCCGGCGGCGACCTTGTCGGCAAGACCGTCTGCGACGAGCTGTGCTTCAGCATCAGCGGCGAGAATTGGAATTACGGCTCGCCGATTAATCCGCATGATCCTCGCCGCTACACAGGCGGTTCTTCGGCCGGCTCGGCCGCGGCCACTGCCGGAGGCTTGGTCGACTTTGCGCTGGGCAGCGACTGTCTGGGAAGCGTGCGCGTGCCCGCAAGCTACAACGGTCTTCTTGCTCTTCGCCCAACCTTTGGTCGCGTGCCGGGCGATGGCGAAGCGCCTTATTGCGCTAGCATGGACGTTGTGGGCTTCATGAGCGCAAATCCCGATACGTTTGAGAGAATTTGCCCAGTGATGCTCGGCGAAGACGCCCAGCCCACGCAATTCAAGCGCCTTTTGATTGCCGACGACTGCTTCAAGTCGGTCAACGACGACGTCGCACAAGCCCTGGCGCCGGCTGTTGAGCACATCGGTAAATTCTTTGAAAAGGTCGAGCACATCACCGTTGCCCCCAACGGACTTGCCCAGTGGGTGGAAGTCTTCAGAACCGTTCAGGGCTATCAGGTCTGGGAGAGCTACGGCGGTTGGATCCGCAAGTATCGTCCGCACCTTTCACGCGGTCCGAAGGAACGCTTGGCATGGGCCTCGACCATCACCTTGCAGCAATTCAATGAAGCCAGCCGCATCCGCAAGGAGATCGTTGCCCGCGTCAGAGAAGTGATTGGTCCGGATGCCGCTCTGGTGCTGCCGACGGCTGCTTCCATTGCTCCGCTGCGAACGGCTGCCTTGGAGGACATCAACACCACGCGCCTGCAGTCTACGAATCTGCTGTGCATCTCGCCTCTTTCGGGCATTCCGCAGCTGCAGCTTCCGCTTGTCAAGCAGCACGAAGTTCCCCTAGGCATCTCGCTGCTTGCATCTCGCGGAACTGACCTCGCGCTCGGCCGTCTGGGTGCTGAAATCGTGCGCACATCAACGATTTAGTTTTGCTGATCCCTTTTTAGTTCATGCGTTTGCAGGCGTCTCAAGCGCGGTCCGCGCCGGGCGCGTCTGCACTGCACACAAAGTGAGGAGGCCTCATGTTTTACGCCTTTTTGAAAAAGGGATGCTTTCAGGATTCAGTCAGCCTCATGCTGATCTCAAGGGATCTGAGCAAGGCCGACGACGTCAAGCGCGTTTCGGTTATGATGGGAACGCCGGCCAACAAGGACGTCTTTCGGGAAACCGGCATGTGGCACGAACTGCTCGAACAGGCAGGGCCCAACGACGTCTGCGTCGTGATCGAAAGCGACCAGCCCCAAGAGATAGCAGCCCAAGTCGAAGAGCGCTTGGAGCAGGCTTTGGCGCAGCTTGCCAAAGGCAGGCGCTCGGCAAGCTACCCTGTTGTGCACAGCCTTTCTCAGGCTCTGCGCATCGATCCCGAGAGCAATCTTGCGCTCATCAGCGTGGCCGGCTCATACGCGCATGAACCAGCCATGCAGGCCCTCGAAAAGAACATGCACGTCATGCTCTTTTCCGACAATGTGCCCATTGCCAAGGAAGTCGAACTCAAGCGCTTTGCGCAAAGCCGCAATCTGATCGTGATGGGCCCGGACTGTGGAACCTCGGTCATAGCCGGCGCGCCGTTGGCTTTTGCCAACCGCATGCCCTCGGGAGGCATCGGCATCGTTGGAGCATCCGGAACCGGCATTCAGGAAGTATGCTCGCAGATTGCCCTTGCAGGCCGAGGCATTACGCACGCCATCGGTTTGGGCGGACGCGATTTGTCGGCCGAAGTCGGCGGCATCTCGGCGCAGGCCGCTCTCGGCATGCTTGCCGGTGATGAGGCCACCCGCGTCATTGTCTTTGTTTCGAAGCCTCCGGCCGAGAGCGTTGCAAAGCGCATCGCCGAGCTGATGGAAACGCTCGGCAAGCCCGTCGTCGCTCTCTTTCTCGGCACAAAGCCTCAGTCGCGGCAGCAGGGAAATGTGTGGTTTGCTGAGTCGCTTGACGAGGCTGCGCGTCTGGCCGTCGAACTCGACGACGCTGAAGCCGTGGCCGAAGCTCTTCCTGATGCAGCAGGCTGCAGGATCCTGGGCTTATACACGGGCGGTACGCTTGCGGCCGAAGCTGCGGGCCTTTCTGCGCAGCTTCTTGGACTCAAGATGCCTGCGCACCACGACAAGGGCGTGATGCTTGACGATCAGGGCCACCAAATCATTGATCTTGGCGACGATGTTTATACGCGCGGCCGCCCGCATCCAATGATCGATCCAAGCGTCAGAAACGACGTTCTTTTGGATATTGCCGGCAAGAGGCCTGTTGAGATTCTGCTCGTCGATGTGGTTTTGGGCTACGGCAGCCACCGTGACCCGGCCGGCGCCTTTGCAGTGGCCTATGAAGCGCTCAAACAAAGCTCGAACGGAGCATGTCGGCCGATTTGCATTGCCGCCGTCACCGGCACCGAAGAAGACGTGCAGGTGCGCAGCGCGCAGATCGAAAAGCTGCAGACCGCAGGCGTTGTCGTTGTGCGCAACACGCGCCAAGCAATTCTCGTCGCGGCAAGACTTGTCCGGCCGCGCCGGCAATCTTCAGCAAACGGTGCGGCATTGTCGCTTTTGAAGCAAAAGCTTCATGTCGTCAACATCGGCCTGCGTGAATTCGCCCAGAACCTTCAGGACTGCCAAGTTCCGTGCGTTCAGTATGAATGGGCGCCTGTCTGTCAGGGAAACGATCGACTCAAAAAACTTTTGAGCCGCATGAAATAAATTCTTATTCTGAGGAGACCCGAATGATGTATTCGACGGTACAAGAAGCCAACAATGCAGTTGTTGCGCGCATCAAAGAAGCTCGTCCTTATTGGGTCGACGTGAAGCCTGCCGGAGAGGTCATTGAGGAACTCAATGACGGCATGACGCTGCTGCACGCCGGTCCTCCCATCACTTGGGAGCGCATGACCGGTCCCATGCAAGGCGCCGTGCTCGGCGCGGCAAAGCTCGAAGGCTGGGCGCAGACCGATGAGCAGGCAGCGGTTTTGGCCGAAAGCAGCAAGATTCGCTTCATTCCCTGCCACGATGTGCGCGCCGTGGGCCCGATGGGCGGCATCACTTCCAAATCGATGCCGGTGATCATCATGAGAAACAAAGTCCATGGCAACGAATCCTTCTGCAATCTCAACGAAGGCATCGGCAAAGTCATGCGCTTTGGCGCCTATGACGAAGAAGTGCTCGCCCGTCATCGCTGGATGATGCGCACGCTCGGTCCCGTGCTTTCTGCGGCGCTCAGGAGCACCGAAGAGGGCATTGACATCACCAGTCTGGTTGCTCAGGCCATTACGATGGGCGACGAATTTCATCAGCGCAACATCGCAGCCTCGGCGCTTTTGATGCGCTCGATCACGGTTCCGGTCATGGAAAGCGGCATGCCGCTTGAGCAGTGCGAAGAAGTTCTTGATTTTCTTGCCCGCACCGATCAGTTCTTCTTAAACGTCATGATGGCCTACTGCAAGTGCGTCATGGATGCGGCAGCTGAAATCGAAGAAGGCTCGATCGTCACGGCCATGACGCGCAACGGGCGCGATTTCGGCATTCGCGTCTCGGGTCTGGGCAAGCGTTGGTTCACGGCTGACGTCAACACGCCCGTCGGACTCTTCTTTACCGGCTATACGCAAGACGACGCCAATCCTGACATCGGCGACAGCGCCATTACGGAAACGTTCGGCGTGGGCGGCGCTGCCATGGTGGCTGCCCCTGGCGTGACGCGTTTTGTCGGAGCCGGCGGCTTTCAGGACGCGCTTCGCATCAGCAATGAGATGCAGGAAATCTATTCCGACAACAATCCCCTGTTTTTGATTCCGAGCTGGGATTTCCGCGGTTCTCCCTTAGGACTCGACATCCGCAAGGTGGTCGAAACAGGCATCACGCCGCTCATCAATACGGGCATTGCCCACAAGCAGGCGGGCATCGGGCAGGTCGGAGCGGGAACTGTGCGCGCGCCACTCAAGTGCTTCATTGCAGCTTTCGAAGCGCTTGCCGAAAAGCTTGAGCTCACGCAATAACGCATGTAGCCGAGCTAGCCTTTTAACTAAGTGCGCCCCATGCAGAAGAACTTGCGGGGGCGTTTTACTTTTGCCGAACTACAGGCGACTAATTTTTCCTAGTTCGTCTGGTCTGCCTGCGGTATTAGTTTGGTACTGTATGCGGAGTCGTCGTTGTTGTATCACTCTGCACAAAGAGCCGAGCATAAGGCCCAAAGGAGCATTATGAAAGAGCATCTAAAAGCGCCGAACTTTGACATTGACGGACTCAAGACTTTCATGACGGTGGTTCAGTGCAGGAACTTCAGTCAGGCGGCTGAAATCTTGCACAAAACGCCCGCAACGATCAGCTACCGCATCAAGACGCTCGAGGATCAACTCGGCATGCCGTTGTTTAAGCGCACAACGCGCAACATTGAACTGCTGCCCGAAGGCGAAAGGCTGCTGGAGCTTGTCTCAAACCTCTATACGCGTCTTCAGGAAATCCCTCTTGAACTTGAGCAGATCACTCACGGCATTGAGTCTCACTTTGTCATTGCCGTCAACAATTTGCTTCTGACAAGCTCAAACATTGTGCCGTTGCTCGCTGAGCTCCACGACAAATTCCCCTACACCCGAATTGAAGTCACCCGCTGCGTCTACATGGGAGTATGGGATGCTCTAATGCGGCATGAAGCCGATTTCTGCATAGGCGTGCCGACTTGGCATTCAATCAGCGAAGACTGTGAAACGATTCCGATCGGAGAGATCCGATGGGTTTTTGTTTGTTCGCCGAATCACCCCGTTATGAAAGAGACTGAAGATCCGTTGAGCAACAAAACCCTGGCTCGTTATTTGGCCATAAACGTTGAGGATACGGCCGTAACGCTTAGGAAGAGAACGGCTTGGCTGGTGCCCGGACAGAGGGAACTTCTGGTGCCCAATATGGCAACCAAGCTTGAATGTCACTTGCAAGGGCTCGGAGTTGGTTTTATGCCAGTCGGTGTTGCTGCTCCATATCTCAAACAAGGAGCTCTGGCCACCAGAAATGTGCAGTATCCTCGAAAGCCGTCGCCGCAAGGCGTTGCTTTTCACCGAAACGCTTGTGGACAAGTTGCAAGGTATCTCAAGCATCTTTTTAAAACGAACGACCCAATCATCCAGCCGTTTATGCAAGTACGCAATGAGTAAGCGGCATGTTCATCTTCTGAGGCGAATTCAGTGTACTGCAAATTTTTCTTGAAAATCAGGGCTTTTCGAGAACAATGTTTCAATAAATACAGCATGCCTCCGTCACTAGAATGAATTCATCCGACAAACGCAGCCTTTGGCTTTTGATGGTGATCGAGATGAGAATCGTTGTGACTTTAGGCGGCAACGCCCTTCTTCGTCGCGGTGAAGCACTGACGGCGGAAAACCAAATGAGAAACATACGGCTTGCGTGTAGCTCGCTTAAGAATTTAGCCGCAAACCACGAACTTGTTCTCGGTCACGGCAATGGCCCGCAGGTTGGCCTTCTTGCTCTGCAAAATGAGGCTTTTTCAGAAACTGCCGCCCCCTACCCGCTTGATGTTCTCGGGGCGGAAAGTCAAGCAATGATCGGCTGCATGTTTGCGCAGGCCATGCACAGCGTCCTGCCAGAGCAAAAAATCGTCAATATCGTCACGCACTCGGAAGTCGATAAAAACGACCCAGCTTTTAAAAATCCGACTAAATTCATTGGGCCAGTCTACGACAAGCCGACAGCAGAGGCTCTTGCCAAGGAAAAGGGATGGACGATGCGAGCCGACGGTGTCTATTATCGTCGAGTTGTACCAAGTCCGAAACCAGTAAGAATTCTTGAAATTGACGCCATCAAGAAACTAGTTGACTCAGGAATTATGGTTATTGCAGGGGGTGGCGGCGGAGTGCCAGTCAGCGTCGGTGATGACAAAGCCGTTGACGGCATTGAAGCCGTCATCGACAAGGACTACTGCTGCTCTATTCTTGCATGCGAGCTGCAAGCGGATCTGTTTGTGATCGCTACAGATGTGGCTGGCGTCTATCTCAACTGGGGAACTCCAGAGCAAAAACTGATACGAGGGGCCTCGCCTAGGGATCTCAAAATCAAGGGCTTTGCTTCCGGATCAATGGGCCCGAAAGTCACTGCCGCCATTGAATTTGTCGAACGAACCGGAAATCCCGCCGTCATCGGATCGCTCGAGCAGATTGAGCTTGCCGTAGAAGGCAAAGCCGGAACGCGCATTGCGGCTGATTGCCCTGAAATCGAAATGTGGCCCTGATAGCAAGCGCACCATAGGTTGAAAAAAGTTTCTTTCTTTTTCAAGAACTTGTGTGCTTTAGCTTTAGTTTTCTTGCGTGCGCTCTTTACAAGACGGAAAAACTCTGTAGAATGCGCCTTCGTCCCAAGCGGGATGCAGGAAAAATCAACAAATGCTCTTGCAAAAGTTGATGATTTCTGTAAAATGCGAGCTTCAGACGTAAGAAATGCAAAGTTTCTGATGTCCCAACGGAGTGGTAGTTCAGTTGGTTAGAATATCGGCCTGTCACGTCGAGGGTCGCGGGTTCGAGTCCCGTCCACTCCGCCAGACTTCCCTCTTTGAGCGAAGCGGCGACAACAAAACCATGCATTGATGTCTGAAAAAAATTTGGAACTGGAGTGGTAGTTCAGTTGGTTAGAATATCGGCCTGTCACGTCGAGGGTCGCGGGTTCGAGTCCCGTCCACTCCGCCAATTAGCAAATAGCCCTGTAGATCAATGTCTACGGGGTTTTTTGTTGCATGATTTTTATACGGTATTACGCTACTGTTTTTCTTGTTAATGCAAATTTAGATACTGTTTACCACGAACTCATTCATCGGCAGACACGGAGAACTCGAGATTCTTCAGGACGCTTTCGACAGCTCTCGCGGAGAAATGGCGATTGTTTACGGGCGGCGGCGCATTGGAAAAACAGCGTTGCTCAAGCATTTCTGCAGTGACAAGGAGACGCTTTTCTTCACGGCAAAAACCTGACGAGACGCTCAGCAGCTCTCAATGTTTTCGGCAGCAGTCTCCAGGCATTGCGGCGTTGCGGTTTTAGGTTTTCCCGACTGGATTTGAGCTATTGAGTTTTTTCAAGCGCAGCCGCAGAAGCAAAAAAATTGAGGCTTCTTTAGAAGCTCTAGAAGTCTGTTCTAGCAATGACCATGTCCGCCGCAGCAGCCGCCATTGCCGTGCCCGTGGTGACCACGACAGCCGCAGCCGTCTGCATGGTGATCATGACCGCACCCGCATCCTTGGCCATGGGCATCACGCCCGCACTCGCATTCTTCACCCTGATGTTCGTGACTGCAGCCGCATCCATGGCCATGCTCGCTGCCGCATCCGCACCCTTCTGAATGGCCATGCTCATGTCCGCGGCGATGATGTCCGCAGCTTTTCGCCGCGGCTGCCTCAAGGTCGTTGGCAATGTCTCCGGCAATCAAAGCAGCCGCAGCCTGATCGGCCGAGCCGCTGTTGCCGGCATAAAGTTTGATCCCCGCCTCGGCAACAGCTGCAATGGCTCCAGGACCGATGCCCCCGCAGATCAAGCAGTCAACGCCATTTTTGATGAGTACATTGAGTCGAGCAACATGGCCGTGGCCGCCTGCGGACTCAACAAGTTCGCTGGAGACGATAGCGCCGTCTTCGATCGTATAGATTTTGAAGATCTCGGCCATGCCGAAGTGCTGGTAGATGTTGTCGTTTTTGAAAGGAATGGCGATTTTCATGATGGTTTCTCCTTGACGTCCGCGGGCAGACGCTGCCCAACATTTGGCATGGCGCGCTCCCGGACAGTTCGTGCAGTTTTCCCCGAGGCAAATTCGATAATGGCCGCCGGTGATCACAAGCGGCTTTGCGTTGACGATGGCGTCGGCAACTTTAAAGCGCGCCTTTTCATAGATTTCCGTTACTGTTGTGCGCGAAATTTCCATTTGTGCTGCGCACTCTTCGTGCGAGCGCTTTTCAAGGTCGATGATGCGAAGCGCTTCGTATTCATCAACGTTGAGGACGACGCAAGGCCTTCCCTCATCGGGCTGCGGCAGAAATTTCTCGATGGCTGGTTCGGCGCATACGCGCCTGCACCGTCTCGGTCTTGGCATGAAGGCTTCTCCAAGTTGATTCCGACATTTGTCGGAATCAATGTTATACCTCTTGCCAGGTCTTGGCAATGACCTATATGGAAAAATTAAGTCGCTCCGATTTCGTACTTTTTGCTGATTGAGCCAAGAGTTTGGATGCAAAATTTTTTCCTCATCGACGCGCTAAACTTTTTCGTGCAATATCGAGCCACTGCGGCTGGCGGCGAAAAAAAAAGCGACAGCAGCTGCAGCTTTTGACGCAGGCGCTTTAGGGAGCAAGCTTTGAGCAAGCAATACGGATTTCTCATCAACACAGCCCTCTGCACAGGATGCGGAACATGTCAGGCTGCCTGCATTGCCAAGAACAATCTCACGGACGGGCGAAGCTTTCGCCGCGTAAAAGTCTATGAGAGGGGCAGCTGGCGGCAGGACCGCATGACCGGGGCTTGGGTCAATGATGTTGTTGCCTTGGGCGTTTCGATGAGCTGCAATCATTGCGATGAACCCTCATGCGCAGATGCTTGCCCGACAGGCGCTCAAGACAAGCGCTTTGAAGACGGACTGGTATTGATCGACGAAGATAAGTGCATCGGCTGCGGCATGTGCGCCAGAGCATGTCCCTACGGCGCATTGAATCTCAATCCCGTCACCCGCAAAATGACCAAATGCAATGCCTGCGAAGACAGACTGCGCGAAGGGCTCAATCCTGACTGCGTTGATGCCTGCCCTTACGGGGCGCTTGTCTTTGGCGAAATCAGCAAGCTGCGCGAGTTGTACGGCAAGGGTTCACAGCCGTCTTTTCTTCCCGATCCTGAGATGACGGAAGCCAATCTTATTGTCCTGCTCCCCGAAGACGCACGTAAAATCAACGCTTCGCGCTGACCGATTTTTTTTCGAATATTGTTTGCACAACTTAACGCATTAGCAGAGGCCTCTTTGCTATATTGCATTCGGGTTGCAATGAAAATCCATTCTCAGAGAACAGGAGGATTTTGACATGCAGACAAGCAAGCGAAAACTTCTGGCTTTGCCTGCAGCTTTGGCTGCGATTTTTCTGACGGGCTGCCATTGGCACCATCGTCGTCCCGGTCCCCCGCCCGGCCCCGGCCCTGCTTCAGGCCGAGGACCTGGTCCCGGTGGTCCTGGCGGCCCTGGCCCTGGTCCGGGAAGAGGACCTGGTCCCGACGGCATGCCGCCGCCTCGCCGCTGAGACGGCTTGACTCAAGCGCTGATGTGCCCATATCCGCATGTCGGCGCTTTTTAATGGCTGGTTAAGACTTGTGCGGCACAATGCTTGCACCAGACGAAGATCTTCGTCATCTCAGTTTCGTCAGATTTTTCTCCTTTTGTTTTCATGCCTGCCGGGTTGCTCGGCGGGCATTTTTTTACAGTCTTGACTCAAACGAATCCACACACGTCAGCTCGTTTATGAGAGCTTGTGCTTGCCGGCTCTTTTCCCGGCAGTCTGCTTCGAAAGCCCCTGCTTTTCGTGCTACATTGGGCGAACTTTTTGCTCAAAAAACAACCAAACAATGGAGAAACCGGCATGCCTGAGCTTTCAGTGCAGGATTTGATGGATTTTGCAGTCCGTGCTCTTGAGCAAGTTCCAGACGAACAAGACGCACAGGCACTTCGTCAGGCGCAAACGCCCGTGCTGCTTGAAGCTTCTGAAGCGATCACAGAACAATTTGCCGACAGACGCTTTAATTTCTGCGCAATCGTCAATGCCAAATCCGGCCGTTGTACGGAAAACTGCGCCTGGTGCGCGCAGTCTCGCCATTTCGATGCGCGCATTGAGGAGCATCCGCTCATCGATGAATCTCTGGCGGTTGCCGCTGCTACTAAAGCGAAGGAGCGAGGCTGCAGCCGATTTTCTCTTGTAACTGCAGGACGCAAGCTCTCTGCAAGAGAGGTGCGCGAGACAGCAAATCTTGTGCGAGCCATCCGTCGGGAAACCAACCTCGAAGTCTGCATCTCGGCAGGGCTTCTCAACGAAAAGGAATTCCGGCTTTTGGCTGCGGCCGGCGTCGTTCGCTGTCACTGCAATCTCGAAGCTGCCGAGAATGTTTTTGCGAGGTTTTGCTCAACGCACTCATTTGCCGACAAGGTAAAAACTCTTGAGGCGGCCAGGCGCGCCGGACTGCAGCTTTGTTCGGGCGGCATCATTGGTCTTGGAGAGAGCGAAGCCGATCGCGTGAGCCTTGCGCTGGCGCTGCGCAGACTTGGCGTGCCATCAATTCCCATCAATATTCTCACTCCCATTGCCGGCACCCCTTTGGCTCAGCAAGCGATTCTTGAAGATGATGCGATTTTGCGCTCCATCGCCTTCTTTCGTCTCATTAATCCTCGAGCACAGCTGCGCTTTGCCGGAGGACGCGCAAGACTGAGCCCAACCGTGCAGCTTGCCGCCATGAAGGCCGGCATCAACAGCGCTATTGCCGGCGACATGCTCACGACTGCCGGCACCGCCCCTGACTCGGATAAGGTGCTCGCAAAAAAAGCAGGCTATAGTTTTGAGGACGACGACGCGATTGCCTTTGACCGCGCGCATTTATGGCACCCATATGCCTCGGCGAGCAATCCGCCGTCAGTGGAAATGGTCAAAAGCGCTCACGACGCGCGCATTGTTCTGGCCGACGGACGCGAGCTCATCGACGGCATCAGCTCATGGTGGTGCGCCTCGTTCGGCCATCGACATCCAGACATCGTCAGGGCCGTCATTGAGCAGGCTCGGCAATTGCCGCATGTGATGTTTGCTGGACTTACCCATGAAAAGGCAATTGAGCTAGGCGCAAAACTGCTGCAGATTGTTCCGAGAGGACTGCAGAAAATCTTTTTTGCTGATTCCGGATCGGTGGCCGTTGAAGCAGCCATGAAAATGGCGCTTCAGTATCAAAGCGCCTGTTCGCAGCCGCAGCGCACGGGCTTTATGAGTCTGGCCGACGGATATCACGGCGACACATGGAACGCCATGAGCGTTTGCGACCCCAAAAGCGGCATGCACGCGATTTTCTCGGGCCTCATGCAAAAGCGCTTTTTTGTTCCGAGTCCCATATCGCGCTTTGACGGAGAATTTGACGAGCGCGATGCTGCGCTTCTTGAATCTTATTTTGAAAAGCACGGATCTGAGACAGCTGCCTTTATTCTTGAACCCATCGTGCAGGCCGCAGGGGCGATGCGCTTTTATCATCCTCAGTATTTGCAACACGCCCGCAGACTTTGTTCCGAATACGGCGTGCTGCTTGTGCTCGATGAAATTGCCACGGGATTTGGCCGCACCGGCCGCACATTTGCCTGCGACTGGGCTCAAATTACGCCTGACGTCATGACCATCGGCAAGGCGCTCACGGGCGGCGTCATGACGCTTTCGGCCGTGCTCGCAACAAACGCTGTTGCTGACGCCGTCTCGGGAACACCCCCAGCGGCCTTCATGCACGGGCCGACCTTCATGGCCAATCCTTTGGCCTGCGCGGCAGCCTGTGCAGCGCTCGACGTTTACGCAAGCCGCGACTGGCTCTCCGAAGTCAGGCGCATTCAGGCAAAGTTGAAAACATCCTTGAGTCCTTTTGCCGGCAGAAGCGGCGTGCATGATGTGCGCGTGTGCGGAGCCATCGGCGTGGTTGAAACCGATCGTCCCATGAATGCCGCCAGAGTGCAGCCCGAATTCGTCAAGCGCGGCGTATGGATCCGACCAATCGGCCGGCTTCTGTACCTGATGCCGCCTTTTGTCATCACAGACGAAGAGCTCGAGATTTTGACGCGCGCTTTCGGCGAAGTACTCGAAGCATTTCTAGCGGGCCTCTATGACGACGATTTCTGATCAAGCAGCAGCCATGCGTGCAGCACATGCAAAAGCGGCCTTGCCGCAGTCTTCCTCGTTTCCGCCTTCAGGAAAAGACAGCCGCGGCATCAAAGACCTTGTGCCCGGCACCTACTTTGTCAGCGGCATTGATACCGATGCCGGCAAAACGGCAGCAACGGGCTTTATTGCCCGAGAGCTTCTTGCTCTTGGACGAAAGACGATCACGATGAAGCTTGTGCAGACAGGAGAAGAATATGCGCAACAAGGCGTGCTGAAAGACCATCCGCTTTCGGTCGACATTCGCGTGCACCGGCGCATTATGGGCTGCGGTTTTCCAGAAGACGCCGCAGGCCTGACTGCTCCGCAGGCCTTTTCTTTTCCCGGCTCTCCCCATCTGGCTTCGGAAATTGATGCCCGAGCGATTGAATTTGCCCGCATCGAGCACTCGCTTGCAGTTTTGGAAAGCCGCTACGACTACGTCCTCATCGAAGGCGCCGGAGGACTGATGGTGCCGTTGACGCGCAAGCTTCTGACGATTGACTACGCTGCGCAGCACCACTGGCCGGTGATTTTTGTCGCCAATGCCAAGCTCGGATCCATCAATCACGCGCTGTTGTCGCTTGAAGCTCTTGCAAGCCGCAGCATGCCGCTTGCTGTCTTTGCGTTCAATCTCTACGATGCTTGGCAGACGCCGGCGGTGATTGTCGAGGATACGCAAGCATTTCTGCGCGAATATGTTGAAAAAAACGCACCCCAGGCTCTGTGGCTTGACGTGCCGATTTTGGACATTTGACGGCGGAATTTGATCCGATCCAATCGTTTTTGAACAACCAAGATTCTTCCCGATTCTCGCCGCAGCGAAAATCGGGAAGCAAACTGCCTTTTTGGGCGAACTCAGGAGCTTAGAGCGTTTTGGCCCAGGCTGCGGCATCTCTGCCGTTTAAAAGTTCCGCTGATTCAATCTCAAGCTGCGGGTGCAGGCGCTTGGCGCCCACGACGACGTCGTGCATGGTGCTGCTGCCCGAGGTTGCAAAAAACACCACTTTTTTGCCTGCGGCCTGAACCTCGTCAAGAAAAGTGTCGACCACGCGCGGCGCAACGCCCCACCAGATCGGAAAGCCGACGAGAATCGCCTCGTAGGCCGACAGATCCGGCGTCGGTTGGGCAAGAGACGGCCTGCAGGCGCTGTCGGCCATTTCAACCGAGCTGCGGCTTGCCGAATTGCGCCAATTGAGGTCTGCTTCGGTGTAGAGAACTTCCGGGGCGATCTCATAGAGATCGGCGCCAAGAGCTTTGGCAGCTGCAAGAGCCTTGCCGCGCGTGACGCCCGAGGCGGAAAAATAAGCGACCAGTGTTTTTTTCGACATGGTTAGAGCGACTCCTTGAGAATTTTGATGATTTCTTCACGCTCGAGCACCTTGTAGCCGCCTTTGAGCACAAGCGTGCCCTCGGCAATGCCCTCGATCATCTCTTCGGTTGCGCCAAGCTCGCTGATTGTCATCGCCAGCCCAAGCTCGCGCATCCAACCCTCCATGGCTTTGAGGCCTTCGAGCGCAATTTCTTCGTCGCTCTTGTCCTCGGGATTGACGTCCCAGACATTGAGCGCGAAGCGCTTGAATTTTGCCAGTCCAAAGGCAAGGATATGGCGATAGTATGCAAGCGAGACGGCCGACAGCGTCATGCCGTGCGTGGCATTCGTATAGGCGCCCACCGACTGACCGAGCATGTGCACCATCCAGTCTGTCGTTTTTCCCTTGGCAATGAGCGTGTTGAGCGCCCAGGTGGCCGTCCACATGATGTTGCTGCGGGCTTCATAGTCCTGCGGATCGGCGTTGGCGATGCGGCTTGAGACAAGAAGCGAGCGCATCAAAGCCTCGGCGATGTAGTCGCTCGTGTTGTCGTCGGTGCCCGAGAAGTACTGCTCGCAGATGTGGCTGAAGATGTCGAAGATCCCGGCAACCATCTGGTAGTGCGGCAACGAGAGCGTGTAGAGCGGATTGAGGATCGCAAAGCGCGGCATGATCTTTTCGTCGGCAAAGACGTGCCCGATCTTTTGCTTGGTCTTCGTGTTGGTGATCACGGCTCCGGCATTCATTTCCGAGCCGGTGCCGGCAAGCGTAAGCACGCAGCCCAAGGGCAGCGTTTCGCACTCGGGCTCTTCAAATCTCTGAAAGTACTTCTCCCAGGGATCTTCCTTGCAGTGCACGGAAACGGCCACGGCCTTGGTGTAGTCGCAAACCGAACCGCCGCCCACGGCAAGAAGAAAATCGGCCTTGTGCGCGCGTGCAATTTCTACGCCTTCGTAGAGCTTTTCAAGCGTTGGGTTGGGCATGACGCCTGAAATTTCAGCCACATTCTTGCCGCAAGCTTGAAGAATTTCCATCACCTCGTCATAGAGTCCGGACTTTTTAATTGAGCCGCCGCCGTAAATGAGAACGACGTTGTCGCCGTATTTGGGAAGCTCCGCTTTGAGTCCTATGAGAGAATCTTGCCCAAAATAAAGTTTCGTCGGATTGCAGTACGTGAAATTGCCAAGCATGGCCTTGAGCTCCTTCAAAAAAAATCAGATCAAAATCCGTGCCTAAAATGCGCGAAAAAAATTCCCTAAGGCACGTTTTTTTAGTAAATGACCGGCACGCGCGCTTAGAGCGCGCTTTGCTCCAATCACGCAGTTTGCGCAGGGCTTTTGCCGTTTGATGAAACTATAGCTTCAGTGCGCCGCATCGACTTAGGCCAATCCTCGCAATTGATTGCTCAATTTGAACAATCTCGTTTTTTCCTCGGGAAAAAAAGCGCAGCTTCGAGAAAAAACGCAAGAATGGATTATTCGCAAAACATGGAGCCGCAAACGAAAAGAAGGCGCCGGAATTGCTTTCCTGCGCCCTCTTATTGAGCAATTTGCCAGCTCGATTAAGAAGCTTCGGCGGCAGCCGGTTCCTTCTTGATGAGCATGTCTTCAAGCGAGAAGCCCGCCTCGAGAGCGGCGCGAATTCCCTTCGGCTTGAGACCGCGGCCGGTCCACGTGGTGCCGTCCGGAGCCTGATACTTGGGCTCAACCTTGCGGCCGGCGTTCTTTCTCGGGCGCTTGACCTTGACGGCTTCGGCCTTGACGGCAGGACGACCGCGGCGCTGCGCGCCGAAATCAAGTTCGGAAGCCTTGATGCCGAACGTGGCGACAAGCTTGTTGATTTCTTCGATTACCGTACGCTTGGCAGTTTCCTTCTTGGCGTCAACGCGCGCTTGATCCTGCTCAATGTCCTTCATCAACTTCATCAGATTCGAATTCATCGGCGATTCTCCTTTTATTCCAGAAATGTCTTTGCTGTATTCCAACGGCAAGTCTTTGAAAGACAGCTTGTATTACTCTTGAATTTAATCTGCTGAGATTTTAACCAAATATTCGCTTAAATGTAAATAACCTGCCGATGCGTTTTTAGAGAATTTTTCATGATGGGGGCGCTTCGTTTTTTGAGGGCTTCGCCTGCCTTCTTTTGAAGGAGGCAAATGAATTGAGATGATTTCAGCAATTATGCGAATGATTCGTCCGGCGGAAATATCGATCGACAACTGCGGGCAGTTTTTTTTATATTTATGCAGATTGCGCAAGTCAGTTCCGGCATTGAGCCTCAATCAATCAAGGCTGAAATAAGAAGGACTTCGGACATTATTCGAGAAGAAAAGCTCTGCAATTTCTCGTTTGGTTTGGCTTTGAATTTTGAGGCGTATGCAAGGGGGGTTTTTGCTGCTTTGGGTTCCCAAAAGCGCAATGGTCAATGTTGCGAGCACCTGCTGCAGCGGCGTTTGAAGAAGGCTGCGTGCGAAGTTGAGCTGCGCGCTCGCACATTGAAAAAAAAACTACGCGCGTCCGGCGGGCCAGGCGCCTATGTAGGTTTCTCTTTCAAGCGCAAAAGCCGCAGAGTCCGGATTGGGAAGGTTTTTTTGAAGTTTCTTTGCACGCTTGGGCGCAGATTTTGCAGATTTTGTTTTGCGCGCGCGTTTTGCCGGGGCCGGCGCAGCTGCCGGGACAGCGTCGGCCAAGAGATCTTCAAGCAGATCGCCTTGACGGCCCGAGGCGAGAAATTCATTGATTTGCGACCAAAGCGGCAGCGCCTCGGCGGCCTCTTCCTCGGCTTGAGGCTGTTGGGCTTTGTCTTCGAGCTGGCTCTTGAGAAGCTTCAGAAGCTTCCAAGCCGGCATGGCGTCGAGCATCTCGCTCATGTCGCGGCGCACGCGGCGGGCAACGGATTTTTCATCGACATAGTCCACGAGCGCATAAACGCCTGGCGAAACCTGACGCCATACGCCGCAATAGACCTTGTCCCTGCCGTTTGCTTCAATGTCTGCGGCAAGTCTTTCGACAAGAGATGTTGATGAAGCTGAATCTGTCTGCACGACGAATTTCCAAGTTGAGCTCAATATTGCACGATGCTTCGCTGATTGCGCGAAGTGTATCGAGAAATTCGCGAAGCTGTGCGGTTGATCGAGGTAAAATTTTTCGGACTTCCCGGACTTTCTCGCCTGGGTACGATCGCGTGCCCGGAAGTTTTGCTCAGAAGTCCAGACCTCCCGTCAGCCACGTCAGAAGCACGACCAGCACGACGAAAAAGACTTCTCCAATGGCTCTCTTGTCGCCTTTTCTAAGAGAGTCAAAGAGATCTTCGCTAAAAAAGTCTGATTTGCCGTCTACATCATAGACTTCTTCTAATCCGCTGAAATCTTCCAAAACGACCGACTTTTCATCAAATCGCTTGAGTATGCCGGGCTTGCGAAAAAGCAGCGCCTCCTCAGCTTCCGGCTGCAGACGCCCGAAGACCTCGACTTGCTCGCCGTTTTGACGGCATCGCGTGATGATTTTTCCGGTGCTCGACATCAATGGCTGCTCTCATTGCAAAAAAATTTCCAAGTCGTTTAAAAAAAGCCTCTCTCGGAACCGCTTTTTTCGCATGCTATCACGCGCCGCCCGCGGCGGCCGCAAACTTTGTCTGCAAACGCGCGCTTTAGCTGACCTTTAGGATGTCGTTCCAGTTCGTCGTCGGGCAGGGACTGAGCAGATCGCGCTTCATGATCCACTCGCCAGAGAGCTTTGCGCTGGCCATCATCACCGCCCGCTTGCCGAAGCGCCTGTCGAGTTCGTCGAGCGAGCTCTGCATGCGCTCGCGTTTTCTGAGCACGTCAAGCCTTTCAAAGTCAAAAAGCGAGACCGGGGCAAGCGCTCTTTTTTCTTCAACGAAATCGGTTAAAAAGACGCCTGCCTTCTTGTAGGCAAAGCCGCTTTTGTAGAACTTGCGCACAAGTTCGAGCGCCGCAGAAGTAAGCGTCATCAAATCGGCGCAGGGCACATCGAGCCGCGTGCTTTCAAAAACGCCGTACTGCGCCCTTCCCTCATCAAAGGGATCGGTGTGAAACAAAACGCCGACGGTGTGCGCAGCGCACTTTTGCAGCCGCAGCATGCGCACGGCCTCGGTCATGTGCACGCTGACGGCGGCAATGAGCGCATCCATCTGCGAGCAGGCTTTGCCGAAGCTTCTGGTGCGCACGATTTGCCTGCGTGCCGAGTGGTTTTCTTCAAGCGCAATGCAGCTGATGCCGTTGAGTTCTCTGTGCGTGCGCTCGAGCACCACGCCAAAGCGCCTGCGCACGAAAGCGGCATCGGCTTGGGCAAAATCAAGCACGGTTTCAATGCCCATGGCCAGAAGCTTTTCTCGCGTTTTTGCGCCGATGCCCCAGACTTCGCCCACGGGCGTCAGGTTCATCGCCCTGCGTCTGCGCTCATCGCTGAGCTCAAGCCAGTTGACGACGCCCTCAAAAGTCGGGTACGTCTTTGCATAGTGGTCGCACAGCTTAGCGAGCGTCTTGCTCGGCGCAATGCCTGCGCATGTCGGCACTCCCACCCATTGCCTGACGCGAGAGCGGATGCTTTGAACAAGTGCCGTAAGCTGCTTGGGGTCGCCGTCTGCAACGCCCGTCAGGTCGCCGAAGATCTCATCGATCGAATAGGACTCCATCTTCGGAATCATGCCCGCAATCGTTCTCTGCATGCGGCCGGAAATCGACTGATAGAGCTCGTAGTTGGAGCTAAGCGCTGTCACGCCCTGCTCTTTAATCAAGTCTCTGACCTGAAAAAACGGCACGCCGCGCTTTAAGCCCAGCGCTTTGGCTTCCTTGGTGAGCGCCACAATGCAGCCGTCGTTGTTGGAAAGAACAACGACGGGCTTTGCGCGCAGCTGCGGCCTAAAGAGCCTCTCGCAGCTGCAGTAAAAGGAATTGCCGTCAATGTGCAGAAAAACCGGCTGCATGGCGTCTTTGTTCTCGTTTGTGGGGCGTTTTTAAGAAAATTGATTTTTGCATGCAAAATAATATTGCATACGCAATTATTTTGCATACAATATTCTCCGTCACGATCAATTTTTTTGCCAAGCAGCCATGCCGAAAAAGACAAAGGAAGCTTTCGAAGCCGATCCCCGCAGTACGCGCCGCCATCCCGGGCGTCCCCCGAAAGGAGAAGCGCCCTACAAGGTAAACCTGCAGGTGCGCGTTACCGAAGACGTGGCGCAGGTCTGCCGCAGGCTGGGCGGATCCGACTTTTTGCGCCCGCTCATTGAACGGGCGGCAAAGGCGGCTCAGGTAGCGCCCTCGACTTATCCAAAGCTCTTTAAGCCGACGGCCAAAGACCCTGCAGTCAAGTTCGTCGACATGCTTGCCGCCTGCGGCTTTCCCTCCCCTGCGCTTGACTATGAGGCCAAGGAAATGTCGCTCAACGACTATTTCGTCAAGCACCAGGATGCGACCTATATTGTCGAAGCTCAGGGCGACTCGATGATTGATGCGGGCATCTGCGAGGGCGACATTCTCATCATTGATCGCTCGGTAGAGCCAAGAAACGGCGACATCGTGCTCGCTTTTCTGCATGGGGACTTCACGATCAAGCGTCTTGTCATCGTCGAGGGAGTGCCGGAGCTGCATCCGGAAAATCACACGGGAGCCTATCCTGTCATTCGGCCCGGAGAATTCGACAATTTTCAGATTGAAGGCGTGGTGGTGGGCTTGGGAAGGAAGTTTCGCAATTAGCTGCCCGCGTCGCCGCTGCACAGACAAAGACCGCCTCAGCCGGAGTCTCTCACCGGCAAAGGCGGCCTTTTCACAAGAACAGCGTTGGCCTATTGCACTTTGCTCTCCCAGTACGTCATGGCTATTGCGGCCATGACGGCTGCGGCCTCGGCAAGAACGCCGTCATTGACGCGAAAGTCCGGCGCGTGCTGAGGCTGCCCGATGCCCTCTTCGGGCGAACACATGCCCATAAAGTAGAGCGCCGCCGGCACGCGGGCGGAATACTCGCGAAAGTCTTCAGATCCCGTGAGCATTTCTACGTCGCTTACGCCAGTTTCTCCAAGAATGCCTCGGGCGGCCGTGCGCACGACTTCAACCATTTCTGGGTTGTTGACGACAGCCGGTCCATTAATGAGCAGGTTGTAGTCGGTCGTGCAGCGGCCGGACTCGGCCGTTTTCTGCGCCACTTCACCCAGACGCTTTCCCATGAAGCGGACCACTTCCTCCTTGGCCGCGCGCAGCGTGCCGGAAATCTCCACTTCGCCGGGAACAATATTGGTGGCCGTGCCGCCGTGAATGGTCCCGACAGTGATCAGGCGCGGCTCAAGAGGGCTTACCTCACGGGCCACAATTGTCTGAATGGCATCAACGATGCGGCAGGTCGTGGTCACGGGATCGCAGCCAAGATGCGGACTTGCGCCATGCGTTGACTTGCCGATCACCTTTAGGTTGAAGCGTCCGGAGGCCATCATGGTGGGGCCGGTCTTCACGAAGATTTTTCCCTTTTCAAACACGCCCCAGACATGCATGCCGAACATGGCCTCAACGTCATCAATTGCGCCGCTGCGCACAACATAGCCTGCGCCCGAGAGCGGTTTTTCAAAAATCTTGATGCGCGTTTCTTCTGCAGGCTGAAAAATCAATTTCACCCTACCCTTGAGTTCGGACTCATGCAGCTTGAGCAGTTTTGCTACGGCCAGCAGATTGGCCGCATGCGCATCGTGCCCGCAGGCGTGCATGACGCCTTCGTTTTGCGAGCAGTACGCTAGGCCTGTGTTCTCTTTGACTGGCAGAGCATCAATGTCTGCGCGCAAGGCAAGGCACTTTTCTCCTGTTCCGATGGAGGTCATGACGCCCGTTTCGAGCGGACCGAACCCGATTTGGATGTCGCTGTAGCCGAATTCCCGAAGCTTGTCTGCGATAAAGCGCGTCGTTTGGACTTCTTTAAAGGAAAGTTCAGGGTGGCTGTGCAGATGATGACGCCAGGCGATGATTTCGTCATTTAGCGCCAAAGCATCGCGCTTGATCGCTTCATAAAGAGTCTGCATGCTCATGAGTTTGATCTCCTTTGCGTACAAAGCGCTTTTTTTGTTAGTTCAACAGCAGATAGTTGCCGATCATCATGACGAGCCAGCCGCCGAGCATCGGGATGGCTGTGCGGCGAATGATGGCAATGGGCGTGATGCCGGCGGCTGCCGCCACCACGATCGTGGCGCCGGCCACAGGCGAAATGCCGCGCGCAAGGCCAGCCGTAAACTGCATCGAGGAAATAAGCTGCGTCACATCGCCTCCGAGCCCGTTGGCAACATCGGTGGCAATGGAGCCCAGACTCGTCAACGCGCCGACGCCGCTTCCGGTCAGGAAGGCAACGATGGCGATGAGTCCTGACAAAACGGCCGACATGGCCGTCATTCCTAGGCCGCCCGCGTGCGCACCGTCAAGAAGCAGCGTGATCACGCCGCAAAGCTTGATGCCGGTGGCAAAGACTTCCGCGCCGATGATGAGCGCGACGATGGTCGAAAAGAGAGAGCCCATGCCTTTGATCATTGCCATGGCGTCGGAAAAGACCTTGTGCACGTCGCGCACGCGAATGAGCTCAACGACAACGCCGATGATCCAGCTCAAAAAGAGCGCCGTAACAGTCGTGAGCTGAATCGACTGGTAGCCGAGCTTTGAGAAGACGCACAAAAGCGCGATGGGAAGCACCGGCAAGAAGGCGTACGAGGCAGGTCCCACCTTGAGAATCTTGTCGGTGGCAAAAACAGAGTCTTCGTAAATGTCGTCGTTTTTGCGGTCGTAGTAGCGCTGCACGAAGAAGTTGAGCACGGCAATCGTGATGATCATCGGGATGGCGACGGGCAGCTGATAGTGCACAAAGTAGATGATGGGCTCAATGTTGGCAACCTTGGCGGCAAAAAGCGCCGTTCCGGTCCCCGGCCCCATGCCGATGGTGCCCGCGCAGAATATTGCCGCTGCCGAGCCGGCTTTGGAAACGCCCAGATTGGTAAGAATTGGGTACATCGTCGTCAGCAGCAGCATGGCCATGCCGCCGTGACTCGGCACCACCGGACACATGGCTGCGCCCAGCACATAGCAAAGCGAAAGCACCAAATAAGGACTTTTCATTGCCTTTAAGGGAGAAATGCAGGCGTGCACGAGAGCGCCGCTTGCACCGATCGTTTCCATGTATTTGGCAAAGCCGCCGGCGACCATGATGATCATGCCGATGCCTGCGACCTGCTTGACGCTGGCGATGCGGATGAGGTCGACCATGTCAAACCAGATCAGACCGGTCGACTTGGCGTTTTTGGGAAGGATATGTTCGGCGCCGAAGATAATGGCAATGGCAATCATCACCATACCTGCGGCAAAAAGAACAATGACGGTCGGATAGCGCTTAATCACCATCCAGCCGGCGACGACTATCACAATGACAGCCAAGAGAGAAGCAGCTATGGACATAGACGAATCTCCTGTTGGTTTTTCTGACGCGAGGCAGCAAACCTTCCGGAGGCCTGCAGCCTCAGACTGAAATATGCCAAAAGCAAAATTTTCAGAAAGGATGTTTCGTCTGATGAATTTTGTGCGATTGCCAAACGAAAGTCGCAGCCGCTTAGCTGTCTTTTTTCTTTTGCTCGCTCTCTTGTCTCAAGCCGAAGACCTGAGTGCCTTCAAGCACGTCTGCGCTCAGAATCGAATGCAGAGCGGGAAGCGTTTCTTTCTGGACGATGTCGGCAAGCAGGTTGACTATTTCGGCAAAAAGCGCGCTGGAAATCATTGAGCGCGCCAGTACGTAGATGTCGCGCATGATCACTGGCGGCGGCGTGCGGAAAATGTGCAGTCTCGGAATCAGTTCGGCGTGCTGCAAAAGCGAAAGCGGACGCACGATGGCCCAGCCGTTGCCGCGGGCAACGAGTTTTTCGCGCATGCCGATGCTGTCGGAATGAATGCGGCTGACGATGTCAAGATCGTGCGTCGTAAAGTGCACGCTCTCGAGCTTGCCGCCGCCGCTGAAGCAGTAGTTTCTGATGAAGGGCAGCCCGCAGAGGCTCAATTGATTCCAAGACCAGGAGCCGGCGGAAGCATATTTTTCCTCGCGCGGAAAAATAATCGCCGAAGGCTCGCGCAGCAGCAGATGCCGTCTTAGATCGGGAATATCGAAACACGGATTAATGGTCAGAATGACGTCGACTTCCTGAGCATTGAGTCGTTCGATAAGCCGATCAGCTCCGCCTGTGAGACAAGAAATCCCCTGCAGCTGCGGCAAAATTCGATCAATGAACGCGGGCGCAATATCGTACGAGAAGCTGTCAATAAAGCCGATGCGAAGGTACGGCTTGAAAGAACTGGCGCTGTGCACGCTTTCGAGCGATTGCGCGATTCTGCGAATGCCGGGCTTGATTTCGTTCATCAACCAGCGACTTTCGGCAGTGAGCTGCATCGGTTTGCAGGATCTGTCAAAGAGCGAAATATGAAGCCTCTCTTCGAGCTCGCTCATCAATCTTGAAACAGATGGCGCAGACAGACCAAATTTCTCTGCCGTTTGCTTAACGGAATGCGTTTGCGCAAGCGTCAGAAAAATTTCGAACTCGCGCGAAAAGACGCCATGCAGACTCTGGTGCGTCATGACCGTACTTTCCTAAAACATCTTGTCAAACCTCAATACGTTCTGAAGACGCGCTCAATTTCCTTCAGATCGCCTCCGAACTTCTTGAGGGCAAGCTGCAGCAGAATTCTCGCCTTCTGCGCATTGAGCATGCCGCAGGGAATAATGCCTGCGTTTTGCCACTTCTTTTTGCCGTTGAGAACGGGACCAGCTCCGATGCGCGAAGCGCGCACGACGACAACGCCCGAGCGGGAGGCCTCAAAGAGCTGATCCTCGATCTGCACCGGAATCGAGCCATGCCCAGTGCCGGCAAAAACGATGCCTTTTGCGCCGCTTGCAAGACTGGCATTGAGCATTGCCGAATCTTCGCCGATGTGAGCATAAATGATGTCAACGCGAGGAAGACTCTCGGAATTGACAAAATCGGCCAGAGAAAATTCGCTTTTGACCGTATGCGGCCGCGTGCTTTGCATAAAGAACTCGACCTCGTCGCCCACCACATAGCCCATTCTGCCGAAGTCGCGTCCGGTGAATGTCTCAGGCGCAAGCGTGTGCGTTTTGGTGGTGTCGCGCGCGCCGTTGATTGCGCCGTTCAACACAATCAAAACGCCTTTGCCGCAAGCCTTGCTGCTGGCTGCAACGCGCACGGCGTTTAAAAGATTTAAGGGGCCGTCGGCTGAGATGGCCGTTGAAGGCCGCATGGCGCCCGTGAGCACAACGGGCTTTTCCGTTTTCGAAATCAGGTTGAGAAAAAACGCAGTTTCTTCAAGCGTATCCGTGCCGTGCGTGATGACCACGCCCGCAACGTCGTCTCTGAGCGCAGCCGCCTCGACGGCCTGCGCAAGACTGAGCCAATCGTCAAGGACAATGGAGCACGAGGAAAGATTGCGAACCGTCTGAACTTGCAGATCAGCAATGTCTTCGACCTCGGGCACGCCTGCAAGAATGTCGTCGACCTTGACGCCTTGCAGCGAATATCCGGTCATCTGCGCAGCCGTGCTGCCTGAGCTCACGATCGTGCCGCCCATGGCAAGCACGGCGATTGTGGGACGATTCATGAAAAAAATTCCTTTTTGAAAAATCAATCTCGAATTGGCCGATGTTTCGAAACAAAAGAAAAGGTTGCTGCCAGTGTCTTGGTTCCGGCAAAGCCGTTTGCCAGATGAAAGGCCGGCGCGCTCTTGCCTTTTGTCCGAACAATCAAGACCAAACGCGCTGATTTCTTTGGATTCGGCACGAACAAGCTGATTTATGAAGCTGTCTTGCGAACCCGTGACTACGCAAAGCATTGATCCTCTGCAAGCCTTCACAGAAAAAAGGCGGAAACCGGATTGTACTTTCCCATCATGCGCGAAGAAAGACGCCCGATCAAAAAGTTTAATAGCCTATGCCCATGATGCAAGGCGTATAAAAACCGATGGCTCGATGCAAATTTGAGGACGCGAAAAATTTCGGGTGTCGATGCAAGCACAAAATTTAGCTTAAGTTTGGGCCGCTAGTTGCACTTTTTCTACTTTCTCGGTATCTTCCTATCCATCCTAACCGTTAGATCAGTTAGCTAACCGTTAGCCAACAATTTGATAGCCATGCTGCATCATCGAGAAGATTTGACTACCGAATACAAGCGTGAATACACCGACGACATAAGATAGACCGTTGTTGCCTTTGCCAACACAAATGGCGGCGTTGTCTACGTTGGTGTTGAGGATGATGGAACGATCCGCGGCGTTGAAAATCCGGACGAAGTGATTTTGCGAATACAAAATTCGCTGCGGGATTCGATTTTGCCAGATGTAATGATGTTTGTTAACTGCTCATTCGTCAACGCCGAAGGCAAAACGATGATCAAAGTCGATGTGCGGCGCGGGACGAAGCGTCCGTATTTTTTGCGCGGAAAAGGCATTCGTCCTGAAGGAGTTTATGTCAGGCAAGCGCCTTCAACCGACCCGGCCAGCTATGACGCCATCCGTCAAATGATCATTGAAACCAGCGGAGGAGACTTTGAAAAAGGCGTGTCCTTTGTTCAGGATCTCACTCTTAATGCGGCCTCGAGCTATTTTGCACAAAAGCAGGTAGCTTTCGAGTCTGCTCAAATGCAGACTTTGGGTCTCATCAACAAAGACAAGCTCTATACAAACCTAGCGCTTTTGCTGTCAGATCAGTGTCAGCACAGCATTAAAGCCGCAGTTTTTCAAGGAACGCGCAAAACCATCTTTCGCGACAGAGCTGAATTCTCAGGATCCATTTTTAGACAACTCGAAGACGCCTACGGCTTCATCATGAAGCACAACAACATTCGCTCGACATATAACGGATTAGATCGAATCGACACGCTTGATTTTCCTGCCGAAGCTGTGCGCGAGGGACTTTTGAATGCAGTTGTGCACAGAGACTATGGATGCAGCGGCCCAATCATCATCAGCATTTTTGATGATCGACTGGAACTTTTGAACCCGGGCGGTCTGCTGCCGAATATGACGGTGGCGGAAGTTCTGCGCGGCATCTCTGTACAACGAAACAAAGAGCTCGCTGCTATTTTTTATCCTCTGAGACTAATTGAGGCTTATGGAACCGGCTACGACAAAATTGACGCCTCCTACGACGGAAGCGGCAAAACCGGACAAATTTCCGTCACTGCCAACAGCTTTTGTCTGACGCTGCCTAATCGCAACGCGCTCGGAGCAAAAACTTCGGCAAGCAAGGCCAATCCCATTGAGCTGCAGTCACGTTGGAGCGAATCCGATCGCAAGCACGTCGAAGAAATTGTTGATTTATGCCGTGCGAAAAATTTGATCACTCGAAAAGACGTCCAGCAAAGACTAGGTATTTCGCAGACGGCAGCGATTGTGCTGCTCAAAAAAATGATGGACAATCGAGTTCTTGAAAGGCTGCGCAAAGGAAGATTTGTTCAATATTCTTTAGTGCACTAGCCTCAAAACCTCATGCCGGATTTGTTCAAGCGGGCTCTGCTCGGCAAAGCAGTCTCCAACAGCCGCGCGACGGCTCAGCAAAAGGCAGGCTTTGCATAAGCCGTCAGCGCTTCTTTGACAGCGTTCCGTACTTCTGTCCCATCAGAAGGTGCGGATAGCTGCCGTCTTTTTGAGCTGTCGAGAGCTCAAATTTCACGCCTTTTTGAAAAAGCAGGACGATGTCGCTGCCGCCGAAAAGAAAAGCCCCGAACTCGTCGCCCTTTTTGATCTGCTTGCCGGGCTTGAGGTCTTTTTCAAGTGCCACCGAAGAGATCTGGCTCATGCCGATGGGCAAAACTGCGACCAGACCAAATTGCTCGGTTTCGACAATGACCAAAGCCCGAGACTCGATTGTCTGCCAGCCCGGCGTACCGGCGTTGAGCAGGTACTTCTTCAAGACCGGATCCCATGAGATGTAGCCGCCTACGGCAGCATCTCCAGGGATGTTCATGACTTCTCGAATCGTTCCGGAGATCGGGAAATGAAAGCGATGGTAGTCAAAGACATCCAAAAACGTGTGCGTCATGGTGCCGCCCGCAAAGGCATCGCGATATCGGCTCGGTCCCAGAAGTTCCGCGGCAGAGGAAAACTTCTTTGACTTGATCGCAACGAAGTCAGGCTGTCCAACCCTTTGAGAGCCCGCTGCCGTCAGCATGCTCTTTTCATCAATTCTCCAAACGCCCTGCGGCACGGCATCGGCAGGCGAAACAACGACCGCGTCGTCATTGACGTCCGAAATTGGCCGTTTGGAAGGATCTGCGAGCCTGCGAACGAAAAAGTCGTTGAAGCTCTTCCAGTTCGACGGGTGCTCATAGTCGCCAGAGTCCAGACGAAAACGCTCATCGGAGCGCGCAGCCTCGAGATGCTCGGCGCTCCAGGACTGCGGCTCGGAGAGGTAGCTGCCGTATTGCTTGACGAAGCGAATCATCCAGGAGCGATAGGGCTCTGCATACTGCAGCGACGGGATGTAGAGCCCCTTGCCCTTGAGTTCTTCAAGGGGCCTGTCGTTGACGAAGTAAAAGTAGTTCAGACTTTGATCGATTTGCTCGTAGAGCTTGGGATGGTTTTTCTCGACGTTTGGCAAAATCGCCCAGGGCATGGCCGTTTCCGCCCAGTTGATGTATTCAAGATACTGCTCAAGCGTCTGCGCCGGGTTGGTAAGCGGATCCGGATTGATTGCGGCAGCAGCGGCAATCGACTTCTCAAGCATGCGCTTTAGGTTGGCGTCGCTCTTGATGAGATTTGCCAACTCCTGCGTCATTGGCCTGAAGCTGCCGTCTGCATTCCCAAGACATTGTTCGGCTTGCGCGGCATCGGCACGCACGCCTTGCTCATAGGCGCAGGCCGCAAGGCCTTCGGCCAGCGCGCAGGCCATTGATGCGGCTAGAAAGATTCGGCCAAAGCGCAATGCAAACGAATTTCCCGTCATGTTTCCCCCGCGAGAAAGGTACAAGCCTCCTGCTCTGCTATGCATTCATTGTCTGCAGCTTTCATATTATCAAGACGCGCCATGAATCCTGCTTGCTCTAGGCGTAAGTACGGACAACGACGGTGCGGGCGGTGTTTTTTTGACGGCGATAACTCTCGAATGTCACAGGATGACAAGGATCACAGAAAAACCAATAAGAATGTGATGAGAATCACATAATTATTAATATTTATGTAATTTAAGGATCTTCTATGCAACGTCTGGCACTGCAAAAGTTCGTTAACTGGAAAAACTCGGCCTACCGCAAGCCGCTCATCCTGCAGGGCGTTCGGCAAGTCGGCAAAACGTGGCTTCTCAAAGAGTTCGGCCGTCAGTGCTACGACGATGCGGCCTACTTCAACTTCGATGAGAACCAGGACTACAAGCAATTTTTCGAAGCGACAAAAGATGTCGGGCGCATCCTTCAGAATCTGATGCTCGCGAGCGGTCTAAAAATATTGCCGTCAAAGACGCTCGTCATTTTTGATGAGATTCAGGATTGTCCTGAAGTCATCAATGCGCTGAAGTATTTCTGCGAGAACGCTCCTCAATACCATGTCGCCTGCGCTGGGTCTTTGCTGGGCGTCGCCTGGCAATGCTCTCGCCAGCCGCAGTCTCAATAAGTTCAAGAAACTATTTGCCGATCAGATCAAACTCAGATTGAGATTTTCTCTCGAAAATCTCAAGATGGATGACGACTTGCTCTACATTCCGTTATTTATGGCTGATCAGACCGACCGGCTGATTGGGTTGGCTCTCGAGCAACGATCTGGATTGACGAAGAGAAAATCTGCTTGAGCCTCAGCCAACGGGCTGCAGCATCAGTCTGTGCACGAATGCGTCAATGCGGGCCGAATTTGAGATCGAAGAGTCAATGAAAATTGCTGCCGATGACTGCAACGAAAAGCAGCCAAAAGGCAAAGCTCAGAACAATTGCCGGCGCCACACTTTTGATGATGCTCCAGACGGAGATGCTGAAATGCTGCGCCGATATGAGCAGGCACAAATGCGCCGGCGTAACGAACTGGGCCGCGAGACCGACGGCAACGATAATGGCTGCAAACATCGGCTGACCGGGATAAACGGCAGCAACTACAGGCATCACCAAGGCTTGATAGCACTGGCTGAGACCAGTCAGGATGCTCAGAACTATCGTTGCCAGAACCAAAACAACAATTGGTCCGAAGGTTGAGCTGATGATGCCGCTGTGGACAAAGTTTTGAAGCGCTCCCATGAGGCTCGTCTGCTTAATGACTTCGACAAAGAAGAGAACCGAACACACCTGCACCATCAGCTTCCAATCTTTTCGCGTCAGAAAGACTGCCTGCACAGCTTGACCTGCTCCGAGCTTTGCCGCGGTTAAAACCAGTCCGGCACACGCGGCCGTCACAAGCATGGCGATGACGATTTGTGCAGAAGCCAATGCACACAAAATGGCCGTCGGGATGAAAAGAAGCAAACTTGCCTTGCACGCATTCGCTGACAAAGAAGACTCTGCCGGAAAAATCGGCGCAACAAATTTTTTCCATCCATACACCGTGGAAATGATCATCAATGGGAATGTGATCTCAATGATGGATCCAAGATCGGCACCTGAAATTGCACTGGCAAGAACCGTTCCGGGAATGAGAGGGTTTGCAAAATTGCATGTGTGACGAAACCAGAAATTGATCAGCGCCAAATCCTGCTTTTGCGCTTTCGTCTCCTTGCCAAGATTTTCAACGAACACGAGCGAGAGCTTCGCACCTCCTACTGTAGGAAAAAGCCCTAAAAGGAAAGGCACGACTACCATCGCTGCAGGTTTGCCGATGTTCGATGACAAACGACTGCAGATCAGCGAATCCAAATCGAGCTTCTGAAGCACTCCGCCGATGAGGCAAGCCAAATACAAAATGCCCAGAGTACGGCAAAAGCTCTCAGAGCGGCTTAAATCAATGAAGGTTCCAAGTACGCCATTGATGCCTGGCGTGTTTCCGAATAAAAAGCCGATGAAAAGCGCGCCCAACGCGAGCCAAGCGGCAAACGAGCTTTTTGCCAAACGAAGGATTTGTTGCAAACGCATGCTGCAGCGAGTCCCTAATCGGCAAACCGGCAGACATGCAGGAAAGCTCGGTCTGCTTCGTTGAAGGCGTTAAAGGCTTTCAGACGACGTTTCGCCTTTTCCTCGTCCATGCTGAAGACCCCATAGGCAAGCGCGTCGGCATAGATCAAGAAGGGCTCCATCAGATCCAGAAAGCCATGAAAATCCAAATTGGCGATGAGAACCGCATCTGCGAGCTGTGCTTCGGGAAAAGCCAAAAAATCAGCAACTAGAACAACTTTCACGCCCTTGGACTTCAGAAGCCTAATCAACTTCAGCGTCGTATTGGGGTAATGAATGACGGCAAAGGCAAGCAGTGCATCATCGGGCCCCATGTCTTCAATGTCGGCAAACGAAGTAAATTCGTCCGTTCCTGAGAGATGCCGTACATTGGCGTGCACCTTCGATAAAACATATGCAGCATGTGCCGCTACTCCCAAGCTTGCCTTGTGTCCAGCAACTGCAATTTTTTTCGCATCAAAAAGGATTTTGACAGCTTTGTCGAATGGCTCAGCATCAATTTGCGCAGCAAACTCCCCTACAGCATTCGCAACCTTGGTCGTCATCTTCTGCAGAATGGATCCCTCGCCAGCATCATCGGGCTTTACGCTTAAGAATTCAGTTCTGCCGCCTTTTGTCCCTGAAGCATTTACAGCCAATGCCTGAAGCTCTTTTTGAAGCTCGCTGAATCCCTTGTAGCCAAGGGCTGTGGAAAAACGAACGACGGTAGCAGGACTGACGCCAGCCTCTTTAGCCACTTCAGCAACCGTCAGAAATGCAGCCTTGAGATGATGGCGTTTGAGAAATGCACCGATTCGCTGGTGCTGATACGTCATTGTTGAAGATTTCTGCTCAATCATCTTGAGCAACGGCGGCATTTTTGCCATTTCAACGGCTTGCCTTTTTGTTTCTTGCTTTGTCAAAACAACGCTCCATATGAACGGGGCTAAGGTTTTCCCTGATGCCCCTCTAGTGGTGAAACAAACAATCCTAAAATGGGCGATATGAAACATTCGTTTCTCACAAACATGAACAGTTTGTTTCATGCAAAGTATATTCTGCCGCGGCTTGAAAGTCCGCAACGAAAAGCTTTGCTCAACCAATTTCCAAATTGCAAAAGGAGAAAAGCATGCAAGTTGGACGCCGAAATTTCATCGCGGCCTCAGTCGGCACTGCCGCTGGTCTCGGGTTGACAGCTGCTGCTTCGGCCAAGACGCCGAAAAACGCAAAATCGAAAATCCCCGTCGAAACCTACGACATTGTCGTTGTTGGTGCAGGTGCCGCTGGTGCCGGCTGCGCACTTGAGGCTAAAAACATTGGTGCAAGCGTTGTTTTGCTGGAGAAATACATGCGTCCTGACGGCAATACGCTTTATGCTTCAGGGCGACTGTGCGGCGTCGGGAGCCGCTATCAAAAGGACACAGGAGAAACACTCGAAGATTTCGTCAAAGATGAAATTTACGAGACGAAAGGCATCGGTGATCCTGAGTGTCTGCGAGCTTTTGCCGAGCTCTCCGGCCCCACGATTGATTGGCTCATCGATATGGGCGTTCCCTTGACGCTTAAAACCGGTCTGCCGTTTCCGCACAAGAGCCGTGCGTTTTTCATGACCACGGACGGAACGACCGGCGGTTCTATTTTGATGCGCAAGCTTCTGGCAGAGCTTAAAAAGAAAGGCGTGCCTCTGCACGTCAATACCAAAGCCTATGAACTGATCACTAATGACCGTCTGGAAGTCATCGGCGTCAAGACCATGACGCCCGAAGGCCCCAAGCACTATATGGCGCGCAAAGGCGTCGTGCTCACCACAGGCGGCTTCGGCGCGAATGAAGAAATGCGCGGCATCTACATGGGGCCGTGGGCAACACAGCTCAAGCTTCGCGGTTCGACGCGCAACACCGGCGAAAACATTCTTATGACGCGCCCGCTCGGAGCGAAGCTCGTCAACATGACGGAGTTCTACGCCGGCCCCATCGTTCCTGAGACGCACGCCAACCCAGCACGTGTGAGCAACTCCGCCTACGGCATGATCGTCGGACGCGACGGCAAGCGGTGCGTTGATGAAAGTCTGGGTCAGGCGATGCGCTCAAAGCTGTTGCCGCAGGTCACGCCTGACAATCGAACCTTCATTATCTGCGACGCCAAAACGGACGATGAAGACAACATTCTTACCAAGCTCATCGATCGCTTCAACCGACTCAATAGCCCAATCTACAAAGCCGACACGATCGAAGCACTGGCCGGTGCCGCGGGCATTGATAAAGGAAATCTGGTTGCCAGCGTCAAGCAGTTCAACAAAGCCATTGCCGATGGAAAGGCTCGGGAGCTCGTGCCGCCTCACAATAGAAAAACGCCTCATCCGGTCGCAACGCCTCCGTACTACGCGATCCCGATGAGCGGCGGCATTGCTGCAACATTCGGCGGTCCCAAGGTCAACGCCAATGCTCAGGTCGTTGATTTGGACGACAAGCCGATCAAAGGACTTTATGCTGCCGGAAATGCCGCCGGAGGATTGTGGTATGCAGAAGACATTGCGGGCTCTCAGCTTTCAAGTGCAATTGTCTTTGGTCGACTCGCAGCTCGTCACGCCATGACCGGCAACACCAAATAAGAGAGGATGACAAAATGCTCAAAACTACGATTTTCGGTTTGAGTGCCCTTGCATTGATGAGTTTGTGCACATCAGGCCTTGCTGCCGACTTCCTTGCTGACCGGCATGCTGCAAACAAAGTACAGTGCTCTGGCTGCCACGTCGAAACTCCGCCGAAATTAGCGGTGCCGACCGCGCAATGTCAAAAGTGTCACGGAAGCTATAAGGACTTGGCCGAGAAGACAAAAAACCTCAAGCCAAATCCTCACTATACGCATATGCTTGACCAGCCTTGCGAAGAATGCCACCGTGCGCATGAACCTTCGGTCAACATGTGCGCCAGCTGTCACAAGCTCGATATCAAAGTCCCCTAGGCTGCTTTAAATTGACAGAGAGAGGCTCCTCGCCTCTCTCTTTGCGTCAGACGCTTTTGTTTTTCAAAGTTTGAGGCAACAAAAAAGCCTGAAAACATCAGGCCTCAACAATATCAATCAAATTTTTTGGTGGATGCTGAGAGTCTCGAACTCCCGACCTACGCCTTGTAAGGGCGCCGCTCTACCAACTGAGCTAAGCATCCACATATACGTCCGATCAACAATCTTGACCGGACGTCAAGGAGCATTAGTTTACAGCATCCTTGAGCTTCTTGCCAGCGCGGAACTTCGGAACGTTCGTCGCGGCAATCTGGATTTCTTCGCCGGTCTGAGGATTACGGCCGGTGCGGGCACCGCGTTCGGAAACCGTAAAGGTGCCGAAGCCAACCAGAGAAACATCCTCGCCCTTCTGCAGAGAAGCGGTCACGGCTTCAACGAAAGCATCGAGAGCCATGCCGGCCTTAGCCTTGGAAATGTCGGCAGCGGTTGCAATCTGCTCAACCAAATCATTCTTGTTCATCGGATTATCCCCTATGAATTTATTCTTGCCCCTTAGCTTGAGGCCGTTGATTGACAAAGCGCAACTATACCTTAGTTTGGCCTGAGCACAAGCAGATTAAGGAAATTTTTGATGATTTTCTGCAAACTTTGTCGTATTTGCAGAGGCGGCGATGAAGAAAACCGCGGGAAGCCCCGTGGTCGATAGTGCTTTTTTCCACAAGACGGCACAAATAAAACCCAAGCAACCGAACAAGGCAACGCAGATTTTCGATGCGTGCAGAACACTATTGCGGCTTGATCTGCGTTTGCAGAACTTTAAGAATTTGCCAGGCAGGCATGGCGTGCACAATGTCCCTGACATCGTCTTGAGCACTCTGCGAAGCGTCAGAAGTCAGATAATCCACAAGCTCGACTGATTCAGGCGAAACCTGCCGCCAGACAGCCTGAAAAGTTTTTTCGTCGCCATAGGTGCGAATGTCGCTTGTGATGCGATCCATCAAATTCGACTGTGCATTGCATAGAGCCTGAACCATTTCGGTACTCCGGAAATTTCCTTCTGACGGCTCAGTCTATCGGCAGAAGGCCCTTGGGAAAAGTTTTTCGTATCGTTCTCGGTCTCAGCCAAACGGCTGAAAGCTCCCATAAACTGCTTCTGCCTTCTTCTGGATTTCCTTGTGAATGAGGCCTTTTCGTCGCCCCTACTCGGCCCAAGTCTTTGAATACGTCCAAATCTCTACGGGCTGACAACTTCTGCAGGAGGAACTGAGTTTGCAGCGTCTGAAGACTGCGGAACCGGCGTCATGAAGGAAAGCGCGGCAAGCGCAACAAAGATCAGACACGCTGTTATGCGCATTACCTTCATGGAAACGCGCTTCATGATCCATTCTCCGACGAACACGGCCGGCACATCGGCAATGAGCATGCCAAGCGTTGTGCCTACGACCACGCTCAAGGCTTCCTGATAGTGAGCGGCAAGAGCAATGGTGGCAAACTGGGTCTTGTCGCCCATTTCTGCAAGAAAAAAGAGAATGAGCGTCGTGCCGAAAGCGCCGAAGCGATGGTTTTGCTTGACGACGTCATCGTCGGCCTTGTCCGGCACAAGCATCCAAGCGGCCATAGCCAAAAACGAAATGACAAGCGCCCATTTGAGCCAAACGGGATCAATCCAGCTTGAGAGCGCAGCGCCGAAGATGCCGGCGAGCGCGTGGTTGAAGATCGTTGCGCCGAGAATGCCGGCAATGATGGGAACGGGAGCTCGAAAGCGTGCGGCGAGAATCAAAGCTAAAAGCTGAGTTTTGTCGCCGATTTCAGAGGCTGCGACAACAAGCGTCGAAAGTCCTGCGGATTCAAGAAACATGCTTGAAGTTTTTATGGGGCAAGCAGCATGCGGCGACAGAGGTTTTATACAAGACGAAACGACACGCCGGCTTTGCCTGTCAGGCTGCTGCCCCGTCTCCTGTTGAAATTGGGGAATGCACAAAGCCGGTATGCCGCTGGTCTTGCCGCACAGTCTCCTTTTCAACCCGTTTTTATTCTCAATTCTTGGCTGAAAGGTTAAAGAAGCTGCGCTCGCCGCCATGAGACAACGCTCAAGCATGTTGACGCGCGAGACCTGCGCTGGACATTGAAATGCTCAAAGCTCGCACAGGTTTGGCTACTCCCCAGAGGGTTGCGCGATTATATCAACGCCGCTGCCGAATGCCAATGCCGTCTTGCAAGCTCAAAGCAACAAGTCCTATTGGCTCTTTTCAGGCTTTGCGCTCTCGTCCTTGCCGCCCTCTTTACTCTTTGAATCCTTGTCAGCGTCAGACACCCCGTCTCTAAATGCGTGCCCGATGTCGCGCGTCGCATCGCGCGTGGCGTGGCCGATGTCTCGGGTGATGTCTCGCGTCGCATGTCCAATGCTGCGGCCGGCCTCTTTAACGGAATCAAAAAATGATCCCGCCGCTGCAGGCACGGCTGCGCCCATCAAAAGAGAAAAGAAGGTAACAGCGATGAGTTGCTTCATAGTCAATGAGCAAAGTCAGGGAAAGAATGCGCAAAACCACGTGCGCGGTCGACTCGATTATGCCATTGCGGGGACTTGTTTTTTACTCAATTGACGAGCAAAAAAAGCGGACTGCCCATTGTCTGTCGAGACGTCAAGCAGTCCGCCTCATGCGCAGCGGCTCATTGAACCGCGTTAAGAAAGATGCCTTTTACTTCTTCTGCGCAATGCTTCTAACCGCAATGCGGCCAAAGGACATGGCCTTGGAGAAAGCCGTGCCCGTCATGTAGGAAGCGCCGTGCACGCCGCCCGTCATTTCGCCGGCGGCATACAGATGCGGGATGACTTCGCCAAAGACGTCGACCACTTCTGCCTTGGGCGTGATGCGCACGCCGCAATAGGTGCCGATCATCGCGCCCACCGACGGGAAGATGAAAAACGGCGCCTTTTCGATGCGCACAAGCTTGCCTTGGCCAGAAGCTAAACCCGCACGACCGAATTCCTGAAGGCTTGTCAATGATGCTTGTCTTCTGCAAAGGCAAAGCCGCCTCGACATGCAGCGATTGCCGAGACGGTTTTCAAGAACTCTTGGAATCAATGTAAGAGAGCCTTGAAAAGAAAACGGAGAAAAGGCAATTACTTCCCGAAGACGTATGACGCAGCGCCGCGCGCAGCGATGCGGCCTGTAACGATGCCAAGCGAGACGCCCTGCCCGTATTGATCAGCTGTTTCTCCAGCCACATAAAGTCCCGCGATGGGCGTGCCGTCAGGCTTAAGCACGCGGCCTTGATTGTCGCGCTCAACGCCGCCGAAGGTCTGCTGGCTTGCGGGCGACACTTTCTGTCCATAGAAAGGAGCCTGATCAATGCGGGTGACCATCGAGAGCGTGCGGCCGAAGTCGTCATCTTTTTTGGCATCAAAAAAGCCCTGCCAGCGTTTGACGGTATCGGCAAGTCCTGCTGAATCAATGCCCAGCTTCAAAGCGAGTTCTTTCAAGGTCTGCGCTTGCACAAAATAGCCTTTTTCCTTGTAGTTTTTCATGAGAGCAGCGTTGTCGACGGACTTTTGGTCAAAGATGAGAAAGCCCACGCCGTCGGTTTGCTTGGTTGTTGCCGTGCCTAGCACCGTCATGCTGCCGAGCTCATCGGCAAAGCGCCGGCCTTGGCGATTGACGATGATTGCGCCGTTGTAGCGGACGTTGGTAAGCGACACTGCGCCGCGCCCTGTGTCGTAGGCAACGGTCTGGGGCCCCGTCAGATCCATGTTGTCGAGCTTGGCTCCGAGCTTTTGAGCCATGAGAATTGCTTCTCCCGTTGCGCCTACGCTTGCTGTCGACGGGTAGCCTGCCCATTGCGGAGAGAAGCGCTTGACAAGCTCGGGATTTGAAGCAAAGCCGCCAGCTGCAAGGATGACGGATTTGGCGGCAATATTTTGTCTGCCTCCTTCGGAGAGCGTTGCCGAGACACCCACAACGGCTCCTTTGTCGTTGGTAATGAGCTCTTCGACCTTGGCATTGGTGACAAACTGCACGCCCAGCTTTTGAGCACGGTTGTAGAGCACCGGCACGATCATCTGCCCAAACGCGCCGCCGTCCTTGGGCATGAGCTGCGAGCCGTTTCGCACGCGCGAGAGATCCGCTCCCATTGCCATCAGCCAGTCGGCAGTAGGACCGCTCAACTGGGCAAGCTGCTTGACGTTTGCGCGATCGTGCTCATCGGCGTTGGGAATGCCTTTGAGAAGCTTCGCTTCGTAGTCCTCGGCCGTGTAGTTTTTCTGCACGGAAGCGCCGCCCGCGTTGTAGGCGGTCGATGAAAGCAATGTCGAGCCGCCGACAAAGGCCATCTTTTCCAATACAAGCACCTTGGCTTTGCCGTCGGTGCATTCGACTGCTTCAATGGCCGCAGACATTCCTGCGCCGCCGGCGCCGACAATGACGATGTCGGCCGAAAGATTGTTCTGTGCGCAGGCTGATGCGCTCCAGATGAAGGAGATGAGTGCAAGCGAAATGGTTGTGTACCGCATAGTTGAGTCCTTTTGCTGTGTATTTGAGTCATCCTCTGCTGACGAATTGTAGGACCGAGTGGTACGCAGTTAGTTTTTTCGCGTGGGAACAAACATCGACTGACCGCGCTTGATATTGCCGCCCTGTCAAGTTGTGCAAGGCGGCTTCATTTCCTTTTGGCTATTCAAAAATTAGCCTCGTTATCTTTCTCAAACCGCAACAGCAGCGCTGAATGCATGATCACGAGCACCGAGCCCGCATTGTGCACAAGCGCTCCGACGACTGGCCCCATCCAGCCGCCCATGGCAAGAATGATGGCAATGAAGTTGATCGTCATGGCAAGCGTCAGGTTGATGGCGATGACGCGCATCATTTTTCTTGAAAGTCTGATGAGGTGCGGCAGCTCCTCGATTTTGTCGCTTACGGCCACGATGTCTGCCGCCTCGAGCGCAATGCCGCTGCCGACGCCGCCCATGGCAATGCCCACATACGCGCTTTTAAGGGCCGGCGCATCGTTGACGCCGTCGCCCACCATGAGCACCTTCTGGCTGCTGCGCCTCTGGCTTTGGATGTATTCGAGCTTAGCCTGCGGCAGACAGTCGCTTACGACCTCCTCGATGCCTGTCAAGTGAGCTGCATGATTTGCCGCAGCCTGATGGTCTCCGGTCAAAAGCACGGGAACAACATCTAGAGCGCGAAGCTTTGAGATGACGGTTTTGGCAAAGGGGCGCATTTCGTCTTCAAGCGCAATAAAACCGGCAAGGACTCCGTCAACGACAACAAATGAAACCGTGCTGCCGGCTTGGGTCTGTTCCTTGGCCTTCGCAAGGAGCTCATCTTGATCTTTAATTGCGCTTGACTTTTCACTTGCAAAGGAAAGCGTGCCGACGGCGACCTTTCGGCCGTTGACGACCCCCTGCACTCCTTTGCCCGGAATCATCTGAAAGCTCGAAGGGCTTTTGATTCTCTCAGACTCATATTGTCGGCGAAAACCTTCTGCAATTGCTTTGCCAAGGGGATGTTCGCTCAAAGATTCAACCGAGGCAGCAAGAAGAAAAACATCCTTGCGCTCAAAGCCGCAAGCAGATTCAACGGTGTTGACAACAGGTTTTCCGAGCGTAAGCGTCCCGGTTTTGTCAAAGGCCGCGCGCCGCACTTCACTTAAGCGCTCAAGTGCGTCCCCTGCTCGCACCAGAAAGCCGTGCCGCGTTGCATTGCCGATGGCAGCCATGACGGCCGTAGGCGTTGCCAGAACCAAAGCGCAGGGACAAAACACCACAAGAATCGTCACTGCACGAACAACTTCGCCTGTGACGAACCACGTTGCGGCAGCCGAAGCCAATGCGCCCACCACGATCCAAGTGGCCCAGCGATCGGCAAGCCTTACGATCTTTGCGTGCCCGGCATCTGCTCTTTCCACAAGCGCAATGAGCCGCTTGACCGAGCTCTCGCTTCCGACCTTGTCGGCTCGCATGAGAAAAGCCCCGAACCGATTGATCGTGCCGCTCAAAACCAAGGAGCCTGCGGTTTTGTCAACGGGCATCGACTCGCCCGTCATAACCGACTCGTCAACAGCCGTTGCGCCTTCTAGAACAACGCCGTCGGCAGGAATTTTTTCGCCCGGGAGCACACGAAGAATGTCGCCGGCTTGAACATCGTCGGCCGCAATGACTGTTTCATTGGCGTCTTTAACCACGCGCGCGGTCTCCGGCGACAAATGAACCAATTCAGCAATGCCTGCGCGCGCCTTCTCCACGGTGAGCTCTTCTAAAAGCGAGCCGATCGTCATAATCCAGGCGATTTCTCCCGCGGCAAATATTTCTCCAATCACGACCGACGCGATAAGCGCCATGGAAACGAGCACATCGGCTTTGATGTCAAAGCGCGTAAATAGGCCGATGGCCGCTTCCTTGAGAATCGGCACGCCGCACAGCACGATCGCAATCCAGGCCGGATCCAGCAAAAACTTCTCGCCCAAACCCAGCATGCTTGCGGCAAGCGCCACCCCAGAAATGATGAGAAAGACAATTGTGCGACGCGCCTCGGCGTCTATCCACTGAGCAATCTCTAAGCGCATGATCCTTCGCCTTTTGGTTTTAAATACCCATACCCCCTACGGGTATCGGCGATAGATTAAAGCCGCGAGCTCAGATTTGTCAAACCGAGAGGAAAAAAGTTAAGAAAGTCTGGCAAAGCGATCGACGGCTTTTGCGAAGTCTGAGATAGTTTTTTCAACGTCGCCGTGTTCGATTCCTTCGCGCACGCAGTGGTTGAGATGCCCTTCGAGAATGATTTGGCCGACTTTGTGCAGCGCGCTCTTGGCTGCATTGACCTGGGTGAGAATGTCTTCGCAGGGCACGTCTTCGTCGATCATTTTGTTGATGGCATTGCACTGACCGATGATTTTTTTCATTCTGCGATGAAGATTTTCAGCATCCATGCACTGACGCATATCGGCAAGCTCCCTTCTTTATTTGCTGGAAGACATCACAAGTGCGAAAAATCGCAACGGCTAAGAGTATAGCCAACCTGCAGGCAGCGTCTTTTGCAGATAGCTCAATTGCTAGCCTGCCGCCAGGCGGCAAAGCGTCGTTGGTCAGCGCAAAACACCAAAGCGATGCAAATGAGCTCTTTGCCGCCTGGAGCTTGACCATAGCGGCGGCTTTTGATCTGCTCGAGAGCCTGCGCCAGAGCATCGTCAACCGAGACAGTGCTTTTGACGAACTTCAATTCGAAAACCCATCTTCGGTTTGCAGCATCGACTTCCAAGTCGCTGCGCCCCAGAGCAGAATGCAATTCTGTCACCGGGCTCAAGCCAGCTCCGATGAGAAGCATCTGCAGGTGACTGCGGCAGCTTGCCTCGTCCTTGACTGGATAGCGAATGTAGTCAATTGTGTTGAAGACGGTGTTGAAGGCTTCGACGACTTGGGCCGGGGACTGCTGACCTAAGATCTGCGCCCAATATGCCAGAGAACATTCTGCGCCGGGGCGACTTTCAAGAAGTTCATCAGCATAAAGCCGCCCCATGGATAAGCAGACTTCGCGGTTTGGATAACCAAGCAGGACATGATCCGCAGACAGTCTTTGCCTGATGGTGAGATAGCCTGTTTGCGCCAAAAGGACTTCAACAGAAAATTCGCCCAATTGCCGAGGCGTAGAAAGCGCATCCAAAGAAAGAGCAACGGGCTGGTTGAAACTATCTGGGTTTCCCAGTCGGTGTCCTTTGAGGTGCTTCATCAAGACTGCCGGATGACCTCCGCTGGCAAACCAATAATTTTGAAAGCCGCGCTCGGGGCGATTGAAGAAATTGAGCACCGACCATGGACAGTACACATGCACGCAGCCTGTTTCTTCAAAGCAAAATCCATCGTAGTAGACCTGAAGCTCTTGTGCGAGCTCTTGCTCGGAAAGGCCTAACGATTGAGCCGACTGCGTCAGGTACGAAGAAAAAGATTGCTTGAGCTCTTCTTCGGTATAGCCCAGCAACGCGCCATAGCGCTCATCGAGCGAAATGTCGGTGAGGTTGTTGAGTTCTGAAAAAATCGTCGTGCTGCTGAATTTTGTAATGCCGGTGATGAACAAAAAGCGCAGGCATCCGGAATTGCTCTTGAGGCAAGCAAAAAAACGCCCCATTTCCGAACGGACCTCCTCGAAAAGTCGAGCATCGTCAAGGCAGGCCGTGAGTGGCGCATCATATTCATCGATCAGAACCACAAGAGTACCGCTGTCAAGGTCCTGCATCCATTGAGCAAGCTCAGAGAGCGTTTGGCCGGCATTTTGCTTTTGAAATCCGACCTTGGAAAAGCTGCTCGACAGCAGACGGCCAAGCTGCAGTGAAAAATCTTCGGCGCTCGAAAATTCCTTAACGCTGGAAAAATCAAGCCGAACAACATCGTACAGTCGATCCGTCCATTGTTTTTCAATCTTCAATCCTTTGAAGTCGCGCAAGCCATGTTTAAAGAGCGATTCAAATGTCGAGACGAGCAACGATTTCCCAAAACGTCGCGGTCTAGTCAAAAGAATTTTTGCCGGCACAGAGCATAGGCTGCAGATCAAATCCGTCTTGTCGACGTAAACTGCGTTGCTCTTTCTCAGATACGGGAAATCAGACTGCCCGAGAGGAAGAATTTTTTCTTGCTTTACGATCATCTTGCTTGGCTTGTTGAGAGTAAGAGAAAACATGGTCTATCGTCCCAATCTGGAATCCATTCTTCCTTGCCCATGTCGCATCGCCCAGTTCTTCCTAAATTTTGACACCGGACATTGTCCTCAATTTTCATGCCGATGCGAAAAAAGCCGCTTCCCGTTGATGCTGCCATTCGGAAAGCGGCTCTTGGACGTCAAAAAACAGAGACGAGTGCGCGAACTTTCTAATGCGCGCTCAGCATCCCCGTTCCCTGCCCTGCGGCAGGAGCAGACTGCGGGGCAACAACCGGCTCGCCTTCGGCTTTCTTGACGGGCTCAGGCAAAGGCTCGGGCATGCGCACGAGCGCTTCTTCGAGCACCTTGTCGATCCAGCGCACCGGCACGATTTCCATGCCCGACTTCACGTTGTCGGGAATCTCAACGAGATCCTTGACGTTGGACTCAGGGATGAGCACCTTGCGGATGCCGCCTCTTAGGGCTGCTAGAAGCTTCTCCTTGAGGCCTCCGATTTCAAGCACTTCGCCTCGAAGCGTAATTTCGCCCGTCATGGCCACATCAGGCCGTACGGGGATATTCGTCATTGCCGAAACGATGGCCGTGGTGATGGCTGCGCCTGCGCTCGGACCGTCCTTGGGAACAGCGCCCTCGGGGAAGTGAATGTGCCAGTCGGTCTTGCCGAAGCTCTCCTGATCAATGCCAAGACGCCGCGCGCGAGCACGCACCACGCTTCGGGCCGCTTCGATGGACTCCTTCATCACGTCGCCCAAAGAGCCCGTGCGCGTGACGACTCCCTTGCCGGGGAACGCAACGGCTTCAACCGAGAGAATGTCGCCTCCGACTTCAGTCCAGGCCAGCCCATTGACCTGCCCCACCTGCGGCTCCTTGTTGGCCATGCCGAAGGTGTAGCGGCGCACGCCCAGATAGTCGCATAAGTTTTCAGCCGTAATGGTGATTTTCCCCATGCCGCGGCGGCGAACCGTCTTGGCTTCGGTGCCCGAGGCCTGAGCGGCTTTGTTTGCGGCTTCAACGGCTGCGGCGTAGTCGTCTTCGGCTTCGCTGTGCTTTCTCACCACCTTGCGGAAGATCTTGCCGATGGAGCGCTCAAGTCCGCGCACGCCGGCTTCGCGCGTGTAGTAGCGTATGATGTCGCGAATGGCGTCTTCGGTGATGTCGGCCTCGTTTTTCTTCAAGCCGTTTAATTCCTTTTGCTTGGGAACGAGGTGTTCAACGGCAATGTGCACCTTCTCGTCTTCGGTGTAGCCCGACAGCCCAATGACCTCCATGCGGTCCAAAAGCGCAGGCGGAATGTTGTACGAGTTGCTCGTGGCAACGAACATCACGTCCGACAGATCGAAGTCGACGTCGACGTAGTGGTCCTGAAAAGTGCGGTTTTGCTCGGGATCGAGCACTTCGAGAAGAGCCGCTGCAGGGTCGCCGCGATAGTCGCGCCCGAGCTTGTCGATTTCGTCGAGCAAAAAGAGCGGGTTTCTTACGCCCACCTTGGTAATCGACTGCAGGATCTTGCCCGGCATCGAGCCGATGTAGGTGCGGCGGTGCCCGCGGATTTCGCTTTCGTCGTGCACGCCGCCCAAGGCCATGCGCACGAACTTGCGGCCCGTTGCGCGGGCAATCGACTCGCCCAGACTCGTTTTACCCACGCCCGGAGCGCCGACCAAGCACAAAATGGGCGACTTGACCTTATCGACGCGTCGCTGCACGGCCAGATACTCAAGAATGCGCTCCTTGACCTTTTCAAGGCCCCAGTGATCGGCATCGAGCACTTGGGCGGCCTTCTTGAGATCGTGGGAGACGGCAGTCTTCTTTTTCCAGGGAAGATCCAAAAGGGTATCGAGGTAGCCTCGAATCACCGTGGCCTCAGCACTCATGGGCTGCATCATGCGCAGTTTTTTGAGCTCTGCCTGCGCCTTTTCCTCGGCTTCCTTGCTCATGCCTGCGGCCGCAATGCGGTCACGATAGACGTTGAAGTCGTCTCCAGCGCCGGCATCCTCTCCTCCGAGCTCCTTTTGAATGGCCTTCATCTGCTCGTTGAGGTAGTAGTTGCGCTGGCTTTGCTCCATCTGCTTTTTCACGCGCCCCTGAATGCGTTTTTCAACGGCAAGAATATCCATCTCGCCCGCAAGGAACGTGAGGATGTCGTTTAAGCGCTGCAGAATGCTCGTTTGCTCCAAAAGCTGCTGCTTGCGCTCAATCGGAAGCGTCAGGTTGCAGGCAACAGCGTCGGCAAGCTCCGAGGGCTTGATCACGGTGTTGACAGAGTTGACCACGTCCTCGGTGAGCTTTTTGCTCTCGCGAGCGTATTCGTTGAAGCGCTTGAGAACCATGCGGCGCGTGGCCTCTGTGACCTTTGGGTCGCCTTCGGAAGAATCAAGCCGCAAAGCCTTGGCGGCGTACCCCGCAGGGCCGTCTTCGAGATCGGTGATGGTCACGCGCTGGTGCGCTTCGACGAGCACCTTGAGCGTGCCGTCGGGGAGTTTGAGCATCTGAAGCACGGTCGCATAGGTGCCGACCGTGTAGAGATCCTTCATGGAAGGATCATCGGTTTTGCTGTCTCGCTGCGTGACGAGAATGATTTTATGGTCGCTGCCCATTGCCTGCTGGACAGCCTGAACCGTTTTCGGGCGACCGATAAAGAGCGGCAGCACCATCTTGGGAAAGACAACGAGGTCGCGGATGGGAAGCAGCGGCGCCACGATCACGGCGGGAACGGCAGATTCAATAGTCATGTATGTATCTGATGCGAAAAAAAGTAAATGTCAAAAGTTGACAAGCGTCAGTCGTCATATGGGGGCGGAGGCGGAAAAACTCAAGAGTCGCAAGTTCAAAGCCCGCGCATGGCGCGCATTGCATAAAGCCTGCCCAAAAAATGATGAGATGCTCGCAAAGGGGCTCATGCGCAGATTGGTTTGACCAGAAGCTGCAGCGTGCATGTCTGGTGCTAAAGGCTTCTGCCGGGCAGCGCCGACCTTTTGACGCGTCACGAGATTCTACGGATTTCGAAGGCTTTGCGTGCGGACATTGGAGAATTTTTGCTCAGATTTTGCAAAGAGTTGAGCAAAAAAAGCTCTCTATGAAGCCGTAGGCTTAATTTTTGCCTGCGGGCTCCGTAAGAAAGAAGGAGCTTGCCGCGCAAAGTGCCCCGATGGCGACAAGCGCAAGCATCACGCACTCAATTCCGCAAGAGTCGGCCAAAAGCCCCAGCAAAGGCGTGAGCATCCCGCCCAAGCTCGACGAAAGCCCCATCGTGACGCCAGAGGCAAAGCCAACGTTCTTAGCCAAATACGACTGCCCGAGCACGACAAATGCCGCATAGGTGCCGTTGAGCGTGAAGCTCAACACAATCATCAGCGGATACACCCACCAGATAGACGGCACGACAAGAATGAGCGCAAAGGCAGGAGCCATCAAGATGTAGCCAAGCTTGCAGGCGCGCACAAGTCCCACGCGGTCGGTGAGCCACCCGCCGGCTGCCGTCATCACGGCTCCGCACAGACACAAAAACGTCAATAGCGTGCTTGAAAAGGCTTCGGAAATCCCAAACTTGCCGATGCAGTACAAAGGCACAAAGGCTAGCGCGCTCGTTTGCGCGACGCTTCTAAACAAAATGACGATGCTCAAACGCGCAAACGCAGGCCAGTCGTTTTTGGCGACTTCTTTCATTGCGGGTACTGGGGCGCTTGCAGGGCTCATGCGCTTTTGCCCGGCAGAGGCGGTCATTTTTGGCACAGCCCAAAGCATCAATGCGGCCATCAATACGCCCCAGACGGCAAAAAGGGCAGTGCCAGTCGTCTGCCAAGCCGTCAGCGCTGCGGCTGCAATCAATGGCGCAATGCCGAATCCTAAATTTCCGCCCACCGAAAAGATGCCCATGCCGGTGGCTTTGTGTTCGCTGATGCGGTTGACGGTTTGCGCGGCCACCGGGTGAAAGATGGAGCTCCCGATCCCCATGACCGTAATCGACAAAAAGATGAGCCAGTAGTTTGAGGCCAATCCCGAAAGGCCGAGCCCCAGGCCGCTCATCAAGATGCCAAGAGCCATGAACCAGGTTTTGGAGCTTTTGTCGGCCCAAAAGCCGAAAACGGGCTGCACGATCGAAGACAGGCACGAAGAGGCAAACATGAGTCCTGCGACTTCGGTATAGGAAAGCCCGTTGTAGAGCACAAGAAAAGGCAGGATCGCAGGCAGCGCCCCCGGCGCGAGATCTACGCTTAGGTGTCCGATGGAGAGCAGATAAACGAAAAATTTCTGCATGGCGCCAACCAAAAAAGTACTGTCCTTTGGTGGGACTATACGCTGTTTGCGGCAAAGGCTCGAAAGACGTTCTCTTGAAGGCCGCATTCAAACTGATTGAAAGTTTATCTGCGGCATTGAAGCCTCAGACATGGACCAGCAAGGCTTGCGCAAGCTTGCAATTGCCGTAAAATTTTTACGGATGGTGCCCTCTTCATTGAACAAGAACTCTCATATGCTGCTTCGTTTACTAGTCAAAAATTTCAAACAGTTCAAGGAACTGGAACTTGATTTTGAACGTGTTAGAGATTATGCGTTCAGGTTCATCAGGAAAAATGGGGAAACTTCATGGTTAACCCATCCCCACTTTTAAAACGGGCGCCAAAGCAATAAACGGCGCCCGTTATTGTTCTCGTCCCCATGCACGACTTACCCACAGCCTCGGCCTACAGCCCAGTAAGTAGCCTGAGCGGCCGAGGCTGTGGATAAGTCTGCCTCAGCAGCCTTCTGCAACTTCTGCGGTCATGCAGCCAAACAAAAACGGCATCCCCCTGCTAGATTTGAGATAGCAAACAATACAAACCAAGAGAGGATGCCGTGGCCGTCAGTGTACCTTCTAACAGCTCAAATCTCAAAACCCCAGACGCTACTAATGCCTACTTCAACAATCGCTATCCCGGCTACAGGCTGGTTTCATATCAGTGCAATGAAGAAACAAAATCACTGAGCGTGCTTGAGCTTGAGCCATTGCTCAACGGCGTGGTGTGTCCTCGTTGCGGTGCCTACTGCAATCGCTGGAAGGATAAAGATCGCAAACTCTTCATCAACGACTGGGATATTGCCGCCGGCAGTCACATCAAGGTAGTGGTGCCCTCCAGAAGGATGCGCTGCCGTTGCGGCTGTTCCAAGACCGAAGATCGTCCGCAATGGGTTCTGCCAGGTCACCTGGTCACCAAGCAGTTGGGGGCTTTTGTTCAAAAGCTTCTGAGGCACCGAATCAGCATTGAGGACGTTTCGCGCATCACGGGTCTCGACTGGGCCCTGATCAAAGATCTCGACAAAGCCGCGCTGCAGCTTGCTCATGGCGGGCAAAAGGATCTGTCCCGTATTCGGCGCCTAGCCATTGATGAGATCAGTATTCACAAGGGGCACAAATACGCGACGGTCGTGATGGATCTTGATGAGCGAGCCGTCATTCATGTTGTTGAAGGCAAACGGCAGGTCGATTTGCAGCCGTTCTTTGATCACCTCAAAGAGCTCGGCATCGATAAACAAATTGAGTCGGTTTCGGTGGACATGAATGCCGCCTACCCAAAGCTCATCAAAGAAAATCTGCCGCACGCCAAGATTGCCTACGACCGCTTTCACGTGATGCAGCAGCTCAACAAGCAGGTGTTGGCAGCCGCGAAGGTGTTTTCCATCAAAAGGGCACTCATGGCGTACCGCAATCTTCCAGCCAAGGAACGCAAGCTGCCCCAAAACAAGAAGGCAAGGGCCGTCGCCGTTGAGTGCGTAAAGAATGCCGAATGGCTGGTCATCACGGATCCGGAGTTGCTTTCTCCGGGAAGGCAAGAACGATTACGACAGCTGCGCGAAAACAACCAACTGTTTGCCGACCTCTACGCCGTCACCGCCAAGCTTAAGACGGTCTGGACGGCTTGCTGCGAGCAGAGCGCATTGAGTTTGCTCAACGAGTGCATTGAACTGTGCGAGGCAATTGCCGACGAGCATGGCTTTGACGAGGTCCGCAAATTCGGCAGGATGCTGCGTCGGCGTGCCGAGGGTATTGCTGCGGCCTGCGTGGTGAGGTTTGGAACCAACATCCTCGAAGGCGCGAACAACACGGCCAAGGTAATCAAGAGAATCGCCTACGGCTTCAGAGACTTCGAATATTTCACTCTGAAATTGATGGGAGCTTTCCCAGGCATTCGCCATAAACAACAGCTTGCAAAGCGTGGTTGGGAACTTGTTTGGAACGGGATCAGGGAAACCCTTGCTTTTCCCCATTATTCCTGAAGAGCCTGCGTTCAATCGAGATTGCCTAACGAAAGAGCAAGATGCCTTGAAAACACTTCTCATCTATGGCGCCAACGCTTCAGGCAAAAGCAACTTAGGGGTTGCACTGTTTGACATCGTGCAGCACCTATTTGACAAAGTAAGCATTCCGCAGGCCTATCGCTACTACCTCAACGCAGACAATCCCAACGAACCTGCTCAGTTTTCCTACAAATTCAAATTCGGTGAGGATGTGGTTCTATACGAATATAAGAAGACATCGAGCACCAAAATCACTGCTGAGTTGCTGAGCATCAACGGCAAGCTGGTATTCATGTGGGACTTGCAAGCCAAGCGATCAGATTTTTCGAATTTGCAGCAATGGGGGCTTGACAAGCTCAACAATGTTTACAACGACCAATCTTCATACCTGCGCTATGCAGCAAACAACAGCAACTTGAAGAAGAGTTCTCCTATTTCTCGGCTGATGGATTTCGTCAACAAGATGGTTTGGTTCAGAAGAGCCGACAATGGAAATAATTTCATCGGATTTTTTTCGCATCCAGAAGCAATCGACCGGTATATTATCGACAATAATCTTGTCAAAGATTTAGAGAAATTTCTCAATAAATTCGGCGTTTGCGAAGAACTTGAAGCTCTAACGAATCCCGACGGTTCCGCAGCCATCTACTGCAAGCATGCCAAGAATCTCCCCTTCTTTGACATAGCTTCAAGCGGCACATCAGCTCTCGCCGTTTTGTATTATTGGAAAAACTTTTTTAAGTCTGCCAGCTTTGTCTTTATTGATGACTTTGATGCTTTCTATCATTCAAAAACAGCCGAGGATGTTTTTGTGTTATTGAAAAAACTCAAGCAGCAGGTTGTTGTTACTACTCACAATACCAATCTTCTTGATCACCGATTCACTCGAGCTGATTGTTGTTTTGAAATTGGCAATTCTTCCATTAAGTCATTTGCCGATCGCACGCAGCGAGAAATCAGAGCAGGAAACAATCTAGAAAAGCTTTACCTCGCCGGTGAGTTTGATGCCTGAGAAAATTTTTTGCAAAAATTTGGCGAACGAACTCTCCGGCAACATCAGCAGCTGAGCTCATGAGAGCTAGCAGCATGCAAGCCGCAAGTGCGAAAAAGCCGGAGATTGTTCCCCGGCTTGAAGCAGATCACTTTACTGCGCAAACCACTTGTCGTAAATTCTCTTGTCTTCACCAGCCTTGCGAACGGCTTCAAAACCCTTGTTGAGCTTGTCGAGCAGTTCTTTGTTGCCCTTTTTGACGGCAAAGCCGTACTGCTGAGCGTCTTCAACGACAGGCTGCAGCTGCAGGCCTTTGGCAGCACGCGGCTGGGTCTTCAAGAAGTATGCAAGAACAGGTCGATCATGGACAACAGCGGCAACGCTTCCAACGGAAAGCGCCATGAAGGCTTCGCTTGTTCCATTAAAGCTCGTTACCTTCGCACCCGGAATCGACTTGGCTTTTTCTGCACCAGTGGTGCCGATCTGCACTGCAATCGGCTGGTTGGCAAGCGACTTAAAGTCAGGATACTTCCCGGCATTTTCCTTTTTGACGAGCATTGAGAGTCCGGCCGTGTAGTAGGGTTCGGTGAAGTCCACGCGCTTTGCGCGCTCCTCAGTGATGGACAGTCCCGAAGCAACAACATCAACAATGCCGGTGGAAAGCGCTGGAATCAAAGCGTCAAACCCCATGTTGACGACTTCAATGTCGTAGCCTGCCTTATCGGCCACCGCGCGAATCAAATCGATATCGTAGCCGACGAATTCCCTTGTCTCGGTATTCATGAATTCAAAGGGAGCAAATGTGGGCTCAAGGCCGACGCGCAAAGCATCGCGTGCAAAAGTTTCTTGACAGACGCTGCCCAACATCGCAACTGCAGCGCAGGCAATCGTGACAAATTTTTTGAATGCCATTTTGGGTATGGTTTTTTGGTTGTTTTTGAAAAAAATAATGGACGCAAAGTATCGTCCGTTGAATCCACAACGAGCAAGCATTATACAGAGAGGCCCACGAGCTTCTGGAAGCATTGCTTCTACCTGCCCGCGGCATTTTGTGCAGGTGCTGTTTGCTCCTTGCCGCTTTGTCCGCATCTTAAAGCTCTGGCTGTTAGGCGTGCACGAAAAGTCTCAAGATTCATGCCAGTAGACAATATTCTTTTAGCGAACGTTCGCAATTCGAACGTTCGTGACGCGAACACTATTTGATAAAATCAGCATAACCTTTTTCGCGACACTCAAAACGCTAATGTCATGAAACGATACTACGACCGAAAAGAAGAACTTCAGGCTCTGGCCGAGGAAATGAGTTTGGTTAAAGCCAATGCCCGCTCTCGTCTTGCCGTCATTACCGGACGAAGAAGAGTTGGAAAGACTGAACTTATCCTGCACGCTGCGCAAAATTCCGACGTCCCCTTCATCTACCTCTTTTGTGCAAGAGTCTCACAAAAGCAGCTCATTGAAGACTGGCTGCGAGCCATCAAAACCGAACTAGGAATCACCTTTGCTCCGCACTGCGAGAGGCTTTCGCAAGTTGTCGACTATCTTCTTTTTCTAGGTAAAGACCGACGAATCAACATCGCCATTGACGAGTGCCAGGACATCAACGCCATTGAGCCTTCGTTCTGGTCGGAGGTGCAGAAATTCTGGGACATGCAAAAGAAGAACTCTCAGCTTTTCTTAATCCTGAGCGGATCTGCTGCATCTGCCATGAGAAACATTTTTCAGACTTACAGCGAACCGCTTTACGGCAGAGTCGATCGCTTTATTCATGTTCGTCCCTTTGGCATCGACGTGCTGCAGGAAATCCTCAAAGACTACAGTGCCGAGAGCGGCGCAGAAGAGCTCCTTGCGCTCTATGCCTTAACCGGAGGCGTGGCGTGGTTTGTTGAGGACCTGATGGAGCGAAGCGCATTCAGTCTTCAGAGTATGGCAGACGCCGCCTTTGCGCCGGGATCAATTTTTATTTCGGACGGGGACATTTTGCTAGCCAATGAGTTTCGAGCTGATGCAAACGTCAACCGAACGATTCTGCAGGCGATTGCTTCGGGCATTACTAAGCGAGACGAACTTCAGAACTTAGTCGGTCCAACGCAAATCAGCGGAGCGCTTTCTAGACTTGAAAGTCAATTTGAGATGATTTCGAAAAACTCTCCCCTGCTCGAGCCCAATTACCGCAAGGTCCGCTACAAGATGACCGACCGTTATCTGATGTTTTGGTTTAGCTTTGTTCAGGGCAATCAGAGCCTGTTGGAGCGAGGCAACTTCAAAGCAGCAAGAGAGGACTTTCTTGCTCGATATGAAACCTTCTCCGGCCGCGCTCTCGAACAATGCTTTCTTGAGAAATTAAAAGCTTCAAGTCGTTTTTCTCTGGTCGGCAGCTGGTGGGACAGAAAAGGCGAAAACGAGATCGACCTCATCGCTCAGGATGCAAAATCTTTGTACTTTTTTGAAATCAAGCGAAATCCCAAGAAGATCAACATTGGGAAGCTGCGCCTTAAAGCCCATGCGTTCCTTGATCGACACGCAGAGCTCAAAGACAATGAGATTGTCTTTAGAGGGCTGTCGCTTGAAGACCTCGCCAAGAGCGTCGACGAAATTTGCTGTGGATATGCGTAAAAAAATGGGGGTTGGCCTCTTTGCTCAATTTCAGAGGTTAAGAGCCAATTGACTGGTGAAGTCTTTGCCGATAACTTCTCTGCTGGAAGTCCAGATTTTGCTGTACTCCGGTTCCCAAGCCCCTTCCTTTGTGCTGGGGCTTTCGTAGATGCAAATGCAGCTTTCCTCGTCCGAAATCCTGACCATCCGGACGAGGAAAGCATCTTGTCGATTCCCTCTAGAAGCAGTATTTCACGCCGATGCGGGCATTGATTTCGCTTGTGTAGTGCGCGCCCTCTTCGCGTTCGATTTGCCCGAACACGCGAACGGCATCACTGGCGTACCAATCAAAGGCAACGCCGTAGTAGCCTCGCGTGCCAAGCGTCGATCCTGTGAAGCGCTCGCCGTTGACATGAATGTCGGCCTCATCAAGAAATTCATGAGAAAGGCCGCCTTTGACGGAAAACTGCCAGCCGCTGCCGGAGTCCGTCAGGATGGTTCTTCCCACGACAAGGCCCAGTCGTCCTGTGAGGCTGTCGGCATCGTCTTGATCTACGCGCATTGCGTTTGTCAGAGCAAAACTGTCGCCCTGCACGCGAAAGTATGAGAGCTGCACCTGCGGCTCAATGAACCAAGTCGGATCAGAATCCATCAAAAACTGGTGCCCGGCTTCAATGGAAGCACCCCATCCCCAGCCGCTGAAGCCGCCCGATACGCCTGTGCCGTCGAGCATCTTTGTGCTGATGTCCTGATCAAAGTACGACACGCCAAATACGACATCGGCGTACGACCCCTTCTCGCCGAACCAGGAAAGATAGCCTTTGAGTGCCTGAGTTGAACTCTCGCCTTCGGCTTTATAGCCGTTGCTCCTGACGGTCTGATCGCCTTCAATGGCTTCAAACACAGCGCCGGCAATCCAGTTTGAGGCAAACTCTCTGTCAAAGCCGATGCTCAAGGCCCCGTATTCATCTTTGAAGGATGTCGAAGCAAAGCCGCTGATGCGGTTTTTGCCGCCGCGCGCCATGGCGTAGAGACCAGCGGCAGCTTTTTGTCTGACGTCGCCCATGCGCTTTCTGATGTCTGAGAGCCCGTAGAGAAACTGCGAAGTCTGTGCGCCGCTGCCGGCAAGTGCAAGAACAGCCGTCGCTGACGGCGACAAAACAGAATGTCCGCCCTCTCCTTCTGTTTCTCCGCCCGGCTCATCAGGGTCAACAGGAACATCGGGCTGATCCGGATCTTCAATATCGGGGTTGTCAGTTGTTTGATTGGTCAAATACCACTCTTTGGATTGATTTGCCGTACGGCTTGCCAAGCCGTAGACGTAGTTGCCGAGATCAACAACGCCGCCGGCGTTGGCGAGCGAAAACCCGATGTTTCCTTCTTCGTCTCTAACCAATGCGCGGTTTAAGGCAGCTTCTGTGGGTTCTTCACCGGTTCCTTGCACCATCAAGCCGAAGCTTCCTGAGCCGGAAGCGATGTGAATGCTGTCGCCATAAGGTTCATTGACGGCGGTGGACAGATGGAAGGTAGCGTTGCTGCCTTCAAGGGAGGAGAGCGTCAGCGTGTTTGCGTTATCTTTCGTGAGCTCTTTGGTGCTGCCGTCAGAGGTTTGGTTGAGGTATACGGCGGCGTTGTTGGCGAGCGTCAGATCTACGGGGTGCGTGTTGGACTGGGATAGTCGCCAATTGGCTCCATCGTCAAACGACAACTTAATGCTGCCGAGATTGTCTACCAAAGGCGTAGTCACAACGCTTCCGTAAAAGTGTGACTGCGCATTGGTGAAATTTGCAGTGATCTTTCCGCCGTCACCAGCGGTCAAATCGTTTTCGATCTTGACCACAGCGTCTTTCTTAGCATCAGGATTTATCTGTACATTGGCTTTGGCATAAGAACCGATTGCGTATGCTGCAGTCTGTTTTGACCCGCAGGTTCCAGAAGGACAATGCGTCCAGGCTGGATCGAAATTTACGGCATCATCAGCCCAAGCGGAAATGTTTTGAATCGTTAGAGAATCGTGAAAAGTAACATCAGCACCTACAACCTCGGCACCAATGGCATATGCGTCATAGGCACTGGCTGCGTGGATGTTTTCAATAATAGTTGCACCGTAAAAATGCATTGTCGTATATGCCGTATTAATACCATAGGCACTGGCAAAAGACGAACTTGAACCTGTATAAGCTTGGATATTACGTATCTCAGCAGATTGATTTACATTAATGACCCCGTGCAAAAGGCTGCCATCTATACCCAAATAAAGTGGATCACTAGCATCTATTCCTGTTGATATCGCTTTGCCATTAGATGTCAGCGCTTCTACTCCTTGTATTCTGAGATATCCAGAATTTCCTTGATTGCCGAAATTCCATTCGATAGATCTCGAAATATCTCCACTAGCATTTTTGTATGCAAACATCAATCCGCAAAGACTCTGATAACCTTCGCTGATCTTATTTCTTGTAAGACTTACAAATGTGTCCCCCTTGACATTTACTTTTGCTCCTGCGGCCATTAGAGCTGCATAAGGGTATTCATAGCTAAAAGAATCTGATGTCACTTTGTATTGAATAGTCAAATCCCCGTCAACCTCAAGAGAGCTACCCCAATTCATTGTGATAACCCCTTGCGATTCTAGAGTCTGTCCAGACATATCAATGTGTAAAGAGCCATTGACGATACGGAGATTTAGAGAAGTTGTATCATAGCCATTTATCGCACTTTCATTCCAATACGATTTTGTTATGAATACAGTTCCGGGTTGATTATCAAAGATAATTGAGAAAAGCTCATCAGACGAATAAAAGATAGGATAATATTTCCCGTTTAGTCCTGCTCCAAGGTTTAAAACGTCGTCTTCAACATGCAAATCTGGAGTATCATTCTGAATCCAAATTACATCACGATCCATAGCTTCACTCCGCTCAGCGGCGACTGAAAGCAGAGAAGCTACTATCAGAGCAATTGACGTACGTGTTAATATCCGAGCTGCACTTCTTTTCTTATATGTCATTTCAAGTTCACTCCCAAAGCGACCGTTTCATTGTTACATCAGAACCCCCCCCCCACAATTAGGATTTCTCAGCGGGGGTCACCAAACACAAATCACCATGAAAGTGAACTTTTGCAAAATCTTCGTTAATTACCTTACAGCTTGTTTTTAGTTTGTTGCAGTCAATGAACTTGAAGCTTCTCAACATTCAGCAACAAGTACATCAAGCCTTGAGCTAAAAGAAAATATTTTTGCGCATCCTAAGTCAACACTTCGAATATCGTCTTCAACCATATTGTCAAAATTAGGGACGAGACTGCAATCGCCTTCCGACCGAAAGAGTCACCGCATCCTCGTCAATTCAAACGAAACGATTCAACCCAGCAAGGAAGTTGAAGCTTATGCAGATTGTCGTTTGGATTAAGAAGTTCCAAGTCTGGTTGCGCTTGACAAAATTGGTGCAAACCTGCCACCAAACAGCACTCCCCTGCTGTCTACACGACCATTGACATTGGTGCGGCAACCACTTTTCAACCTTTATTACTCCAACAAAATGCGGTTGATCTGAAGCTAAGAACACGGAGGTCTTGCTCCCTCTCGCAACATAAAATCACCTGACGTGACGCATCAACGGTCTTGAAGGAAAGAAAAAGAGGCTGCAATCCCAATCAGAACTTATGCAGCCTCTTCAACTGAACTCTTTGTCTCTGAAGTCAGCGACAATCAACGTGTTGTTTTCAGAATATGGTCAGCAACCTTTTTGCCGTAGTAGATGTTGATCGCCGTCGGCCCTGTGCCGAACAATCCGTCGTGAGCGACTTCGCCCACGGCGTACAGTCCTTCGATGACCTTGCCTTGCTTATTGAGCACCTGCATGTCATCGTTGACCTCAATGCCGCCCAACGTCACCTGGATGCCAGGATGGGTTTGCGCGGCGTAAAAGGGCGGCGTCGTAAAGTCAATCGACATGTTGTGCTTGCGTCCGAACTGCTTGTCGACGCCATCTCTGACATAACCGCCGTACGTCACAAGCGTTTCCTTCAGGTTGGCTGCAGGTACGCCCATTTTTTCGGCGAGCCCTTCGATCGTATCGGACTGCAGCAACACGCCCTGCTTTTTAAAGCCCTGCAGGCGCTTAGACTTCTGCATGGCTTTATCGTCAATGACAATAAAGGCAATGCTGCCCTTTTGCTCCATCATCCAGCGAGAAAGCTGCGTGTAGTCCGTGTAGTAGTCGTTGCAGAAACGCTTGCCGTCGCTGTTGACCATGATGCCGCCCTCAGCTCGAGCAGCCGATAGGCTCAGGTTTCTGCCGTTGGCTGAATACACCGACGGGTTCATGCGCACAACGTCCATGAACTTCAAAGATGCGCCGAAAGGCTCAACCATGGCAATGGCGTCTCCCGTTGCGCCCGGAGATGATGTCGAGGGCAGTCCCTTCCACTGCGGGGCATATTTGCCGATGGCTTCCTGGCCGGCTGCATAGCCGCCCGTTGCAAGCACCACGTTTTTAGCTGAAATTTTGTATTCGCCTGTTTTGTCTTTGACGACGATGCCCGTGACGCGCGTCTTGTCGCCCAAAAGCGCTACGGCTCTTGTTTCATACCGCGGCACGACGCCCACGGCATCGAGCTTACTTTTCATAGCCTTGACGATGGTTGATCCCAACGAACGCCCGTCGGCCGTGCCGACTTGGTAGTCGCTGATGGCCCGCGTAATGTTTGCGCCCAGAGCGTTGATCCAATCGAGCGTCTCCTGAGAAGCGCCGCGCACCTCGCGAATGCGTTTTTCGTTCATGTTGGGATTGATTTTTTTCTGCCGCGCGACGTAGTCATCAAGCGAGAGAACTTTGCCTGCGGCCGCCTGCTCTTTGGTTCCAACAACCGTCATGTAGGTTGCGGCCAAATTGGTTGCGCCCCCGGCAAAAGCAAGCTTTTCAACCAAGATCACGTCGCGGCCGGCTTCCTTTAGAGCAATGGCCGTACGCATGCCAGCGCCTCCGGCCCCAACGATGACCGTTTCGCACTGTACGTCAGAAGCCCCCGCATGAGCCGATGCGGCGGCAAAGGCTGCTGCGAGCGCGCAGCACAAAATGCTGAATTTCTTTTCTTTCATAAAAGTCTCCTACGGTCATCAAACGGATTTGTTTTTAGCCGCATTCGTGCCGGCGATTCTGCCGTAGACGGTCGCCATGGAAATGCCGCTGATGCCGCCTCCTCCGAGGTTGCACTGGTAGGCAAGGTGTCCGGTGACGTCGCCTGCGGCATAAAGGCCTGCGACGGGCTTGCCGCGCGTATCCATGACCTGCGCCTCGCGGTTGATTTCAATGCCTGAATAAGACGTGTAGATCTTCGGGCCGCATTCAAAGGCGTAAAAGGGCGGCTTATCGATTGTTTGCAAAAGCTTTGAGCGCCCCAGCACGCTGTCTTTGCCTTTGGCCACATCGCTGTTGTAGCGCTCAATGGTTTTCTTGAGCTTTTGCGCATCAATGCCCTCGCCCTTGGCAAGCGCATCGATTGAGTCATACTTGTTGACGACTTCGGTTTCAAACATAGGCTTTAAGCACCCTTCGCGGAATTTCTGATAGGTCTTTTCATCAAAAATCCAATCGGCAAGCTTGATGCCTTTTTCGGTCATCTTGTGGCAGGCCGCAAGGTAGCCTTTGCTTTCGTCTTCGAAGCGCTCGCCCGCTTTGCTGACGACAATGAGCGGCGCTTCGGTCATCGGAAGCCCCATGGACTGACCTTTGTGCGTCCCGACAAAGAGCATGTTCATGCCAAAGCCGTTGGTCTCAATGATCATGTTGGCTCCGATATCGGTGGCGGCAACGATGCCGTCGCCCGTATTGAGTTTGGATCCCAGAGACGGGAGACCTGCGAGATACGGATGAAATCGCTTGACAAGCTGCGGGCTGTTGGCAAAGCCCCCGGTGGCAAGAATGACGCCTTTTCTTGCGCGCACATTGATGGTCTTGCCGTCGGCAGCCTTGACCTTTGCGCCGACAACGCGCACGCCGAGCGTGGGTTCGCCCGTCTCGGTGATCAAAGAAGCAAGCTGCATTTCGGTTTCCACCTTGGCTCCGAGTTTTTGCGCTTCTTTAAGAAGCGTATCAATCAGAACCGGAGAGCCCTTCTTGTAGCCCGGGGCAACATAATGCACGCGGCGGCGGTTGCCGATGCCCTGCACGGGCTTGGGCATGAACTTCACGCCGTGCTTTTCAAGCCAGGCCATGCCGGCCACGCCTTCGTCGTAGACGCGGCGAACGACTGCGGTGTCGCGCTTAATGAAGCGATAAGTCTTAACGCCGCGGTCAACTGAGTCCTTCCAGTTGATCTCGACCGAGTCGTCAATGCCGGCCTTCTTTTGAATCTCGGTGCCGCCGATGTAGTAGCCGCTGCCGCTCATGCCGGTATGGCCGCCGCAAAACGCGCCTTTTTCAAAAAGGATGACCTCGGCCTTGCTTTCTCTAGCCGCAATGGCAGCGCACAGGCCCGCCTGGCCGGCACCAAAAATGAGCACATCCGTCGTTCGATCCCAGGACACCTTCTTGGAAGCGGCGCAAACCGGTGCGCTTGCCGCAAACAAAGCCGCTGAGCCAGCCGAAGCAATGATGAAATTTCTTCTGTTGATCGTCATGGTGTTTCTCCCCAAAAGCTGCAGACAACGCCGGCGAAAGCCGCAGCGCCTGCAAAATGGATATGCCTTTTAATGAGTCTATGGCGTTTTTTTAGGGATTGTCAGAGTGCAAAAGGAAAGAAAAGTTGCCATCATGGCAAGATGCACAAACCCATGATGGAGTCTTGAGGAATACCGCATGAAGCAGCACATTTTCAGCAGCCACCATGTCTGGAAAATGATTGAACTCATGAGCCGCGGATTGTCTTTGACGGCGGCAGCTCAAAACGCGGGCATGGAGTTGCCTGCAGCCTCCAAGGCGATATCAAGGCTTGAGCAGGGTCTTGGCTTGCCGCTTGTCGACCGCACCGTTCGCCCCATGCGGTTATCTGCGCAATCGCTGCAGCTGCTGCCGAAAATTCGAGATGTGGTTGCAGCGCAGGAAGGTTTTCTTACGGCTGTCGGAAGCCTCGGCAATGAAAAGCACGCGCTGCTTCGATTTTCATTGAGCCACGGGTCTCTCAACAGCAAAAAAATGCAGGCTTTCAACAACTATCAAGCCGCGCACCCGGATCTGCAGCTTGAGGTCGTGGTTGACAAGGATCATCTGGCCGTGCTTCGAGACGAGGTGCAGGCTGCCGCCGTCTCCTATCCGGTCAAGCACCCGGAATTGGCCGTTTTTCCTCTTGGCGTTTGCGCAAATTTGCCTTTGGCCAGTCCCAAGTATCTTGCCCGCTGCGGCGTGCCGCATGAGCCGGAAGACCTCCGAGGTCATACGCTTCTTTTGGCCCGAAGAAATCACATCGCGCTGTGCGACAAGCTTTTTCGTGCAAACGAAGTGTTTTGCCTCAAAAGCATGCGTCGTTTGAATGCCGAAGACTCCGAAAATGCTTCAAATTCGAGCTTAAATGCTGAGGCAGGCGAAGCTGAGAGCGCCTGCCCCGCTGACGTCAAACGCGTTGTTGCCAGCTACCACCCGACGCTTCTGGCAGCGGTTCAAGGCTACGGCATTTGCTTTGATCTAGCGCTTGGTTCGGTGCGCGAACTTCTTCTTGAGCACAAGCTCGTTCCGGTTCTAAACGGCTGGCATCGTCAGCCGTGGAGAAAATCGCTTATCGTCAAGCCGAAGAATCTCGAAAAGCCCTGGATCAAGGAGTTCGTCGACTGGTATCTGCAGTTTGATCCGGCTTGCTCGAAGGCTGAATGGACGCATTGGTACGAGTACTTTGGCGTTGATGCGGCTTGCATATGAGCATCGACGGCAGACTATAGAAACATGATTAGAAACGAGATCTCTGCAAATGGCTCAAGCTGAATTTGCGGCTGGGTTTGAAAGCTGCGTCCGCCGACGAGGATCTCTTGCCGTTTTCTATGAAGCGCCTTCGCGATGAATTTTCAATTCGATATCGGCAACCTCTTTGCTCGATTCTCTGAAAGCATCGCCCAATGTGCGCTCGTGCACGCCGCTTTTGGGTTCGTCAATCAAATCGCGAAGGACAATGTTGCGGCCTGCGACGTAGTCATCGTGCAGGCTCTTGAGGTGCTGCATGTTTGCGGCAGACTCAAACATATCTGCCTTAGGTTGAAGCGGCATCTTTTTTTGTGCGACAAGCTCTTTGAGAAAAAGACGGATGACCGTTGAGAGATCCATGCCCAGACGTTCGCAAACGGCTTGTGCTTCGGACCGAAGAGCCTTGTCGATGTGGATTTCGATCGTTTCTTTATTCATAGCCCCTCCTTGCTGCCGGCAATGCGCCAGCTTTTTATCTGCATCTTCTTCAGAACGGTTGCTTAAGCTCCGTACTCGGACTCAATTTCGTCAATATTGTCCGGCGTTGCGATGGTGACTTGCGTATCCGGATAGGCTCGTTCGAAAGCCCTGATTGACGTCGTTTTTGATTTGGCGCTCCACTTGCATTCGAAGGCTCGGACTTGGCCGTTCACGACTTCCAGAAAATCAACTTCGTGCTTTGCGCGTGTTCTCCAGAAATAAATCTCTGCGCCGTCGTTGCGAAATGCGTGATGCTTCAAGCGCTCAGTAAAAAATAGATTCTCCCAAAGCGCGCCCACATCGCCTCTTGCTGGCAGAGGAGAAAAATCCCGGATGAGCGCATTGCGAATGCCGTTGTCGTAAAAGTAGATCTTTTTGCCGAGCTTGATTTCCGATTGCGGGTTGCGCGAAAGCGAAGAGACGACCTTGATGATGAAGCAGGATTCGAGCAAGTCAACGTAGCGCTCAATGGTTTTATTTTGAATGCCGAGTTCGCTTGATAAGGTGCCATACTTTACCTCCGAACCAACGTTATAGGCCAAATACTTGACAAGCTTCACAAGTTCAGTAGGTTTGCGCATTTCCGCCAGCTTGAAAAGGTCTTTGTAAAGAACAGCATCGGCAAAGTCGAGGAGATATTGCTGAGCATGCTGCGGCTCGTTGATGACGGCCGGAGAGCAGCCGTAAATCATGCGCTCGTGCATCTGGCGCTTAACTTCAATCCAGGAAGTGTGCGCGGCAAGTTCAGCTAAAGAAAACGGCCAAAGGTTATAAGCGTTAAATCGCCCTGCAGCCGATTCCTTCATTCCGCCAGCGAGTTCCAGCGAGCTGGACCCCGTCACAAATATGCGGCTCTCGGCATGCCCCGAATCGACCATGCGCTTGATGACGCGGCCGATTCCCGGCACGAACTGCGCTTCATCAATAACGATGCAGCCAAAGTCATCGAGCAGCTTCAGGTACGACTTTGGGTCGGCAAGCACGGCCAGATCGTCATCATCTTCGCCCGTAAGAACCAAATGACGATTGCCTTTCACCAAATTGTTGAGAAGCGTCGTTTTTCCTACCTGTCTTGGTCCGAGAATGATTTCTGCACGACCTGACGACCTTGGCATTGACAACTGCGTTTCCAGTTGCCTCGTTATATAGGGAAATTTGAGCATTTCGGCAATGTAATCCCAAATTGTTTAACTTTTTTGGGATTGTAATCCCAAAATGTTCATATTTGAGCTTAGTCATTGACGTTGCCTGAAAAAGGTTGACAGTTTTTACACTGATTGACTGATTGAGTTGACAAGCAGATTGTCTCTCGCCTGATTCACTCAACAGATCCTTTGAGGAAAGCCGAATCCGGTTGACAGCTAGA